>NZ_JABXKJ010000213.1 GCF_017115085.1 Nostoc sp. NMS7 | reverse complement strand
TTCATTGGTTTGAGGAGATGATGTCATGTTGACTATTTTAGGCTTTTTAGAGTTAGTGTAATTAAATATGTAAAGTTTTGTATTAGGATTCAACATTTCTGGATTGAAAAACTATAATTTCTTCATTTAATTCATCAACGTATATTGCATCTATACCTTTATCCAGGTTTCCATCACAAATTGCATCGTCAGCAGATGTATCATCCATGCCAAAAATATTTTTTAAAAACCAATTTAGAAATGATCTACCGACACTCCTTTCTTTTTTCCTGTAGGGTGATAATAAGTCAGATAAATTTGAGTATTCCAGTTCTGACTCTTGCATAATGATTGCTTATAATTTTCGGAAATTTATAGTATATTATATAACATAAATTTGATCTAGCATCTAAGATATCAGAACTGCCACGTCTTTGTAAAACCCACACAACCTTCCAAAAAGATGATCGCTCTCCCATTTTCTACAGAATCAAGCATTGCTCTCTAACCTCTGTAGCTTCTGCTCTACAATGAAGTGAAGAATCTAGCAGCTTAAACAGGGGATTTATTTATGTCCCACCCTACGCTCAGTAGCCAAGAAGTTGCCCGACGTGGAAAGAAACTCTATCAAAAAAGTATCCGTGCCAAAGTTGAGACACAAGAGAACATTGGCAAAATTATCTCGATTAATGTTGAAACAGGAGATTACGAAATTGGTGATAATTTAGTCGAAACGAGTCTTCGATTACGATCCAAGCAAACCGATGCAGCACTTTGGGGAGAAAGAATTGGTTTTGATGCCGTTTATGCAGTTGGTGGTACATTGCTCAGGACAGCACACTGATACACGGGACTGTAGTTGGACTTCAGGTTTTCTTATGGTTCCCATTTGAACACAGATGCGATCGCCGCTGATGAAGTGCTGATTTGCCTACTAATGAAAAGCTGGTTGATGTCTGTGGTAAGCTTTTGCCCGTGATTATTAAGTTTTTCGGCTTACCATAACACTAGTAAATATTACTTTACATCTGGATCGATACCCATTGCCCTGAGCCGTTCTGCTAATTGTGCAGCTTTTTGTTCTGCTTGTTCAGCTCTTTGCCTTTGCAACTCGGCTTCTTCTTTACCAATCAGTAACAGATTTCCCTCTAAATCCCACCAGCGCAACCAAAGTTGCTCAGGATTATTCAAGTAGCTTCCTTGCCATAGCCCTCTCGTTCTTCATCGCCATTACCACTAGCTAGTTCTATAGCAATCAATGGCGGTATGTATTCCCGCCACAAAACATAGGAGCAACGGTTTTTGCCATCTAGCCTTGGTGGTACACCAGGGACATAAAACCAGTCCGGTGCTGCTGCTCCTTTTTCTGGTGGTTCAGTCTCTCGCCAATAGATGCCACAATCTTGACCAATGCAGTACTGCCTATCTGGATGTAAGCGTTGCAAAACTTGAGCAATTGAGTCTGTGAGAATGATGGTTTGAGGATGCTCTTGAAAATTTTTTACAAACGTACCATCAGACTCTGGTAGTTGAGTGTGATCGGGAAACTGAGGCGGTATGGCAATATCAGCAAGTGTTTCACTCATACTTTGAAAAGTATTGCAGCTATTTATTTAGTGCTTTACGCTTCCCATAACGTGTTACGAACTAGTATAACACCTTGCTCTGTCTTGATTTCAGCGCTTTTACCCTGCCAGAACTGCTTTGATTGCGGGTAGAAATATATAAAGTCTGATATTTTGAAAGTCCATGTCTTTTAAAAGAGGCGGCATAGTGAGAGCGATCGCTATTTTCTGGAATAATGGCAGTGCGTTCACCGGAGGTGTTGGCGCAGCCATCGCCCAAGATGCACAAAGATATATGACTATTTTATCAGCAGGAAATGGGGAGCAGAGGAGCAGAGAGGAAATAACCAATACTTCGACTTCGCTACTTCGACGCCGCTCAGTACAAGTCAGTACAAGTGCCCAATGCCCAATCCCCAATGCCTAGGTATAAAATACTAAGGACAAAACAACGTGTCACGCGTATCTCGTCCGGTAATGGGATTAGTTCCTTTGGCAAGTTTGCACAATTTTTTTTGCTCATCGGAACGCAGCAGCGTATCAGTAAAATCTGCCCCGTCAATGATTGCACCATCAAATCTGGCGTTAGCAGCAAAGGCACCCTCCAACAGTGCATTTGTCAAATTTGCTCTGACTAAACGGGCTGAATCTAAAGTGGCATTTCTCAAGTCAGAACTCTCCAAATTCGCAGACTCCAAATTTGCTGCAAAGAAACTGACACCCTGCAAATTAGCATGGCTGAAGTTGCTCTGGCGAAGATTCGCTTTGGTAAAGCTGGAGTCTGTTAAATCACGTCCTGAGAAATCAGCCTCGACCAAAATTTCTTTATTATATTCGAGTGCCAAAGCTGTGGGAGCAAAACCGACTGTTGCGGTGATGCCAATTATTCCCCACAGGAATAAGCTGAGTATACTTGCCCAAATGTGATAGTCTGTTTTACGCTTCAACCCCAACTCAGTACGGGATGAGTCGAGTGTAGAATCTGCTGTGCGTAGGCGTAGCCCGCCGCAGGCATCGCTTAACCTAGAATTCATAGAATTCATGATATTTTGAATCAATGGCTAACCTTCCTCCATCTCATTATCCAGATATTGGCGCATCAGGAGAAGACCTAGTAGCCCAATGGTTGCAATCTACAGGTTGGATAATTCTCCATCGTCGCTTTTCTAGTAGCTGGGCAGAAATCGATATTATTGCTGAATATGATGGAGTAACTGGGGAAACAGGGGAAAAAGGGGAGAACTTCTCACTTAGGACTCAGCACTCATTATTGGCATTTGTGGAAGTCAAAACCCGCAGTTCAGGTAGTTGGGATGCAGGGGGAAGAAGCGCAATCACCCCACAAAAGCAAGCAAAAATCTCGCGCACAGCTGGAATGTTTTTAGCCCAGTACCCTGAGAAGGCAGATTATTTTTGCCGATTTGATGTTGCTATTGTTTACTGTCAAAGGATATCAAAAAATCTGACTGGGGTTACAGCAACCGATTCCGCTCTAGCTACTTCATCAGCAGCCGGATACAAGTTTAAGCTGCAAGAATACATTCTTGCAGCTTTCGACTCTTCAATTGATAATGGTTAATCGGTAATCGATAAAATATCTTGATTACCAATGACCAATAATCTTGTAGTGACCTGACAACCAAATAGTATCACGCCAAAGTTTCTGGGCAATAGCCTAAGCCTCGGACAAATTGTTGCCGGAACGCCTCGATTTCTTCTCTCTCTGGACTACCATGAGAGACGATCGCAACCTGATAGCGACGCATCACGTCCACAGGGCACTGTCCCGCTTCCAAACTCCAAAGTGCCATTTGCACCCTCATTGGCGGCTCGTAGCTAATTCCTAATTCATTTAAAAAAGCGCGAAAGTCGCCATCGTCTTGATGCGAGACTTGACCTTTGAGTTTGATCCTAACCACCCAGCCATCAATTTGATGAATTACGGTGACGAAAGAAACTGGTGTCTGGGGTCTAGCGTGCAGGTGTTGAACGACCCTCAGGGTTAGACTGGCATTTGCCAGATAGTACAAGTATTCCATGTTTGTTGGTGCTTGGGATCAAAGCCAATCCTACATATCTATATTCGTCAATCAATGCCTGTTCACGCTAGGGTAAAAGCCCCCGTTTTTAGATGGGGAGTTTTACCCAATCTTTATGTTAATTTTCCGTGTTACTTAATAGTACCAATCTTATCGCCAAGCGAGAAAACTGAGCGAAGATGCTTTAAAGTTCTTTTAGAAGGATAAAACTCAAACCAGCTTTTTTAAGAGAGTATAAATACTAAATAAAGCAAAAACTAGTAGAAGCCAATTTGAAAGATACCTCTGGCACACAAGGAAAAAATTTTGAATTAGATTGTTCGGTAGCTGGCTATGACTACAAACTATCTCCAGAACTGATTGCCCAAAACCCAGCAGTTCCTAGAGATAGTTCGCGGTTACTGGTGGTTAATCCTAATACAGGCACCGAAACAGCAACCCTGCACCACATTTTCCATGATTTGCCTGCACTGCTGCGCTCTGGTGATTTGTTGGTTATGAACAATACAAAAGTTATTCCAGCGCGGCTTTATGGACATAAATCTACTGGTGCTAAAATCCAGGTGTTGCTGTTGGAAGAACGCCAGTATAACTGTTGGTTAGCTTTAGTTAAGCCAGGAAAAAGCTTCAAGCAGGGAGCAAGGATTATTTTTGAACCAAGGGGAGATGGGGGAGATGGGGGAGATGGGGGAGACAAGGGAGATGGAGGAGAAAATTTTACCTCATCCTCCTCATCCCCTCACGTCCTTACGGCTAGGGTTCTAGAAACAGACGCAGCCACTGGGGGGCGTTTGTTGCAATTTGATGTGCCAGAGGGAAAGTCTTTGGTGCAACTGTTAGAGGTATTTGGTGAAGTACCGCTACCACCGTACATCACTGCCTCAAAAGCTGCTGATGATCAGTATCAGACAGTTTATGCTAAAGAGCCAGGAGCGATCGCAGCTCCGACGGCAGGATTACACTTTACCCCAGAATTATTACAAAAGTTGCGCGATCGCAATATCAATCAAGCTTTTATCACGCTACATGTTGGTGTTGGCACATTTCGCCCTGTGGAAGTGGAGGACGTAACTACCCATCAGATGCATGAAGAATGGATTGAAGTCCCAAGAGCCACAGTAGAGCAAATCCGCGCTACTAAAGCAGCTGGCGGTCGGATTATTGCTGTGGGAACAACGGCAGTACGGGCTTTAGAAGGGGCGGCTGAATCTGGTAATTTACAACCATTTTGCGGTAAAACAGATTTGTTTATTTATCCAGGCTACCAATGGCGGGTGGTGGATGGTTTAATTACCAATTTTCACTTACCGCGTTCCAGTTTGCTGATGTTGGTAAGTGCGCTAATTGGCAGACAACGGTTATTGAATATATACAACGAAGCGATCGCTTTTGGCTATCGTTTTTATTCATTCGGTGATGCAATGTTAATTTTGCCAGAAGCTGTGGGAGTGGGGAGTTTGGAGAGACGCGATTAATCGCGTCTGTTAGACAATAAAATAATCAAAACCTCACCCCCAACCCCTCTCCGTGAGTTCGGAGAGGGGAGTTAATTAACAATTCAAAATTTAATTAAAAAACACACATGGTAGCCTATATCTGGATGTTTTTTTGAATTCGGCTTTGTCTTAACACTGGTTTTTTCATGAGTGCAACACTTTCCGAGCAAATTCAGCAATTTTACGATGCTTCCTCTGGTCTGTGGGAACAGATTTGGGGCGAACACATGCACCACGGCTACTATGGCGCGGACGGTACCCAGAAAAAAGACCGCCGTCAAGCTCAAATTGATTTAATTGAAGAACTGCTAAATTGGGCAGAAGTAGAAGCAGCAGAAAATATCCTAGATGTAGGTTGTGGCATTGGCGGCAGTTCTTTATACCTCGCAGAAAAGTTTAATGCTCAGGCTACAGGAATTACATTGAGTCCTGTACAAGCCGCCAGAGCAACGGAACGCGCATTGGAGGCTAATTTGAGCCTGAGAACAGAGTTTCAGGTTGCCAATGCTCAAGAGATGCCTTTTGCTGATAATTCTTTTGACTTGGTTTGGTCGCTAGAAAGCGGTGAACATATGCCAGATAAAAAGAAGTTTCTCCAGGAGTGCTACCGAGTATTGAAGCCTGGGGGTAAGTTAATTATGGTGACATGGTGTCATCGACCAACTGATGAGTCACTATTAACGGCGGATGAACAAAAACATTTGCAGGATATTTATCGGGTGTATTGTTTGCCTTATGTGATTTCTTTGCCAGAGTATGAAGCGATCGCACATCAACTACCATTACATAATATCCGCACTGCTGATTGGTCAACCGCCGTCGCCCCCTTTTGGAATGTGGTGATTGATTCCGCATTCACTCCCCAAGCGCTTTGGGGCTTACTAAATGCTGGTTGGACTACCATCCAAGGGGCATTATCACTGGGATTAATGCGTCGCGGTTATCAGCGTGGATTAATTCGGTTTGGCTTATTGTGCGGCAATAAGTAGGATAAGACAGCCTTAATGGTGAGAATTTTAATTCTAATTGCTTTGTCATTGTGATGTTTTCAGTAAGCAAAAGGGCATATTGCTTTCTCAAAATGCTTGATTGCTTTCTGATTTCGGTAGATTTAGCAAGCAAAAAGGCATATTGCTTTCTCAAAATGCTTGATTGCTTTCTGATTTCGGTAGATTTAGCAAGCAAAAAGGCATATTGCTTTCTCAAAATGCTTGATTGCTTTCTGATTTCGGTAGATTTAGCAAGCAAAAGGGCATATTGCTTTCTCATTTGAGTAATTTACGCAGTAGCGATCGCAATTCCGGTAAATGCATCAGGATTGCTAAATAATCCACTCAACTCCTGTAAAATTAAATTTCTCTTTTTTGATTTTTTAATTTCAGCAAATGCCACTCGAATTGCAAAACCTCACAGGCGGTTACACCTCAGTACCAATTGTTCAAGACATTAACCTGACTCTGCAAACAGGAGAATGGTTGAGTTTAGTTGGTGCTAATGGTTCAGGTAAATCTACTTTACTGAAATTGCTGAGTCGTATTCTCACCCCACAGCAAGGAACAGTGCTACTTGATGGCAAAGCAATTCACTCTCAACCCCCAAATCTAGTTGCACAGAAACTGGCATTATTACCGCAACAACAAACGGTTCCCCTTGGCTTAACAGTGCGACAATTAGTAAGTTTAGGACGCACGCCGCATCAACCTTGGTGGCAATGGGAATTAAACGCTCAAGATTTGGTGAAAGTGGAAGCTGCAATTAAAAAGACGCAACTAGAAAAATTGAGCGATCGCTTAGTCGAAGAACTCTCAGGCGGTGAAAGACAACGGGCTTTTTTAGCTTTAGCACTAGCGCAAGAACCAAAAGTTTTACTATTAGATGAACCGACAACTTTTTTAGATATCAACTATCAATTACAACTATTGGAACTGCTTAAAGAACTGAATCAGCAACAGGAATTAACTATTGTCACAGTTTTACACGAACTGAATTTAGCAGCCCGTTATAGTTCCCGCATTGCATTATTAAAACAGGGTTATATTTGGGAAGTTGGGACACCGGAGCAAGTTCTGACACCAAATGCGATCGCTCAAGTCTTCGGTGTAGAATCAGTGATTATTCACACGCCCGTCGGATTACAAGTTTGTGCCATTTCTGCTGTTTAAAATCAAATCATAGTATCGTATCCTAAATTTTTCATAATCAAAAAACCTCCCAATAATCAGCCAGAGGTATTTTAACTTTTGAACTGTAAATAATCTTAATCCTCAATCTTCATGCTGGCATGTCTATAATAGGGTTGGTTTATGTCTGCAAATGTTTGAAAAACTGCTATTTAATCAAGCTTGGAGGTATAGCATCTCCACACGGGCGATATGTTAATCTTATGGCCCGCCTGAAAGGTTATAGCCAATGTAGCAGTTACTGCCAGTACGAACAAATACACCTGTTGGTGTCCATTGCTTGATTTGTTTGATAGAAGGAGCATCTAAGAACAGTGGATAGGGTTCACCCAACAAGGTAGGTATTTGTCCAACTTGCGTAAGCGGCCACGACTTTTTATCTATCAAATCTAACTCTGTTCTACAGGGGAGTTGTATCCCGTAGGAAAAAACTCCAATGCACTTATTTGAAGCAATATAAACCCGATGACCGTATGAAACTGGGCAAGGTAATCCTCCTTTTCCTGGTAGTGCGTAGCCAAAGAAGTTAAAGCTCCACGGTAGAAATACAAGCAAAAGTACAGAAAATACGATGAAGCCTACTGTACCTACCACTATGGTAGATTTCCGAATGGTACTCATATTTAGGTCACTAATGATCTAGCTAAGTTTAGAAACTATCATTTATATGCCAAGCGTAGAAATGACCATTGGGAAATCTTTGAACAAGTTCTGAGAGGTATTGCTTAAGGTGTGGGTTAGTGTGGGAAGACCGAGTATTGTGCCATCATTATATTTTGTTGACACAACCATTGTATGGCTGAGTCCTTCCCCTTGACCCCAGTCAACTTGGATTACATCAAAATCGAACAAGCTGTAACTGATTCGGGGCAGGGCTTTGTGAAGTTATCTAACTCTCTTAGCGTACAAAAAACTCGTTTTACCACGATGACCCCATAGGGGGCGCACAGATGTGCGCCATCATCGCATAAACACTAATTTGTCAAAATATACAACTAATTTAATTGATACCTAAGACTTAGTTTCCTGTGTCTGTGCGTCAATAATTACACTCCAGTCATCGTTTTTCACAGCCGCTTCAAGTTGACGCTGACGTTCGGCTTCACTCGCATCTATTGTTTCTGACTCTTTAGAAAGGGTTGTGTCAGCCATTGCTTTCCGCAGTTTGAGCTTTTTCTCTTCGTAGGCTTGACGTTCAACCTCTGACATTACCGCCTTCGCAGCCTCCCCGACTGTACTAGCCCACATTTCGCCATCAGTAGCATTACCAGGTGGTGTGTTTTCGAGTTCTGCTATCCATGCATCTCGCAAATCTTCCATTTCTTGACGCTTGGGGAACTTGAACGCTTGCACACGTACAAAAGCAGACTTTTGCTCACCATTTTGGCGAAGATGGCCGTTTAGGGAAAGCAACACATTCCGAGAATAGCCAATGTACTGCGTGTGGCGTTCTGCGTCTAATACGGCGTAAACACCTGCAATTTTAGCGTTCTGAGCAGCTGCACTCCAAACCTGAAGGTCAATGATTTCTGTACCATCGTTTGCCAGTTCAGGAGTTATACTCACCTCAATGGCGGCGTGTTCTTCGTCAGAACTGTACAAAAAGTCATGTAGTCCACGGTGGTTTATAGGGACATTTTGATGTTCAATTGGCGAATTGTGCTGAGTTTCCATTACAGTTGATCTCCGAGTTATTAATTATCGTTACGCAAATATATGCCCTTAAAATATTGAAGCTTAAATCTACTCACATCCCCAAATTCTTCTTCTGATAAAGCAAAAACAACTATTAAACCTTATATGAATCAATTTACGCCTAAAAATTGGATATTCATCAAACAACGACTAACCCCTTATTTATTTTTGCTACCCGCCTTAGTTCTTTTGGGGTTAACTGTCTTTTGGCCAGCACTGCAAGCGTTTTACCTCAGCTTTACCAGCTATGAAGATATTGCCCAGCCGCCACAATGGATAGGTTTTGCCAACTTCCTCAAGCTTTGGAAAGATGCAGTTTTTTGGAAAACCTTGGAAAACACTTTTCTATATCTTGTGGGTGTAGTACCAATTTTAGTAATTGCTCCCTTAGTGCTGGCAATTTTGGTAAATCAGAAACTCCGGGGGATGAATTGGTTTAGAGCAGCTTACTACACCCCAGTAGTAATTTCAATGGTTGTTGCGGGAATAGCTTGGAAATGGCTGTATGCAGAAAACGGATTACTCAATCAGTTACTGAAAGCTTTAGGTATTTTTCCAGAAGGTATTCCTTGGCTAACTAGCCCAGACAAAATTTTTGGCATTGTACCAATTTCACTTGCCAGCGTCATGGCTGTTACCGTCTGGAAGGGACTAGGCTACTACATGGTGATTTATTTAGCGGGGTTGCAATCAATTCCGGCTGATGTGTACGAAGCCGCAGCCATTGATGGCTCTGATGGTATCAGCAAACATTGGGATATTACGATACCTTTGATGAAGCCATATTTAGCACTAGTGGCGGTGATTTCCGCTATTTCTGCAACCAAAGTGTTTGAAGAAGTCTACATTATGACCCAAGGGGGGCCACTCAGTAGCTCGAAAACGATTGTTTATTATCTATATGAGCAAGCCTTCAATAATTTGGAAATTAGCTATGCTTGCACAATTGGGCTAGTGCTATTTTTGATAATTTTAGGGTTATCAATTTTACGATTAGTTATTAATCAGTACGGGGGCGATAATATCACAATCTGAGATTGACTTAATCTAAATATATTAAATTTAGAAAAATCAGCCACGAGAATCTGAAAATATTCAAACATCCAGACGTAGGTTGGGTGGAGCGGAGCGCAACCCAACTGATTATCAGGATGTTGGGTTACGCAAAGCCTCCAACGCCACTTGCTACAACGCTCTTAACCCGCGCAACGCAGTGGTTCCCCAACCTACAATTTTTTGGTTTATTCTTACCCAAACCTGACTTCCCCGAAGACCCAATGTATTTTGTTGAGGTACAGTTTCAGCGCGATGATGATATTTACTGGCGAATAATCACAGAAACTTTCCTGTATATAAATCAATATAAACCTCAACGTCGCTGGCAAGCAGTATTACTTTTTGCTCAATGCAGTCTTGACCCAGGTGTGCCATTCATTTATGAAACATCATTAGCCCAAGAGCAAATTCGGAGAATTTATTTATTGAGTGCAATACAGACCTAACCCCCAGCCCCTTCCCTAGAAGGGAAGGGGAGTAAGATTCAAAGCCTCTCTCCTTTTAGGAGAGAGGTTTGGAGAGAGGTCAAAGTGTATATAAATTTGTAGACAAAAGTCAGCAGGAGTTGCAAGCGATGTTTGGATTAACTGATTGGATACAAACTAAATTTTACCAGGAAGTAAAGGAAGAAACAAAGCTCGATACTATACCCCCTCTGCTTAAGTTTGGTTTAAGTATAGAGCAAATCGCCGAAGCATTAGAATTGGATGTTGAACAGGTACGACAAGCTATTGAGAAGCAAGGACAACAGGCAACAGAAAGTAATTCATAATTGAAGAGATTTATTTAAAACCGCGTTTGATACTCTACTACTGCACGACTATCATCGCTTAAATTAGTGGAAGCACGCACCCGAAATTCGTTGTTTATCCGGTAATTAACACCCCATTGGAAAGGGTCATTTGTTGTCAAAATTTTGATGCTGGAAAAGGATATTTTGGAAGAAATATCAACCCCAGCCTCTGCTGCTAATTCCAAACTGGAACTGCTTCTTCCCGCTTCGGGATTATCAGAAATAACGGTAGGAAATATCCGCAGTTCACTTAAGCCAAAAGTACTGCCAATCTGGTTAAAAGCTGACTGAAAATTGTTTAACACCGCCGAACCGGCGATGTTAATCAGACCCAATGTACTGTCACCACGTCCTTGGGTGTCTACAAACCCACCTCCTAAAAGAGCAACAATTTCAGTTTGACTACGTGACGGACTGCTTGTTAGTTCTAGATTTTCATTTAGTTTGCTAGCGAGACCTTTGATAGTGGCTTCGACTCGAACACTCTCTAAGGCTGATAAACCTGTGGAATTTACCCGGCTGAAATCATTATTTTGAGTTACGTCCAGTACTTTGGCAAATAGCTGAATATCTAAGTCGGGGTCGCGGGGTTGAGAGGGACTAAAAGTTGCGGTGTGTGTATAGCCAGAAGCAAGGTTAAATTGGGTAGTAAATAAATTTACCCCACCTTTTTCTAAGCGGATAGTGCCATCGGGTATTGGCTGATTGATTGAGCCGTTAACGATGAGATTACCAGTTGCAAGGAAACTAAGAATAGGTGGACGGGTAATTTGGACGTTTTTGCCTAGTTCCAAATCTAGATTATTAAATTTAGCGATGCCTAACGGCAAGGCTCCCGCCAACGCATTTCCCATCCCATTCCCAATTTCGGGTTTGTTCTGCTTATTGGCTTTTGCGGGTGATACGCCAAGACTACTATTTGCAGATGAAGGAGTACTGGTAGATTCTGCTAGCAATACTTGACCATCAAATAAACTTACTTTACCGCCAATTATCGGGTTAAGGGCAGAACCAGTAATCTGCAAATTGCCGCTAGCGCCTCCCTGGTAAAGTCCCTTGAGATTCAATGCCAGCTGATCGAGCTTAACAGTCAGGGGATTGTTGATAATCACATTCTGATTGTTGAAAATGGGAATTTCTCCAGCAGCTTCTACTTGACCACGGCTAAATCTACCCTGAAGATTTTCTACTAAGATGCTGTCAAAATTAAATAGCACTCTACCTGTAACACGTCTCACTTTACCTGGCAAAGCTTGGGCTGAAAAAGTAGCATTATTAATAGTAGCAATTCCATTTACTTCGGGTTTTTTGAGTGTTCCGCGTACCTTCAGGTTTACTTTTCCTTCACCTTTCTCAAATACCACTTGATTAGTAAATGCATTTAACAGTGACAATCCCTCGTTTTCCAAGTTCATATCCAGAGTTATTTGATCACTGTCTGGTGCGACGGAAGCAAAAGGCAATTTATAAGGTATGCTGCCAGTAATATTCACAGGTTTTGGCCCGGCAACTGCTACAATACTACCAAAGTTTAAGCGTCCGTTGGCATAGCCGAAACTTGCTGTTGCTGACTCTATTTTATTCTGATTTAGTATTCCTTCTGTAATTTGCAATTCCCCTTTAGCTTGGGGATTAGCAATGCTGCCTGCTAAAGCTGTTGTCGCGTTCAGATTACCTGTGATTCCAACTGGCAGTTTGACAAAATTATTCAGTACTTGCACTGGAAAATTATTCACCCGCAACTGACCAGATTGTTCGTCACCGCCAATGTTACCCGTGAAGGCAATCAGCCTGTTTTTAGACTCGATTCGTAAAGGTCGCAAACTCAAAACACTGTTTTCAAAGTTGCCTTCGGCAATCACTTTTTCGGCAGTATAAAAACGATTTCGTTCTTCCTTTTTACCCCAGGCAAAGTTTTGTCCATTCAAATTAAATTCCACTGACAATCCATTGGCTGTAGCTGTATTTATAGCCACTTCCCCGTTGAAAGTCCCCTTTAAGTCTGCCAAATCCGGTATTGGCGTGGAATTAAATCGCTGTTGTTCCTGTTCTGCTACCAGGACTTCAATTTCAGAAAACCGTTGGATTTGGTTAAATAAGGACTGATTTGGCGCTCCTTGGGGGGTGGTGGTTAAATCCTCTGCTGTGCCGTAGATTTCTGCTGAACCACCGGGCAAATTTTGTAAATCAAATACCTGTGCTACGGCTAGAACATCTTCGATCTTACCCTGGTTGACGTTCACTTTACCTTGTAGTTGAGGCCCTTTAGAAGTTTGAGCAAAAGTACCAACAAGGGCGTAGCGGCTGTTACCTTTGACAAATTCACTAGTGGCGAGTGTGGCTTTACCATTGTCGTAACGGAATTGAGCTGCTAAACGATCGCCTTTAACTCGGCCAATTTGGGGATTTGCGATCGCTAAATTCCCTGTTGCTGCCAATGTCTGCTGATTAAACAGCAAATCCCCAGTTAACAACCCAGCTATCTTACCAGTACCTAGTCGAGTAATTGCTGGCGGAGTCAAATTCAGTATTTGTAAGGGGAAATTTGCAATTTTGAGTGTCCAATCATTCCTTTCAACATTACCTGTGGCTAATGCTTGCTGCCATTGTACTAAGAAGGATTTAGGGCGATTATTAGCATCTAAATTAAAGGCCAAGCGATCGCTTTTTCCTGCCAAGTTCAAATTCAACCCACGTCCCTGTACTGAATCAATGTTTCCAGTTAACAAAGGCTCAAAAGCAATATTTTGAACAACCAAGTCTCGTAAATTAATTTGCCCGACTACATTTGGTAACGGTAACTTACCAGTGATTTGACCATTAAAATCCACTTTCCCCGCCACAGCAACCTGATTAGGAAGATTAATCGGTAACTGTTTTAAGTTGTA
Organism: Nostoc sp. NMS7; assembly: GCF_017115085.1. Lineage (GTDB taxonomy): Bacteria > Cyanobacteriota > Cyanobacteriia > Cyanobacteriales > Nostocaceae > Nostoc. Next base: position 115,568 of record NZ_JABXKJ010000213.1, on the reverse strand, counting down.
ATTCTGGGCTTGGACGTTCAGATTTAGGGCAGTAATTTCTGGTATACCTGCCTTTTTTGCATTGGCTAATATGTTACCAGTAACATTTAAACCAGGAGCAGTTGCTCGTTCAATGGTCAGCCTTTCACCACTCCAAGCGATCGCAGCCGTCAGGGGTTGTTGAAGACCAGGGATACCTTGGGATAATCGCACCTGTCCAGCAGCACGCACATCAGCTAATTTGGATGATCCGAGGGTGCCAGCTAATTGCAACTGACCGCCAAATTGACCACGCAATTGCTGATTTAAGCGATTTAATTCCACACCATCAGCATTAACTACAGCTTGATAGCGACCATTGTCCAATTGGATGTTAGAGGCTGCGATCGTTCCACCTGCAACATTTAACCGTCCCTGACCACTGGCTTGAATAGTTTGCGGTTTAAAAGAATCAACAGAACCCGCCACGTTTGCTTGACCAGTTAACGTTCCTCGTAACTGCGGTGGTACTGCTACCAACTGCTGCAAGGGGACATTATTTGCTTGAACTTGCGCCTGATATACACGATTAGCCACTTGGATATTAGAGGCTTTAATAGTCCCACCCGCAACATTAATTAGTGCCTGACCATTGGCTTGAACATCTTGCGGTTTAAAAGGATCAACAGCACCCGCGACATTGAACTGACCATTTAAGGTTCCTTGGAACTGCTTTGGTACTGTTGCCAACTGCTGCACAGGAACATTCTTAGCCTGGACTTGCGCCTGATATACACCATCAGCAATTTGAATATTAGAGGCTGTAACAGTCCCCCCGCCAATAGCAAGACGACCCTCACCACTGCCACGGAGAGTTTTCAGACTGAAATTATCTCTGTTGCCTGCGATTTGGAACGTACCCGCCAATGGATTATTTAAAGCTGGGGGAGACTGTTTCAATATTTGTGCCAGCCGCACATTATTAGCTACAAGTTGAGCAGAGAAGCTTTGGTCTTGCAGTTGTATATGAGAAACTGCAACTGTGCCGCCACCAATTTGAATTCCTGCACCATCAGTGCGAATTGTGGCAATTTTAAATGGTGCTGTGCTACCTGAGAGGATGAGACGACCATTGAATTCTACCCCCGCCAAAGAGAGATTTTGCAGTTGACTTTTGTTTACAAAGGGTTCCAACTTTACCCCAGAGGCAACAGCCACAGCTTGCCAACGCTGATTGGCATAACTACCAGTTGCCTGTACTGTACCACCACTTACATTTAGAACCACATTACGGAAAGAGACGGTGCGATCGCTAGCAATCGCAACTTCGCCAGTTCCGGGGTAAGTTCCGTTAGGAGCTTGAAATTGTACCAGAGTTTGGGCATTGGTAGGAGCGCCAGTTAGTTGGGCTGTAGCTGAGACATTGGCGATTTGGAAATTGGGTGTTGTTTGATAAACTTTGGCGATCGCATCCCCTGGAACATTCTGGGCAGCGAAATTTAAATCCAGTCGCGGGTTTTTACCGAGTTGAATTGTGCCAGCGCCGGTGATTTCACCACCAACTTTGGCTTTACCTTGAATATCTTTGAGAGTAATTAAAGAAGATTTAGTAACAAGCTCAAATTTACTAGTGATGCTATTAAAATCAACTTTGTCAATTCGGGCAGTTTTAATTGTGGCAACTGTACCTGAGAGAATTGGCTCTTTTGTTGATCCAGTAATCTGCAAAGAAGCTTGTACTTGTCCAGCGATCGGCACAGGTAGTTTTACCTTGAGAGTTTCTTGGGCATTAGCTAAACTCACCGAATTTACACGCCCCGCCAACTTAAAACCCGCTTTAGTGTCGATAATTCCCGTCGCCACTAAGGGAATTTTGCCGTAGTTGGTAGTAACATTATTTAACTGCAACTCCGTTCCTTGGAAGTGGAGGTTTCCTTGGCTATTGCTCAACAGTTGCGGCACTTTTGGTATTTGAACTGTTACGCCTTGCACAGCAGCATTGCCAAACAATAAAGTCGGGTGTCCTGGCATTAACCGAACTAACAAGTCACCATTAGCTCGACCCGCCTGTAAGTTCACTGGTAACTTGATTAGGCGACTAATATCCTCAGCCAGCAAGTCTTGCGATCGCACCTGAAACTTCCCTGCTAACATCCGAGAACGTGTCTCTCCCTGAATGGAAATACTGCCACCACTATCTGCTTGACCCCCGACATCAAACCTGATGAACTGGTTTTTTGCTAAAAGTTGCGCAGAACCGTTCAGTTGAGAAAATGTTACAGGAGATGATGAGGATGTTAATCCCCCTACTCTCTTCTGCGGCATCAACGCCAGCTTGCCATTGCGAAACCGCAGGTAGTCCAAATCGGTTTTAATTGCGCTACCTTGACCAGACGACGCTATCTTAGTGGAAACCCAGCGCCCTTGGTTATCCTGTTCAATGTAAATATCTGAGTTGACTAAAGTGACATCTAGCTTTAGATGGCGGTTAAAGATTAGTTGTAACAGGTCAAAACCCACCTCCACAGATTCGATTGCCGCCTGATCTGGATCTGTGGGTGTGGCTGGGATAGCTGATGCTCCAAACTGCACTCCCGTCAACGAAAATTGTGTGACTCTTCCCAGTTTTACCGGACGGTTGAGTGTAGTCGTGAGACTTTGTTGTGCCAAGGGTGTTAACTCTGTTTGCACAAAAGTCCACAACCGCCAAATACCGACGACAATTGCTAACAGTAAAAGTCCGCCCAAGGCAATGCTACCCCGACTCAACACCAGCAACCATAGACGTTTGCGGATAGGGGAAAGGGAGTGATGATCTTGATTGGAAGAGTTAGTCATTTGCTTTCACTGTATTAATTGCCGGATATCGCTGGCACACACAAGCATTAACTGGCAGATTGGTATCACTATGCCATTTCCAGGATACGCCAACTAAATCCAAGACTCATTGGTTGAGTTACCGAATTTGCTTGATCTAACATATATGCTGAATAATATTGGCGTTTTCAGGAAAATCTCAGCTAAATAGAGTGAAAATTGTTCTTGTGACTTTCGGTGAGACACAATCTAGAACTTTAATGTTAATAGACCTTAAAAAAGACAGATGATTACACCTATGCGTGTTTTTGTGTTAATGTTTAATGCTCGAACGGAAAATGAGGGGATTCACACGATTCGGGAGGGCGATGCCGAAAGCGGCAAGCTACGCAATAAAATTCTGATGTTCGAGTCAGAAGACGATGCTACGCGCTTTGCGCTGATGTTGGAAGCTCAGGATTTCCCCTCACCGACACCAGAACCGATCGATGCTGAGGAAATCAAGGAATTTTGCGAAAGTGCTGGATATGAATGGGAAATTATCCCAGAAAACACCAATTTAGTTGTGACTCCCCCAGAACTTAACGTGGAAGAAACCGACTGGCAAGCAGATGCCCAGAAGCAGGATACTGTTGAAGACACCTTCCCTGTCAATCAACAGCCACTAGAAGAACCAGAATTGTCTGATTCGGAACTAGATAAGATGCGTCGCAAATTGGAAGGATTGTTGTAATTTGTCATTAGTCATTAGTCATTGGTCATTGGTCATTGGTTATTGGTTATTGGTTATCGTAAATTAAAGGGTTTAAGAACCTGCAATCTACATGTAGAACCCATTTCAGTCGGGGTTTAAATCCCCCGAAGTTGCCACAACGGGGGGAACCCCCGCAAGGCACTTCTCTTCGTCTGAAATGTCTTTAATTTTGAATTTTGTTAGCGTAGCGTTAGCGAGTCCGCGTTCGCTTTTAGCGTCTCGTAGAGAGCGTCATTTTGAATTTTGAATTGTTAATAGCCATTGGTCGCTTGACTAATGACATAGACAGCCGAAAAAGCGGCTACTCTACGAGAACGCCAAAGGCGAACCCGTAGGATAGAACAAAAGACTAAGGACAAATTACAGGGGACAAATGACAAATTTGCAGGAACGCGGACATCTTTTAACCGAGTTGGTAAATCCTAACAGTCTTAACTTAGACCAGCTCAGTTCTCTGGAATTGGTGGAGCTGTTTAATAACGAAGACCAAAAGGCAGTTGCGGCGGTTGCGGCGGCAAAAATTGAGTTGGCACAAGCAATTGAGCGTACCGCAGAGCGTTTGCGCCACGGAGGACACCTATTTTATATCGGTGCGGGCACAAGTGGTCGCTTAGGGGTGTTAGATGCTGCTGAGTGTCCACCTACTTTTTGTACACCTCCAGAGTTGGTACAGGGGATTATTGCTGGTGGTGCGGGGGCGCTGGTACGTAGTTCTGAAGATTTAGAAGACAGTATTGAAGATGGTGAGGCGGCGATCGCTGGGCGACACATTACCCAATTAGATGTAGTCGTTGGCATTACCGCCGGTGGGACAACACCTTATGTCCACGGTGCGCTTCATGCTGCGCGTCAACGGGGAGCCACTACTATTTTTATCGCCTGTGTTCCAGCTGAACAAGTTAGCTTTGATGCCGATATTGACATTCGCCTATTGACAGGGCCAGAAATAATCGCCGGCTCAACTCGCCTGAAAGCTGGTACAGCTACGAAGTTAGCTTTAAATATGCTTTCTACTGGGGTGATGGTCAAGCTAGGCAAAGTTTATGGCAATCGCATGGTGGATGTGGCCGTAACAAATCACAAATTACGCGATCGCGCTTTGGGAATTTTGCAAGACCTCACTGGTTTAAGTCGGGAAGCTGCTGGTTTTTTATTAGAACGTAGTGGCAAGTGGGTTAAACTAGCGCTATTGATGCACTGGACTGGTTTAGAAAAAGACGAGAGCGATCGGCTTCTTTCCGAACACCAAAGTAATCTCAGAGCAGCTGTTCTCAGCTATCAAAACCACAACCAACCTTAAAGAAATTTTCCTAAATAAACCACTTCTACTTTCTGACTTTTCACGGCATTGGCAAAACCTCTCTTCTTCTAGGAGAGAAACTTTAAATTTTCCTGCTTATACCATTTCACACAAACCCTGATACATATAGATTTCTCGTAGGGGCACAGAAAAAGCTCATACGTGTCAACTTCAGAAAAAATCTGCTTTGAGAAGACGTTTTGCCCTCATCCCCTAACCCCGAATCCCAACTTGGGATTCGGGGAACTAGAGAATTTGTTCCCCTCTCCCAATTTTGGGAGAGGGGCTGGGGGTGAGGGTCAATTTTATCGAGTGTAGCCCAAGAGTGAAGCACCCCATCCAATTAAAGCGCTACCAAAGACTAGCCATGCACTATTAATACCCAAACGAATAGCTAAAATAGCTGAGACGCTCGCGATCGCAAAGCCGAGAAAATCTCCAAATGGGGCTTGTGGTAATGTTAAAGTCGCTGCCCCCAGTTGCAGAGTCGTAACAACCATTAGTGCTACAGCACTAACATTCACAGCATCCAAAAAAGCTCTAGTCCAAGAAGAAGCCCGTAAACGTGGGATTAGGGGATTCAAGGCAGCAACAAAAACAAAAGAAGGTAGAAAAATTCCGATTGTGGCAATAATTGCGCCAGGTATACCGGCAATGATATAACCAATAAATGTCGCAGTGGAAAGTACTGGGCCAGGCGTAAATTGACCAATTGCGATCGCATCTAATAACTGTTGTTGTGTCAGCCAGCCGTATTCTTCAACCAATCCTCCTTGGAGAAAAGCCACCAAAAGGTAGCCACCACCAAACAAGACACTACCGACTTTCAGAAAAAACCAGCCCAACTGCCATAAAGAAACGTTGGTTGCTGTAGATGCAGATGCAGCAACAGCCACCGTTGCCTTGAAAGTCGCACCTGTGCTGAGACTAGCAATTAAAAAGTTGGCTTTATCTCCTGGTTTGTCGTTTTTCTCACCAGAATGTAACCAAAGCATACCCAGCAATCCCCCAATTAATAGGGCAATTATTTCATTTAATTTTAATAATAATGTCAGTAATGCCACAGCCAAAGCAATCACTAGTAATTGGCGAGTTTTCACAGCCTTTTTTGCCAAGCCCCACAGGGCATTGATGATGATTGCTAAAACAGCCGGTTTAATGCCATAAAGTAAGGGAGCTATTTGGGGTAGAGTGCCGTAAGTAACATAAACCCAAGCAAACCCGCCAGTAATTAGAACCGCAGGTAAGATAAAGCAGACGCCTGACACAATCAGCCCCAGCCATCCTGCATAGATGTATCCTATATGGATAGCCATTTCTGTGGAATTTGGCCCAGGAATTAGGTTAGTTGCGCCCAGCAAATCTAGAAAATGCTCCCTTGTTAACCACTGACGCCGCTTAACCACTTCATCTTCAATCATGGCGATATGAGCAACCGGACCTCCAAAGCCGATGACACCTAGTTTAAAAAACAGGTTAGCGAGTTCACCTAAACGACTTGGTGCTGAGTTAGTCACGTCGCTTCTCTACGAATTAAAAATTCAAACTTAATAATCCCCATAAATATAATACAGGCGAAAGTTTGCCTAGCTTTAACAAGTGCCTTAGAGTAACTAATCTCGATAATTGAGATGGTGGCTGGATTTGTGCCTTCTTACAGTAGCCATAAAATATATTTTTAACTAAAATATTGACTTATTCTGGAATTTGAATTTTTTGCTGTGTATTTAGACAGAGATAAAAATCAAGCCTAGAACTCTTCATAAAAAATTACAGATAGCAAACTCATGACACAGCCTAACTCGCAAGACAAAAACAACTTTATTTACCCTCGTAGTCGATATTATGGGAAATTCCAGCCAGAGAACTTAGTGTTTAATGCTAACCTCCAAGAATTTGCCCAAAAAATTAGTTACATCACTTGTCTAGAAACAGGCGGAAAGCTATCTTCAGAAGAAGCTTACCAGCAAATTAGGGTGCTTTGGAAACAGTTGAAACATAGTAAAAAGGAACTGGCTATTGCTGTAAATAAAGAAATTTAAACTTTTAACGCGATGTGTGACTTATTTAAGAGTATGACCACTGATCTAAAGCGCATTTGATTAAGTCTAATTCAATAAGTAAAATGCCATTTGACTTACTCAAAATGGCATTTTGCTTTCTCATTTCGGTGTTTTCCGCAATTAATTACCTTCTAGCAAAGTCCAAAAGTAGCCATCTGGGGCAACAAAAGAGAAACTTCTCTCGCCAAACTCATTACTAATGATCTCTGTAACTTTTTGTGCAGTACTTGCTTTGATGCGATCGCAATACTCCTGTATTCCCTTAACCCGATAGGTATATAAAGACATCCCCAAGCTACCTGGTTGGGCTGCTTCAAAGCGCGATTCTAAATTAATATCTTCTGGGAATCGAACGATGTAAAGCCTGCCACTGCGTGCAGCCATTAGGTCAGACTTAGAAGAACGGGGATCATCAAAGGTAGTCACAATAAACTTTTCACCAGGGTTAAGGTCAAATATATCTCGACCTGCTAGCGAAGATTCATAGCTAGTTTCGACATCATCACGCACACGCAGCAAACCTAAAACTTCTTCATAAAATTTCAAGGTTTCTTTGGTATCATCTTGAACAATGATCCCCAGATGGGTAAACTGACTAGCCTTGAGAGCAGCATTATGGTTAACTTGTCCGTAATGCGGTAGTGTATAACCAAACCGTTGAAATAAAACCTGTCGAGCTAAGGGTTGCAGTAGTAGCATTTCTCGCACACCAACTGCTGGCTGAATAAAAGGACGGCTTCTCCTCTCTTTGTTGTAGATGACTTCCCAATAAGGGTTAGAGTGCCTAATAGGTAAACCTGCGGCTTTTGCATCCTCTAGATGATTTAAGATATTTAAAATATCCGTCGTTAAGCTTGTCGCCCAACGATTTCCCTTAATTTTCATTGAGGCAATTTCTAAACCTTTATGGGTGGGGTTTTGCCAAACCATCAGCCGAATCAAACCATGATCTGCATTTTGGTGGTAGAGCCGGATTGAACGTAAAGATGAATTCACCCCATATAATTGATTGGCTACATCTGCGGTTAATTCACCGATTTCACCAATACGATAGCCAAATTGCTCCCAATACTGAATTGCCGAAATTGGCTCTGGGATGCCAATACAGACTTCATAGATCCCTTCAATTGCGGTTTGTTGTTCGTGAGTCATATATGAGTGCTGAGGGCTAGGTCACTAATTCACCTAATGCGGCCAAAATTAAAGGGTAGCTGCCCGTAGCCTATCACTAATGATTAAGCTGATTGTTTGGATGTTCATCCTTTGTAACCGTAGGTGATACTGCCGTTACTACACTTTTTTCTTGGGCTTGTATTTCCAGTAATTGGGGAATCGTCACAAATCGATAGCCTTGGGCTTTCAGACCTGCGATCATTTCTGGTAAAGCCTTGACAGATTTGGAACGGTTGCCGCCTCCATCGTGCAACAGTACAATTGCACCGGGTTTTGCCTGTTTCAGCACATTTTTGACCAGCATTGGTACTTGAGGCGAACGACGTTCAGCGTCTCCTGACTCTTCTGACCACATCATGACGGCGTACTTCTGGTTTTTGGCATATTGAGCCAATCCATTATTCAAAAAGCCACCAGGGGGACGAAACAGAGTTGTTTTCTGTCCTGTCGTCTTGTAGATGATGTCTGCTGTGCGATCAATTTCAGTAGCCGCAGTCGCTCCATCCATTTGAAAATACCAATGATGCCATGTGTGATTACCAATTACGTGACCATCAGCAGCCACTTGCTTGGCAATTTTGGGAAAATACTTCACCATTTCTCCAACCATGAAGAATGTCGCCTTGATATCATTTTTCTTCAAAATTTCTAAAATCTGTGCCGTATTTTTGGGGCCAGGGCCATCATCAAAGGTCAAGGCGATGATTTTCTCATTTGCTTTTAGTTTCCCTTGATAAACGATTGTTCCCTGAAAAGGCTTTGGCACTTCATTCATCTGGTTTATTGCTGGGGAAACAACGTGTGCAGATGCACTCATTGCTCTACCTAAACTCGTTTTAGTGCGATCGCCTTTTAACTTTTGAATTCCCAACAAATGGTCAAGTTTAGTTGTGCCTACAAGCAGACTGATACTCAAACTAGTAGCAGTAGTAAGCAATGTAATCATTGCTACTTTCAAACTGAGAGTTAATTTATGACTGTACACCTTAAATCTCCTTAAATATTAGTCATTACTCATTAGTCATTAGTTATTTCCGCTTTTTCATCGCCCTCTTATTTAATTCGCACTCGGTTGTAAATTTATATCTTTGCTGCTAAAAGAAAAAAGAATAAAATACCTTGAAACATCCCAGCTAAAGGAAGTCCCAATTTAATCTGCACTAATTCACCGCCTATATACAAAAGTCCCATCAAAAGACTAGATAAAATAATATTTAGTGGATTTAAGCGGCAAATAAAAGCAGCAATAATGGCAGTATAACCGTAACCCGCAGAAATGCTAGGGCGTAGTTGACCAATAGGGCTTTGGACTTTGCACACACCAGCTAAAAAAAGCTAATCCAACGCTATATTAATAGAGTTAGTCAATTAACCGTAGGCATAGCCCGTGGTAGATATCGCTCTTTATCCCAGCATACACCGCAGCCTTGAGACTGGCATCAACTACCCGCACGCTGAAACCAAAAAATGTTTGCCGCAGTACTCCCCAAATTAACACTGCTGCCACAACTGCCAAAATTACACCCAAATGTAACCTTGTTCTAGCAATTAATGGTTGTAAATTAGCAAATTCCACAAAGGGTGCAGATTCGAGAATAAATAAACTATGTTACGCAATATCAAATTAATTAAATTCGCTCTTTATCCCAGCATACACCGCTATTTTAAGGGCTGAAGCCCTGATTACAAACCTTTAATTATTCATGCCCACTTACTTTTATCTAGACATCTAAAAACCTGTAGAATCTTCCTCATTCCCAGGCGATCGCCTGGGGCAGATAAAAGAACATAATACAATGTAAAGCCCTGCTAGAAGCACGGGGCTTTAGACCCAAATTTTCGGTAAAAGCATTCAACATAAAAATAACCCAATGCTGATGTGGGGTACGATCGCTGCCTTCGGTGCCAGAATTTTCAGTACTCATCTGCTTATAGAACCCATTTGACATCTTAGGAAGGGTCTGCAAGCCTCTTAATCATTAGCCTGATGAAGCAGAGGTTGAGTTTGGCAGTGGCACCAGCGAGTGTTCGTTCAAAGTTCAAAACCTGAATTTTACAACGCTCCATCCAAGCATTGGAGCGCTCGATCACCCATCTGGCGACTGCCGGAACAAATTCACATTTACCTTGTGCTGCTTTCTCTTGTTTTGAGGGTTTCGTAGAAAGTTGAAACTGGATTTTAGTCATGATCTCCGGGTAAATTCGCTCTAACTCCTGAGTCAAATATTCAATCTTGATACCCGTGATCTAGCAAGATGGTGAGCTTGGGAATATCGGTAGGTTTTGACTTGAAGTAGTCGATGTTGAGAGTAAACTTCTCTTTTAATCCGGCATCATCCGAGATTCAAAACCTCATAAGATGTCAAATGGGTTCTATAGGCTCCCACATCACACCCAACACTTGTAATGCTAGTCTGGAGACTCTTCAGAGATAGGTTCCGATTCGGTTTCAAGTTCTTCTGTTTTGACTTTGGCTGGAGGTTTAACGGGTTTTGGGCCACGCGCTAGGGCAGGATTCCCTGGCTGCCTCTTTTCATCCCCATAGGATCCTTTTTTCTCTGTGCCAGAGGAACGATTACGAGTCGGTTTTGAGCTTTTGGGGTTGGATTCAATAGGAGGTATAGAATCGGAGTTTTCGGAATTGTTGTCAGTACTTCCTTGGGACTGACGTTCCGATTTTTTGATTGGGCGTTCTACCATTGTTGATTTTTTGCAAATTTATCTGTATAGTACATCGGTTTGGTGACTATTAAACTATTGAGTAGCATTTTTTAAAGATTTTATTGAAAGCGGCGGGAAACTCCATCCCCTCCCTACGGGACGCTGCGCGAACGTGGGTGGAGAGGGATAGCACTTCGGCCGTGCTCAGTGACCACCGCCCCGCCGATGAGCGTCATTAGTCAAAAGTCATTGGTCATTGGTACTAATGACTTTTGACTAATGACTAATGACTAATGACTAAAAACTCCATCCCCTTGTAGGTGGAGTTTTTTAGCAGAAAAGAATTTCGGAGTCACAATTGAGAATTCAGAATTTAAATGTGAAAATGGGTGCGTTCTCCATAGCTGAACGCACTCGACAACTATTCAACAAAATCAGGTCGTGCCTGTTGAGTTAATTTCAACTTTGACTCTAAAACTGCCCAATTCTCTTGCTCAATTAAGTTAGTCAGCTCATCGAGATTGTGACGATACTGTTGGAGCGATCGCAGCAATGCTTGACGATTATACCGCGCCATCATCACGCCTAACTCTGGATTCCCACCACCCACACGACTGGTATCCCGAAAACCGGAACTAGCTAACTTTTGGGCTAATTCCAAAACATCTGTTTCCGTTTCACTCAAACAAGCAGCAATCAACGAGGAACTGACCATTACAGGTAAATGGGAAATCCAACTAACAGCGCGGTCATGTTGCTCTGGTTGACAATGGTAGATATTCGCTCCCAGCGATCGCACAATTTCTTCCACAATGGTAATTGCAGTAGTTGGGGTTGTAGTGATCGGTGTTAATACATAAGGTTTATCGACAAATAAATGCCTCTGTGCAGCTTCTATCCCACTGTCTGTTCTTCCCGCCATTGGATGACCGCCGATAAAATTATCCCAGAGGGGAGAAATCGCCTTGACTATCTGGGCTTTCGCCGAACCGACATCAGTGACCACGGTAGCGACAGACAAATGAGCGATCAACTGTTCAAATTGAGGCACAATGAGGGCTAGAGGTGTACAAATAAATACAACCTCTGCGGTTGCCAACAGGCTCAGATCAACTGATGCTTGATCAACACTGCCGAGGGCAACTGCCTTTTCACAGGTAGATTCACGGCGACTAACTCCTAAGATATGATGTCCTTGCGATCGCAAATCAAAACCTAAAGAGCCGCCGATCAGTCCCAGTCCTAAAATCCCAATATTCATTTTTGATTTTGACATTCCGTTTTTTCTGACTTTACCAACTATTAAGTTGGCATCCAAGGGGTAGCATCAATGACTGTAGAGGAATTACTGGAACAATATGCAGCAGGAGTCTTAAACTTTAGTGGTGTTGACCTTGCGGAAGCTAACCTGAGTGGGGTTAAACTCAGTGGCGTAAATCTTAGTGATGCTAATTTGAGTATAGTTAACCTCAGTGGCGCGAATCTGAGTGAAGCTAACTTGAGCAATGCCAAGCTGAATGTGGCCCGACTCAGTGGCGCGAATCTATCTAACGCCATCTTGAATAACGCCAGTTTCAATGTTGCTAATTTGATTCGAGCCGATCTCAGTCGCGCTCAACTTAAAGGAGCTTCATTTATCCGCGCCGAGTTAATTCGCGCTGACCTCAGTCGCGCCGACCTGTCAGAGGCTGACCTCACCAGTGCCGATCTGCGAGAGGCGACACTCCGCCAAGCGAATCTCCGTCAGGCTAACTTGAGTGGGGCACTCTTGAGAGGCGCTTCCTTGACAGGAGCTAACTTAGAGATGGCTAATTTAAACTCCAGTGACCTGAGTCGTTCTGACTTGAGCGGTGCAAATTTGCGAGATGCCGAACTCAGACAAGCCAATTTCAGCCATGCTAACTTGAGCGGGGCAGATTTGGGCGGGGCGAATCTCCGGTGGGCAGATTTGAGGGGGGCGAATCTGCGGTGGGCAGATTTGAGCGGCGCAAAATTGAGCGGGGCTAATTTAATTGGCGCAGATTTAAGCAATGCAAATTTAACGAATACCAGTTTAATCCACGCCGATTTAACTCAGGCAAAATTAATTAAGACGGAATGGATCGGTGCTGATTTAACAGGAGCAACTTTAACTGGGGCAAAACTTTATGCCACCTCCAGGTTTGGTTTAAAAACCGAAGGTATGACTTGTGAATGGCTTGATCTTAGCCCCGCAGGCGATCGCTCCATAATCCAAAAGTTCGATTCCGAAGACTCACGAGATTTTTTTAACGAAACACCGCCAACAATTCGGATTATTGTTGATGCAGCCCTAGAACATGAAGCCAATTTTGCGATCGCTGGTGCTTACTACCAAATTGCTCAAGAATACCGGGGGCTGAAACAACCCCCAAGCATCGACAGTGGGCGTCGTCGCACTGTTTTCACCTTTTATCTAGATAGCGACGAAGCCTTATTTTCCACTGCTTACATTGTGATTCTTCCCTTTCTAGATGCGGCATCTACCCAAAAGAATATTTCTAGTCTGGTGGAAATGATTAATAGTGAAGTTGCTGCAAATCAAGATTTTAAATCGCCCGATATGGTGAAACAATTAAATATTCTTGTAGAGCAAGCCATAAGTCAGGCTATAACAATTAAACAGATGAAAAGAAATATCGCAGTCGCCGCAAAATTAAATTTTTGCCAAGCCCCAACCCAAATAATTTTAACAAATTCCAGCGCCCACAATTTGATTGTCCATGACCATCCCAACTTTGGGAAAAGATTTATTAATCGCTCTGCTCTCAATACTTCAGCTTATGATGATACATCCCATAACTCCACAAAATATATATTGCCTTCGTTAGATATAATTATAGATTTTTTTAAAGGATTTCACTATATTAGTCATTAGGAATTCGGCATAGAGCAAATGACAAATTACAAATAACAAATTTCTGGAGGATAAAAATGCGCGATACCTTTAATAAAATGATCGGTCGAAATCGCTATGTAGTCTTTCGCCTATTTCTGCACTTAGGGGGAGGTGAGGTAGCCCCAATTATGGGAGTATTGAATAGTGCTGGACGAGATGCGATCGATGCCGATGGCGATTTAGAAGTTTTGGGAGAAGGATTGGTAGAAATTAGCCAAACCCTGTTGCAATACGATGAATATTGGCTTTCTGCTGCCAATGAAGGCGATGTATTTTGGGATGAAGGCGAGGCGGGAGATTACGTGAATGAATTATTTACTGATTCTGCCCAAAGATATCTTAGTGAACCAGATTACAGTTCTGACTCTGGATTGAATCAACCTTTATCGATACCTGTAACCCGCAATGTCATTGTGATTATTACAGTAGCGTATGAAGGAGAAATATCAGAGTTAGAAACTGATCTTTCTAACGTTCAGTCTCTGAAGGAAGCTTTTAAAGCCTTAATCAATTTGCACTATAAACATAAACTCAAGGCAATTCAAGTACATTTCTCGCCAGCACAGTTAGGCGATGAACTCACTAGTGATCAACTGTTGCAATATTACCCAGAATTGATCCCTTTGTAATCTGTTGGGTAGTCCGTACTTACTATTCACATCAATAAATTGTTAAGCTCAGAGATAGGACAATAATCCAATGATCATGACCATAGTACGTAAATTTACAGCCGTTTTTTTAGCTCTGAGTTTGTGTCTGACAACTGTCGCTTGTGGAGGCCAAAACCAAACTAATTCTTCACCTAAGAACGTTAGCCAAAGCTCTACTAACACCAAGCTGAGTGATGGTGAGTATCAAATACAACAAGCTACTTATGACGATGCAACTGGGGAATACAGCCTGTTTTTACTTAACAATAATCCCCCAACCTTTGCAACCGAAAATTTGCAAATGGCACGGTTAACTGATGATCAAATCAAGCAAGGTAAGAAAAGCTATCTAAAGGTAGAAAAAGGACAACCGATTTTATATGTGACGGAAGACTTTAAAATTGAGTACGTCCACAACGTTACCGAGAATAAAACCAATCCTCAAACAGGACAACAAGAGACGGTTGTAGTCCGTCGAGAAAATAATTTCTGGGCACCCTTTGCTGGGTCTGTAGCTGGTAGCTTGGCTGGTCAGGCAATTGGTAGTATGTTGTTTAGACCCCAATATTATGTACCCCCTGTCTATCAATCAGGTCAAGGATTAAGTGGCTTCGGTGGATATGGTGGAAGCTATGGCCAAGCAGTTCAAAACTACCAAACTCGCTATAATACGCCACCCGCAGCCATAACAAATCGCACTGCCTTCCGCAATACAGGCACAATTAGAAGATCATATCCGGGAAATTCAACTATACGCAATACACCGCGTAGCACTACAGGTAATAACCGTCCTTCTGGTTCTGGCTTTGGTGGTAGCAGCTTGCGACCCTCTGGCAGAGCCGTTTCACCCAGACGCAATTCTGGTAGTAGTTTTGGTAGTGGGCGTAGTTCAGCACCCAGCCGTTCAGGTGGTTTTGGCAGCAGACGCCGTTAGAAAATTCCAAATTCAATTAAATAGGCTGCCTAAGAAGTGAAGGTAGCGTGTTGCATAAAGAAGTCGGAGGGTCATAAGTCAACCCTCCGGCTTCTCTTTATATCTTAATACGCTGGGGTTAAGGCTTGATTCTCGTACTACCAACAAGGGGAGAGGGCTAAGAAGCTTATTTTGTCTGCTTCTGACCGGAGCAACGGAAACGTCTCCGGGTTTGTTCCTGAATTCAGAAGCACTGAATTCTTCTTCAAGACTATTTTCCAGTAGTTGCGGTTGAGGGGATCAAGTATTTATCATACCAAGCTAAATAACGTTCTAGGACATCACGTTGATAACTCGGTTTGCTGATTCCGTGGGACTGTCCTGGATAAACTACTAACTGGGTATCAATTCCCAGACTTTTGAGTGCTTCATACATCTGTTCAGAGTTATGTAGTGGTACAGAAAAATCCCTATCACCTGCCATAAATAGTGTTGGTGTAACAATGCGGTCAGCGTGAAGAAATGGGAAAGAAATTCGTAGCCAGACATCGAGGTTCTTCCACGGTACACCAAGCTCTTGTTCATAGTCATCAATATACTCATCAGTACCATAGGTCGCCAGAATATTTGATTCACCAGCCCCACTGACTGCGGCTTGAAAGCGGTTATCTTGAGCAATAGTATAGTTGGTCAACATTCCGCCGTAACTCCACCCACCAATTCCTAAGCGCGATGGCGAAGCAATTCCGGTAGCGATCGCATAATCAGCACCGGCAATAATATCTTGAGCGTCTTTGTTTCCCCAGTCTGCATAAATCGCTTTGGAGAAAGCTTCACCTCTTCCTGAACTTCCACGTGGGTTAATACCGACAACGACATAACCTTTGGCCGCAAACAGTTGCCAATTAAACTTAAACTGATTTGTGAACTGACCGACAGGCCCGCCGTGCAATATTAGCAGTGTTGGGTATTTATTCCCTAGCTGATAGTGAGGTGGCTTGACAAGAAAGCCATGAATTTCTGTACCATCTTTACTCCTAAAGCTGATTTCATCTGTAGTTGCTAAATTTAACTGCGCTAGTAACTGATCGTTTTGGTGTGATATTAAACGCAAATTTTTACCATTAAAGGCAAAGACTGCATTTGGTTGTTGTGGCGTTGAGGAAAGTAAAACGATTTTGCCATCGCGTCCTAAATCAAAGTTACTAATCTCTCGTCTTCCTGCTAGGAATCGCTCGATTTTGCCACCAGTTACAGGTATTTTTGCTAGGTGAACATTGCCATCATCTTCGATTAAAAACAGTATTGATTTACCATCTGTGGTAAAGCGCGGTTTGGCAACATTGCGATCAAGGTTGGCAGTCAGTAGACGGGGAGTACCACCCTCGGCGGGGATAATGGCGAGATGATGAACTGCGTACTCAATAAGTTTGGGTGAACCTCCCTGCAAATAAGCAATTGACTTACCATCTGGACTCCAAACCGGACGGCTATCCCAATCAGGAGCGGAGTCAGGCCCAATAAAGGTAGTTAGCTGACGGGCTTTGGCTCCCGATTGGGCGGCGATTGCATACAGATCCCAATTATTATTGCGATCGCTCTCTTGACCACGTTTGCTCACAAAAGCAATATTTTTGCTATCAGGTGACCAAGCAGGTAAAGACTCATTAAATGAACCTGGAGTGAGAATATCTGTTTTGCGAGTTGCTAAGTCCAATACATAAAGATGTTCTCGACTTTTATCGATAAAACCCACACCGTCTTCTAAGAAGTGAAATTGATCAATAACAATCGGTGGTGGGGTTTTCCCATTAAAGGGTGTTTCTGAAACTGGTTCAGAGGCAATTACGGCTAGTCGTTTACTGTCACCAGACCAGACAAAATCGCTAACATCACCAGCAAAGTCAGATATTTTCTCGGCTTCACCGCCTGATAAATTGAGCAACCAAATTTGCTGTTTTCCAGATTCACGGCTGGAGATGAAAGCTAGATACTTCCCGTCTGGGCTGAACCGAGGGTTATATTCACTATCCTTACCGTTAGTTAAATGTAATGTTCGGGAAGCATCCCAAGAAGTCATGTAAATATGGTTATCTTGTGTATCATTTTTCAAATCGGTATTAGTTACTGTGTAAGCAATCCAGTCTCCAGTGGGAGATAGTTGGGGATCGCTAATTTGGCGAAAGGCAAACTGATCCTTGATCGTCAGCAGACGTTTTTCTTGGGCTTGAGCCGAAATATTTATACCCAGTGTCATCGCTAAAACACTACTTGCTAA
Organism: Nostoc sp. NMS7; assembly: GCF_017115085.1. Lineage (GTDB taxonomy): Bacteria > Cyanobacteriota > Cyanobacteriia > Cyanobacteriales > Nostocaceae > Nostoc. Next base: position 98,084 of record NZ_JABXKJ010000213.1, on the reverse strand, counting down.
AGCGATTTTTGTTAGCTTTTTCATAACTAGATATCATAACTGGGGGTTCGCACATTTTTTTGAAGTTAGAGAAATTGGTAAATAACTTGGTTATAAAGCTTTGCCCCAGCATTGTGGCTAGCCCTGGTGGGATGTCCACAATCCGGGTTTTATGCTTACCTTTGGTGGTAGACTTGCTCAAAGTGATAGCAGAACATTTGATATCAGTCGTCTAGAGTGCTAGTGCTTCTGATACGCGACAACCAGTAAACAGGCAAATTCCAAATAGAGCGCGATGGCCTAACTGCCCGTTTGAAGAGCGATCGCAAGTCAGCCTATGATGTGCAGTCAAATTTTAGAGGGTAGCAATAGCGATCGCATTGTCTACGAGACTATAAATGAGCCGTTATTCTACAAACCTAAAGCCTATCTGGTGGCGAAAGTAGCGGTCAATTGGTAGTTCTTAATAGTGCGCCCAGTCTCCCGGCATCAGAATGGAAGCGGGGTTTTGAGTATAATTTACAATTTATCTTGCAGTTATCCAAAATAAAAAATATTAGTAATGATAATTCATTCTCTTAATATCCAACACCCAAAATCAAATATTTCTATTCTCTAGCAATGACAATATCGTTAGACTTAATCACTGCATAAGCTTCTTTTCCCTCAGATAGTTCCAACTCTTCTGCGGAAGCTCTGGTGATAATCGAGGTTAATTCTACTTTCTGAAGAATTTCCAGAGTCACTTCACTATTAACAGCTCCATAAACAACTCGTTTAACCACACCTTTAAGAATATTCCGAGAGCTAACTTTTAGTGATTTCTTTTGAATACTACTTTCTATCTCAGGCTTTTGAGTGTAGATATCTTCCTGTTTTTTCTCCTCAGTTGGTGGTGATATTGATGCCCAAGAATGGTGATTGAGACTACGCACGAGTTCCCGCAAAATCTCAGTCTTCGTGCGTTGAGACTGTTCGCAGAACTCCTCTAGAATCTTCCGCTCGTCCTCTGAGGTTTGAAATGTGATCCATCCTTGTTCTTTTCTTGGCATAATAATATTATCAATTTTGGTTATCTTGATAAAATTCTACCAAGTATTAATTCGATATGTCGTTTTAGTAATAACATTTTTTGTCAGGATTTTCGGCATTTTTATCACAAATTAATCAACTAATCTGATATAGTTAACTACATATATATTTATTTTTTTCTAGATGCGAAATATTTTGTTACTTAAAATTGTCTAAGCGGTTTAGCGATCGCTGACTCAAGTCTGCTGAACAGGTGCGAAAGTGATTAGCTCACGCCCAAAATTTAGTTAGTGGCTCCTCTTGGACAGAGTTGATTTCTCTACCACAGGCAATGGAAAGGCTATTGTTTGTGTAAGTCCTGCCCCACTCACAGAATAAATTTATCGCCAGAATGATGCTCATTAGTACCACTAGCGTCTAAGCTAGTACGGGTGAACTATATCCAGCATGGAATGTCTGACTTAATTCTGTTTTGGCATCGGCGCGATTTACGCATTTCTGACAATACCGGACTGGCTGCGGCAAAACAGCAGAGTCCGAAAGTGGTGGGCGTGTTTTGCCTTGATCCGCATATTTTGGAACGGGATGATATTGGTCCGGTGAGAGTAACTTATATGATTGGCTGTTTGCAGAAACTCCAAGAGCGATATGCGAAAGTGGGTAGCCAGTTATTAATACTCCACGCCAATCCAGTACAAGCGATACCAGCTTTAGCCGAGGCAATAAATGCCAAAGCTGTTTTTTGGAATTGGGATGTAGAACCTTATTCGCAAGAACGCGATCGCACCATTATAAATGCCCTCAAAGAAAAAGGCATTGAGTTTCTTAACCAAAACTGGGATCAGATTCTCAACTCCCCAGATGAAATCCGCACAGGTGGTAACAGTCCTTACACGGTTTACACACCCTTCTGGAGAAATTGGATTACCAAACCGAAGAATCAACCAGTAAAAACACTGCAAAATGTTGAGGGTTTAACAGAAGCTGAACAAGAAATTGCCAAACTTGAAGGAGCGATCGCATTACCTTCAGCGAAAGATTTAGGATTTATTTGGGATGGAGAATTGATTATTTCACCGGGAGAGATGGCGGCGCAAGAACGGCTAGAGGAATTTACTACTAAAGCGATTACTGAATACCAAGAACAGCGCAATTTTCCCGCAGTGGACGGAACATCGCAACTGAGTGCAGCATTAAAATTTGGCGTAATTGGCATTCGCACTGTTTGGCAAGCCACCATAGAAGCACTAGAAAACAGCCGCAGTGAGGAAACAGCAGTTAATATCCGCACATGGCAACAGGAATTAGCTTGGCGGGAGTTTTATCAACATGCAATGTATAACTTCCCGGAATTAGCTGATGGTGCTTTCCGCGACACCTTCAAAAACTTTCCTTGGGAAACTAACGAAGAATATTTCCAAGCTTGGTGTGAGGGGAGAACAGGCTACCCCATTGTGGATGCGGCAATGCGCCAGATGAATGAAAGCGGCTGGATGCACAATCGCTGTCGGATGATTGTCGCCAGTTTCCTCACTAAAGACTTGCTAATTAATCCCCAATTGGGAGAAAAATACTTTATGCAGAAGTTAATTGACGGAGATTTATCTGCTAATAATGGCGGTTGGCAATGGAGTGCTTCTAGTGGTATGGACCCCAAACCTGTGCGGATTTTCAACCCAGCCAGTCAAACACAAAAATTCGATCCAGAGGGGGAATATATTCGGCAATGGGTATCAGAATTGCGGTCTGTAGATCCAGAATATTTAGTTACTGGTAAAATTCCATCTTTAGAACGTCATGCTGTTGGCTATCCTGAACCAATTGTAGATCATAAAATACAACAACAGCAGTTCAAACAGCGTTATCAACAGCAAAAAAACATTACTAGTGGTGAGTAAGATTGTTAGTTTTTTAATAGACATCTCCAAAAATTACGTAGGCACAATTCATGAATTGTGCCTACCAAGGATTTTAGGCAACGCATAATTAATTAAATAATATTTCAATTCTTTAAAATTTATCTAAAATAACCCAGATGAGTTAATTAACCCTGAATCTCAATTGCGTAGGCGTAGCCCGTCGTAGACATCGTTGCGATTAGGTGCCGACAATTGAATCATCTCAGAAAAACATGAATACTTAACCGCATCGGTAGGGGGATAATCCGCCGATACTGCAATTAACCCAATTTTTATATCCTCGAAATAAATCATACCCCCAATACGTCCTTCAACTTGGAAAGGCCCATGAAATAAACGATAGTTTGGAATGTAGATCAGGAAAAAGCCAGTAATCTTGATTACGCTGCCAAACATCTGCTAACAAGTTTTGTGGAGGATAGCATTTAGGTATTAATTATCCGCAGGCTCACCCAGGTCAGTAAATTCCGGCAGATCAGCAAAATGATCCATATAAAATGACCAGATATGGGACAAGTCTGCTTCATTCGTCAGCTTTTGTTTAAGTTTCTGCAATCGGTCGATTTTCAGAGTGTGGATCTTGAGGAGATGGGGCGAACAGACAGCACTGTTAAAAATCTACCACAGCGATCGCTCTAACACCTCATTTAGTCAGGGCAACGCAAGCTCAGTGAGCGCCTTCGTGGGTTATAAAAGCTTGATTTTTTCTTAGTCCACGGAGGTGGACTTTGTTTGTGTAGCCGCGAATTCTATTCGCTTAGACTTCTCTCCTCATCCTCTTTTTTTGGCGAAGGTATTAATTGTGAACTACCTACACTGACCTGACGGTACAGTGTAGGCTTCCTGTCCAACAGAAAGCGAAGTAGTAGATTTCTTGCGTCCTCTATTACTCCGACTTACATCTGGACGACAGGCTTTATCCCCCGTTCCAGAGGTCAGAATCCGTAGTCCTTCATCTCGAAGGTTAATACTTGCGTTAATGTCCCTATCATGCTTAGTCTGGCACTTTTCACAAGTCCAAAATCTTATATTCAGTGGTAAGCTACCAACTTTATTCAAACACACATGACAGGTTTTTGAACTAGGGAAAAATCTATCAACTTCAAGATAAATCTTCCCTTCCATTTCCGCCTTATATTTCAGCATGGTACAAAACATTCCCCACCCTACTTGATGAATGGATTTAGCGAGACAGTGGTTTTGCATCAAGCCTTTAATATTAAGATTTTCAAGCACTATAACTTGGTTATCGTTAACTATCCTACGAGACAATTTGTGCAGAAAATCCTCACGGCAATTAGTAATTTTTCTGTGAACAAAGCCAACTTTATGTCTAGATTTAATCCGGTTATTAGAACCTTTTTTCTTCCTAGATAATTGTTGCTGTTTTAGCTTCAGATTTTTTTCGTGTTTATTGAGTATTTTAGGATTGTCAAATTTAGACCCATCACTAGTAACAGCGAAGTGAGTTAGTCCCAAATCAATACCTATTGCTTTACCATCTGTAGAGGACAAAGGCTTATCTTTACCATCATCAAAGAGAATGGCAGCGAAGTATTGGTTAGAACAGTTTTTAGATATAGTTACAGTCTTAACTTTTCCTTCAATAGGTCTATGAATTATTGCTGACACATCCCCTATTTTTGGGAAGGTTAAGTAATTGTCAGCAATCCTGACATTTTGAGGATACTGTATTGACTGTTTATTATGCTTTGACTTGAAGTTTGGATATTTTGCTCTTTTTTCATAGAAGTTATTAAAAGCCACTCCAAGATTTAAACAGACTTGTTGTAAGCACTGTGAGTAAGTCAAAGCCAACCAATCATGCTCTTTTTTAAGTTGTGGGATTAGCTTTTTAACTTCATATCCAGATAACCCCTTACCTGTTTCTTTGTACGTCTGATTCATCAAGTTCAGGCAATAATTCCAAAGCCAACGACAACAGCCAAAAGCTTGTGCTAGTGACTGCTGTTGAAGGACATCTGGATATAGTCTGACTTTGACGACTTTTAACATCTTAGAGTGAAATCAATTTGCTATAAAATACTCTAACACATCGCGCAGCGTTCGCACGAGAAGATTTGTTCGTTTCCTCCATGTCCTCTTCCCTAATGAGAACTGACGCTCAATATCGGTCAGAGAACTGTCGTCGTGTTTCACGCGCAATTCATCTCACATCTCACCCGAAGAGGAGTGTGAGATGAATTGCTGTTTCAGCTAAATAATTACTTAGCGATCATTGGCTGTTACCATTCTTAACATTGTTTATTTATACTATTGTACGGAGCTAGCAGCGAAAGTCGGGTAAACCTTAACTAGAATTGAAAATTTTCTACTTTGTCGAAAATAAATTTTCATTTAGAGTAGGACAAAGATACCTGTTGTTTACCACATAGAAAAAATCTAGCTGAAGCCTCTGGCTCATAGCTATAGGAAACCAAGCTTGACCCTTGAGAGTCTGGTTTCAAAATGGGTAACAGCAACATCCCCTATCAGCTTGATCACCTATGCTAAAAGTTATGCACTCGGCCACCAACTCAGCCACTCCGAATTCCCAGTGGGAGGATTTAATCAAGCTTCCAGCGCCAAACACAGTTGAATGGGACAATATCAAAACCCAATTAGACTTGGTGCTGTTGGCGCTAGAAACCTTAACTGGGATTGGTTCAGAGGCTATGCTTTCGGCGGCAACTGATCTGAATTTAGAGTCAAGAGTGCCAGACCGCGTAGCTTTATGGCGACTGCGCCAATCAAATCCCCTACGCAAAGGTCAAGGAGGGCGAAAAAAGCTAGATATCGAAGAAGCGCGATCGCTTGTTTTGATCACTTGCTACCTAGCCAAACAGCACCAGGAATTAATTCGCCGCGCTGTCGGCTTGTTGGAACAAATGGCAGAAAATAACCGGGAACCTCACCAGGCTGCTTTACTTGGAGATTATATTGATGCTTTTTGCAACACCTACCAAGAGCGGATGGAAGAGGACGAGCAAATCTCAACGGATTTACTAACCAACCTGGCACTAAAACTGCTTGTAGATTTACTTTTTTACAGTGCGCCTGGTGGGCATCGCCGTCTCTGGCTAGCACTTATAGACCGTTCGACAAAATTTTAGATTTTAAATTTGAAATTCCTCAACCAAAATTCGCTCATTAAAGTTTGCTAGATCAGGATTCCCTTTTGATGGCCGTTAGCTTTTGGGCGATGCACTATCAGCACTGCTTCCTCGTTGCACACCAGTTTGCATAACGGAAGGAACCTGACAAAGTTCTGAGTGAAGGAATCCTCTGTTTCAACTTTTCTTTTTTTGCAAAATCCCAAATAGTCTTCCTCGCAGTTCCTGCCATGCCTCTATCAAATTCTGTCATTCGTTGCTACACACCCCCGACTTGCACGCTAGAAGTATTCGCCCAAAGCTCTCCTCTGTCCCGTTGGATGGGGAAAACTGTCCTCAAACACCTAAGCTTTGAGCTACGTTTTGACGATCCCCGAATCCCAGAAGAAAAGAGAGTTCCAATTCGGGGCGATCGCGAGCAACTCGAAGCCTTATGTGATGCCGTCACCAGCTACGTACAACAATTCCTCCAACAGCCTCCAGAAAGCTTTTGGGCTAGTTTCGCCAGTGCCCACAAGTCAAGCACAGCACTGGATGAGCCGGAATTAAAGTCCTCAACAAAAACATTAAATTCCTTTAGTACCCAGATTTCAGGGGCAAATATCTACTTAGAACCAAGCAGCTATTTAACTCACAACTTGTTTCTCGGTTCTCTCGCCAACCACGCATCTGGCCCCGTAATTCAACTCAGTCTGCTGCAACTATTTGATTTGGGAAGTGCTTTAGATGAATACTCGACTGATGTTATGGCACTCCCAACTCTCAACAGCACCACTTCGACTCTAAGGTTCCCGACTTGGGCGCCTGTTGCCGCAGTATTAGTATTAGGTGTAGGTTTGTTACCAGTTACTTGGCAATATGCTAATAACATCAGGGAAAAGCAACAGCAGACAGCCAAAACAGCAGATCCAGCTGCGGTAAAGACTGCTTTACAACCTTCACCTTCACTAAACTTTCCCACGCCTCAACCCGGACTCACCACTCCATCGGATAATTTGCTAGATTCTACCGCTCCACTTCCCACATCCACTTTGCCCCAAGCACCTCTAACAGTCCCTAGTTCCAGTTTCTCTACACCGCCACCTCTATTTGCAAAGAATGCACTGACAGTACCTCAAGGAACGACTGCAACACTTGGCACTAATCCAGCGATGCCTTCTCTTTCAGAGACGCTAACGCGAACGCCAACGGCGAGCTTCTCTACCAGACGCTCCGCGAACGCTAACGCACCATCGAGCAAAATCCCAGGACAGGAAATTGCTATGTTACCAAATCTGGGACAGAACCCTACAGCCTCAAGTTCTCAAGCTGATGCTCTCCCCCATCGGCGGAATTTGCCATCCAGACTATCTTCTACTACAGGCAGCTTACCAACTAATATCTCACCAGTCCCCCCGTCTCTTGACACCATACCCAATAATAGTGGTGGCAATACAGTTACCCAACCTTCCTCACTAAACTCACAACAGCTAGAGGAAACAATCAATTCTCTAAAGTCACCTTCTGCTGGAGAAAAACCTACTTCAAAACTTCCCGTCTCTAGAACTGGGGATAATAATCCCTTTATCGATCAATTAGGGAACGGACGCAAAACCCCTACATCTACACAAGTGGCAACTAACGGCACATTATTTGATACACCTCAAGTAGCAGAAGCTAGAGAATATTTAATCAAGCGTTGGCAACCACCCACTGGACTAGCACAAACATTAGAGTACAGTTTGATAGTCGGTATTGACGGCACAGTTGAACGAATTTTTCCTCTCAATAAGGCAGCAAGAGAATACGTTGATAGTACTGGGATGCCTGAACTTGGTAAACCTTTTGTTTCCGCCAATACACGCGGACAAAATGTTAGAATTCGAGTTGTTCTCAGTCCTGATGGCAAGGTACAGACTTTTTCAGAGCAATAAGTAAATTAATCGGTTCACTCTGAGATATTCTACTAGTCCCAACAACTTAATACCACTTGTCAAACTGGCACAGAGCTTGTGCCAGTTTCTACTTACTCGAATGAGCAAAGGTAGGAAATATGTAAACAATTGGTACTCAAAAAGACAGTTCAGCTTGGGTTATTCAAACTTGGGCAGCTTTTGTGATTTCTATTTCTATGACCACCTTCGGCGTTGTAAACTTGCCTGTGGATGGCTGGGTGAAAGGCTTTATGGGTATGGGTTTAGCTTTTTCTGTTGGCTCAACTTTACTTTGGCGAAAACTACTAGAGACTTGCACGAAACTAGAAGATTAACTGCTAGATTAGATGAGGCGAAAGTACAAAAATTGCTTTCACAACACGATCCTCTAAATTTCAAATGAAAACTATCAGCCCTTACAGGAATTCAAAGTTAAGAATTATCCCGGCATTAGAAATTAACTATATGCGAAAAACAAAAGGACTGGATATACCAGTCCTTTATTATATTGATTTAACGTTTTTATCTTAATAACGGGATTTTTTGGTCTTTAACTTTTGCTTTTTACGCCGACGTTCGCTAGCCGCAACGGCCTGTTCTACCGGATAACCCACTATAGGAATTACCTGATATTTGCGCTCTTCTTCTAACTTTTTTACTTCCGTGTAATCAAGCCAGTGAATGCAATCAACCGGACAAGTGTCAATTGCTTCTTGGATAATTTCCTCAGCGTCTGCATCTTGCCGAACCACGCGCGATCGCCCATAATCTGGTTCAATGTAAAAGGTGTTACGTGCAACATGAGCGCAGTGCTTGCAACCAATACAAGTGATTTCGTCAACATAAACACCATTTTGGCGCAGCACACCGCCCAATTCCGGTTCTAAACCAGAACGTTCTGGGGCATCCCGTAAAAAACCCCCTAATTCTGGTTCAAAACCCGAACGATTATCTTCTTGTTCTTCCGGCGACGGCAGAAAATCAGCCATTACGCACTCCAGCGTTGTACTACCAAGCGAATTGAACCATCTTCATTTTTCTGTTGTTCAGAGACTTGAAAACCAACACGAGCGGTTTCTTTCACAACAGTTTGATAAGCATAGCGCTGTGTTACCTGACGCAAAAATCCGTCTACAGACAGGTCTTGCTGCCAATATTGCAAGTCAGCCACCAGTTCATATTCTTTGCCATTCCATCTAAAGCCGATGTCGTAGCCATTTTCCTGCTCAATACTAACTTCCGCAGGATGGGTTTGACCGCGATAGCCACGTACTTCCCGTGGCCCTGGTTTCCAGTCTACGCCCAATTCAGTCAAAGCATCTTTCAACGAATCAAGGTTACGGATTTGAGTCTTAATTTGGCTAAAGTGTGACATGGTGGTTATGAATTAATAACACTAAACTACTGTGAAAACTTACCAATCGCTGTAAGTGCTGTGTGTATTTGCCACATTCGATTGCTGCACCTTAGCGGCGAAATATTCTGAGGTTGGCTCATGATTAAGTACTAGCCCCAGCTGTGCCTCTATTGCTGCTGTAACCTCAGCGCAAGAACCACCCACAATGCCAGTGACTTTCTCTTGTACCCGACCGTCTGGATAGATTATGAACTCTAATGTCTCCATGCTCTTGGCCAACCACGATAAGTACATTTGAATTGTACTGCCTTACCAGAAGGCTACAAATATAGCCTTAGGAACATTTTTACTTAGATACAAACTTGCGATTTTTTAACTAATGTTCCATCTTTTAACATATATACCTCAGAATTTTTACAAAAATTATTAATTTTATCAGCACAGATCAGTATGTAGTTAGTTTCTCTTAACCTCATCGATTAGTCAAGGTAATAACTGAAGCTCACTAAGTAAGCTGCAAAAGCCCTAAAGACAAGCATTAGGGCGTAGTATAGCCAGGAATAAAATTCACAAAAATATAAAATTTATTGAAAACTTTATCATTACCATTACATTTACCTTATTCTCTTCAGGTTTTCCACGTAGATTGTATGCATTGCAGTATAGACCTACAGCAAAATAGTGGGGTATGCGTAGGCATTGCATTAGGTCTTTGATAAGCTGTTCCACATTTAACTTGCTCCCATTAGGGCAGCAAGACTTCGGCGTGAGCGCTACTTCTCTTCTTAGGCTGCACTTCTCTACGAGACGCTGCGCGAACGGCAAGGCTCAGTGACCACGCCAACGACAACGCTACTTCGACCCAACTCTTGGAGACCCAACTCTTGGAGACGCTCCGCGAACGGCAAGCTCAGGGCACCGCGCTACGCGTAGCTTGCTTCCACGTTCGCGCAGCGTCCCGTAGGGAAGTGGTACGGCAAAGCTCAGGGCAACGCGTCGCTCAGTACCCAACTCTTGGAGACGCTACGCGTAGCTTGCTTCCACGAAGTGGTACGGCAAGCTCAGGGCAGGCAAAGTCAGTACAAGTCAGTCGAACGCTGCCCACCCCACAAGAGTTCTGTTTAATTCGGTTATGCAAATTAGATGTTTTTCAGCTTATAGTGGCTTTACCTGGCATTGAGTGTAAACGGATTTTTAGACTCAATGCCAGAATATAAAAATAGTAACCCAAGTTGCTAGTTACAGATTCAGGCGATCGCTCGCGACCACTTAAACAATAAAATCCCCTCCAGTGAGAAAATTCGGAGGGGCAGATGTTAAATGAAACAATTGCGATCTATGCTATCATCGTTCTCGCGCTACGCGTCTCGATACAATTCTTTTTTTAAACTGGGCTTTATACCCAGAACTAAAGTTTTTATTAATACTTCTTTCCTTCTGCCCTTTGCGGTTCTTGTAATATATAGCACATTAAAATCATTTAAGATTTATATTTTGCTCAATTCAAAGTGGTGATGGCACAACGCGCTATCACCACTTTGAAGTGCACAACCCAAGCGTATTGGTCTATAAAACAGAGATATGGAAGAGGACATGGGGATTTATCTTTGTGTCCCCCAATCTCTGCGTCTTCTTCGACAGCGTTCTCTTCACTAAAGTTCTCTCATTTCGAGTGATATTAATTCTTTGAGTACGGTAAACCGTATTTGCTCGTTAGTTCCCAAAGATTAATTTAATTGTTAAGTTTAATTACATAAATAAAAAAAACCTGCAAACATTGCTAAATGGGAGAACTTATGAGATGTGGTAATATCGTTGACGATCAAGACAAACTAAATAAACAACTTAGCGTCACTGATAGTGAGTCTTGTCTGTGAGACATTTTTGACCAGTCTTTAATCAAGTTCCTTTAAGTCAAAAATAAAACTTAATTAACATTGCTTAACATTGCTATGAAAGCTATAGATCAATTGGTGCATTTTTTAGAAGAAGAGTTGGGTATTTCTGGTGGAGCAATTTCTCTTGCTTTGCGAGATTGCGAACAGACCCCCAACTTTTTGGCCATGACCCTCTGGCAGTATGGGCTGGTGACACTAGATCAGTTAGCCCAAATTTTTGATTGGTTGGAAACAGTATAAGCTGCTGCTTCAACTAGTTCGATGGTAAATAACGGACTTTCCCAGAAAGTCAGATTTTCAAAAGTTTTCATTTTAAGGATTGGTAAGTAACATTTATGGCAATTAAAGAACAGCCTAAATCACCTCAGTTTCGGATCATTGCTAATATATTGCTGGCAGTATCAGGGCTATTCCTGATCTTAAATTTATTTTTGCCTGGTTTATTTGCTTCTGGCCCTGCTGGTGTTCCCTATAGCCTATTTATTCATCAAGTACAAGAAGGGGAAGTTAGTCGCGTTTCTGTTGGTCAAAACCAGATCACATACCAACTAAAAACAGAAAATGCCGAGCCTGGACAAGTATTTGCAACTACACCAATCTTTGATTTAGAGTTACCCAAACTCCTAGAACAAAAGGGAGTTGAATTTGCTGCTACACCTCCACCCAAGAATACTTGGTTTACAACCCTCTTGAGTTGGGTGATTCCACCACTGATTTTTATTGGCATTTGGCAGTTCTTTCTCGCCCGTGGTGCCGGTGGTGGTGGTCCCCAAGGTGTTCTCTCTATTGGTAAGAGCAAAGCTAAGGTTTACGTTGAAGGCGAATCAGCTAAAATCACCTTTGCAGATGTGGCTGGGGTAGAAGAAGCGAAAACTGAGTTAGTGGAAATTGTGGATTTCCTCAAGACTCCAGGGCGCTTTACGCAAATTGGCGCTAGGATTCCCAAAGGTGTGTTATTGGTTGGCCCTCCGGGTACTGGGAAGACACTTTTAGCGAAAGCCGTAGCCGGAGAAGCCGGAGTTCCATTTTTCAGCATCTCTGGTTCGGAGTTTGTGGAACTGTTTGTCGGTGTCGGTTCTTCCAGAGTCCGAGATTTATTTGAGCAGGCCAAAAAACAGGCTCCCTGTATTATATTCATTGATGAATTGGATGCGATCGGTAAGTCTCGAAGCAGTAACGGCTTCTACGGTGGTAACGATGAGCGGGAACAGACCCTCAACCAATTACTAACAGAGATGGACGGGTTTGCAGCTGGGGATGCAACGGTGATTGTGCTAGCAGCTACCAACCGCCCGGAAATACTAGACCCCGCCTTGCTACGTCCAGGCCGCTTTGACCGCCAAGTGTTGGTAGACCGTCCTGATTTATCTGATCGGGAAGCAATTCTGAAGATTCACGCTCAAAAGGTAAAATTAGGAGATGATGTAAATTTAAAAGCGATCGCTACTCGTACTCCTGGTTTTGCTGGCGCAGATTTGGCAAACTTGGTGAATGAAGCGGCATTATTGGCAGCTCGGAATCTCCGTCAAAGTGTTGCTCAAGAAGACTTTGCCGAAGCAATTGAGCGGGTAGTCGCCGGTTTAGAGAAAAAGAGTCGAGTAATGAACGAGACTGAGAAAAAGATTGTTGCATACCATGAAGTTGGTCACGCAATGGTCGGGGTGCTAACAACCGGAAACGGTCGCGTAGAAAAGATTTCGATTATTCCCCGTGGGATGGCAGCTTTGGGCTACACTCTGCAATTACCAACTGAAGACCGCTTTTTGCTGAATGAAGCAGAATTGCGGGGTCAAATTGCGACTCTCTTAGGTGGACGTTCCGCCGAAGAGATTGTGTTTAACAGTATTACAACAGGTGCTTCCAACGATTTGCAAAGAGCAACTGACTTGGCAGAACGGATGGTAACAGCCTATGGGATGAGCAAAGTCTTAGGGCCATTGGCTTACCAACAAGGACAACAAGCAATGTTCCTGGGTAATGGTGCTACTAATCCCCGGCGGGCGGTGAGTGAAGAAACATCAAAAGCGATTGATAGCGAAGTCAAGGAAATCGTGGAAACAGCCCACGAACAAGCCCTAGAGATTCTCAGACAGAATCGAGACTTGCTAGAAGCGATCGCTACTCAACTCTTAGAAACAGAGGTCATTGAAGGCGAAAAACTGCACAATTTGTTGAGTCAGGTGAAACCTATAACTAATTCGTAATTAAGAAAGTCAGGTTTTAACCGCACAGGTACGCAGAGAATAACTTTGCGTACCTGTGCGCTTTTCTCTGCTACCTAAAGCGTTTTTAATACTCTGGAACTGACGGATCGATTTCTCGACTCCAAGCGGTAATTCCGCCTTTGACATTCGTCCCGACAATTCCAGCTTCCTTGAGGATGGCGAGGGCTTTTGCCGATCGCCCGCCCAGCTTACAATGAGCAATTAAACGATGACCGTTCAATATTTCCTTCACCTTAGCAACGCCATTCCCATTTTCAATGTCTGGTAAAGGCACCAACACTGAACCCGGAATCTTGGCAATGTCGTACTCATGGGGGTTGCGGACATCCAGCAGTACAAAATCCTTCGCACCGCTATCCAGCAATTCCTTCAAATCCTTGACGGTCATTTCTTGACTTTCCATCTGCTGTTTTGCCTCCTCTGCCTTAGCTTGTGGAATCCCGCAGAATTGTTCATAGTCTATCAGCTTTTCAATCACTGGGCGAATCGGGTTAGGACGCAGTTTCAATTCCCGAAATTTCATTTCTAAGGCGTTGTATAGTAGCAACCGCCCACTCAGGGTATTACCTTGTCCCAAAATGATTTTGACAGTTTCAGTTGCTTGGATTAAACCAATAATTCCTGGCAAAATTCCCAATACGCCACCTTCTGCACAAGAGGGAACCATTCCTGGTGGTGGTGGTTCTGGGAAAAGGTCACGATAGTTGGGGCCACCTTGGTAATTAAATACACTAGCTTGCCCTTCAAAGCGTAAAATTGAACCGTAGACGTTGGGCTTGTTCAGCAATACGCAGGCGTCGTTAACTAAATATCTGGTGGGGAAGTTATCGGTGCCATCCACCACTATATCGTAAGGTTGGAGGATCTCCAGGGCGTTTTCAGAACTCAGGCGGGTTTCGTATAAATCAACCTGACAATAGGGGTTAATCTCGTGAATCCGGTTTTTTGCCGATTCAATCTTGGGTTTACCCACCCACGATGTACCGTGAATTACTTGGCGTTGCAGATTGGAAGTATCGACAACATCGAAATCGACAATCCCGATGCGTCCAATACCCGCCGCCGCCAGATATAAAAGTAGTGGTGAACCTAGTCCACCTGTACCGATACACAGTACACTGGCTGCTTTCAGGCGTTTTTGTCCTTCTAGTCCTACTTCCGGCAAAATCAGATGACGGGAGTAGCGTTCGTAATCGTCTTTGGTCAACTGGATTTCGTCCAGATTGGGATTGAGCGACATACCATGTACCAATAGTTTCAAGGTTTGATCTAGTAATTCTAGTATTAAAATAGTAATTTAGTGTTTTAGCTGTTTTTTACTAGTAATACAATCTTACTTTGGGAAAAGCTGCTTGTGTACCTACTGATTGCTATTACCAGTAAAGCTTTCTCTCTCACCTTTTCATGATGGTTGCCATAATCTTAAAAAAGCCGAATGCTCCATTTAAAAGACCTGCTGTTTTCACTCCACCCATCATCGCTCCCATAATGCCGAGTGAAAGTGTATCGGCTCCGGTCAGGTATAGATTTTTAATTGGTGTTCTAGCCCCGATCCAGGATTGATCCAGGCGTTCAGGAATACAGGGAATGCCGAAGATAGCACCGCGATCGCTAGCATCAAAGTGTTCCACCGTCAGTGGAGTCGAGAGTTCGGCATACTCAATCAAATCCTGAAAGCCAGGGTAGTGGCACTCCACTAACTGAATCAGGGATTGGGTAATTTGGGCTTTCAGTTCAGTGTAGTCCGCGCCTCGCCGTCGCCAGGATTGTTCCCGCCACTGCGAAAAGAAATCATAGTCAACGTGGGCAATGATTTCTGCCGTATGCACCTCAGCTAATGGATCTTTGAGCGATGGAAATGAGAGATAGCAGAATTTAGGTAAATTATCGGCAGGAATGGGTGGAGTTTGGGCAATTGCATCGTGGTTATAGGTCGTGTAAATCCAATGGTTCTCACCCTGAAACCCCAGTTGCTGTGGACTCTCTTTGAACCCTAAATATGCTGTCACCATACTGCTACTTTTTGGAAACGCTTGAATTTTCTGGCGCTCTGCCAGTGGGTAGTTGGGTGGAATCAGCTTCACATAAGTATTGAAGGCTCCGGCATCAGACACTACAATAGGTGCAAAGTACGTTTCTAGGTTTGCCTTGGTATGTGCTGTATCTTGGGCTTTCACTCCCACTGCCACCCCGGATTGCAACAAGATTTCTGTGACTCGGCGTTGGGTGATGACGACACCACCCCCCTGTTCAATCACGGGAATAATGGCTTGCGCGATCGCCTTTGCCCCACCCACAGGATACCAGCCGCCCTTAAAATAATGGGTCACAATCGCACCATGAATGCCAAAGCAACTTTGGGATGGCGGTAAGCCCTAATCTGCCCACTGGGAAGCCAGTAATGCTTTGAGTTGGGCATCTTGAAAATGTCTGTTCAAATAATGCTGGGTTGTTTGTCTAGCAATGGCCCCGAAATGACGAACAAATCGCCTGAGTAGAGGATGCAGCAATACCGGAAATAGCTCCAACATTGAATGCGCCCCAAACCAAAATGCTGCTTTCTGGACATCCTTAAAGTAGCGCCGAATGGCTGTCTGCTCGCGAGGAAAGCGCTGGATTAGATCAGACTGAAAGCGATTGGGGTCAGAATAAACCTCAAAAGTGAAGTCCGGGTAGACAAATTTTTCAAACGGATCGGGCATCTTGTGCCAATTCAAATTGCCATTGGTGAGATAGTCAAACACAGCTTTGCCAGTGCCTCCATCTCCCATATTTCCAACATAGTGCAGCCCCACATCCCAATGAAATTTTCTCTTGCGCTCAAAGGTATGGGTGAATCCCCCAGGGGTGAAATGCTGTTCTAACACTAAAACGCTTTTGTGATAAAGCTTAGATAGGAGCGCGGCAACCGTCAACCCACCAATTCCAGAGCCAATCACAATTGCATCAAACCTCTGCTGTCGAGTTGTTGTTACCATAGTTCCTCTCACAAAGAATGTAGATGTTGTCGCTTTGACACTCCCTACGGATAACATCACGGTTAGTGGAACTTAGACAAAAAACACCCATAAAAAAGCCTCAAATCTATATACAGAGAGACTTTGACATCGTTTTGCTTGGTTGATTGATATATCTGGGTTTGAGCCGTTTTTGAGCATTTGGTGTATTTCCCTTACCCTGCATGGGTTTGAGGCTTGTTTATCCCGAAAAAATGTTTAAGTCCCGTTAAGTTATATTTTCAATTACCTCTGCTTGAAACTGATGATGATCGTCAAGGCTCCAGCTTCGGAGTTCTCCAGCTTTGCCGTTTTGGACAGAAACTATTATATACGAGTATCCCTGCCAAGCGTATAGGCGATCGCATTCTGAAGGGATAGCAGGATGATCTGGGTGGGAGTGAAAAATGCCGATAATGTTTAGTGAGCGATCGCGTGCTTCCTTTTGTGTTTTTAGCATAATTTCGGGTGCGATCGTATATTGCCGTCTTTTACTTTCTATTGTGCGTTCCCCTGGAAACTCAGCAGCCGCTTCTGTATTCCAGACATTTTCTGTTGGCATGACTTCTACCACAATTTTGCCCTCACTAGCCAGATAGCCCAAAATTATACCGCAGCATTCGTCTGGGTAAATGCTTTCAGCATGGGTGCGGATGGTTTGCAAGTGTTCTTGGCTGAGTCGGATCATGTCTGCGTTTGTAATTATAGCAACCTCTAACGATTCTCGCTTAGATACAAGATATTGGCAGGCCTAGTCCGCCGCAGGCATCGCCATTATGTGTAGCTGAAAGAAGTGTAGGCATCGCAGCGTTCAAAGAGAAAAATATGTATTTTTTGATCAGGGACTTCTAAATAAAAAAATATCCAACTATTTATTGTGGGGTGGGGTGGGCGACACGAGAGCCTTTGGTTACTGGGCGGGCGAGACGCCATTAATGTCAACTTAAGGTTAAAACCTATTTGTCAACGATAGGTTTTGTGAGAAACGAAGTATAAAGGTGAACTTATTTCTGCCTTTTATACGCAAGCTGGGAGTGATGCTAATAAACAAAGCATTAATAGTCCCTGAAAAAGTTCGTTTTTTGCCCCTTTCAAACCGAATTTTTCAGCATAAATGCTTATTGACATAGTAAGTTTGAGCTTAACTTGACACCTATGGCGAGACGCCCACCCCACAAGTAGTAGTAATTTATTTCTTGGAAGTCGCTCACTTCTTCAAATATTTCTCTACTGCTTTGGGTTTTCTTATTGCCTATAAACCAATACGCTTGGGTTAAGGCTAAAAACTAAAACTGTGTAGGTTGGGTTAAGGAACGAAACCCAACCCAACCTAGTATTTTTATTAACCCAACTGTACTGTCCTATAAACTATAGGACTTACGCAAAGCTACACACGGTAGGGGCAATTCATGTAGCTTTAGCTTCCCGCAGGGTATTGTCCCTAAGAAGAAAATCACTCTTTTCGGCTATTGTTTGCGTAAGTCCTGAACTAGAAAAATATGAAGATTACACAAAGCTCAGTAATCATATATACATTTTTTGGTCAATAATGTGAAGAGTATGCAAAGATGCTTACTTAAGCATAGACATCTAAGTAAGATAAAGCCAGTCAAAGGGTGAATATTCCATAAATATTACTGATCCTCAAGAGTGACGTATAAGTTATACAGATTTCGGTGAATTTTTGTGCTTGAAAACAGCACAAACTGCAAATTGACAACTGAAGTTACTGAAAAAATCGACTTAGGTAGCTAGAAAATTATGGCAAATATCATTGGAACCAACGGTAACGATACATTATACGGCAGTTACAACGACACCTTGACTGGTGGAGGCGGCAAGGACATTTACTACGTCGACTACGACGACACTTATACCATCACTGATTTTGGTGGCATAGGTAAAGGCGTAAATCCCTCGGCAGCAGTCATTGCCGAAGTGGACACCCTAAATTTCCAGGGTGATGGCTTAACTGCCCGAAATCTGCTGTTGACCCAGAATGGCAACAATTTGGAAATCACCTTTGAAGCGGAGGATAGTCCCAAAATCATCCTGCAAAACTTTGCCTTGGAAAACCTGGATAACCTCAGCAAATCTACAGGAGCCTCTGTAAACTTGGGCAATATCCTGTTTAATGGGCAAACTAGCATCACGGACAGCTTTGATGTCTTCAATGCCAACTCCACCCAAAACACTATCTTCAACAAGAACACAGTCACCTTTCTTAATGATCTCTCGAATAATGTTAACGGCTTTGACAACTCAGATGATGTGATCAATGGTCAGGGGGGTGATGATAAAATCGATGGCAAAAGTGGCAACGACCTTTTGAGAGGTGGTACGGGGAATAATACTCTCATTGGTGGTGCGGGCAATGATATCTTGGATGTTGAATTTTCAACAGGCGATAACACCCTCAACGGTGACACTGGTAACGATACCTTGGATGCTGGGGCTTCAAAAGGCAATAACTTACTCTCTGGAGGCGATGGCAATGATTTTCTTGACACCTCCTACATTTCTCCTCCGTACACATACACCTATTTCGTCTCCTCAGGCAATAACACCCTCAACGGTGGCGCTGGTAACGATACCTTAAATGCTCAGTCTCCATCAGGTAATAACTTACTCTCTGGGGGCGATGGTAATGATTTTCTTGACACCTCTGGCGTTAATACTTATAGAGGAGAGCCTAATTTTAGCTCCTCAGGCAATAACACCCTCAACGGTGGCGCTGGTAACGATTACTTGGATGCTACCATTTCAACAGGCAATAACCTACTCTCTGGTGGCGATGGCAATGATACTCTCTCCACCTCTAGCGGTATAGGTAACTACGCTGATTATATACCACCATCTTCAGGCAATAACACCCTCAATGGTGGCGCTGGTGACGATTACTTGGATGCTACCATTTCAATAGGCAATAACTTACTTTCTGGGGGCGATGGCAATGATTCCTTCTATGTAGGCACCGCATTAGATAGTGCCCCCTCTTATTTAGTGACTCAAACGGTAGATGGGGGTAAGGGTGACGATTTGTTGTCCGTCGATTACAGCTTTGCTACACGGGGGATCACTTCTACATTCAATCCTACTACTAACATTGGATCAATTACAGCGGGCACGTATCGGGTTAGCTACAAGGATATCGAAGGATTAAATATCTCAGGTACAGCCTACGATGACAATATTGTGGGGAGTAGTGGGAACGATACGCTCTCCGGGGGCACTAATGGCAAAGATACGATAGATGGGGGTAAGGGTGATGATGTGTTGTCCGTCAATTATAGCTACAGCAATGCTACAGGGGGTATCACAACGACATTCAATGCCACTACTAACATTGGAGAAATTACGGCGGGTAAGAATCGGGTTAGTTACAAGAATATTGAACAATTAAATATCTCAGGTACAGCCTACGATGACAACATTGTGGGCAACAGTGGGAACGATACGCTCTCTGTGGGCACTAGTGGCAAAGATACGATCGATGGGGGTAAGGGTGATGATGTGTTGTCCGTTGATTACACCTATACTAATACAGGGGTGGGGATAACAACTACTTTTAATGCTACTACTAACATTGGAGAAATTACGGCGGGCACGAATCGGGTTAGCTATAAGAATATCGAAAGATTAAATATTTCAGGTACAGCCTACGATGACAACATTGTGGGAAATAGTGGGAACGATACGCTCTTTGGGGGCTATGGTAATGATACAATTATTGGCGGTGCCGGTAATGATATCCTGACAGGTGGAGATGATACCAACATTCTAACTGGTGGTGCGGGCAATGATGAATTTGTTTATAACTTTTTAGACAGCAGCTTTGACACTGGCACTGATATTATCACCGATTTCGGTGGCATTGGTAAAGGCTCAAATCCCTCAGCAAGCGTGATTGCTTCCTTAGACACCTTGCAATTTATCGGTAGTGGCTTGACTGCTCAAAATCTGCAATTAACTCAAAATGGTAACAACTTAGAAATCACCTTTGAAAATGTCGCTAATAACAAAGTCATTCTCCAAAACTTCAAATTAGAAAATCTGGATAATCTGCCAGCAACTTCTTCACGACCAGCTATTGGCAATATCTTGTTTGATGGACAAACCAGCATCACTGACAGTTTTGATGTGTTTGACGCTAATTCCACTCAAACTAGCCTATTCAACAGGAACACTGTTACCTTCCTCAATGACCTCGACAACAATATAACGGGTTTTGACAACTCCAATGATGTTATCAATGGTCAAGGAGGTGACGACATCATTGATGGCAAAAGTGGTAATGACCTTTTGAGAGGTGGTGCGGGAAATGATACTCTCATTGGTGGTGAGGGAAATGATACCCTTGATGGCGGTGTGGGAAATAACTCCCTTCTTGGTGGCACTGGTGACGATCACTTGACTGCTAACATTTCAACAGGCAATAATACCCTGAATGGAGGAGTTGGTAACGATAGTTTGAGTGCTGGTGGTTCAACAGGTGATAACCTGCTCTTTGGGGGTGATGGCAATGATTCTCTTGATATCTCTGGCAGCTACAGCAATAGTTTCGGCTACTCTTCTGACTCGCGCTCATTAGGCAATAACACTCTCAATGGAGGTGTAGGTAACGACACCTTAAGTGCTAGCGGTTCAAAAGGCGATAATCTGCTTTCTGGGGGCGATGGCGATGATTCTCTTAATGTCTTTGGCAGCTACAGCAATAGTTACGGCCAGACCTCTGACTCTCGCTCATCAGGCAATAACACTCTCAACGGAGGTGCAGGTAACGATACCTTAAGTGCTGGTGGTTCAACAGGCGATAACCTGCTCTCTGGGGGCGATGGCAATGATTATCTTGACATTTCTGGCGACTACTCCTACTATGCCTCCTACGACTACTCCGACTCTCGTTCATCTGGCAATAACACCCTAGAAGGAGGTGCAGGTGACGATACATTGAATGCTAGCGGTTCAACAGGTGCTAATCTCCTAGATGGAGGTGATGGAAATGATATACTCATAGGTGGCAACGGTAATGATAGCCTCTATGGAGGAGCTGGTACTGATACTTTTGCTTTCAATAATTATAATGGAGGTGTAGATAGTCTTTATGACTTCAACGCCGCTAATGAACTGATTCAGGTATCGGCTGCTGGTTTTGGTGGTGGTTTATCACCAGGTTCAGTCTCAGCTAGTCAGTTTGTCATCGGAACATCTGCAACAACAAGCAATCAACGATTTATCTATAACAACACTACAGGTGGACTGTTCTTTGACCAAGATGGCAGTGCGTCTGGGTTTACTCAGGTAAAATTTGCACAATTATCTGCTGGATTGTCACTAACCGAAAACAATTTTCTGGTTGTTTAATCGGAATTAGCGCTCTGCAATCACTAAGTAGTATATGTTGTGAGGTGCTTATAATAGCATCTTGTATGTCTGCTTTTAATTGTTGTCGTAGGTTTGTATTTGATGGTGAGTTCTTTGTGCTATAAAACAGCACTAACAGCAGCTTGAGAACTGAAGTTACTGAAAAAATTGATTTAGGAAGGTAGAAATTATGGCAAATATCAATGGCACTAATGGTAATGATACCCTACTGGGTAGTAACCTCGCGGACACAATCAACGCTAAAGCCGGCAACGACTTGCTCTGGGGTGGTGCGGGGAATGATACTCTCATTGGTGGCACGGGCAATAATACCCTCTACGGTGGTATTGGTGACGATAACTTGAGCGCTAACAGTTTAACAGGGAATAATCTGCTCTCTGGGGACGATGGCAATGATTCTCTCTCCGTCTCTGGCTACTCCAGTTTCATATACCCAGACGACGACTATGACTCTGGCTCAAATGGGAATAACACCCTCAATGGTGGCGCTGGTAAGGATAGCTTGAGTGCTAGCGGTTCAACAGGCAATAACCTGCTCAATGGTGGCGATGACAATGATTATATCTCCATCTCTGGCTACTACAAAGGAAATGAGTACGACTACTCCGACTCTCGCTCCTCTGGCAAGAACACCCTCAACGGTGGCGCAGGTAACGATAACTTGAGTGCTAGCGGTTCAACAGGCAATAACCTGCTCAATGGTGGCGATGGCAATGATTATATCTCCATCTCTGGCTACTACAGCTACACTCCTGGAGACGTGAATGACCCCCGCGATGTCTCCATCACATACGACTCTCGCTCCTCTGGCAAGAACACCCTTAACGGTGGCGCAGGTAACGATACCTTGAGTGCTAGCGGTTCAACAGGGAATAACCTACTCTTTGGTGGCGATGGCAATGATTATATCTCGGCCTCTGGCGCCACTGGTAATAACACCCTTGATGGGGGGAATGGCAATGATATCCTCACAGGTGGTCTTGGTAATGATATCCTCATAGGTGGTCTTGGTAATGATACCCTGTATGGAGGAGCTGGGACTGATACCTTTGTTTTCAATAGTTACAAAGAAGGCATTGATCGTCTTTATGACTTCAAGGCGACTAATGAATTGATTCAGGTATCGGCTGCTGGTTTTGGTGGCGAGTTATCAATCGGTTTACTTAAGACAAGCCAGTTTACCCTCGGAACATCTGCAACAACAACCAATCAACGATTTATTTATGACAATATTACAGGTGGACTGTATTTTGACCTTGATGGCAGTGGAGGTGCATTTACTCAGGTAAAATTTGCCCAATTATCTGCTGGAGTGTCACTAACTAAAAGCAATTTTGTGGTTGTTTAATCGGAATTAGGGTTTTTCGATCACTAAGCGGCACGGATTGCGAGGTGCTTAAAATAGCACCTCGCATTCGATTATTCAATGCAATTAGTGTTAACAGAGAGTAGATGTTTGGTTTTGTTCCTCTACTTTCGGCATGGGTGCGGATGGTTTGTAAGTGTTCTTGGCTAAGTTGGCTCATGTCTGCGTTCGTAATTTTGGTAATTTATAGCGATTATTAGACATAGGAGTGAAAATTAATTCTGCGTTGCTCGAAATCCTTGGTAGGGACAATACCCTGCGGTCAGCTAAAGCTACATGAATTGTCCCTACTTCATTTTCGGAGATGTCTATTGCCTAGAAACTAAAAGAACATGAGGATTACATAAAGCTCAGTATTTCTATACACATTTTTCGGCAAATAATGTCAAGAGTATGCAAAGATGCTGATTTAAGCATATAGATTTAACTAAGATACTGACTATCTAGTTATTTTGAGACTATTCAGATAGGTAAAACTTATGGCAAATATCATTGGAACCAACGGTAATGATACCCTAGAGGGCAGCGACTCCGACGATACGATTAACGGTAAGGCTGGTAACGATACCATCATATATTCCTATGGCAACGACACTTTGACTGGTGGAGGTGGCAAGGATAAATTTGTTTACGGGTTGAATTCCGACGGCACTTATACTGATATCATCACCGATTTTGATGGCATAGGTAAAGGCGTAAATCCCTCAGCAGCAGTCATCGCCGAAGTAGACACCCTAGCATTCCAAGCTGCAGGACTCACTCCCCAAAATTTGCTGCTGACCCAGAATGGCAACAATCTAGAAATCGCCTTTGAAGGGTTGCCAGATTATCTAGGAGCAGATTTTGGTCCCAAAGTCATCCTGCAAAACTTTGCCCTGGAAAACCTGGATAATCTAAGCTTATCTACAGGAGCCACTGTAGACTTGGGCAATATCCTCTTTTATGGGCAAACTAGCATCACAGACAGCTTTGATGTCTTCAATGCCAACTCCACCCAAAGCACTATCTTCAACTTGAACACAGTCACCTTCCTTAACGACCTCTCCAATAATGTTAACGGCTTTGACAACTCAGATGATGTGATTAATGGTCAGGGGGGTAATGACATCATTGACGGCAAGAGTGGGAATGACCTTTTGAGAGGTGATGCCGGCAATGATACTCTGATTGGTGGTGCAGGCAATGACTCCCTCGATGGTGGTACGAGAAATGACTCCCGGAACGTTGATACTGGCAATGACTCCCTCGTTGGTGGCACTGGTAAAGATTACTTGAATGTTGAATTTTCAACAGGCAATAATACCCTCAACGGTGGCGCTGATGACGATACCTTGGATGCTGGGGCTTCAAAAGGCAATAACTTACTCTCTGGGGGCGATGGCAATGATTCTCTCTTTGCCTCTTACAATTTTACTAGCGGCGCGGATACGTTGTGGTTCCCTCCTCAGGCAATAATACCCTCAACGGTGGCGCTGGTGACGATACTTTAGATGCTCGGTCTCCATCAGGTAATAACTTACTCTCTGGGGGCGATGGTAATGATTCTCTCTCCACCTCTGGCGTTAATAGTTATAAAGATCAGCCTAATTTTAGCTCCTCAGGCAATAACACCCTTAACGGTGGCGCTGGTGACGATACCTTGAGGGCTGACATTTCAACAGGTAATAACCTACTCTCTGGTGGCGATGGCAATGATACTCTCTCCACCTCTGGCTATCATCTGGCCATCTACCTTGATATTTATATACCATCCTCAGGCAATAACACCCTCAACGGTGGCCTTGGTGACGATACCTTGGTTGCTACTATTTCATCAGGCAATAACTTACTCTCTGGGGGCGATGGCAATGATTCCTTCTATCTAAGCCCCCCAGGTTATTTTGCCCCATCAAATTTAGTGACTCAAACGGTAGATGGGGGTAAGGGTGACGATTTGTTGTCCGTCGATTACACCTATGCTACAGGGAGGATCATTTCGACTTTCAATCCTACTACTAACATTGGAGAAATTAAGGCGGGCATGTATCGGGTTAGCTACAAGAATATCGAAGGATTAAATATCTCAGGTACAGCTTACGATGACAATATTGTGGGGAGCAATGGCAACGATACGCTCTCCGGGGGCGGTGGCAAAGATACGATAGATGGGGGTAAGGGTGACGATGTGCTGTCCATCGATTACACCTATGCTACAGGGGGGATCATTTCGACTTTCAATCCTACTACTAACATTGGAGAAATTACGGCGGGCAAGAATCGGGTTAGCTACCAGAATATCGAAGGATTAAATATCTCAGGTACAGCCTACAATGACAATATTGTGGGGAGCAATGGCAATGACACCCTCTATGGTGGGAACAGCAATGATATCCTTACAGGTGGTAATGGCAATGATATCCTCACAGGTGGCAACGGTAATGATACCCTCTATGGAGGAGCTGGGACTGATACCTTTGCTTTCAATAGTTTCAATGAAGGTGTTGATCGTCTTTATGACTTCAACGCGACTAATGAATTGATTCAGGTATCGGCTGCTGGTTTTGGTGGCGGGTTATCCATAGGTTCACTTAAGACAAGTCAGTTTACCCTTGGAACATCTGCAACAACAACCAATCAACGATTTATCTATGACAATATTACTGGTGGACTGTATTTTGACCTTGATGGCAGTGCGTCTGGGTTTACTCAGGTAAAATTTGCACAATTATCTGCTGGACTGTTACTAACCAAAAACAATTTTGTGGTTGTTTAATCTGAAATTAACGCGATGTGCAACTTATTCTTAGAACCCAGCTAAAGCTGATTTCGCGCTTTGAGTTGTAGATATCGCTCAACTAACTGATCGCCAATTTCATTTGCTGGTGCATCTAGTACCAATACACCTTTTTGTTTCAACTGGGCAAATGCTACTTGTCGTTGCATTAATAAATCAAGTGCCACTGCACGGGCATAAGCATCTGTAACATCATCTGTGAAGGTGTGTGCCAGACGATCAACTT
The DNA here is from genome assembly GCF_017115085.1 of Nostoc sp. NMS7. GTDB lineage: Bacteria > Cyanobacteriota > Cyanobacteriia > Cyanobacteriales > Nostocaceae > Nostoc. The sequence goes on along the minus strand of NZ_JABXKJ010000213.1, from coordinate 71,902 downwards.
GCGGATCTCGCAGAGTCACGCAAAATGGGAGATAGCGGGGTGCTAGTTTGGAGAGTGCTGCGAGGAGTTCTGTAGAAGCGGTGACATCAACTAAGTCGGTAATCACGACTACAAGAGCCCTGCGAGTTTGTCGCTGCAAAACATTTGTCACCGCCCCCAAATAATCAGATTCAAATAACACTGGTTGAATTGGAGTTAAGCGATCAATTAGCTGATTCAAATGATGTTGACCGCGTTCTGGGGGAATCCACGTATGCATCTGGCGGTCAAATACACCAACACCGACGCGCTCGCCTCGATGTAATCCCGCCAAAGCTAAGGACAAAGTTGCATTCATTCCCCAGTCAAACCTCTGCAAACTCTGCACTTTTGCCGTCATCAACCGTCCCCGATCGAGCAAGATCAGTAATGTTTGTTCCTGTTCTGGTTCCAAAACCCGCACCAGTGGCATTGCATTACCATAGGCCCCAACCCGACGGGCGGTAGCTTTCCAATCAATAAACCGCAAATCGTCACCAGTGCGATAGTTCCGCAGTTCGGCAAATTCTGTACCAATACCAGTTTTGCGAGATTGGCGCATTGATCCCGATGATTGCAGCGTCAGACGAATTGTGAGCGATCGCAATCCCACTAAATCAGGATAAACTTTCACTGGCAGACTTTGGGGAATTTGCCAATCATCCCAAGCTAATCCCCAAATTCCCAACTGTCGGACTTGAATATTTCCCCAAGGAAACTCTCCCCTCTGTGTCGGCTTGACGGTATACGTCAATTCCTGAGTGCTGTTATTGGGAACAATAGCCCGGAGTGCGGGTGCAGATACGCCAAACCCTGTTGGGTAGTAGTCGCAGATTTCAATTAGGGCGTTAGTATTTGGCGATGTTACTTTTAGCACCACTGGATTATCCCGCCCAATCGATAATCGTGACGGTAATTCGCGGCTAATTTGCACGCGAGAACGCCGCACCCGCAAACCATCTACAACCATCAATCCGAGAACGATCGCATCAAATAGCAAAGTGATGGCGATCGCTGCTTTAATGTTGAGAAAAAGGGATAGGATCAGGGCGATCGCTATACCCAAAAGTAACAATAAATAAACTCGTCTGGAAGGAACCATTTTTTAGAATGAGAAGTTAGGAGAATGACGATTAGTTTAACCTACGTCATCATGGGCAAAGCGGTTAAAGAGGAAGTTTAGGACATAGTTACGCAGTTGGTAATATTTTGCAAGGCGGGCAAGATGCCCACCCCCACAAGATTGGATAATTTATTTGTTGGAAGTCCCTTATACTTGTAAACGAGATTTTAATGTCTCAACCTAGCAAACAGTTGTGAGTACTTTATGTAGTATACTCGGCGTTAATTCTCACGTAGTCGTAACTCAAATCACAACCCCAAGCTTTACCTGAACCATGACCATTGCCGACATTAACAGAAATTAACACTGTATCTTCTTGGAGATAAGCACCCCCTGCTGCCTTTTTTAAATAAGTACTCGCTGCTGCACGGTCAAATTGCAGAGGTTGCCCATTTTCTAACATTAAAAAATCCCCTAGCTGAATTTGCAGGTTTTCTTGCTCAAAGGGAATACCTGCACGTCCGGCGGCGGCGGCGATGCGTCCCCAGTTGGGGTCACGTCCAAAGATTGCAGATTTAACTAAGGATGAACCAGCGATGGTTTTGGCTATTTGCCTAGCTGAGAGTTGATCATGAGCGCCTGTTACTTCCACTTCAATGAGACAGGTTGCGCCTTCACCATCACGAGCGATCGCTTTGGCTAAATGCTGGCAAACTGCTGTTAACATCGCCTCTAATTTCTCTGCTTCTGCGCCCCATTCTGTAATTGCTGGGGTGCGAGATTGACCATTTGCCAAGGCAATTAAGCTGTCGTTGGTGCTAGTATCACCATCCACGGTAATGGAATTAAAGCTTCTATCAGCTGCCCTTGCTAACATTTGCTGCCAAAGGTGAGGCGAAACCACAGCATCACAAGTCACAAATGCCAGCATGGTTGCCATGTTGGGGTGAATCATGCCGGAACCTTTGGCAATGCCGCCAATTCGTACCGGACGGTCGCTTATAGTTGTCTCTAGGGCAATGGATTTTGTTACCAAATCTGTAGTGATAATCGCCCCGGCGGCGGCATCTGAGCCTGTTTTTGAGAGTGCTGCTACTACCTTGGGAATCCCGCTTCGCAACGCATCCATCTTAATTCTTTGACCAATCACGCCAGTGGAAGCCAATAACACAGATTCAGACGAGATGTTCAATGCTTGGGCTATTGCCATACCAGATTCTAGGGTATCAAGGTAGCCTTGAGTTCCTGTAGCGGCATTTGCTTGTCCGGCGTTGCAGAGGATGGCACGAGCGCTATGTTTAGCTTGCAAGCGTTGGCGACAATATTCTACACAGGCGGCTTTAACTTGGCTGGTGGTAAATACACCAGATGCGATCGCTTCCACCTCTGAGAATATCAAAGCTAAATCTGGCAAAAGAGAAGGTTTCAACCCGGCGGTAATTCCCGCCGCCTGATACCCCCTTGGTGCTGTGATGCCACCTGTTATTTTGTGCCAATCTGCCATTATTCTTCCTTACAAATATCTGGTTGGATAGGTAAATTTGTGCTTTGCAAAAGTGCTGAGTTAGGAGTTACGAGAGACGCGATTAATCGCGTCTGTACAGGAGTTATTAGTTTCGCTCTACTTCCCCTGCTTCCGAGTCCCTTTTATTGTGAGTTTATTTGCTGATGGCAATAATAATGCACTAGTTGGCCATTGGCATAATTGTTTTTACCTTTCTTATGACGAAAGACAAAAGCAAAAAATGAGAGCCACTTGGGTCGCTCTCCAGATCATCACGGTGCATCTACTTAGTAGATTCTGTAATTTATAATCTAAGGGTTAATACTTATTTTATGGAAACTATTTTTAATAATATTATAAAGTTAACCGTAAATACCACAAAAATCAAATAAAAAAGAGAGCTACTTAGGCAGCTCTCCAGATCATCAGGGTGCATCTACTTACCACAGCATATCATTTTAGGTATGCGGGTTGTCACCATTTTTTATATGAAGATTCTGTGAAGAAACACCGGGAAAATACTGACTTGGGGCATTGGGCATTGGGCATGGGGCATTGGGGATGGGTTATTCTCCTTGTCTCCCTGTCTCCCTTGTCTCCCTTGTCTCCCTTATCTCCCCGCAAAGTTGACTTAACAAACTACTAGGCGGACAATTTTTTCTCCACCAATTCGTTAGTCAGCTTAGGATCAGCACGTTTGCCTGTCTTTTTCAGAACTTGTCCGACAAAGAAGCCTTTGAGGTTGGTGTTACCGTTGCGATACTTTTCTAGTTCTTTGGGATTGGCGGCTATGACTTCATCAACGATGGGTTCTAGTACACTAGGATCGGTGATTAACTCTTGACCGGCAAAGGCTTTCTCAGGAGAAATACCACTAAGCAAATCTGGCAACTTTTCTTTAGCTTGAGCATTGCTAATTTTGCCCGTTTCAATGCGAGTGATAATCTCTGCTAAATTGCTGGGAGTTAGGGCGATTTCAGTAATACTGAGTTTTTGCTTATTGAGGTGTGCTGCGATATCTTGAGTAATCCAGTTTGCAGCAGCTTTGGGATTTGCTCCAGATGCGATCGCAGTTTCAAAATATTCGGCTACTGGATGATCTTCTGTCAACACTCGCGCATCATAAGCCGAAAGCCCCAACTCACTTTCATAATGATGGCGTTTTTGGGCTGGTAGTTCTGGTAATTCGCTGCGCCATTTCTCTAATTGTTCATTTGTCACCTCAATTGGTGCTAAATCTGGTTCGGGGAAATAGCGGTAATCGCTAGAACCTTCCTTCACCCGCATACTACTTGTGCGTTGAGCGCCTTCTTCCCACAAACGAGTTTCTTGGATAATGCGATCGCCTGCTTCGATGGCGGCGATTTGGCGCTCAATTTCGTAGTCAATCGCCCGTTGGATGGCGCTGAAGGAGTTCATGTTTTTAATTTCTACCTTAGTGCCAAACTGCTCTCGTCCCACTGGACGCACAGAAATGTTGACATCACAGCGCAGAGATCCTTCTTGCATATTGCCGTCACTCACGCCGAGATAGCGGACAATCCGGCGCAATTCTTCAGCATATTCAGCAGCTTCTAATCCAGAACGCAAATCAGGTTCTGAGACAATTTCCACTAACGGTATACCTGCGCGATTGTAGTCTACCAGAGAATAGGAAGAACCGGAGAGGCGGTCACTGCCGGCGTGTACCAATTTTCCAGCATCTTCTTCCATGTGCAGACGTGTGATGCCAATGCGTTTGCGAGTCGGATTACCCTCAGCATCTACCAACTCAATTTCTAACCAACCATGTTCTGCGATCGGTAGATCATATTGAGAAATTTGGTAATTTTTGGGTAAATCAGGATAAAAATACTGTTTACGGTCAAATTTGCTATATTTAGCGATTTGACAATTTAGTGCCAAACCAGCTTTTACGGCGTATTCTAATACTTTTTCATTAAGTACAGGTAAGACCCCAGGTAAACCCATACAAACCGGGTCAATGTTAGTATTGGGGTCAGCACCGAATGTCGTAGAGCTATTAGAGAAAATCTTGGTATTAGTACTCAGCTGACAATGGGTTTCTAGACCAATAATCGCTTCATACTCAGTTTTTACAGTCGTAGCAGTGGTCATAATATCAATATTTGGGCAATAATCCTTGTAGTTGTACTATTGTAGCGGCGTATTGAGTTGCCCTGAAGACGGTTATTTGGGTGAGCAATGCTTACCCTTTTGAGCTTGAAAAGGGAGATGCAAATTTAAGGTGAAGAAAATCTTAATCATTGGTTCTGGGGGTGCTGGTAAATCTACCTTTCTGCTCAATGGGGGAAATATGCACACGGGTGACTCCCCTAAAAAAGGCTTGCTTTAATTCCCTCCTTTTTAAGTTGCAAAAAAATTGTAGGTTGGGGAGCCACTGCGTTGCGCGGGTTAAGAGCGTTGTAGCAAGTGGCGTTGGAGGCTTTGCGTAACCCAACCTACGTCTACGTCTAATGCACTATTTTAGCCTAGAGGGTCCACTACGCGCATTTCAAAAATCAAATACTAGTCCTATATACACCACTTAATTAATCGCTGAAACTCTTTAATGATAAATCAAACTATTAACGAAAATTAGCACTCTCGGCTTGTTAGTGCTAACTTATGGCTGAGGGTTAATGCCTATGATATAGACCAAAACTATACTTTTTCTAGATGCTTTAGTTACTTGTCAGGTATTATATTAGAAAAAACTAAAGCTTTCCTGTAAGTAATTTAAAACTGGGAATACTAGCATGAAATACACTTTTGATATTGTAGGCGTATCTCTACTTTTACAGTTTTTTAATCATCAACAGCAAAATGGCCAAAAACCACCCCACCAAGGCGTGGAATACTTAGGAATGTATACGTGTACACTAGATACCTTTCTAGAATCCGTGGAATCAGTTCCAGCAAAGTGGGGTTGGAATCTCGATCAAGTCGTAGATACCGTGATTCAGTTTTGGTTGAACAACTCAGACAGTATTCGTTATTGGAAAGTACGTTTAAGTGATGCTGGTAAGGATAATTTACTAGTCACAAGATTGGCAGATATAACTGCCTTACAAGCTGAATTTGAATCTCTACTAGATAAGGAGTGGTGAAGAGATAGTTAAAATAATTCGTAATTTGTAATTTGTAATTAAGTTTTATGACTTGTGTTGAGCGAAGTCGAAATACGGGGATTTCAATTAGGCTTCAATTCGTGCTGCCGTCGTTAGGCAGAGGAATTAAACTGAACATACTTTGTTAAAGCGGAGCAACTCCTGCTCCGCTAAAGCGTCAAAATCAATGCTTTTCTCTGTGATTCTCATTTTCAAGTGCTTTGAGAACTTTGAGATATAAATTTTCTACTCTCTTGGTCTGAACTTCACCAAATGATGCATAGTGAGTTAAGCTAGGAGCGCCATTTACTTCAATGATCGTATAATCTCCCATTGGTGATGTTATATTACTAGTAAGAATATCCACACCTGCTAATCTCAATTCCATATCTTTTGTAATACTTACTGCTAATTTTTGAAAATCAAGATGGATATTTTCAGTAAAGTCTATTGCCTCGCCTCCAGTCGATAAATTTGCATTGTCTAAAAGATAAACTATATTATTATTGGGTATAACACTATTAAAATTTAGCTTTCGTCTTCGCAAGTTTTTGTTGATTCTGTAATCTTCAAAATCTATAATTTCTTTTCTCCCATTTTTGATAAAAGTTTTCTGTTTCTGTTGCATAAGTTCTAAAACATTAGATTGACCATCTCCTATTATAAATAAGGGAATTCTTTGATATGCCGAAACTACTTCATCATCAAGTACTACAATTCTATAGTCATTGCCATTATAGAATCGCTCAACAATAAATCCTGAGACTTTTTGCAAGATTTTCTTGGCTACTTGATAGTATTCTTGCTTGTTGTGAACCTTTGTAACAAATACTCCTTGACTGAGATTAAGCGGCTTGACAATTACGGGAAACCCCAACTCTTTAGCATAATAAAATCCTGCATCTATATTCCTGCAATTAGCTATTTCTTCGCATAATTCTTCACTAAAAAATGTTTTCCCTTCAGTAACCTTATAACCAAATTTTTTCAGAAAAAAGCTCGAAACCCCTTTGTCTTTAGCTATTGCTACTGAACCAGAAGAATTAATACTAAACCTGCTAGTACGAAAAAAGGTTTTATTGCCGTTTTTAAAAGTAATCAGTCCCACAAAAGTGCATTCTGGATCTAATAAAACTACTGCTCCTATTTGTTCTGCTACTTTTTGAATTATTGATGTTACAAATGGTGTTTCCATAATCATAACTCTAATTTTACCGAAAAATATTAACTATTTTATGGCAGTTAGTCAAGACATTTTAACTTAAAAAATTGCACTATGTATTCTGCCTAAAACTATAGTAAAAAGATAAGAAAACTTCATTTTTTAATATCTAAAGAAACTCGGAAGATTTCAGTATTCTAAACTAACTATAAAAAACGTAAATGCCCGCAAGATGGCTTTAGCGTAGGCGTGTAGTCCGCCGCGCTGTACTAGAGAAAATAAAGTGTATCTGCGCCGATTAATCCTACGCACGTTATCTGAATTTTCAATAGTAAATTTTGAGACATTTATTTTCGCTCTGACCACTGATACGGATTTCACTTATGTATGTAAAGACAAATCATACAAACAAAATAATTGCAAACTTCTGCTTGAGCATTGTTATGTCCTGGAAACGATTGCAAATTAAGGCTTTGAGATTCATAGGTATCTGAAAGTTCCAACTTAGTTTGTCTAAAATATAGCGCTAAGTGTTGACAATCTAAAAATAATCGAATAACAAGGTGGCAGCAGCATAAAAAAAAGCGTTAGTGCATTCTTACCTAGAAAGTAATTAACGCCCTTCATGAAATTTCATACGGATAACATAATTATGCCAGAAAATACGGATAACAAAGCTTCCAAATCAGACAATCAGCCTATTGCCTATAAAGAACGCCTCAATTCTTGGGCGATCGCTCGTCTACTTCCTAATACGCAACGGGAGATTGTTGCCCGCTTCCGCAGTCGTTCTGATGCCGATGGCTATATGCGGCACCTCCCTCAGGAAATACCAAATGCTTCCTACATGGTTGTTTTTGATTGTCAACGGGAAGAAGCTGCGATTTAAAGTCCAAGTGTAGGTAATACACCCTATGAAAATAAAGACTTAGGCGAGAGTTGAGGAGCATTTATTCAGACGCCAGTCGGACTCAAATTCATGCTGAATTCTGACGGCTTGTGATGAGGTTAAGGATCAACTTAGGCTTTATCGAATAGTCCAAAGAAACCTCACCCTGGTTTTGCTACGCAAAACCTGTCCCTCTCCTTACCAAGGAGAGGGATGTCCGTTAGGACTCTTTGAGGTTTTTGTTTATTTTATTTGTACCCCGAAGTTGAATCACTAGCCAAGCTCCTCCAGAGAATACTAACAACAAGGGTGTCAACCAATCACCCCAACGCACATATAGAGTCTTTGTCTGTCGCCGATAAATTGTTTCAGCATGAGTTTCATAGGTATTATATCCAGATATCCACAAGGTTTTACCGTGAGGATCTATAAAGGCTGAATATCCGGTATTAGTTGCCCTTGCTGACCATCGATCAGTTTCAATAGCACGCATTATATCCTGTGCATGATGCTGGAATGGCATGGATGCCGTGTAATGGGCATCGTTTGAAGAACTGAGGATAAATTGCCCACCCATAGCAGCTTGACGGCGAAATTGTTCAGGAAAAGCAGATTCATAACATATACTAGCGATCGCCCGACCAAAAGGAGTGTCAAATAGCTGATTTGCTGAACCGGGAACTTGGTGTGCATCCAAAGGCGATAACCGCTTAACTATTCCACCTAAAATTCCTTCAAAAGGAATATATTCTCCCAAAGGTACTAGTTTAGCTTTGTCGTAGCGGCTGACAATTTCACCTTTACTGTTGAAGGTAAACAAACTAATTGTATAATTATCTCCCCGTTCGCCAAAAGCCCCAATCCAAGCAACTACACCTTTTAGTTTCACGGCTGCGACTAAGGCAGTTCCCAGTAAGTCACGCTGGAAAATAGGTAAGGCTCCTTCTGGGGTCAGGACTGCATCTACACCTTGGTCTGCTAAAGTTATATACCCACTGGTGTAATTTTCTTGGGCGCGACGAAACCCTTCGGAACTTCGTAAAAGTCGGTTCGGGATATTACCCTGAACAATCCCCACTTTCAAAGCTGCTTCTGGGGGTTGAGCGATCGGACGGCTATATAAGATCAAACCAATCAGGTGTAAGCTAATTAATAATCCTGCGGCAGTAGCAAAGTATTTATTAACAAACCACAGAGGCGCGGAGGAAATCTTGGCATCTTCTCTGCGAGACGCTGCGCGAAGGCGCTTCATCCACCCTTCTGCAATTAAACCATTGACGGCTGCGATCGCAGCTGTCACAGTATTAGGCCCAGAGAGTTGACCAAGGTGTAAAATTACGAGATTATGCGGACTTTGGGTGTAAGCCAGAGAACTCCACCACAGAGGACCAGCACTCCACAGACTCTCTAAGCCGCACCATAAGGCTGTACCAATCAGTATACGTAACCAGGATTTTTGCCCACCCTGGCGAACCATCACAGCCGCCCAAATAGCAACAAATATTCCTCCCAAGACACTGATAAATCCCCAACAAAAAAGAGTGATTGCCAAACTCGGCCACCACGGAACGCCCAACCAAGTCATCGGGTGAATTCCCGTAATCCAAGATAGGGCGACACCGTGATAACCGATACCCCAGAGGAGAGCAAGGGGAGCAGGGGAAGATGAGGGAGCAGGGGGGGATTGGTTTTTGCGTTTTGAGGAACTAACAACCAAGACCCAGAGGGGCGCTAAGGCAATCCAACCTAGGAACCATGCGCCGACAGGGGCGACGGTTAGCCCCATTAAAATGCCGCTAGCTAAGGCAATCAAGTAAGGGAGTGAGGAAGTTAACCTCTCCCCCGACTTTTTACTCTGCTTCTTCTGCATCGACAGCATCAGGTGGAACTATTGCCACTCCGGTAATCGCGTCGTCTTCATCTAAACGCTGCACTCTAACTCCAGTTGCCGATCGCGATTGAATAGAAATCGCATTCAAGGCTTGACGGATGATAATACCACGATTTGTCACCATCATCATTTCATCGTCATCATCGTTGACAATGCGTAGGGTTGCCAACTTGTCTTTGTTTTTGCGGTTTTTGAACTTGGTTGCCATTAAACCCTGACCAGCACGATTTTGCAGCCGGAACTGGGCAACTGGTACGCGCTTACCATATCCTGCCATTGTAATTACTAATACCCAAGGGCCAATACTGCCGTTGCTAGGTACTTCGGCGGATTCTTCATTAATTTCGATAGTTTCGATAGTTTCGCTAATTTCGATATCTTCTGTTTCGACTGCTTCGATTGCTTCGATATCTTCAATTTCGGCTTCTATTTCTGTATCCAAAGTGGCAAGAATTGCTGCGGGGAGAATATCCATACCCACCAGTTCATCTTTATTTTTCAGTTTCATGGCTTTCACCCCACGAGTTGCCCTACTTAAAGGACGCAATTGTTCGTGATTGCACCGGAAATGAATCGCCATCCCGTGACGAGAACCAATGATTACACTGTCCTCTGCTTTCGCACGCCGCACCCAACGAAGTTTGTCGCCTTCTTCTAAGGAAATCGCAATCAAGCCATTGGCGCGAATATGACTAAACGCTGCCAATTCGGTTTTCTTGATATTGCCGCCTTTGGTAAGCATGACCAAATATTCTTCGTTGCTAAACTCGTCAACGGGTACAATCGAAGTGATTTTTTCCTCTTTGGGAATTGGTAGCATTTGGACAATTGGTGTGCCGCGACTGGTACGCGAACTCACTGGAATTTGATACGCTCTCAGGCAGTAAACGACACCACGCTGACTAAAGAATAAAATACTGTCGTGATCGCAGCAAGTCAAGAAATGCTCAACAGTATCATCATCTTTTACCTTGGCTGCGGCTTTACCTCTAGTAGCACGGCTTTGCGCCTCAAAGGTGTTGACTGGCATCCGTTTGATGTAACCTTGCTCTGTAACCAGAATGATCGCTTTTTCATTGGCGATCAGGTCACGGTCATCTAGTTCCCCTTCCCCTGGTAAAATTACGGTGCGGCGAGGTGTGGCGAAGCTAGTTTTCAGTTGTGCGACTTCGGTTTCAATGATTTCTAGCACTCTCTCCCGACGTGCCAAAATATCTTGCAAGTCGGTAATTTTTGCTTGCAATTCATCGTGTTCCAGACGAATTTTGTCTGCTTCTAAGGCAGTCAACCGCCGTAATTGCATCTGCAAAATCGCATCTGCTTGCACTTCGGAGAGTCCGTAAGTTGTAATCAACTCCCCTTTAGCTGTGGGCGCATCTGGTGCATGGCGAATCAAGACAATAATCGGATCTAATTGGGAAAGCGCAATTAATAACCCTTGCAGGAGATGGTCGCGTTCTTCAGCTTTTCGCAGTTCGTAGCGGGTACGTCTGGCAATGGATTCGATGCGGAAATCCAAGAAGACGCTTAAAAACTGCTTGAGGGTGAGTACTTGGGGTTCGCTATTCACCAATGCCAGCATATTCGCCCCAAAGTTGGCTTGCAATGGCGTTTGCTTGTAGAGGTTGTTCAGAACGACGCGGGGATAAGCATCACGCTTGAGTTCGATTACAATTCGCATCCCGTCGCGATCGCTTTCATCCCGGATGTCTGCGATGCCCTCTAGACGCTTCTCGTTCACCATTTCGGCGATTTTTTCAATCAGCGCCGCTTTGTTAGTTTGATAGGGCAATTCGGTGATGATAATTGCTTCTCTATCTGGGCGTCCGCGCTGTTCAACTGTTTCAATGTTAGCGACACCACGCATGGTAATGGAACCCCGCCCAGTGGTGTAAGCTTCTCGAATCGCAGATGTCCCCAAAATCTGTGCCCCAGTCGGAAAGTCGGGGCCGTGGACATACTCCATTAATTCCAGATCGGTGATTTCTGGATTGTGGATTACAGCCACCAAAGCATCAATCAATTCGCCCAAGTTGTGGGGGGGAATGTTGGTGGCCATACCCACGGCAATCCCAGAGGAACCGTTGAGTAATAACTGGGGAATCCGGGCTGGTAAAACTGTGGGTTCTTGTTGAGAACCGTCGAAGTTATCGGCAAAGTCTACAGTTTCCAATTCGATGTCGTGCAGTAGGCCAGCGCTAGTTAAAGCTTGCAAGCGGCATTCAGTGTATCGCATTGCGGCTGGCGGATCGTTGTCTACCGAACCGAAGTTACCATGCCCGTTAACTAAGGGCGATCGCATCGAAAAATCCTGTGCCATCCGCACCAAGGCATCATATACTGCCGTGTCGCCGTGGGGGTGATATTTACCTAATACTTCCCCCACCACACGGGCGCATTTCTTAAAGGGGCGATCATGCAGCAGACCTAGCTCGTGCATTGCGTAGAGAATGCGACGATGCACAGGTTTTAGACCATCCCTGGCATCTGGCAGCGCCCGACCCACTATCACGCTCATGGCGTATTCCAGATAAGACTGCGACATTTCGGTTCGCAAGTCTATCGGGATAATCCTCTCCTGTGAGGTTGTCATAACCTAAAAATCTCCAAAAATCGTAGATTTTAGCTTTTTTACTCAACAAAGCGCAAAATTATTCTAAATTGCTCTTGAATAATTGCTATAATTTGATACAATCTTAGCATATATTGCTTTTTTATGCCTGGGCAGCTAACTCAGGCACTTGTTTGATTGGTAGCTTCTCTTTCGGATTTGAGTTGAGATGCGATCAGGGGAACTTTGGGGGCAAGAAAAAATCCAATCAAACTGGCAAAAAGGATTGGCGTAAAGGGACTCAAGTTAGTCAGTTTTGACAGTAGCAAAGTCGTACTTATAGGTGTGCGGGTTACGGCTGCATTCACAGCCGCCATTGTACAAATCATGGCAAGGGCAGGATTAAGTCCCGGAATTAAGACTACTACCGCTTTACCAATACAAGCACCAGTGAAAAACAGGGGAATGATGAATCCACCGCGCCAGCCACCTGTTACCGTAATGCTAATGGCAGCCATTTTACCAACAGCTAGAGTTAAGAGAAAAACAGCACCAAAGCTAGTAGTGAGGACTGAATCTAACTCTTCATGTCCAAAATAACGCGTCAGGGGTAATAAAACTGCTAAAGTGCCAAGTCCCAATCCTGCTAGTGTTGTGCGTACATAAATGGGGACGGAAATCTGGGCAAAGATGGGTAGACGTGAAACGGCTTGCCAAAAGGCAATCACAGCCCCGAAAAATCCCCATAAAAATCCATCCCGCCCCCGCCCCAATAATTCCGAAGATGATTGCGATCGCAAAATCATCAATCTTTTCTAGGTGATACTGAGGAAAATGCCAAGTAGGGGCAATTCCCAAGTGGGTAATTGCTGCAAACACCACATAACTAGCGCAACTCGAAACAATGGCTGGCATTAAGGCTTCATAATATTCCACAATATGCTGATGGTGCAAAATCTCCAGGGCGAACATTGCACCGCCAAGAGGTGCGCCAAACAAGGCAGTGAAGCCAGCCGCCATCGCTGCTAAACTAATAGTTCTGAGGTCTTCACCTTGGAGTTTTAAGCGATCGGCAACCCAAGTACCAAAAGAACCTGTTACCTGTACCAGTGGTGCTTCTGGCCCAGCACTACCGCCTGCCGATATGCTAATTAGAGAAGCAAGAATCATTGAGGGATTTTTGCGAACATCTAGGCGTCCGCCACGAAAATGGATATTATCAACAATCACGGCGATTTCACCCGGATTACCCAAAAAATGAATCACCAGACCGATAAATAAACCGCTAACTGGCATCACTATCAGCAGGCTAAAACCCTCAAATCGTTGGAGTCTGTGAGTTAAAAACTCTAAAACATTCCAGTACAACGCCGCAAATAGACCACCAGCAGTCCCTACAAGTATCCAGAGGATTACCCACTCCGAAATCATTAGGGGATTACGCTTTACCAGTCCAAAAAGTTGAGCAAATGTCCAGCGTTGAGTTTCATTGTTAGCGGGGGGCTTGTTTGGTAACACTGCTTATTTCCTAATTGAGTGAAACGGAAAGTACTGAATGTTTACGCTTTTTATGGTATAGGCTATTTAGTTTAGTGAATCATCTTTAGTCTACAGGGCGCGATCGCTTCCTAATTGAGTACAATTTCAAACGTTTGTGACACCACAGGATATTTTCACGTAAAGGAGAGCAAATTTTGGCAACAGTCCGAGTCCGCCAGCATGTTAATCCACTTAATAAAAAGTATCAAACACCAGCAAGTCCCCTTGACTGGGAAAACATTTATGCAAAGCCAAATCAACCACTACATTTAGATATTGGCTGCGCTAAAGGACAGTTTTTGGTGAATATGGCCCAGATAGAATCCAACTGGAATTATCTAGGCTTAGAAATTCGGGAACCTTTGGTGGTGGCGGCAAATAAATTACGTTCTGAGTTGGCTTTAACAAACCTGCACTACTTGTTTTGCAATGTGAATAACTCACTGGACTCACTTTTATCTTCCCTCCCTCCAGGAAGTTTACAACGCGTGACAATTCAATTCCCCGATCCTTGGTTTAAAACCCGCCATGCTAAACGTCGTGTAGTCCAACCAGAACTAGTGGCAGAATTAGCTAATTATCTGGCGGTTGGTTGCGTTGTATTTCTACAATCAGATATGGAATTTGTCGCTGTGGAAATGCGCGATCGCTTTGCTGAAAATCCAGCTTTTGAGAAAATTGGTACAGAAGAATGGTTGGCTGAAAACCCCCTGCCAGTCCCTACAGAACGAGAAATAAGTACGCAAAAAAAGGGTGAACCTGTTTATCGAGCTTTGTTTGTCAAGCGAGAAGTTGTGAATAAATAGTGATAGTGCGATCGTCTAGAGCTATGGCAAATATTGCTTGTTATTTTGACATTTTAGAGTTTATATGTGTTTTAAAGTTGATATGTATCAACTAAACATTAGATATCCTCTGTCAGTTGGCAATATTTTCGGGACATAAATGTTTTTGTTAATGGTCGAATTCCCTGAGATATCGAATTTGAATTGCTATGCGAGAGTTGATAGCTTGAATAACTGATATATGTCCCCACAGAAAAATAGGGATAACTCAAAAATTATCGTTTTTTAGTGACATAAAAGTTTTATTTTTGTCTAATTTAAAGTTATTAAGATATAGAGTGAGTAGCTTCTTTTTTCCTAAGATGAGGACATATAAGGCAATTACACTGATTAGTATAATTGCCTAAAAGTTAATCAATGGTCAAAAATCAGAGGAAAATCAAGATGGAAGCCAAAGAAAGAAAATATAACAGTCAAATTGAAATTAACGATTTGATTGATGATGCTGTGAAAAATGCCGTGACACGTCGGAACGAAGTTTTGGATTCAGAAGAAGCTTTGTTATCTATGTCTGATGAGGAAGCAAAAAGCGTTGCAGGTGGAGTAGGTATAATACCTGGCATTCTTATTAAGCCTTTTATTATAGGACTCATAGCAAATCCTATAGGAGTCATAGGAAATCCTATAGGAGTCATAGGAAATCCTATAGGACCAGTATTTAATTTTTGAAATGCACGTAGTGAATCCTCTAGGCTAAAATAGTGCATTAGACGTAGGTAGGTTGGGTGGAGCAGAGCGCAACCCAACTGATTATCAGGATGTTGGGTTACGCAAAGCCTCCACCCAACCTACAATTTTTTTGCAATATTCTAGCCAAGAGGGCTACTACAAGACTACCGAGATTTTTTCAGAAATCAAATATGATTCCTATACTCCAACTGAGTATTAATAAATATTCTCTCCACTGGAGGCTCAATTGATGGAAGACATTGTTGTGGATAAAACTACACTTTGCCCCAGTGCTAGACCAGAATCTGAGGATAGTGTTGTTTTCGGCATAATCAGTGGAACAGTTGCAGAACCCCGTGTAGCTTATCTCAAGCAGCCCCTACCTATCACCGATGAACTGATAGCAAAAGCTAGTCCAATTACACCTGCGGAAATTTTTCGCACAGCAGCACCTTGCGCCGCTAAAGCTTGTCTGCATTTTGATGGACAAGATTGTCGTCTAGCGAAACAAATTGCCGAAAAATTACCCGCAGTCGCAGAGGAATTGCCTCCTTGTTCTATCCGCCGAGATTGTCGGTGGTGGCAGCAAGAAGGCAAGGCAGCTTGTATGCGTTGTCCGCAAGTAATTACAGATAACTACAATCCGTCTGAACTAGCAATTCAAGTATCAAAACTAGCTGCTGGTTAAGCACAACCACAGATTAGGTTTGTCAGGCGAAAGAACTTTCTAACAAAGATTTCATTAAGTAATTTCAGGAGATTATTATGTCGAAAGAAATGAATCAAAGACATCTCAAAAGTCAAATTGAAATTGCAGACTTGATTGCAGAGGCAGTTGATCATGCATCTGCACGACGCAACCAAGTTTTAGATACACAAGAGTCCTTGTCAGATCTGTCTGATGAAGAGAAAAAAGGCATTAATGGTGGTTTGAGAATCATTCTCGGATATTTCCCCATCACCATAGCATAATTTTTATTGAATACGGCCAAGAAAAATTATCTAATAAGCCGGTTCAATATTCCAACAAAGTTACCAACTGTTAAGTAATTTCAGGAGTAAAAGATTATGTCTCTAGAACATGTCAAAGGTTTTTACGAAAAGCTAGCAAATGATGAAGCATTTCGTAATCAAATTCAAGGCGTTAATAGTAAAGAAGAATGTAGCCAAATAGTTAAAGCTGCGGGCTACGATTTCACTCTAGAAGAGTATGAAGAATATACCGCTAAATTGCTAGAGTCTGCCGAAGGGGAAAGTGAACTCAAGGATTTAAGTGAAAAAGAACTGGCAGCAGTTTTTGGTGGATTAACTGGGAAACATAAAATCCAACCATTATATGGAGTTGTACGGCCACCATACCAACTGTTGTATGGAGTTATTCGGGTGGATGACATAATTTAGGGAACCTCTGTTGCTAATAGAACAGATGAAACTTATAGGGACGGATGGGAATTTGTTCGTCCCTTTCTAGAAAAATGAATTGAGGGTATTTTAATGACTTATCGCCGAATTAGTTATGCAGTTTGGGAAATTACACTCAAGTGTAATCTAGCCTGTCAACACTGCGGTTCTCGTGCTGGGCATACAAGGACAAATGAACTTTCCACAGCAGAAGCCCTCTCACGTTTTTTTTGATAAGAGAGGTAATAATCCTTATTGTCATCATCGCGCCCTCACTCAGGAAAAAGGCGGTATTCGAGAGCGAGTTTTTCTTCAGCGTCGTGCGGATGGAAACCCATTTGATAATGGGGAGTTTGGGCTAATTGAGGAACCAATAAATGCTCCTTGGCCTGAAAACGATCCACTTCATTTTACTAGCGATCGCATTCAATGGCCGCAAGGGTGGGAAGCCGAATCAGAGTTAGTTCCATCTTTGGTTAATTCCAGTAATTAAACACTCCAAATATCGCTTTTTTATGAATAATATTTCCACTGATTCTATTTCTGAACAAAATACAACTTTTACAGACTCTCAAGAACCCTTGTTACCTCGTTCTGCTTGGAATAGTCAGTTACCCTATTTGAGAATTGTTTTTCGCGCAAAGAAAGCTCTAGACCGCATCGAAAAGGAAGCAGGTATTTTGAAAAGCGATAAATAATAATTATATTCCAAGACTATTCATTTTTAAGATTTATTACATCTCAACCCAAAGTAAATATTGGGCTGAGTTTTTTATAAGTTTTTCGTAATTTATCTATTTATCAAAGATGATCAAGAATCGAATCAGACATAAATGTATTAATTTTGGCACATTATCTATTCCTAAAAAACTTGCAACAACAGGGTAAATCATCCATGATGTCAATAGAGATGAGGCATTTTTAAGCTAAATTCTCAAAAAATACTTTACCAAGGAGTAAATTACAAGATGACTAAAATTACAATATCTGACTTGAATCCTTCCGAAAGCATTCTCTATGAACTCACAGATGAGGAGATGAGTTTGACTCATGGTGGATTACTATGGCTTCAATTATATTAATGTCAGTATTGAAACAATTATGTCATTAAAAAAAACTTATATCTAGTTGCCTTAACAGCTTTATAAATGAAAATATGTAGTTATGAGGATTAGCGGATTTCTAAACTAATCCTTGCGAAAATAAATTCAAAGGAGATAAACCAATGGCTAAAATCAAAATTGATAATTTGTCCGCGATTAGAAACGAATTTTCTTCTGATTCTGAAAGCTATTTAGATCAGTTAACAGAATTGTCAGAAAGCGATGCTGTCAATATTAGGGGAGGACTTATCATAATAATAATTATTATTAGAAGGTAGTCAAAAACCCTTGATTTATAACTGTTGAAGAAACTCCCTACACTTGAATCTTAAGTGTAGGGTAGACAATGCCCAGTATACCCGAATTTTGGTGGTCATTGCCTAACCTATGTATATTTCAAATATCAAATATGATTCCTATCGGATTCATATAGTTTAGACTAACAGCAAACCCCTCGTTATATGTGAGAGTTTATTAGGCAAACTATACTAGTTTTTTACCTAAACCTGTAAACCTACTCATCTAACTATCTAAGTCAAAATTTTTCACTAATTCAACTGGTTCAATCTGTTGTTTAATCCACTCATCAAACAAATCAGTGAGAATTTGATTACGCAGTTTGTTATCCAACTCTGGCTGGATAATCTCCTCCACAAAAATTAGATGTAATCCCTTGGAGGTCACTATCGGTTTTAGAACCTGAGGGGGTGTAGCAGCAAAGACAGCAGGAGAAATTTCTGGCTTTAAATCTTTGCGTTGAACTATCCCCAGATATCCCCCTTTTCGGCGTAACTCAGTATCCTGGATATATTTGTGAGCCACATCATAGAAACTAATCTCACCTTCCTTAACAGCATAGAAAAGTTCTAGCGCCAAGTCCTCATCATCTAAAACAACCTCATACATTACCACGCCAGCGTAGTCCAACTGATTTTCAAAGAAGTATGGTTCGATTTTATCTGTGAACAGATGTTGACTTAACTTTCCAAAAATAACACCATTATAGACAATTGCTTCAAAATCATCTAATGACAAACTATGTTTTTCCAACCAAGCCCAAGTCTCTTCAGCACTGGTGAGTTTATTCATTAAGCGGAATAAGTCTGCTGCTTTTTGTAATTCTTCTGTTTCAACTTTTATACCAGTTTCTTCAGCAATAGATATAATCACTTTGCGGCTGACTATTTGCTCAACTATCTCAGGTATTTTGTAAGATAGCTTGACTTGTTGAAGAATATCTTCGCTGGTAATGGGAATAGATTGTGACATATTTTTGCTCCTGATTATTTGTAGTGACACCATAACATATCAATAGCATCTTCAATTGTGCGTTACATTTTTAAGACGCACAATTAATTGAAACTTATAGTTTATTAAATCCACAGTCTTCAGCACCTAAACTTATATTAAACTTCTACAATTTCACCCCTCCCTGCTGCAATTTCTTAAACGGATCGAGCAGGAAATCAATAATTCGACGTTGGCGTACAATCACTTCAGCCGTCGCCGTATCCCCTGCACGCAAGGGAATACATTTATTGGCAGATGGAATACAATTCTGTTTTAGGGCAATATCTAAGTTATAAGCTGCAACTTTTCCATTAGGGGTATCTATTTGTGTAGTAGTAGAAGAAATCTTAATTAACTCCCCTGGTAGAACCCCATAATCCTGAAAAGGATAAGCATCAAATTTTATCTTTACTGGTAATCCTGTTCGCAAAGAACCACTTTCAGGAGTTGCCATTTGTGCCCGGATTATTAAAGGTGAATTAAGTGATGCAATTTCCGCTAGCATTGTCCCCGGCTGGACAACAGATCCAGCTTTTTCAATCGGCAATTGAAACAATACACCACTTGCAGTAGCTTTGATATCTCGTTGTCCTAACTGAAATTTTAATGATTCAATCTGCCTTTGATTTTGAGAGATTTCTGATTTCAGCGAAGTGATATCTGTTTCTAAACTTTTCTGTTGTTCTTGAATTTTTAGGACAGCTAACTCACAAGAACGGGTCAAAGTTTCATTACTCCTTTCCTGTTCTTTTAGCCGCAATCCAGCCTGTTCAATATCTGCATTGGTTTGACGAAGATTTCGTTCGTAACTGCTCCGTTGTTCTGCCAGACTTAACTTAGCTTGTTCTATATCTGACTTAGTTTGTTCATATAGTTTTTGCTTCTCTTGAGCTATATCGTTCTTGTCTACTACATTAATTTCTGGAACAACTCCTTCTTGTTTTAGTTTACTATAGCGTTCAACTTCTCTCTGAGTACTTGCCAAGCTACTCTCCACTAATTTACTAGTATTGCGAGTATGTTTAAGGGTTTGTTGTGCCTGATTAACTTGAGCCAACTTTTCATATTTTTGTAATTCATAGGCATTCTTTAGAGCATTCAAACTCTGTCGCGCTTGATCAATTTGTGCTTGCTTTTCTAACTGCTGAGATTGATTTTGTTGCTCTTGAGTTGCTAAAGATACAAATAACTGATTTTTGGACGAATTTAACTGAGTAAGACGGTTTAACTGTCCCTCTAGCTTATCCTGTGCCTGCTGCAAATCTGCTTTTACTAGTTCCGATTCTAACAACAATAAAGTCTGCCCAGCCTTAACTGATTCACCTTCTTTAACTCGAATTTCGGCAACGGTTCCAGCCACAGCAGCATCAAGCCTAATTGTCTTTTCTTTAGGCTCAGTCCGCCCTATAGCTGTACCTGTTTCATCTACTTTCGAGAGCATTGCCCAAGGTAAAAATATAGATACAAATACAACCAAAAAATATAGTAGTCCCCTCGTCCAAATCTGGGGCAAGCTATCAAGTGATTCTTTGGTAACGTCAGACCAATCATTGCTTGATATGGGCGGTATTTGTGGGGCTAAAGTTTCCTGATGGGATGTGTCTTCTGAGAGTGAGTTAGTAACCCGTCCATTTAATAATGAAGTATTTATCATGATGATTTCTGATACTAATTTGTAGCTTTGAATGGTTAATGGTTACGCAATTGCTTATTAAATATTATGACTTGTCACGCTATCTGGAAAACCTCTCTCTAAATCTATCTTTTACAACGAGATAGATAGATTTGGAATTTTCCTCTTAACTGTTCACGCTCTCCCATGTAACTGCTGTTGATTGAGATAAAAATAATGTCCCCGTTTCGCCATCAATTCTTCATGAGAGCCACTCTCAATCAAAACGCCTCTGTCTAGCACCAAAATCAAATTTGCATTTCGCACAGTGGAAAGACGATGAGCAATTATTAATGTGGTTCTTCCTTTAAGAATTGTGTTGAAATTCTGCTGTATAATCCTCTCTGACTCAGTATCTAAATGGGACGTTGCCTCATCAAAAATCAATAATTGGGGATTACCTAATAAAGCCCTGGCAATAGCTATCCGTTGTCGCTGTCCGCCAGACAATAACCCCCCACCTTCACCAATTTGGGTTTCATACCCCATCGGCAACTTTTTAATAAACTCATCAGCACCCGCTAGTTGTCCTGCCTCAATCACCTCTGCTAAACTTGCCCCAGGATGTCCTAAGCTAATGTTTTCTCGAATTGTTCCGCCAAATAAAAAGGTATCTTGGTCAACTACTCCAGCTTGCTGACGTAAGGAACTTAAGGAAATACTGGTAATATCCTGTCCATCAATTAAGATTTTGCCATCTGTAGCTGGATACAACCCTAAAACTAACTTAGAAATGGTAGTTTTTCCCGAACCACTACGTCCCACCAGCGCCACCATTTGCCCTGGTTTAATTTCAAAACTGAGATTCTCTAGGATATTGATATCGCTTTCTGGGTGATAGCGAAATGTCACTCCCTCAAAGCGAATATGACCCTGAATTTCTGGTAAATTTTGGCGTGGTTGGTGATGTAAATCTTCTTCTGGCTCTGCATCTAATACATCATTAATGCGTTCAACTGCAATCACAACTTCCTGCAATTGATTCCACAATACGGTTAAGCGTTGAAATGGTGTAATAATATTCCCAAGCAGCATATTAAATGCCACTAGTTGCCCAATAGTTAATTGGTTATGAATAACTTGGTATGCCCCAAACCATAGCAAACCAGTAGTGATTAGCGCTTCAATGGTATTACTAAAGATTTGCAACCGATTGCTAATAACTTGCCCGGAAAAGTTAGTTTTTATCTCTTTATTTAATAACTCTTCCCAATGCCAACGGACTGTTTGTTCCACCGCCGTAGCTTTCACCGTCCGCACACCAGTTAGGGTTTCAATTAGGTAACTACTCTCCTGGGCAACAGCATTAAAGATTTCTCTGGAAATCCTTTGTAAAAAAGGTGTGGCAATCAACGCTAGTAAGGCAAAAGGCGGGATAATTAACAATGATAGTAACGCCATTTGCCAGCTGTACCAAAACATTAATCCTACATAGATAAAGACGGTAAGTAAATCTAGCAGGATAGATAATGCTTCACCTGAGAGGAAGCGTTGAATTTTACGGTTTTCTTGGACGCGAGAGATAATATCCCCCACGTAACGGGACTCGAAGAAATTCAAGGGTAGCCGTAGGGTATGGCGAATAAACCCCACAATTAGCGCCAAGTCTATCCTGTTGGCTGTGTGGTCTAGGAGATATTGGCGTAACCCTGTCATCGCCACCCGAAACAGGCTAAACATCAGCAAGCCTAACCCCACTGCTGTTAAGGTGAGTTCCGATCGCTGCACTACCACCCGATCTAAAATTAACTGGGTGAATAAGGGGGTAACGAGTCCAAATATCTGGATAAATACCGAAGCAATAAACACCTCCAGCATTACCAAAGAATGAGGCTTCATCAACTCAAAGAATTGCCAAAAGGGAGTGGATGTCTCTTTGGTATCTTTGAGCATGGCTGTCGGTTGCAGCAGCAATGTGTAACCAGTCCAGTTGGCTTTAAATTCGGCGTGACTGAGGGTGCGTTGTCCAATGGCGGGATCGGCTACAATGACGTATTTGGACGTAATTTCGTAGACAACAATGTAATGCTTGCCTTCCCAGTGAGCGATCGCAGGCAATTTTTGCTTCGCCAACTGTTGAAGTCCAGCTTTCACAGGGCGTGTAGCAAAACCAATACTTTCCGCCGCCGTCAATAACCCCCGCAAGGATGCGCCATTGCGATCTACATTGGCGATATCTCGCAAACGATTCACACTAAAGCGTTTTCCCCAATAGCGAGACACCATCACTAAACAAGCTGCACCACAGTCGGATGCACTGTGTTGGGCAAAAAACGGATAACGCCGCATCGCCCGTTGCCATAAATGCCCGACTTTCTGAGTCGGATTGGGAAAATAGGCTTTGCTAATTTTTTTCTCACCCGATAGATCCCTAGTCCTTGACAAAATCTCTATTTGATGATATGTATTTGACTCAGCCGCCCTGACTGGGGGATGATCTGAGTCCACCTGTTGGGGGCTCCGGGACAGCGCCTTAGCCCACAAATGCTCCCGAATTTGAGGATATTTAGCCATCAATGGCCACAACACCTCACCCGGAACAAAACACAGTTGCAAGTTGATTGAAGCCCTTGCTGCATAAGGTTTAAAGCCACCCTCCTTAAACAAGGTAAATTCCCCAAATGAGTCTCCTATCTCTAAAGTGGCGATTAACTCATCTAAGCTATCTAGCAACCTGACTTTACCAGCGATCGCAATATAGATTCCCGATTCCGCATCAGTTCCTTGCCAAAACTTGCCGACTTTTGGGTTGATAAATTTAACTTGTTGAAGACAATGTTGATATTCCTCTGTGGAAAGAGAATAACCCAGAGTATTGTTGAACTGTTGCAGAGAAACCAACTGAGTGGATATATCTTGCGCCATGAATGTCTACATCTTTTCCAAATTTGGCAAAGTTAATCGGTAACAATTCCGAATTATCGGGAATAGTTGTCGATTTAAGGTCAGTAATCAAAATTTTGCAACTTTGAGCCTGTTCACCATTGCTGGGTTTTGGTAATGTTGATAACCCCATCTGTTTTAGCAATCGCTTGATATGGCGATCGCTCACCTCAATCCCAAATTCTTTTGTCAGATGTTTCCCCAGCCAGTTTGTTGTCCACCGTCGAAAAACATAGCCATGATCGCGAGGACTGCTGTTAAGTAGTTCTTTCAAACGTTCTAAATACTCATCATTGACTGCCTTCGGGCGACCAATGGGGCAATCTTGCCATTGGTGCGCCATCCCAGTTCGGGCTATGTGCATCCAATGTCTTGCTGTTGCTGCACAACATCCCAAGGTTTGACAAATCGACCTTTGAGTTTTTCCCTCATCTGCCAACAACATGATTTCAATTCGTTGGTGGTAGGATTCAGGTAAACTTTTGGACAAATTTTCTAGCAGTAGTTTCCGTTGAAAGGGTGTTAAACATTTG
This sequence comes from Nostoc sp. NMS7, assembly GCF_017115085.1. Taxonomy (GTDB): domain Bacteria; phylum Cyanobacteriota; class Cyanobacteriia; order Cyanobacteriales; family Nostocaceae; genus Nostoc. The sequence goes on along the minus strand of NZ_JABXKJ010000213.1, from coordinate 47,779 downwards.
CCAGCAGTTGCACTTGAATATTTATCGCCGATCCTGCCGGCGCTCCGTTTGGCCAATCAATTAGCCAAGCCCATTCGTTGTAACCGGTCGGGTCTAATTGCAGTTGTGGTCCATTACCAAGGACGACCATTCCCGGTTTGGCCGCTAAATTTGAAAGGAACCCGCCGCTGACCGCAACTGGGAAATTCGCTGGACACCCATAATGGAAAAACTGGTCAGTCAGACCAGATGGGAGAGGGTGTACTTCCCTTGCCAGCCAGCTCCGCCTGGAGTAGCGTTTGCAGGAAGGGCTTGGCTACAGGTTAGAGCAGCTGCCGCGCCAAGAGCTAACTTTGTGAAGGCACGATGACAAGAAATCACAAAGAAAAATCTATTCATAATGCAATATCCAAATCGAGGGTTTTACTAACTCTGATTACGACGCATTTTTTGATTTATGCACTTAAACAAAAAAATTAAATAGATGGTGTAGTGCGATCGCACCTCACCAAAAACAAAACCCCACAGCTAGAGACGCGCTACGCCGTAGTTAAATTCTTGTTTTTCTTGGAATAATTTATTCTTTGGAAGTCCCTTAACGAACCACAGAGGCGCAGAAGCTTAAATTCTGATCAAAGGGAGGGTAACAGTAAATGTAGTACCCACTCCAACTTGACTATTAACTAGAATTTCGCCTCCGTGTGCTTCGACACACTTTTTAGCGATCGCTAGCCCCATGCCGGTACCAGGAATGCGTCCCACATTCTCTGCACGTTGGAAAGGCTGAAACAGTCGCTTTTGGTCTTTTTGAGGAATGCCAATTCCCCAATCTTGAATTCGGAAAATTACTGTTTTTTCCTGACCAATTATTTCAAAGCGTACTATGCCGCCCGATAGTGAATACTTAATAGCATTGGTGAGTAAATTGCTCAAAATGTGCCGCAGCAAGCTTTTATCCCATAGTGCTTCGCCTAATTGCCCAAAACTAGCGAATACCAAAGTCATATCTTTCTCGTCTGCCATTAATCGAACTTCTTCGACGAGTTGGTGGCAAAAAGCTTCTAAATCTAAGGAGAGAAGTTCACACCCCAGTTTAGCAGAATCAGCTTCACCGATGAATGAAACTTCATCTAATAGCTGCGCCATGTTTTTGATTGCCGAGCGAATCATTTGCAAATGATTCAGTTTTTTCTCTTTAGTCAATTTTTCGTCGTAGTTTTGTAGCAATCCAGTAGCCAAGAGAATAATATTTAGGGGATTGCGGATGTCATGGGAAAGCATCGAGACAAATTCTGATTTGAACTGGCTAACTTCATTGGCTTTCACCAGTTCAGCAGTTCGTTCTTCAACCCGGATTTGTAACGTTTCATTAACGGTGCGTAATGATTCTAAAAGTTGCTTGCGCTCGATCGCATAACGCAGGGAACGAACCAACATATCTGGATTTACCTGGCGCTTGATTAGATAATCTTGTGCCCCCTGCCGCACTGCCTCAATTGCCAGTTGTTCGTCATTTGTATTGGTTAGGACAACAATCGGTATGCTTGGGGCTTGACCAATCAGGGGAGGCAGAGATAACAATCCTTCGCTGTCAGGTAGAGTTAAATCTAACAAAATAACATTATAATTACGCTGAGTTAGTTCCTGAAGTGCTTCCCCCAATCGCTTCACATGAACTAGAGTAAACTCTTGGGAGTGGTCTTCTTGCATAATAAACTCTTCTAACAACCTAGCATAAGGTAGGTTATCCTCAATTAACAAGATTTTTACTGAGTAGCTCACAACCATAATCTTCAGGTTTTACTCCAATGGTAGCGTCACAGTACAAAACCAAAATTCTTCAATACTCTTGACGATTTGGAATAGCTGATTAAGGTTGCGGGATTTGGTGATATAGCAATTCACATGCAAGTTGTAACAGTCAATAATGTCATCCTCATTTTTTGAGGTTGTTAACACAACGACTGGAATACGTTTTAGTGCTGGGTCAGTTTTAATTTCTGCTAGCACTTCTCTACCATCTTTCTTGGGCAAATTCAAATCCAGGAGGATAAGGTCAGGGCGCGGTGCATTAGCATATTCGCCTTCTTGGCGTAAATAAGCCATAGCGTTTATGCCATCCCTGGAAATGACCACCTTGTGTGGCACCGAACTATTTTTCAACGCTTCTTGAATTAAGCGAATGTCGGCTTTATTGTCCTCGATCAAAAAGATCGTTTTGTGTTTTTCTCCCCTTTCTCGGCTCAAGTTCACGTCCTCCAACTGGAATCGTAAAGTAGAAGGTCGCACCTTCACCCAGTTTTGACTCTATCCAGATCCGCCCCCGGTGGCATTCGACAATCTTCTTACATATTGCTAAACCCATACCTGTACCGATATATTCATCCCGCGTATGTAGGCGCTGAAAGATCACGAAAATGCGATCGCTAAATTGTGGGTCAATGCCAATACCATTATCCCGAACTGAGAACAGCCATGCATCTTCTATCCTTTTTGCTCCCAGATGGATTTGTGGCGGCTGGTCACTGTGGAATTTAAGGGCGTTACCGATGAGGTTTTGGAATAGCTGCATCAGTTGGGTGCTGTCAGCCATCACGGTTGGTAAGGCGTCGTGGGTGATCGTAGTCCCAGTTTCCTTAATCCGTTGACGTAAATTGCCCAGCGCCCGATCTAAAACTGTTTTTACCTCAGTCATTTGAAATGCGATCGCCTGCATATCTACTTTCGAGTATGCCAGCACGTCATCAATCAAAGTCTGCATCAGGGTAACTCCGTCTACAGCATAGCTGATAAACTCCCGCGCTTCTTCGTCCAGTTGTTCACCATACCGCATCTCCAACAACTGCACGTAATTCACAACTTGATTAAGAGGTTCTTGCAAGTCATGGGAGGCGACGTAGGCAAACTTTTTCAGGTCGGCGTTAGAACGTTCTAAATCCTGTGCTAACTGGGCAAGTTCATCGGCTTGACGCAGTACAATATTCACAATTGCTTTCCGCAGTTCTAATGCTGCTTTAACTTCTACATCTTTCCAAGGTAAAGATGTTAAGTGGACGGTTTCTTTCCATAGTTCAAATGATTTGCGTGGACATAAACGGATATTTCCTTCTGACTGGCTAACTTCAAACGCCTGATTAGGATCGCCACCCCAATTTACAGTTTTAATTACTTCTGGCCGAAACCACAAAACATAATTTCGCTTGGCGATGGGAATAGCTAATAAACCGCTAGCGACGTTTTTAAAACTTTCGGCATCTGGATAAATCTGCGCCAAAGAATCTGTATAGAATACTTCTTCCTCAACGTTCTTCTTGAGCCATTGGACTAAAGAATTCAGGTCTTCTTCTTTAGGCGTTTCACCAACTACCCGATAATTTCCCCCAAAATACACGGCTGCGCCTTGAGCGCTAGCTAAATCTAGAAGATTTTGTGGGTTTTTAACTAAACCATCAATAAAGTTTTCCTCTTGAGACATATATTCAATCAGTCTGGATTGAATATATGTCAAATTTATCTGGCGATCGTGGTCTTCTGTCTCTTCTCTCGCTGAGATTTCGGTAAATATTAATCGCCCCAAAAATTCACAGGCTTTACGCAATTCGTAAGAAATATATTTAGGGGATTGATGATGACAAGCAATTAGCCCCCAGAGTTTTTGGTCTTTAATTAAAGAGATAGTAAGTGTTGCCGCAACCCCCATATTATCCAAGTACTCTATATGACAGGGAGCAGCACTTCTGAGAATAGAGTTGGTTAAATCAATCGGACGATCGCTAATTGGATTATTCACAGGAAAAACTTTTACTGGCTCAGAAGAAGAATCCGGTATGATTCTGATCGAATTAGTAACAAATAATTTTTTCGCTGGTTGGGGAATATCTGATTCTGGGTAATGCAGTCCGAAGTATGGTTCTAGGTTTTCTAGTTTTTCTTCAGCGACAACGGAACCATGCCCATCATCATGGAATTTATATAGCATCACCCTGTCAAATTCCGTTATTTTCCGAACTTCTTGAACGATAACTTGACAAAAATCACGGAAATTTGATACTTTTTCTAGTTGATTTATGGAGGCTCTAGCTAGATGATAAAAGTTTAAAAATGGAATATTTTCCTGAGTAATAGTAGGTTCTAATTCTACAATTAAAAAGCCCTCTTGATTGCGGTGAAATACTGCATCAAATACTATGTAATCATCACCTTGTTTTCGCATCCAAACTTTGGTGGAATTGATTAAATCAAGATTTGCCCCGGATAGCCCTGTTTTAATTCTCTCCATTTGAAATGGGTCGAGTAAATCTTCTAGTTTTTTTTGCAACATATTTTCGGGAGTGATTCCGAAAAACTTTAATGTATTAGTGCTAACTTGTAATATTTTTAGCTCACACTCATCTAATACTAACAGGACACCATGAGGCTGAATTTGACTAAAAACATGAATCGATGCTTCTTTCAAGCTAATTAAATTAATAGCTGGCAATTCTAAATTCATTTTTATAACGATCCTCCTCTATTGTTCAGGAGCATCAAAACTAAGTATCTACTAGGTATCTATAATAACGGAGAATAATAAATGTCAAAAATTTTATAAGTTCTCATTCATTATTTTTACTTAGTATCTAATTCACTATGCCCTAGTGTTGCGTTTTGCAGCCTTACTTTCATCTGCTTGCGCTTTTAACACTTTAACAGTAAATAAAGCTACATAGTAATAAGAAATGTGAAATCGATGAAATTATACAAATCTGTATATATGTAGCTATGTTAAGTTGAGAAATTAGTTAGGGGTTGGGAGTTAGGAGAGACGCGATTAATCGCGTCTGTACAGGAGTTAGGAGTTATTATTGTTCCGATGCCCAATGCCCAATACTTCTTTAAGAGAGGCTACGCCAACGACTTCTCTACGAGATGCTACGCGAACGCTCAGTACAAGTGCCCAATGCCCCTTATTTAATCTAAATCCAAGAGTTAAACCACATTCGCAGCTTATAACCGTTAGGGGACAGGGGTAAGCCCAAATAAATGGGCATCCAGAAAATAAAAGCAGCCAGAATGATAAAAGTAATGGTGACACCTAATGCCCGGAGTTGTTGATAATAACTGCGAAGACACTGATCAACAAACCAAGCGATCGCTAAAAATACAAACACTACTGCACACATATAATGGTAGATAAAAGCGCACCTCGTCACCTCTACCCAAGGTAATAAGTTAGCAACATAATTGATAACTAAATACAAGGCAATCCAAGTATCAACACTCAGAGTTGCTCTTCCAGAAAAACGCTTTTCCTTCACCCAAAAAATCACTACTTTTGACACCAGCATGCCAACTAAGAACAACATTGCCGCAATACCAAACCACCACAAAAATGGATTGCCCATTGCATGGACATCATAAATAACTTTTCCAGCACCAGCAGGCAAAGGCGGCCCCATCACAGGTAACGGTTCGGTGATACTTTCAGCCGTTTGATAATAATATGCCATTGGTCGAGTCATCAAAGGCCATTTATACCAGGCAGCACAATAAGGATGCACGTTAGGACTATTGCCACCTAGCTGCAAGTGAAATTTCAAAATTTGCTGATGTACTTCAATAAATCCATATGTTTTATCTAGTTGAAGGTGAGGAATCCAGATGATACTGTAGATAAAAGCTGGGATAATTCCTAGATAAAATAACATCTGGAAAATGTTTAGCTGAGTTAAGTTTTGTAGCGGTGTCTGAGATGAGGAAGAATAAGTAGTAACTTCTGCCTCCTTCAATGAGGGGGATGTAAAAAAGAGTTTCGGGTTAGGAAAAGAATGTATCAAATGAATTACCCAAGCTGCTATCCAAACGAGATAAGCACCTGACAGGAACCATAAACCATTCCACTTAGTACCGACTGACGCACCAAAAGTAATGCCAGCAAAAACTAACCAAAAAGAACGCCGCCGATTTTGGTTATCTAATGCTAATAATAAAAACCAGTGTCCTAACAAACCAAAAATGACGATATAAATATTACTTAAAGCATAGCGAGATTCAACTAGAAAAATGCCATCACAAGCTGTGAACAAACCTGCAAGTATTGCAAAGCTACGGCGATAACTCAATTGATAAGCGATCGCAGCCACAACTAAAGGGATAAATGAGCCGGTGAGAGCATTTAACCACCGATAAGTCCAAGGCGATCGCAATGAACCTGTCAACCCATTTACCCTATCGTGCCAAAAAGGAATGTGACTACCAATCCAAATGCCGATACCAATAATATATTGACTTAGCGGCGGATGAGCATTAAAAAATGGCGTATGCGTGAGATAATTATTACCGAATTTAGCAAAGTAAACTTCATCAAATACCAGAGTGTTGAATCGCTCCAATCCCCAAAACCGTAAGGCAAGTGAGAGAAGAAATACAGTCGCTATGCCAATTCGGAACCACTTTTTAGTCATTTGTCATAGGTTAATAATTAATAGTTTTTTTCCCTACTCCCCACTCACTACTATGCAACAGCAAATTCGGAATTTTCTCTCAGTTCCTCAGACCGAAATCCCAATACAATCCGATCCTTCAGCACACCAGCCCTAACTAATTCCGTTGCTACCCCCTCTTCAGTACCATCACGTTGAATCCAAATTTTGCCATCAATAATATCAATGTGAATCATACAGCCGTGAACGCGACGAGTCACAGTAGGAGACAAATCATAGGCTGGTTCTCTTCCCAAAATCATCAAGAGATAGCGGTCTTGTTCGCTATCAAAAACTGTTTCAAATTGAATATTACCAGCGCTGAAGGGGATTTTTGTATGTTCAATTAGAATATTCCGAATCAACTGCCTGTATTGCTCCAAGGTATCCATCTAAAAATAACCTCCTGCTCTAGCTGAAATAGAACAATATGAACTTTGTAATCTTCTACTAAAAGTTTAGCAATTGGCTCATCAAAGATATCGGCGTATACTACGTCTTGAACGGCGAGATAGAGGACGCGATCAGGATTGGTTCTAGTCATCACAGAGCGATATGCAAGGTACTGTCCCAAGGCGTGTTCGAGAGCGGTCATTTCCGATACGCTGTGAAACGTTTTAATCTCAACGGCTATCTGCTGTCCTTCCTTTTCAGCAGCAATCAATTTTTCTGCACCCAAGTCAACATACATATCCCTTTTTCCCCACTTTAGATGAAAGGGATCGTCGGTAATCGTCCAGCCATCTTTGATTAGGGCATTTTTGACGTTTTCGTGGTAACGGTCTTTAGCTGGCATAAATTACTAGAATTACGAATTACGAATTACGAATTACTACCCTCGACTTTTGCCACTTCTAGCATCGTTTTTAAAACCGAATCTGGATTCAGACTGATTGAGTCAATTCCTTGTTCAACCAAAAACTGAGCAAATTCTGGATAGTCGCTGGGTGCTTGTCCACAAATGCCGATTTTGCGATCGCATTTTTTCGCCGCTTCTATGGCCATTTTTACCATTCGCTTCACACCCTCACTACGTTCATCAAACAACCGCGCCACTAACGCCGAATCCCTATCTATCCCCAGTGTCAACTGAGTTAGATCATTAGAACCAATCGAGAAACCATCAAATACCTCAGCAAACTCCTCAGCCATAATTACATTATTCGGTAACTCGCACATCACATAAACCTGCAAGTCGTTAACACCTTGCTTTAAACCATTTTTTGCCATCTCTGCCAAAACCAAACGCCCCTCATCGGGAGTGCGACAAAAGGGAATCATCGGGATCACATTCGTCAAACCCATTTCTTCCCGTACCCGCTTGATAGCATGACATTCTAGGGCAAAAGCTTCTCTGTAACCTTGATCATAATAACGCGCCGCCCCTCGCCAACCCAGCATTGGGTTTTCTTCATGGGGTTCAAACTGTCGCCCACCTAACAAATTAGCATATTCATTACTTTTGAAATCTGAGGTTCGGACAATCACTGGTTTAGGATAAAATGCCGCCGCAATTCTACCTATACCTTGGGCTAATTTATCTACAAAATATTGGGGTTTATCGTCGTAAAGTGCAGTTATATCAGCAATTTTAGCTTTCACAAATTCATCTTTTAACAAATCATAGTGAATCAACGCCATTGGATGAATTTGGATTTGGTTAGCGATAATAAATTCAGTCCGCGCTAAACCGACGCCATCGTTGGGAATTGCCGATAAACTTAATGCTTCTTGAGGATTACCCACATTCATTAAAATTTGAGTGCGAGTACGCGGTAAGTTCTCTAAAGGAACTTCTTGAACTTCAAAAGGTAATAAGCCTGCATAAACTTTTCCCTCTTCCCCTTCAGCGCAAGAAATTGTTACCTCTTGACCCGGTTTCAATATTTCCGTAGCATTGCCACATCCCACGATCGCAGGTACACCCAATTCTCGTGCAATAATTGCTGCATGGCATGTCCTACCACCAGAGTTGGTGACAATTGCACTGGCGCGTTTCATAATTGGTTCCCAATCGGGGTCAGTTCTCTCTGTCACCAAAACTTCCCCGGCTTTGAACTGTCCGAGTTTCTGAACATCTAAAATTAGGCGTACTTTTCCTTGACTAATTGCTTCTCCAATCGCACGTCCGGTAATAAGGGGGAGTGGGGATTGGGAAGATTTTTCGCCAGTTCCTAGTCCCCAGTTCCCAGTTTCCAATACCAACCGATAACTCTGCAGCACATTTCCCATCTTCTGCGACTGGACGGTTTCGGGACGCGCTTGCACAATAAAAAGTTGGTTAGTAATTCCATCTTTTGCCCACTCGATATCCATTGGAGTGTAAATGCCGTGGACTTGCGAATAATGGTCTTCAATTAAACACGCCCAACTTGCTAGTTGTAAAATCTCTTGATCACTCAGGGCGAATTTAGCTCTTTCGCTAGCCGGAACAGCCACATTTTTTGTAAATTTGGAGCCGTCATCATAGATCATTTTCAGTTCTTTACTGCCCAATTTTTTATCGATGATTGGGCGGAAACCAGCTTTTAAAGTTGGTTTGAAAACATAATATTCATCGGGATTTACAGACCCTTGGACAACATTTTCACCTAAACCGTAAGCAGCTGTAATCAGTGCCGCATCCTTAAATCCGGTTTCTGTATCAATGGAGAACATCACCCCAGAGGTTGCTAAGTCAGAGCGCACCATTTTTTGCACCCCAACGGCAAGAGCAATGCTAAAATGGTCAAATTCCTTGGTGTGGCGATAAGAAATAGCGCGATCGGTAAATAGGGAAGCAAAGCATTTATGACAAGCTGCTAAAACTCCTTCGACACCGACAACGTTGAGGTAAGTTTCTTGCTGTCCGGCAAAACTAGCATCGGGTAAGTCTTCAGCAGTGGCGCTAGAACGAACTGCAACATCTGTCTCTGCGTTGTATCGTTCAGAAAGACTATGATATGCTGTAGCGATCGCCTCCCGCAATTCTACAGAAAATGGGGTGTGGATTAATAGCGATCGCGCTTTTTTACCTCGTTCTCGTAAATTTTTGACATCTTCAACATCCAAGTCAGCAAAGAGTTGGCGTAGCTTTGGTTCTAAGCCTGCTGATTGGATGAAATGACGATAAGCGTAAGCAGTGGTAGCAAATCCGGTGGGAACGTTAATGCCTTTGGGCGTTAGCTGTTGAATCATTTCCCCCAGTGAGGCATTTTTACCACCAACTACAGGGATATCAGCAATACCAACTTCATCAAACCAGAGAATGAGCGATCGCTCTTTAGAAAATTGAGATAAAGTGCTTGTAGATACTGTAGTCATCTGTATTACCTCTTGAGTTGATCTTCAGTCTCTGAGTGCGTAATCGCTAGTATATTTTTCCCTTGTTTAATTTTAGTGTTTGTATCAACTGTATTGGGGAGTAAGTTAAACGTAGCTGACTTGTATTTACACCCTAGCCTTACTAAAGAGAGGGACAGGTGAAAGCGTAAACAAAAACCTCACCCTGTCCTGACGGACATCCCTCTCCTTACTAAGGAGAGGGACAGGTTTTGCGTAGCATAACCAGGGTGAGGTTTCTTTAGGCGCCGAGCGATTGGCACAGCGATTGCCAGACTTGGGAGAATATCCAGATCAGTTGTAACCAATATCACGACATTCATAAAGAACATCACGACATTCATAAAGAACATCACGATATTCATAAAGAACATCACGATATTCATAAAGAACATCACGATATTCATAAAGAACATCACGACATTCATAAAGAACATCACGATATTCCGAACCAACATTGCGCTGTTTTAAGAATAAAATATAGTAATAAAGTTAAAAAACGCTCTAACTAGACAAAAAACTTGGGTTCAATAACCTGTTCGATACTAAAAGGACACTCAAGGGGAAAAGTTTCTAAAGGCGGGCAAGATGCCCACCCCACAAGAATTTGATAAAATTTAATATGCAAATTAGATGTGTTTTAGCTTAATAGCAACGCCTACTGGTTTGCGTGCAATGAACGCTACATGACCCTTCGACAGCAGAAATTGACCATAACTATGGGTTGTTTCAACTTGGAAACCCACGCCAGAGAGTTCATTTGCAATCGCTGTCGCTTCGTATAACCGCACATGGTGTACTTCGTCAGATCGTCTGTAGTGTTCCCCAACCTTGCGGAAGCTGGTAATCCGGCGAGTCAAAGTTATTTGCTCTTGATCCTCCTCCTTTTCAACTAATACTACCCAGTCTTTTCCTTGAGTGAATCCTTTAATTGTGGTTCCCTGAGCAACTTGTCCTTTCTCCAAAATATCGAAAATGAATACACCCCCAGGAGTTAAGGCATTATATACGCGGTGGAAAAGTTGAACAAGCGTTTGGCGATCGCTGTCTGGATCAAACAGGTAGTTAAGGCACTCACTAATTGATGTGACGGCATTGCATGGCGGAATATCTGTCTTAAATAGTGAATCGATCCGAAACTCAGCAGTTGGCACTCTTGTTCGGGCAATATTGAGCATATCTTCAGAGATATCGACTCCGAGAACATGATAATCAGCTTTGGTAAGTTCTTGTGCCCATAATCCGCTACCGCAACCCAAGTCAACCACTAGTCCATCATGTATTTTGTTTTCAGCCAATATTTCTAAGATACCGGGAGCAGATTTGAGAGCGAAGTCACGGAAACCGTCATCATGAATAAACGCAAGGTCTTCTTTGTACCACTTATTCATATTGCTTAAAATCATCGGTCTAACTTAGATAAATTCAGATTTCAGCGACATTTATCATATTTTCGCCCAATGCAATGCTGTACTAGACATCTTACAATTATTACCTCCTCACAGCAATTGTGTAACTAGGTAGATGTGAGGCATCTGTTTGAGTTTTCACAAGTCGCCAGTCATTATCTATATATAAATGCTCAAATACTTGAGAAGTTGCTAAGTATGTTTTTTGAAATTCATTAACATGATTGATCTCTAGATTTTCTAAGTTCAGAGCTTTTGACGCATTCGGTTTGACTTTCGTGTTAACTACATTAGTAAACCAGTTGTAAACTGATTCTAAAGTTAAAGGAATTTCTCTATTTTTAAAAGCCTGAAATCTATCAATATTTTGAAGATACCATTTCCCATTTTTAACTTCATATTTCTGGATTACCATGAAATCATAAGCTGGTAATTTTGATTGTTGAAAATTATCGGATAAAGCTGACTCTTTTCCTAGTATATAACGAGCTACACTGGCACAGTAACCATCTTGTTGGAAAATTTGGAAGCACTGATCTTGTATTCTTTTCGGTAAACTTTCATGAAACGATATGCTAGACCAGATTGGTGTCCAAACACCTACTAAAAGTCGTAATTGCTCTGTAACACTGAAAACATGATTCTGTTGGGTCAACTTGATAAAATAGGGAAGTAACTCAGTTTTATAAAAATTTATTTCGGTATTTAAAGCTTCTGGGTTTCGTCGTTGAACCCGTGCCAAAATTTCATTTTTAAATTCTAGTTTTTTAGGAGCGCTTAATTGGTTTTTTAGTAAGAGTTCAAGCATTACCATTTATCTTGTCTTTTTGACAGTTATTAGGTATTTATCTGCTTGATATTATCTATTCTCACTGCCAAAATGGTGTGATCCAGATCACTGTAAGCTAAAATGTATAGCCTTACTTAATCATTCGTAAACAACGAGATCCCCGACTTCTTTAAGAAGTCGGGGATCTGAGTCTTGTAATTTGAACGAAATGAAGTGCGACGGATGAAAATTTTGCTCCTTCACACTTCCATGTTTATCTGAAATTTCTAAGATTCTCTTCCCGATGCCCAGGTATCACGCCATTTAACGGTACCTTCTTTGGCAATCACCCACCGACGATTGACGAGATTTTCCCGCAGAGGCGATCGCCCTTCCCGCCACATGGCATATTTATAAGCAATCAGCTTACCAGCACTTTCATCAAAGGGAATCTCAGCAGACCAGGTATTTGAGTTGATGTACTCTAAAGGATATGCTTTGCTGATATCCCAGTTACCCAACTCTGGGCAATCTCCTGTCACCACAATGATTTCACCGGGTTTAGTATCGACGCCAGTCAGTTGGGCGCGGACAATTGTCTGTGCTTTTATCCGTTCCCCAACGTGGCTAAAAACAAGCGCTCCCCGTTCTTCTAATACTAGGTTATAAATCTTGCCATCTTTTACCTCATACTTGTTGCGAGTCACCACGCAGGTATGTTCGCCATCGGGTAATTCTGTTTCTACTTCTGGTAAGGTAACTTCTCCTCCCCGGTTTAAAGCGACAAAACACAGGGAGTCACGATAGCGGCGCACATAACAGTAAACGTCGGGTGTTAAGTATTTTTGCCAGTGGCTACCCATTGACACGGCGGGATTCAGTCGCCGTAAGCCAGACAGCAGCCTGATGCAACGATAAATCTCACTCTCAGTATCCCAACTTTCCATCATCGGACGGTTATACGGGTCGTTACCGCCATCGGTATCATTATGCAGATACTGTTCTGTACCGTAGTAAATGCAGGGAATGCCGCGAGATGTCATAATTAAAGTGATCGCTAGCTTCAACATCGCTGGATCGGGGTTCAGCGATTGGAAGCGGGACATATCGTGGTTATCGATGAAGGTGACTAACTCTGTTGCCCCGTTATAGCGATAATCTTGGTCAAAAATGTATTGAATTGTTTGGAATCCATTTTCTGAACCTTGCGCTAGTGCGGCTCGAATTGCTACACACAAGCCAAAGTCTAGAAGTGTCATCCCTGAGTGGTTAACAAATTCCACGGAGCGATCGTCACTAGGATTACTGTAAATCCATTCACCAAATATAAATACATCTGGTTTGTGATTGGTCATATCGCCAGTGAATTCTTGCCAAAACCAGATGGGCATGTGCTTGACAGTATCCACCCGCAGTGCATCCACACCCCGGTCTAGCCATTGTTTGATTGCTGACTTAATATACTCTCGATATTCGGTATTGTTTTCATTAAAGGTTGCTAAACCAGATAGTTCACAGTTCTGTACTTGCCAATCGTCTTCCCAGTTCTGCACTTCGCCATAGTGGTGATACCAATTATTGACATCATCATTGAAGTCAGCAATTTTGACACCATCATCAAACAATTCGCCTTTGCTACCGCTAGTATCAGGGCTGCTATGGTTGCAGACAATATCTAGCACCAACTTCATATTCCGCTTGTGCAGTTCCGCAATTAACCGATCAAAGGTTGTATTTTTTTCTTCTTGGGTGGCGTTTAAAGAAGGGTTCTCTCCGTCAGCAATATAGCGAGGATTGAGCCGCTTAAAATCTTTTGTCCAATAGCCATGTAGCGCTGCATTGCCAACAAATAACTCTTCAACCTGCTCAAATAGTGGAGTTAGCCAAAGGGCAGTCACTCCCATGTTTTTGAGATAATCTAATTTGTCGATCACACCTTGCAAGTCGCCACCCCAGTACTTACCCCACTCTTGTCTAGTTGGATCGTACAGTTCTGAGTTTGCACCTTCGCTGTTATCTGGATCGCCATCATAAAAGCGATCGACCACAAGAAAGTAAATCGTTTCCTGACGAAATTCAATATCTCTAGTGTAAAGAAACTCTAGGTCAATCTCAGTTTCTGATGGTGGTGTTTCTATAATAGCGTCTACTTTTTCTTGTGCAGAATCAACTTTGTATTGATCTGGTGAAAACTGAGATGGAGGGGTTTGTACCATAAAAAAACTCAAAATTTCATGTAATTCATACTTGTAGAACAAACACTACAACCTTTCGAGTATTGTGTGTCACTACAAACTTTTGTATTGTGACATCCGTCCCACGGTGTAGGTATCTATCGCTAGCTAGTTTATAATTCTATCGATAGATATAATTCATCTGCTAGAGGATAAAAACAAAGGAATATAGCAATTATTAACGCTATAACAAAAATTTACAATATCTAGTCAAAGTAACTTGCAGTAAATATTGAGCCTATTTAGGGTTTAAGTGTATATTTGACAACAGATTTTCCAAGAGTCAGCAAGGTTCGGTTGCACCTGAGCAATACTGATTAAACCACGTATTAGCCAACTTTTTCTCTACAAGATTCGCTCCATTGATCAAGGGTGCTGAGTACTTTTACCTGACTCAGCACTGAGTAAGGTAAACTGACCATTGTCACTTTCAATCTGTTATTACTATTAAGCAATTAATTCAGGTAGCAATTATGACCAAATATGAGAAGGTTTTTAACTCAGCAAAGACATCAGAGGAATCACTAAGTGCAGAGGAAGCGGTGGCGGCGATCGCAACTGTCACGGCGATCGCTGATTCATCCATTGAAGATGTAGATGCAGAAAGTTTAGCAGGTATCCTTTGGGAATTCGAGGTTTTCGAGGAATACTCAGAAGATGAAATCACAGAAATAGTTGATCGACTCATCGGCATTGCAGAAGAAGAGGGAATTGGGCCTTTATTTAATGTCGCCAAAGTATCTGTCTCAGATGAATTAGTGCTGGATGGTTTTGCCGCCGGGGTAATAGTGCTTTTAGACGATGAACTCGCCATCCCCAAATCGAAACAAGCCTATCTCAAAAAGCTACAAGCAGCCTTGGAACTTGAGGATGAAGAAGCAGAGGAAATCATCAAAGAGGTAATTGCAGCCTTTAAAGAAGCAGAAGAGGAAGAATATGCAGATGATGAAGATGCAGATGATGAAGATGAAACAGTAGTCATAGAAGATTTTACTGAACAGATATATCAATCACCTTTAGGTAATTTTAGGGTGGCGATTCCGGTTGATCCGCAGCAGGGCGGTAGAATTCAAAGTCAGGAAGGAGTAGTTGGCTTTTCCGATGACATCGGTACTTTGCTAAGAATCGATTATTATCCTTTCCCGTTGGAACAGTTAGAGGAACTGGAGTCTGTTGGACAAGAAGAATATTTACAAACAATCTTAGTAGACAAGTATGTACCCCAAGCGATTTTTACTAATGTACCAGATGCTTCTGTGGAGTATTCTGAATATCTGGAAGATACTTTGCGAGGCGCTTACTACGTGTTAATCGATATGCCCAAAGGTTCGACGATTTCTAAGCAAGAAAATAATGGAACTGCGATCAGATTAGACGCTTACCGAGGGCTGCTCACCTTTATCAGTGGGGAATTTTTGTATATAGTTAGTAGTCAGCACAGCTTTATTAACGGCGAAACTCCCGATTCTGTTGAAGAAGAAGCTGAAGACATCAAGGAGAGTATTTTAGAGTTTGTTGAGACTATAGAGTTCACTTAGTCGATGTCACCGCAAAAAGGGTTCACCTTTCCTGTGGAACGCCAAGGGCGAACGTGGGTTAAGAATCTTTGATTTTGTATTAGTCCACGGAGGTGGACTTTGTTTGTGTAGCCGCGAATTCCATTCGCCAAGGCTTAAGTTGACACGCATGAGCATTGCTTTACCCCTACAGCAGAGCAAAAGATAATTAAGAAAAGCCTGAAACAACCGATGCATCGCTAATGCACATCATGATGAATTTGTACAGGGTGTAAGTCCTAAAACTATTGGGAACGGATGGCGTTCTTAATTCAATATCCATAACTGATGAACTCATCTGATGTACATTTGAAAAGGGCGATGTCTGACGACAAGCCCAGAGGCGAAATGTCTCCGGTGTCTACGCTTGTAATTTTTCATGACAATAACCCTGCTGAACAATCGTTATCAAGTTATTCAGGTAATCGGCGCTGGTGGGTTTGGCGAAACCTTTCTAGCAGAAGATATCCACATGCCTTCTCGCCGTCGCTGTGTGATCAAGCAACTCAAACCGATAACCAATAATGATCCGCAAACCTACCAACTTATCCAACAACGGTTTGAACGCGAAGCAGCAACGTTGGAATATTTGGGTGAAAGTAGTCATCAAATTCCTAAACTCTACGCCTACTTTTCTGAGAACGGGCAGTTTTACCTCGTCCAAGAATGGATTCACGGCCAAACCCTAACAAAAATTGTCGAAGCCAAAGGATTTGAGAGTGAAACTACTGTTCGGCAAATTCTCTTGAGTCTGCTTTCAGTCTTAGATTATGTTCACAGCAAAGGGATTATTCACCGGGATATCAAGCCAGATAACATAATTCTGCGTTCTGGTGATGGCAAGCCAGTTTTGATTGATTTTGGTGCAGTCAAAGAAACAATTCGTTCAGTGGGGAATTCTCCAGGATACCCGACGCGATCGCTCGTCATTGGTACGCCTGGATATATGCCTAGTGAACAAGCCGTTGGCCGTCCAGTTTACGCCACTGATATCTATAGCTTAGGTTTAACGGCAATTTATCTGCTGACTGGTAAACATTCACAACAACTACTAACTGATCCCAAAACTGGCGAAATAATTTGGCAGCAGTACGCCCCTAAGGTCTCTTCCGAATTTGCGGCGGTAATCAATCAAGCAATTAAGCCTCATGCTGGCGATCGCTACAGTACTGCTAGTAAAATGTTACACGCCTTGCAGTCTGCTACTAATATACCGAGTGAGTTAGCTGCAAATGCTTCCACAGTCAGTTTTTCTCCTACTGCAACACCGAGGCAAACTCAGCCATTATATTCCCCGCAAAAAAATTCTGCAATCGCCCAGTCTGACTCTGGGGGAAACTGGCAAAAACCTGCTGTAATTATTGGTAGTTTGCTGGTAGGCGGCTTGGTTGGTGCGATCGCAATTTCTAGCATCACTCGTCAGCAACAACCAGAGATAACTATTGCCACAAGTCCCACCCCATCACCAGAATCTTTGCCCACGACTTCTCCATCTCCCGAACCGTCTGTATCTTCCCAAACTTCTCCAGTTCCAGTTGTACCAATCTCACGACCACAACAGCCAGTAATTCCCGATCCTTTGCCAACCTTTAAGCCCCTAGTTGTATCCATACCACAGCGAAAAAAGAAGCCTGTAATTTTAGATACTCCAGCACCAGTAGTAGTATCCACACCACAGCCAGAACCAGAGAAAGAGGCGATGCCGAATCTGGGCAATACCAACACAGTTCCCACACCAAAAGCGCGTTCCACCCCACAGAACAAACCGCGCAGTAAATTAGCTGCCACTATTAGCAGAGAAAGCGTTCCCGCATTCCCTACAGGGACAGCAAGAAACATCGTAGAAGCTACCCTCGGCAAACCAAATCAAGATTTAAGAGGCTCATGGGGCAAAACCCGTGCTGTCGTTTACAAACTTGTGCCAGATAAAATTGACCTTGGCTACTTATTTGATCGTAATTCTCAAGTGCTGCGTCAAACTGAGGTATCTTTTGCCCAATCGGTAGATCCACAGATAATGGAGACTACCTTGAATGGATTGTTAGATGGGCAAGCCACTGAAAAAATTAAGCAGGGACTAAAACAGGTACAACAGCGCCAGTCAGATAATTTTAGTTTCAAGAATGGCTCAGTTAAAGGTCAGATTATCCGCCAAGAATGTGATTTTATTTACATCAGCATTTGGGATGTAGATTTACATGATTTTGTGAGTCCATCGACAGGCAAAAGGTGTTAATTTCCTGGAAAAAGTTGATCTCAAAAGTTAGATTTTAAATTTAGCTTACTTGTCTCAGCTTCTACTTCATGTTGTAAACTGCGATCGCAATTGTGTAATCTCAAGAGAGTTAAGCCAATTATTCCATTGAGGTTTGATGACTGTTATTACTATTGACTTTTTGAGGAAAATAACCTTCCACTAAGCAGTCAGAGCCGACTACACGCCAACGAATACGTTCTAGAGACAACGCCTCAGTCATGGTAGTAAAACCTAAATCGCCTACAGGTGTGGGAGCAATGCTACCACCAATGATTTTCGGGGCGATAAATGCTAAAACTTTTTGCACTGCTCCTTGAGCGATCGCACTTGCAGCTAAGATCCCACCACACTCCCACAAAACGCTACAAAAACCCCGCTCATATAAGTAAGTCATTGCCTTATCTGGTGTAAGTGATGTGAATTTCACTACCTCCACCCCTTTGTTGAGCAACAGTTCTTGAAAATCGGGGTTAGCACCCTCCTCTGTCAACACCAAAGTTGGAGCATCCGCAGTTTCCCACAGATGGGCGCTTTCGGGTAAGTTGAGATGGCGACTCATCACCACCCGCAGGGGATTATGTGCCCCCACCTGATGGCTGGTTAAGTAAGGATTGTCCTGTCGGACTGTATTACCACCGACAATTATTGCATCACAAGCCGCTCGCAGTTGATGTACTTCATTGCGGGCATCTTGGCTTGTCACCCAGGCGCTATTACCAGAGGTGGTGGCAATTTTGCCATCTAAAGTCATGGCATATTTTAAAATTCCCAAAGGTCGTTTGTAGAGAATGCGATGTACAAAAGCTTCATTTAGCTGATGACAAGCTGACTCTTCTACTCCTACCAAGACTTCGATCCCCGCCGCCCGTAAACGGGCAATACCACCTCCAGCTACCAGGGGATTGGGATCAACCATACCCACCACCACTTTTGCCACCCCTGCTTGGATCAATCCTTCCGAACAAGGGGGAGTACGTCCGTAGTGATTGCAAGGTTCGAGGTTGACATAGATTGTTGCACCACGAGAGCTAACGCCTGCGGCTTTCAAGGCAAACACTTCTGCATGAGGCTCACCTGCACGAGGATGAAACCCTTCCCCTACAATCTCGCCATCCTTGACAATCACCGCTCCCACTAGCGGATTTGGGGAAGTGCGTCCTAAAGCGCGGCAAGCAAGTGATAAACACCGCAGCATCATGCGAGAGTCAAAGTCAGTTCCTACCTTTTCCTTTATAGGAGAATTTGATCCAAACAATTCTTCTTACAGCCTTTTATCATCTATATTGAACCACAATCTCCTGTAGGGTAGCACAGCTAGGTGTGCTACCCATCCATTTACAACGTCGCTACAAGTTCTTGTAAGCGATCGCACCCATCTCGGAAGACTGGCCAACCATCTCCCACCAGCACAGCTTCTACCCGACTCAGTTGAGCCAACCTGCGAACAGAAGCAACAGCCTCCTCTCGATTCAGCAGCTTGTCATCTGGCAAAATCGTTAAGCTACCTGCTTTGCGTGCCCGTACTAAGTCCCCTGTGATCAAAGTTGTTTCCTCCAATAACAGAGCCAATTCACCGGGAGTTTTCGAGCCTTGGAGTTCAATCACCTGAAGTCCTGGTACTAAGTCTTCACCATCAGACAGCCAGCGATCGCAATGTATGGGGAAAGTGTCTTTTTCTGCCACAGGACCGGCAATCTTAGCATAGGTTTGATCAGCAATTTCTTTACTTGCCCTGATATGTTCAGAATTCGTCAACACAATCCAAACTACACCACCGAGGGATTTCAGATGATTCCAATCATGGTTTGATAGGGCTACTGGGTCAATCAAGATGTTGCCATCTGGGCGAATCCAGGCAATCCCATTGAAATCAATATTTCTTGCCGGATTGAAATTAGACCAGCTATAGAGATCGGGACGGTGCAAAGATTTCATGATGATTCTGGATCAGTATTTTCAATAATTGACTATTAATCTCAATAATTAAGTATATAGATAATAAGGGCATTGGGCATGGGGCATGGGTTATTCTCCTCATCTCCCTCATCTTCCTCATCTCTCTAATCCTTCCTCTGGATCTGAAATTTGAGTATACTACGATGAATCTATCGATATTATGAATTTGAGCGGATTTAGAGAAATTCCTGCATAACCGCAATAGAGATGAACGGAGGTATAGGGGTGAGTGAGATTGTGCGCCAAAAAATATCAGCGAAGGCAAACCAGTTTAGAGAGTCGGTGATTCGAGAAATGACCAGGGTAGCGCTGCAATACGATGCAGTGAATCTGGCGCAAGGGTTCCCTGATTTTCCCTGTCCCTTGGAGTTGAAACAGGCAGCTTACGAAGCAATAGAGGCAGATGTCAACCAGTATGCCATCACTTGGGGCGATCGCCCCTTTCGTCACGCGATCGCCAAAAAAGTCCGTTGGTATCTGGGCTTAGATATCGATCCCGAAACCCAAATCACCGTCACCTGCGGCTCCACAGAAGCAATGGCAGCTGTGATGCTGGCGACAGTTGATCCCGGTGAGGAAGTAATTATATTTGAGCCGTATTACGAAAACTACGGTCCTGATGTAATTTTAGCTGGTGCTACGCCCCGCTACGTGACACTGCATCCCCCCGATTGGACATTTGATCAAGCACAGTTGCGTCAAGCTTTCAATGCCAATACTAAAGCGATTATTATCAACACACCCCACAACCCCACAGGTAAAGTCTTCACCCGTGAAGAACTCACCCTAATTGCTGAACTTTGTCAAAAGTGGGATGTGTTAGCGTTCACTGATGAAATCTATGAACATATTCTCTATGACGATATTCAACATATCGCCTTAGCGACCCTTCCCGGCATGGAAGAGCGCACTGTTACTATCAACGGCCTTTCTAAAACTTACAGTGTCACCGGCTGGCGAGTCGGCTACATTTTGGCAAATCCCGAATTGACAGGAGCGATTCGCAAAGTCCATGATTTCCTCACCGTTGGCGCTCCTGCACCATTGCAACGAGCCGGAGTTGCCGCCATGCAACTGCCACCATCCTATTATGAAGAACTAGCCAAACTTTATCACCAGAAGCGAGACAGTATTTTACAGATTCTAGATCAAGTTGGCATTCCCTATTTCGTTCCCCAAGGAGCCTATTATGTGCTTGCAGATATTTCCAAATTCGGCTACAAAACAGATATTGAATTCACTTACCATCTAATTAAAGAGATTGGTATTGCCGTAGTTCCCGGTTCCAGCTTTTTCAGCCAAGCAGAAAAAGGACATTCATTGATCAGATTCTGCTTCAGCAAAAGACCTGAGACATTACAATCAGCCAGCGTTCGCTTACTCAAATTGCAATCAACTCTACAACCGACATCTTAACATTCTTCTCTTCTCCTGTCGTTTGGCTGGTCATTTTGTTGAAATTTCTCTGTTTTACTGTGTCCAATCCTCCAGCACCAAATCGGGAATTTGAGAGAAATCCTTTTGGTTACGAGTAACCATCACCGCATTTGTTGAAAGAGCGATTGCAGCTATTCGCAAATCTTTTTATAGTCTTTTTTTATTTAGTTGCTGGTTTTTTTTAAGTAAACCCTCGTAGCAAGTGTAGGCAGTAGTATCAAAGTTGAGTATTCTCACTCCTTTGAAATACTCTTGAGTAGTCCACAGTTTAGTGTAAAGGTTTACCAAGTTGGCAGATTCAGTCCGGTCATTAATTTTGACTACCCACCCGTTAAAAATTTCTTGAACTGTGACAATGGTGATAGTCAGATTGGGATAAACTTGAGTAACTTTAGATATAACACCTTGGTTTCCTTGAAGTAAAAGCGAAACATGGTCTGTGTCAAGTATATAAAGACTCATCATTTTTTCTCAATCTGGAGCGAACCTTCAGCTTTTAATCTTCATCTATTGAGTTACGTTCTGATCTGAGATTATCAGCAATTTCAGCAAAATCTGCATGCATCGTCTTGAAACACACCCGCAAATTTAATCCAGGGATTTTCTGTTTCGCTTTGAGGTAATTGAATTTCTACTGGAATAATTTTTATCTTCTCAAGACGAGTTGACAAAAGTTTTTTCAATTCTTGTACAGCTTGTTCTTGAGTAGGTGCTTCAACCTGAGTGTTGGGAAATTCCAGGACAGAAGCTGTTACATTTCCTTCATTATTACGTTCCACTAGGATATGTAACTTCAGATTCTCAGATTCAGGTAGCGTTACGGGGGAGAAATTGATAACCATAGATTTAATTATTACCAAGCCTTTTCTAATAATAGCAATCAAGGAGTATAGTATAGCAACTTCAAAAGCTTGTTCTGTGGTTTGGCTGGTCATGGCGCTGAACTCCTCCTACTTTTTATTTCCTCTATGAAATACTGGTAATACCGTTTTACTTTAATAATCAGACAAATACGTTGGTAGGGGCACAGCAATGCTGTGCCCCTACGATAAATCTATATGTATCAGGGTTTGTATGAATTGGTATAAGCTGCTTCGCGGAATATGTAAATCAGTCGTTCACGGTCATTGTCAGACAATTTTGGATTTTGGATTTTAGATTTTAGATTGACCCCATGTTTAAAATCAGGGGCAAGTCAAGTAATTTTAGATTTTGGATTTTAGATTTATTCTCGCGTTTAAATTCGGCGGTTTCAGACCTTTTTAAATTTTGGATTTTGAATCCAAAATCCAAAATTTAAAGTCTAAAATTCGGTGAGCATCTCACGCTATAAGATTGGAGCAATTTTTGAAACTTCCCTATATGCCGTACATCTCTGCGTTCATTCCATCAAAATCAACCGCAGAGGATCTAAACGCACATACCAAGGAAAAGGTTGGTCTTTCATCGTCGCCCATTTTTCTTTGAAGACTTCAGCTTGCAGATGGTAATCTTGAGAATTCTTGGCAGGCGAATGTAATTTGAGAAACAACGTCATTCGATGGGGCGTTTCACTTGTTCGCACTACCCAGCAGGGAAAGGTATTTTCCTGTGATGAGTCGTTGGTAAAAATGAACTGATGGGCACGAATGCCGACGTGGGATAATTCGCTCTTGACTGGTTCAATTACTTGAAGAGTACAACCCCAATCAGTCGCTTCTACCTGTTGTGATGACTGGAGAACAACGCGGGAGAAGTTTTTACATCCGGTAAGTTGGGCGACACTAACGGTAGTAGGATGCTCGAAAATATCATGTTTGCTGCCATAATGAATGGCTCTACCATGCTCCAATACCAACAGATTCGGGCAAATCCGATAAGCTTCTTCCATATTATGGGTGACAAATAAAGTCACACCTTGGTAGTCAGCTAGAGTTTCTGTCATTTGCTGCTCTAATTGGCTACGCAGATGGGTATCAAGTGCTGAAAACGGCTCATCTAAAAGTAATGCTTCCGGTTGACTTGCCAAAGCTCTGGCTAAGGCTACCCGTTGTTGTTGACCCCCAGAAAGTTGGTGCGGATAGTGATCGCCTAATCCCTGCAACTGCATCGCTATTAGTTGCTCCTCTACCTGCACTCTAATACTTCCAGCAGATAGTTTTTTGGGCAAGCCGAAAGCGATGTTTTGCGCCACACTCTGATGTGGAAACAGCGCATAATTCTGCACTAAAAAACCGATGCGGCGATCGCGGCTGGGTAGATTAATTCTTTGTTCGGAGTCAAACAGGACTCTGCCATTTAAAACTATGCGTCCTCTAGTGGGCGTTTCTATCCCCGCAAGGCAGCGCAAAATCATACTCTTACCTGCTCCAGAACCCCCTAACAATCCCAAAGGCTGATCATTGCTATTAAAAGACACCCTGAGATGAAAACTCGGCAGTTGTTTTTCGATGTCTACAAAAAGTCCAACTGTTGACGACGGTGCAGACAATAAAGATGATTCACTCCCTTGTCTCCCTTGTCCCCCTTGTCCCCCTTGTCCCCCCAGTCCCCTGTTCTTTTCCCTCAATTCTTGCCAGAAGTTGACTGCAATAATTCCAGATAGAGAAATCACCATAATTGCGATCGCCCAAAACCAAGCCTCGTTCATTGCTCCCGCTTCCACAGCAAAATAAATCGCCATTGGGATTGTCTGCGTTTGTCCGGGAATATTACCAGCTAGCATCAACGTCGCCCCGAATTCTCCCAAAGCACGGGCAAAAGCTAGCATTGTGGCGGCTACAATCCCAGATACTGCTAGGGGTAAACTGATGCGCCAAAAGATTGTGGCTTCAGTTGCACCAAGGGTTCTGGCTACTCGCAGCAGATTACCATCTATTTGTTCAAAGGCTCCCAGTGCAGTTTTATACATTAAAGGGAAAGAAACTACAGTAGCTGCGATCGCTGCACCATACCAAGTAAAGACGATGGTGAAGTCAAAAGCCTGCATGAGTTTCCCTACGAGGCCATTTTTCCCAAAAAATAGTAGCAACAAGAAACCGACAACCGTGGGGGGCAAAATCAGTGGCGCAATAAAGATACCCTCAATCAACGATTTACCTTTGCCACGATATCCCAGCATCCAGTAGGCAGCAGCGATACCCAAAAAGAAGGTGATAAATGTGGCAAGTAATGAAGTTTTGAGTGATATCCAAAGAGGCGATAAATCCAATGGCATAGTTGTCTGGAAAGAATTAGCTCAACTAATCCATAATCTACCAACTTTATTACCAGTATGTTGGTAAATTACCTAATAAATAATAAAGAAAATTGCAAAAACTAGACAATGCTGTAGGGGCACAGCATTGCTGTGCCCCTACAACGTGGTCTATTTACCTGAAAATAGCTGTAATTAATCCAGTTGACTGCTGTAGGCACTAAAACCATAAGCCAAAGTTTCCTTTAAACTACCTGATGGCTTGAGACTTCTATTGATAGCATTAGCAAATGGTACTGGAATTCCTTTAATAGTTTCCGGCAAAATTGCATATTCTTGCGTTGGTTCGACAATGTATTGTGGACATTTCGTTTTCATCCCAGCAGTAGCTAACATTTCCTCTATTTCAGAGGCAGAATATTGTTTAAGATAAACTGGATTTCTCACAAATGGGTTCAGCTTTCTCACAAAATTATGGATAATATGAGAAGGACAGGATTTGTTGTGAAAGGAATGATTAAAAACAAAAATCCCACCAGGTTTTAGTACGCGAACTATGTCAGCCAACAATTTTCTTAATTGTGCATCTGGGATATGCATAAAGACGCAGTTAGAAATGACCAAATCTATAGAATTATCTTCTAAAGGCAATATTTCAGCAGAATCGCAAATCAAGTTAAATTCAGCTTCTGGGAAAAAATTATATTGTTGTTTAACCTTGATTAACCGCCGCAACAAAGGCTCAGAAATATCAATTCCATAATATTTTTCGCATTTCAGATTTTTCGCTTTAGAAAGATGCAAAGGTGCGCGACCATAACCAGAACCAATCTCTAAAATAGAACCAACAGATTTATTCAACGGGAATTTATTCCAAGTACCTCCAGGTGTGCCAGTTAGCAGAGTATAATCTTGTTTTATGGGCGATGTATCTGCAAGTTTTTCAACTTTTTGGGAACCATAATATGTTTTACCAATCGCGTCCCACGTTTTTTTATGTTGAGTATTATTCAACTGTTCGTAGTCGCTAGGAAAATAAATGCCATCTCGTAATTCAAAGTCATTTAGACTGAATTTTCCATTTGCTAATTGAGTCATTATAATTATTCCTCGTCAATAGTTAAGTCTGTTTTCTGTTATACTCTTAACTCAGCATGAACCGCAAGTGATTTTTACTGAACTCCTTTACTTAGCCTTTCTTCAGAGCTAGGGGAATTCCATTAGCCCTTTTAATGTTAAGGAACGTGGATTAAATAAAATGCAAAACTTCATCCTGTATCTAGCTTCCCTCTCCTTTATCAGGAGAGGGATTGAGGGTGAGGTAAGCCAGGGACATAAATTGGATGTTATTTAATTCTTATTCCTAAGTTAACACGCATGACAGCTGTGCTACCAAAGCCCCTATTGCATCCAAAGGAAAACCGCTATAATAGCAAACCGTCGCCTGATTCAGAACATAAGTTCGGATACATTAGTTGATGGACTGCAACAATTGGAGGCTGTGATGGTAGAAGGGTTACAACAAAAACGGGTGGTAGTTGTAGGTGGAGGTTGGGCTGGTTTAGGAGCAACCTACCATTTGGCAAAACAAGGCTATGATGTAACACTTCTAGAAGCAGGCCCCTATCCCGGTGGATTGGTGGCAGGTTGGCAAACAGCTGCCGGAAAATCTGTTGAAGCTGGCATTCATGGCTTTTGGTATCCTTACAAAAATATTTTTTCCCTAATCAATGAATTAGAAATTAATCCTTTTACTACTTGGACTCGTTCTTCGCAATATTCGCCAGCAGGTTTGGAAGTTGAATCACCGATTTTTCAAGACTTACCGCGACTCCCCTCCCCACTAGGAACTTTTCTCTACACTCAGTTTAAGCGGCTGCCACTAATTGACCGTCTTAGCGCCCTACCTTTACTTTATGCGGTTGTTGATTTTGACAATTCTGATGCAGCTTGGCGGCGCTATGACTTTGTAACTGCCCGTGAATTATTCAAAGACTTTAATGTTTCGGCACGGCTTTACCGCGAGGCTTTTGAACCAATGTTATTAGTGGGCTTGTTTGCCCCTGGTGAACAATGTTCAGCCGCAGCAACTTTAGGGATGCTTTACTTTTTTATTCTGGCTCATCAACCAGATTTTGATGTAGTTTGGTGTCGGGGAACTGTTGGAGAAAAGATATTTCGTCCTTGGGTGGAACGTATCGAAAAAGCAGGTGCGCGAGTGTTACCCAAGCGCCGAGTTACAGACTTAATTGTTGATAATAATCATCGAGCCAAGGGTGTGGTTTGCGGTGATGAAGTAATTGAAGCAGATGCTGTAATTTTTGCGGTTGGAATCACGGGGATGAAGAAAATTGTCTCAACTAGCCCTAGTTTACAAAGCCGTGAAGAATTCCGTAATTTGAGCAATTTAGGAGCAATTGATGTTTTAGCAACGCGACTATGGTTTGACCGGAAAATTGATGTTCCTCGTCCTTCTAATGCCTGTTTTGGATTCGATGCAACTACAGGTTGGACGTTTTTTGATTTGAATGCTTTACATGATGAATATCGGGATGAACCAGGAACAGTGATTGAAGCCGATTTTTATCACGCGAATCAGTTTCTGGGTTTGAGTGATCAGGAGATTTTACCAATAATTCAGGGTTATTTAGCAACTTGTGTGCCAGCGTTTCGAGAGGCAAAGATAATTGATAGCAGTGTAATTCGCTTATCTCAGGCAGTGACTCACTTTGCACCTGGTAGCTATCGTTATATGTTACCCGCTAAGACAAGTTTTGAGAATGTGTTTATGAGTGGCGATTGGATTGTAACCCGTCATGGTTCCTGGTCACAGGAAAAGGCTTATGTTACTGGTTTGGAGGCGGCGAATTTGGTGGTGTCTTATTTGGGAGAAGGTCAGCCATCTGAGATTTTAGCCGTAGAAGAGGATGAAGTGCATATACAAGTCGCGCGATCGCTTAACCAAACTTGGCATGACTTCGGCAAATCTATCCTACCTAACTTTTGGTTGCCGTAATCTGTAGGGTAGCTGTATATTTCTCACAATAAGAGTCAACTATTAATTGTAATCTAAATTCGGTAAGCTAAAGAGAGCGATCGCATAATGTAAATCAAATAACATAGCTTATGGAGCCAGACTCTTTACAAACCGAGGTGATTCTGATGCATCCGCGTGAGTCTCTTGGCAGAGTGCAACTTGATTGGACACCCCAACCTGGAAACTATCTCGATTTTCAAGGTAAAACCTATGCGGTTTTAGAGCGCCGCCATAGATACCAACTTCAATCTGGGCGCTACCGCTTGCATAATATTGCGATTTATGTACAGTCGGCGAAACGACCATCTGAGAAAAGTTTGGTAGCGGGACGTTGGGTAATCGGTGATGCCACCTGCTGCTACAATGCTCATTCAGAAATTATTCGCTGTGCAGTCAATCCAGATGGCCCTTGCAAATCTTGCCGCTTTTATGAAAAGTTAGAAGCCGTTTAATTTTGGATTTTAGACTTGTCGTGAGCGTTCAGTCGAACGATTTTAGATTTTTCCTTCAATCCAAAATCTAAAATTGAAAGTAATTTAATTTTGAATTTTTCCTTAAATCCAAAATCCAAAATCTAAAATCGACAACCCCTCAACTCCCCGCACCAAAAACTTCTCCCACAGTTAAGCGGGTACCATTAACAAAATCCCATCCCGACTGGGGACGTTTACCAGCTAGCTGAACCTCTCGCAACAGCAATAAACCTTCCCCAGTTTGGACGATCGCCCCAATTCCTTTGGTAATGCTCACTACAACTCCCGGTTTGTCTGATAGATTTGACAAATCAGGCAATTTATGCAGTAATTCTGGTGGGAGATTGCGATCGCCTACAGAACCAAGGGGAGCAGAAGCGGTGATTTTCAGCAGATTGTTACGAAAGGTAGCGGTACAGTTAGGGTAAAAGCCTCTGATTTGATTGTGTAATTGGATAGCACTTTTTGACCAATCCAAAGCATAATCTTGTTTTTGAATCAGAGGTGCATAAGTAGCTGCCAAATTATCTTGAGGAATTGGTTGAATTTCCTGGCGTTCCAACTTCAACAGAGTTTCCACCAACAAATCCCCACCGATCACAGCTAGTCTGTCGGCTAAATCTTGGGCACTATCCAGTAATCCAATGGGTGTAGTAGCGATTTGGAGCATTGCACCAGTATCCATCCCCGCATCCATTAACATGGTTGTGATCCCCGTTTCGCTCTCACCGTTATACAAACACCACTGAATCGGCGCTGCACCGCGATATTTGGGTAAAATCGAGCCATGCACATTAATGCAGGCTAACTTGGGCATATTTAGGATTTTTGAGGATAAAATCTGTCCATAGGCGACAACAACAAACACATCTGCGCCTAACTGTTTGAGTTGGGTTAAAGTTTCAGTGTCTTTTTTCACCCGTTCGGGTTGCCATACTGGTAAGTTGTGAGCAGTAGCGATCGCTTTTACTGCTGTTGGCGTAAGTTTATTTCCGCGTTCCCGGCGTTTATCTGGTTGGGTGACAACTGCCAACACCTCGAATTCTGAATGATTCAATAACTTTGACAATGTGGGCACAGCAAACTGTGGTGTACCAAAGAATACAATTTTCATTAATAAATAGTTGTTAGTCGTTAGTTATTAATTAATCGTAAGTGCGCTGCTCATAACTGACAATATATAAGTTGCATATTGAAATGGAATTCACCAAGCCAGGATTTAGCAGGCTCCTGTATCGGGGAAAACAGTTCGGAGCATCTCAGTGAAAGCAAATATACCAGATGAGAACCCTCACCCCAACCTTCTCCGAACCCACGGAGAGGGTTGGGGTGAAGTTTTACAAAACTTTTTACACTCATTGAGATGTTCCCAAACATTTGCAAAGCAGAGTTGATTTGCTGTAAATCATATCGGCTGTTTGGTGGTACAATATTTTCGTATTGGTCAAACCCAAGGCTGCTTGATTAACTTAATAGTTAAGTTAATAAGTGTAACAGCTACTATCAACTGCATCTGCCTAAGGAGAGCCTCATCGTTTAGTGGTGTCTCCTCACGATCTCCTAGAGCATCTACCGAGTAAGTTTAGTTGTGTTCCTGATTATTTATCCGCAAATTGGCGTTAAATGCAGTTAGGTTTCTAAAAAACTATTGCGTATTATAGCTATTTTTGTAGTTAAGATCGCCATTTCTAAATTGGGGTTGCTGACAGCAGGATTTTCTGAGTATGATGTATTAATACATCCGCTTTGCCAGCTTAATTCACGTAACGCCTCACGTTTACCATTATCGGGGTTGGCGCTGTTATATCTAGTGTGAAACTTGCCTTAGTTGCTGCGTACTAGCGATCGCTAGTACGATCCCCAATAACTGAGTCATCTCACCCTTGGTTGTCAGCTTCATTAGCCCAAACTATACCTTGAATATCCCTTGACTAATACCTGTTTTTGGTTTAGTTGGGTATAGCAACATTATATATCATGTAGTAATTACTGAGTTTTCAGCATATTTACTATATTTGCATATTTTGGCAACCAAACATTCAGTACTTGAGTAAAAAAAAGCTGTGGACAATGATACTTAATTTTTGTAAACCTCTGGAAACTTTGAAGAAGATATCTAGTCATTGCTTTTAGTTTCTTGTTATACATATAATTACTGGCTGCCCCATTGCTGCATAGGTATTGCTTCTCACATAGCACATAGCAACCGCCCCTTCTAGAGAGTCTACAAATGCTTAAACCCCTTTTGCTGTCAGGATGGTTCCGCGCGCAACCATTTCTTAATTACGTTGTCGTTGTGATACTAATCGCACCCTTGCTAGGGGCATCAGGTCACTCGACCCCAGCCAGATCCGAAGTAGCTAAAGTAACTTCGAGAACTGGAGAGTCTGACTCTGTATCAAAGGAAATAGCTGTAGTTGGGGAACCTAAAATAGCTGAAATATTAAAAACAGATCAAATCAACTCCTTAACAGAAGAATTTGACTCTGTGCCAACACAAACTACTGTTGTCCAGGAACCGCAAGTATTACCAGCAGATAAAATTGAGTCTTTCGATCAAGCAGATAGTTATGTGTCAAACAGCGATTTAACTGTTCCTGATCCTTTAGCAGCAGTTGAACTTGCACCATTAACAGATGTTCCTGTTAGTCAACTTAATTTAATCCGAAAACTTAAAGCTGCTAATATCCAGTCTTTGAAAGTCCAAGAAAATTATCTCTCGAAAGAAAACTCTTTTAATAAATCATTGACAGCAACTCAAGTAGCACCAACTCTGAGAGAATCACAACCAACCACAACGACAGAAATACCTGTTGCTGAACCACGCGATGAGTCCCAAGCAGAACAAATAGATCCCATAGGTAGTCCTCATCCTATTCCTTGGAAATGGATTACAGCGACTCAAGAGGCAATTGCTTCCAAGGGTGGTTCGGGAATGCGTCACTTCCGCAGCGTACCCGTGGTTTCTCCAGATGGTAAATATGCTGTTTATAGCCGGGTGCAATTAGAGGTAAAACCCCAAATGTACAACAGCCGTGTTACCAGCATTCTGTTTGTCCAAGATATGCAAACCCAAAGGTTGTGGGTGATGGCTTCAACTGCTCCTGTTAACGATCCTTTATTAAAGATAAAGGCTGCAAAGGCGGCGCAGTCAGAAGAAACTGATACAAATGGTCAGATTGGGGTATTAGTTCCAGTTAGCTGGTCGGAAAAAGGCGATCGCTTTTTAGCACGCAAGTTTGAAGGTATATTTAACACAGGTGATTCGACAGATAGTGCAGTCATTTGGGATCGGCAAAAAAATCAGGCTAACACAGTTGCTCCTGCTCATGAGGAAGATCATGAAAAAATTGCCGTATTGTTAGGTTGGAGTAAAAGCCAACCGGATAATGTGCTATTTCGTGCGGGTGAATTGGGCGAAGAAAACTGGCCACTAATCCAAGTTGCTAATGATGGCAAGACTGTTACTACAACAGACAATGATCAGCCGATTACCTTTGGTAAAAAGGTTACAGAAATTTGGGCAGGACCACAAGTAGCTTACCGATAGGTTATAAAAAATCTTGTTTACTCCCGTTGTCATCACTGCTGACAACGGGAGATTTTTTGGCGTTCCATAGCCTATCAATTTCTATTATGTTACGATAAAAGCATCAACCTGTACAGAGTTTGTGTACAGGTTAAGCGAGAATCTACTTAATTCAATTTACAAGTAAAAACGGAACTTTTGATACTTATGGTTTCTGCTAGCTATACTTACACACAAGCACGAGAAAAGCTGTCTGAACTGTGCCAGAAAGTTACTTCAGAACGTGATTTTGTAATCATTACACGTCGGAATGCTGAAAATGTAGCTTTAATAGCTGTTGATGAACTTTCTAGTATTCTAGAAACTGCTCATCTTTTACGTTCTCCCCGTAATGCTGAACGTTTGCTAACAGCTTTAAATAGAGCTAAATCAGGAGTTGTGAAATCTCAAAACTTGGATGATCTTAGTCAGGAGTTAGGATTTGACCAAAAACAAGAACATCAAAAACCAATCAAAACAAGAAATTCCAGCAACTCCAAAGCAAAGAAAAACAGTATTTCAACCTGAATTTTTAGAAGACTTAAAATTTTGGGTGGAAAATGATCAACGAGTTACCCTTAAAGTTTTGGATCTTGTCAGAGAGACTTGCCAAGATCCTTTTAAGGGGAAAGGTAAGCCAGAACCTTTAAAATATTTAGATCCTAATACTTGGTCTCGCCGTTTAACACAAGAACATAGAATTGTATATCTTGTAAAAGATGATGAAATAAATTTTTTACAAGCTCGTTATCATTATTAACTATTAATTATCCCAAAATATAAGTAGGATTATTTAGTTTTGCGTAGCTTGCCGCCGTAGGTATCGCCCAAAACTTCCAACACTCCACAAATATCTACCTGCTGACAAGCTCCTCTCAAAATCCTAGCGGCTGAGTTTATAAGTAGGTATGTAAAAATATTTATGTCACCAGGATGGAACTTGGGAACTAATTCATGAGCGTTTACGTTTGTGGGTGGCTGCGCCTATCCTGCGAAAATCAAGCCTTTTGAGGTCATCTTGCAGGTTTTAGGTCATATCTCGGCTGAATACCTATCTGAGTCAGATGAAGATAGTTTTGCACTTGGCAAATGATAATATGTTGCAGAAAGTTGTGCCACCATCGCTGCACGAGATGACACCTCAAGCTTACGGAACATTCGCTTCAAAGCCTGCTTGACAGAATTTTCAGTAATCCAAAGTTCAGTCCCAATTTCTGCGTTGGTTCGTCCCAACGCAACCAACGCAGAAATTTGCAACTCACGAGACGTTAAACGATTGATTTTAAACGGTTGATGCTGCGCTTCTTTTGGAGTTGCACTTTGCGTTAATCGCATGGTTGTAGCCCAAACTGATAAGTGCAAGCAGATGGCGCTCAAATCAGCTAGATTTTGAGTATCAAAGGCAGGCATCGACTTTTCACGAGTGCAGCCCACGATACCTACTAATTGACCACGATCAATAATCGGTCCTGCCATCACATGCCAATGATCGGGACGAGGACAAATGATTGCCCAAGCCTTTGGTGATGTTACCAATCCTTCATGAATCGGAGTATGACGCTCCGCTATATAACGCGCCACCGGATTATGCTCGATCGAAAGTGCAACGTTCAATATTTTCTGAACATTGCGATTGGCTAAGGGCAGTTGGTCGAAGAAGAAAATCCCCGATCGCTTGGCTGCAAAATATTCACCAATTTTTGGCGCGGTTTGTGAGCGCAACTCGCGTTCATCTTTTACCTGGTTAATCGCTTCAAATAAAAGCTGCAAGGAAAGCGTCATCTGGCGAAAAGAGTACTCGTTCGAGGACTGCGCGAGGTCGGTTGCCACTTCTAGTATAAGGATAGATTTCGTAGCAACTCTCATCAGGAGATTGATTCATGACTAACTCACAAAAGCACATTATTGGCTTGGTACTTTATCCTGGCATGACGGCACTTGATATTGTGGGACCCCAGACAGTTTTTAGTTCACTTCCCGGTGTCCACATCCACCGCATCTGGAAAGCGTTAGACCCGATCAAAAGCGATGACGGAATGATGATTTTGCCTGATAAGCTGTTCCACATTTAACTTGCATAATTAGGGCGGGCAAGATGCCCACCCCACAAGAGTTCTGTTTAATTCGGTTATGCAAATTAGATGTTTTTCAGCTTACCACCTTTGAAAATTGCCCACCCTTGGACGTGATCGGTGTCGGCGGCGGTTTAGGACAGAGTGCAGTAGTAGATGATCCAGAAGTGCTTGAGTTTTTCCAGAAACAGGGAAGCACAGCAAAGTTCATCACCTCTGTATGCGGCGGGTCTGAGTTTTTAGCAAAGGCAGGACTGCTACAAGGCTATCGAGCAGCGACTCACTGGATGATGCGTGAACAACTCGCAAGGTTGGGCGTTGAGGTCGGAACGGAGCGAGTTGTGATTGACCGAAATCGCATGACTGGTGGGGGGGTTACCGCAGGTATTGATTTTGGTCTAACGATTGCTGAAGTGCTTTGTGGTGAGGAAGCGGCCAAGATCGCTCAACTATTAATGGAGTACGATCCAGCCCCTCCATTCGATGTCGGTTCACCCGAAAAAGCGGGGGCTGAGTTAATCAACAAAGCGATGTTATATGCTGCGGCGACATTTGGTTTAGAGGTAAAATAGGCAGTCTAATATGACCACAAATTTAGAAATTAAGAGTGTTCCCACACGTTGGATACAAATCGGTTTTTATACGACTTCAATCGTTTTTAACCTCTGCTTGATTGCTCAGTTATTAACGGTTGGGGTTGCCTACTTCAACGATCCTGCCTGGTGGACTATTCATGTTTGGCTGGTGCGAGGGTATAGTGGACTATCCTTTCTATTACTAGGAGGGTCGTTCATCGCCCCATTCTCAGACAGAATCCGATCTCTCGCCGTCAGTTTACCTGTCCTGCTTGGACTCCAATTTGCGAGCATTCATCTCAAGAGTCCGTTTCACCTAGAGGTTCTCCATCCTCTGATTGGATTCATGTTGCTCTATGTTTCTTCAAGCCTTGTCCATCGTGTAGCGCGGACGTTATCACTTACCCACTATCAGACTGAGTAAATTTGAGGGGTAAAAAGGATGACTTTGTTGCAAAAACTACTTCAGAATTAAGGGCTCAAATGAGCAATCGTGGTGACTAAGCCGCCCTGTCACCACGATTACTACGAGAACGCCGTTGAATAGATAATCTTGCAGAAACTTAACTATAAACTCCAATAAAAATTATCGAATCTCGATTAAAACTATAAAGACTTATTTATCACCCCTTTCCCACTCAGGTATGACACCTTTCACCCGGCGGATGGGCAAATTAGCAATTAAAGCTGTAGTTCGTTGGTTGCTTTCTAAGGAGAACTCCAAGCCCTCGGTCTCAATTTCGACATAGCGACAGACGACATCTAAGATTTCTTGCCGCATTTTTTCCAATGTTTGAGGGTCTATGTCAGCGCGATCATGAGCAATCACCAATTGCAGGCGACGTTTAACTTGAGTTCTACTGCTATCAGGACCGCGAAAAAAAAGTCGTTCTAGAAGTTCAATCATTACGAATAGGTCTGGGGCGGAGACTGGAAAATAAGTTAAACAATCTTTGTCCACAACAACCTTCGTAGACGGGCGAAGATGCTGTCTTGGGACGAGTCGATCTCCAGAAAATCGACACTTTCCCCTTCTAATCTACGAGCAATGTTCTCAAAGGCTATGGCAGCTAAAGAGGGATTTTCCGCTAACACTAAGGGTTCGCCGCGATTGGTAGATACAATAACACGCTCGTCGTCAGGGATTACCCCGATCAGGGGAATGGCGAGAAGTTCCTGAACATCTTGCACAGACATCATATCATTTGCTTTCACCATTGAGGGTCTAATGCGGTTAATTATTAAATGAACACGCTTGATACCTTGTGCTTCTAGTAACCCCACTACCCGGTCAGCATCACGAACTGAGGAAATTTCTGGCGTGCTGACAATTAGCGCTTCTTTTGCCGGGCCGATCGCATTTTTAAACCCATTTTCAATGCCGGCGGGGCTATCAATGATCACATATTGATACTTTTGCGCTAGTGCATTCACCAATAACTTCATCTGTTCTGGTGTGACTGCATCTTTGGAGCGATTTTGGGCTGCCGGCAAGAGTACGAGATTGGGTTGGCGCTTATCTTTCACCAAGGCTTGTTCTAAGCGGCACTCTCTGGCTAAGACTTCCACCGCAGTATAGACGATGCGGTTTTCTAGCCCTAGCAGCAAATCCAAATTTCTCAGACCAAAATCCGCATCAACCAAGGCAACTAGACGCCCCATTTTGGCTAAAGCCATGCCCAGATTTGCTGAAACTGTGGTTTTACCCACTCCTCCTTTACCGGAGGTAATCACAATAATGCGAGTCATGATAGAAATGCGGTCAATGAGGGTTCAGGAAATATAAAACCGTAAATTGCAGTATAAAGTATGAAGTATCGTATCAAGTATGAAGAAATATCTGGTCTCCCTGATTCGGGCGAGGTATGAATATTTTTTTATAGCGATATCTGAGGACAAGCCGAGGAAGCGTCTACCCTCGGTTGTGTACAATACACTTCTCTAGGGGAAAGAAATTAGGGATTAGAGTAGTGTATTCTATCCATGTGAAAACCGCTATATTTCATCTTTCGTATTCTTCATCTTTTAAGTAAATATTCAGGGCTGCTAATTTATCTTAGTAAATTGGTTTCTGTAAAAATCACTAGCCCTAGCGATGCGAATCCCTTGGGGCGTAATATGCGCCACTTCTGGAGAAAATTGCATCGGTAATTTTTCTGGTGCCCTCGCTACAGCATCTGCGATCCGCAATTGGGTTGGTTCCATTTGCAAGGCCATAATTAGACACTCACTATTACCTCCAGCCCCAGCATGAGCGATTCCCCGTAAACGTCCCCAGATGATAATATCTCCATCTGCAATTACAATACCACCTGGATTTAAATCTCCCAAGAGAATTACTGTACCAGGATGACGAATTTCTACTCCAGAACGGACTGTCATTTCCAGATAGAGGGCATCTGCCTGGGGTATGGCTGTAGCTGTTGACTCGGAGACCAGAGAACTTACCGGCTGTAGTTGTTCTACAGAATACCCCGATGTCACCGCAGCGATCGCAGTTTGACGACGACTCGTCGAGACAGATATCAGCCGGAGTTGGACTTCACTTAAAGCCTCGCCAAGTTCTTGCAGTTGTCTGGCATCTACTAGGCGGTCTTGTGCCATCAGATGCACAGGGCTATTAGATATACGGAAGCGATCGCCTGCATTCAGACGCTGTTTTATTTGTTGCCAAATATCAGACCAACTGAGTTCTGAGGCAGATACTTGAGATTCTGGTGGCAAAATTAATAACAGTCGTCCCTCCTTACTTTTTAACTGGACTTGAGTATTCTCATTTACGCGATGCCCTGGTAATGCTAACTCATCGGGATTTAAATCAGTCAGGATAAAATCTGATGCCGCATCAGTATTTGACTCTACATCTGGGTTAGGGTTAGCAGTATTTGAATTTACATCGGGATTAACAGGATTTGACTCTACATCCCCAAGGACAGTATTTGATTTTAAATAAAGGAGGACAGAATTTAATTCCGCAACCGGGAGGATAGAATCTGACTCTAGATCAGAAACAGTAGGATTTACGTCTACCTCAGAAACGATAGAGTCAAATTCTGCATTAGGAAGTGCAGAATTTGACTTTAGATTGGGAATCGCAGAATCAGAAGTCATGCAGTACTAGCCAAAAGACAACAGATTTTAAATTTTGGGTCGCACCTTTGGTGCGCTTCCAGCGCAACTTGGATTTGTGTCACCCACAAGGGGGTTGGCGTAGCGGAACATTAGTCCGACATCAACCAAAAGATTCTTTAATCTCAAATCGTTCGACTGAGCGTAGCCGTACTCCTTTGGAGAAGCAAGCTACGCGTAGCGTTCCGCAGGAAAGTCTCAAATCTCAAATTGGCACAGTCAACCTTTGATAAATTGTCCCCAAGGCATCAGCATCGCCGACGTTACCTGGAAACAGCACTACAGGCAAATTAGGAAATTGAGGATGATCGGATGGCGTTAACACCATTGAACAACCAGCTAAAATTTGACCGAGTAAACGGGCTGAAGTTAAAGCGAGTCCACTACTCAAAACATCATTAGAGGTAATACCACCCTTACTGATTAAGAATCCTATATCAGATGGTAAACCGCGCACAATATCCATCAATAAACTTGAAACTTTTGTCCCAAACTCCAATCGTGTTTTGACATCTTTAAAACTCAGTTCCTGACGGCTAGTATAAACTACTGGTGTTTTGCCAGCTTCGTGTACCGCCCGTGTACTTTTCTGAATTTCAGTTAGCAGTGTAGCAGATTGATTTGGATCATCAAGTAATCGCGCTACATTCACTTCGATTCCCACAGTTCCTTCTATTTGCAACAGCGCCTCTAATTGCTGAGTAGTCTTTTTAACATGGGAACCAACAATCACTGCACCTGGTTTGCCTTGTCGCACGTACTGCGCCATCTTTTCGGCAGCAATGGGTTGGGGTGGTAAAGCGGCTAAAGCTGTTAAAATACTGGCGGCACTGCGAAATAGAAAGCGTTTCCCTTGACTTGCTGCTGCTAATATGTCTACTGCAAAGCGGTTGAGATCATCTTGAGTTTCACCATCGACGACAGCGCACTGATTACCATTGAGTTGTAACAAGCGTTCTAAACTACCAGCGCGAATATCGGCTAGGAGAAATCTTTCTACAACTTCGGCACTAATTCGTCCTTGAGTCTTTTCTTCGACATACTTGGGTAAGTAACTGTGATGGTAGCTGAAGACTGAATCACGGGCAAATTCAGTTTCATGGACTGGAGTGGGTACACCGCCAATAATTAAGTAATGCACACTGTCGCGGGTGATGCGTCCACCGTCAAAAAATGCTGGGACGAGAAAATGGGCATCAAAGGGTCCGAGTTCTTGGGCGATCGCATCGGTTTCAACCGGATAATGTCCCCGTAAGGTAGAATCAGAACGGCTGACAATCAGAAAATCGTCAATCCCTTCAACATTCAAGGCGATTTTTAGGTTCTGGCAAACTTCTATGGTTACAGATGTAGCTGACTCTGGCGTTAGCGATCTAGTATTAGTCAGCACAAATAAAATCGGCGAATCATCCTGCAACCCGGCGCGTAAAGTGTCCACATCCCAACGCATTAGCAGCAAGCAGCTGTGGACTGTTTGAGAACCTGTAGGGTCATCATCCAGGACAATTATTTTAGGTTTGTTGCTCATTTAAGTAATCTCTACTTAGAGGATGTTTTAAAAGTATTAGGCAACTCGAAGTCGCTAGCTACTACACAAGCTCTCGTCCACCTCCGTGGACTAATAAATCAAGGGTTTTCTAACCTGCGGAGGCAGGTTTTGTATTTCGACTCCGCGCAATACAAGTATGTGTAGCTGCGACTTCTAGTCGCCTTCTAGTGCTTCTCAAACATTCTCTTAGCCTTTGTATAATTTTCTGATTTCTGCTTGCACATCGATCGCAATTTGCAATGATTGATTTAGCAGTTGAGCATATTCGCCTGCTTGACTACTAAGTTGTAAAGCTTGCAGACTGGCTAAATTATTTACAAATAACTCTTGGTTATTAGCAAGCAATTTTTTATTATCTCGTAAAATTCGTTCCGTTTTCAGAGCGCGGACTAAATCTTCTCTAATCAGTCGCAGGGCGGCGGTTACTTGATCTCGGTCATGGATACTGCTTTCAACGTTTCCTGATGCTGCCAATTGGTCATTAATATCTATGGCGCCAATCAGGTCATGATATTTATCAACTTCATCTAAAAGTATTGTCAGTCCTTCGGGACAGGTTAATTGTCGCCAGAGCGATCGCCCAACTAATATCGGGATTGGCACTAAAATTAGTAAAAGAATTCCGAGTCGAATTGAAGAGCCAATTGTCGGCAGAATAATAAACGCATAAACAAAGCCAACAATTATTGGCGTTAGCGCCAGCGTCACCAGCATTTCATTGATGAAAAACCCTAATCGCTTCTTACTATCTTGCATAACCGAGGGTCGAAAAACGTCTTCTGGATCGAACCCAGTCAAACGTCTCAGTTCCCCCTTGCTAATTTCCAAGCCTATTAAATCCGGCTGCACTGCTGGATAACTCCTATGGAAGCCCAAGTTGCGTATCTATTTTAACCTTTCGGCTTCTCTCCGAGACCCTTCTCTACGAGACGCTGCGCTCACGGCAAGCTCAGGGCATCGCGCTACGCGAGCGCTCAGAGCTGTTCAAAATCATATCCAACACCTCAAAGTAAAATTGGGTATTGATGAAGTTGAGCAAAAAGATATCAACTCTCGCATCGCCCTATGTATGACAGCACTTCAGAAAAAATTATTATCATTTTGATTTAGGTTATGATCCTTTCTTTGGTCAGCACAAATTAAGTATCTATTCTAATCAGCTTTAGCATGATGATTGTGATTATATTCGGGAAACCAGTTTTCATCTAAAATTTGCTCTAAAGAACCAATGGGTATCAAGGGGAATATGTCAATGGAAAGTTGAGAGCGATCGCTTGCTTCTGCTCTTGCATCTTGGTAACATTGATCAAATATTTATAAAATATAAGGTTTTAAGCTAGGACTATCTTTAAGAGTATTTTTAATCTCTCTGCGAAAAGTCCTGATTTCTCCTTTCCAATGTCCTTCATTACGTTCTCGTTCTTCATCCCAACACTTGAGTTTTAGTAGATGTTCAAGAAGCTTAATTAATAAACTTTCAATTGTTCGCTTCTCCCTTCTACCCATAGTTTCTAATTCTTCTAACAAATTATCTAAATCAACAGATAAAAATTGTCTAGCGCGAAGTTGGTTAATGGTTGTCTTAAGCCAAAGATAATAATCATCGTCGTATAAAGTCTGAGTCGTTGGTTGTATTTCTGTCACCATACACTTGTTAAACTCCGATTATTTGTATTAGACACGGTGTGTTTTATACATCAATTGTGATTCCGGTGTTGAATACGCATAATTGCCTCTAATTTCTCACTCTAGCTCAATAGCTCTACCTTCACCAAAAGAAAACTACCGCCTTGGGACACCATTATAATGTTGCTAAAAAATAAACTAGACTTTTACTCCAACCAGTCTGTTGGACAACGAGTAACCGTGACTTTTGCTGGAGTAATTCTTCAATAGCTTCCCATTGTCCGGAGCGAAAGTTGGCTGTGGAGTTATCAAGGGCTTGACGCAACAGCAATAATCCCTGTTTGTGGAGGTCAGTTGCCATATATACCAAGTATCTGATTGTGATTTCTGTTGTAACATCAAAGACAATCAGTATTAGTTATGTTGGAGCGATCGCTAAATTATTGTAGGCTACAATGTATCACCCTGTGGGCAAATTGATAAATCGCGTTTAAGAGTAGTATGACCGCAGAACAAGGATTAATAATTTTTGATACTGCAACTGCTGAAGCTGCATCTTCACAGATGGGCGCAAAACTGAATTATCGATCGCAAGCCACTGATATCAGCATCGATGCCGATACTTATCTGTTTACCCAGTTGCGAAAACTCTCACTTGAACAACGGATAAAAATTTTCGTGGCTCATGAACGTGGGATAAAAAAACTTTGCCTTGCAGGAATTAAATCACGACATCGCGGTGTTTCCAAGGAAGAAATTCGTTGTATATTTGCCCGTGCATTGCTGGCAGAAAAATTTTCTCCAAACTTCCAATCAATTGGTGTTGATGAAAGTATGTGGATTCAAGATTCCATCTCACTAGCAAACGAACTCCACCAACTTTTTGAGTCAATAAATATACCTTATTACGTTAGTGGAGGTGTTGCTAGTTCAATTCATGGGGAACCTCGCTCGACTCGTGATTTGGATTTGGTGATTTCAGTTCAACCTGACCAAATCGATTTGTTGGTAACGACACTGGAAACAGCAGGATACTATTGTCCAGCAGGGGCGGTTGAAGATTTGAAGCGAGGTTCCGAGCGAATGCTCAACATCACTCATACCGAAACCATAGCTAATGCCGACCTTTACATCACTGATGGTTCACCATTCGCAGTATCGCAGATGGCGCGTCGGATATTGCCCAATTTAGATGGGATACCTCCATTTTGGGTGGCTTCGCCAGAGGATACGATTTTACAGAAGTTGCGGTGGGGGCGGAGTAGTCAATCTGAAAAACAGTGGCGTGATGTATTGGGAATACTCAAGTTGCAAACACAAAGTTTAGACTACACCTACCTTATAGAGTGGGCGGAACATTTAGATTTGGTTGATACCTTGAGCCGGGCATTCACTGAGGCTGGTGTTTAATTAAAAACTTTCCTAAAACCTTAGGGACTTCCAACAAATAAATTACCCAATCTTGTGGGGTCGGCAGCGTTCGACTGAGCGCTCACGCCGAAGTCTTGCCCGCCTCTGGCTTAAGGCTCTCGTGTCGCCCACCCCACAAGAAGTAGTTGAGTATTTTTTATTTGTCAGTCCCTTAAGGATAAAGACCTCTGTCAGTCAGCGCCTGAGCCACTCTACCTACCCCTAAAGTGTAAGCTGCTAACCTTAAAGAAATTTGCCGTACTTTCGACTGGTGAATCACCCGATGGTAGGCATTCACCATCAAATGTTCCATTTCTCTATTAACACGCTCCTCATCCCAAAATACGTAAGAAAGACCCTGCACCCATTCCAAATAACTGACTACCACACCGCCAGCATTTGCCAAAATGTCTGGTAGCACTGTCACACCCCGCGCCTCTAAC
The DNA here is from genome assembly GCF_017115085.1 of Nostoc sp. NMS7. GTDB lineage: Bacteria > Cyanobacteriota > Cyanobacteriia > Cyanobacteriales > Nostocaceae > Nostoc. The sequence continues at coordinate 5,343 of NZ_JABXKJ010000213.1, read as the reverse complement.
GCCAAGTTAGCCTCAAGAGTAACTGGCCCGTTAGCTGCTTCGGCGACAATTTGCGCCTGCACCTGATTCACATTTTCTTCAGTAATCTGGTTTTCTAAAGCTGCTGGTATTAAAACATCGCAGGGTAAAGTTAATAAATCTGCATTGCTAATTGGTACAGATTGCGGGAAACCGATAATACTCTTGCGATTTTCAGCAGCGTAGACTTTCAACTTGGGAATATCAAGACCAACTTCGGAAAATACTCCCCCAGCACCCGTTGAAACAGCAATAATTTTCGCGCCTGCTTCATATAGTAATTCCGCAGCAGCACTACCAACGTTACCGAAACCCTGGATAACTACTCGCACTCCGACCAAGGATTTACCTTTATCTGCTAGCGCCTGACGCACAATAATCATCACACCACGTCCAGTTGCCATTTCTCGTCCCAGAGAACCACCAATAGAAACGGGTTTCCCAGTTACAACTCCTGGTACAGCATGACCGACATTTACAGAGTAAGTATCCATCATCCAAGCCATTTCACGGGCAGAAGTACCCATATCGGGTGCAGGAATATCTACCGCAGGTCCAATATCTTTAATCAACTCGCTGATATATCGGCGGCTGATTCGCTCTAATTCGCCAACACTGTAGCGTTTGGGATCTATGGGAATGCCACCCTTGGCACCACCATAAGGAATACCTAACAATGCACATTTCCAAGTCATCAACATTGCTAGAGCGGATACTTCCCGCAGTGTCACAGCTGGGTGGTAACGAATTCCACCTTTGTAGGGGCCTAAGACATCGCAGTGCTGTACGCGATGTCCAGCGAGAACTTGTATTTCCCCATCATCTAGTTTCACCGGAATGGAAACCGTGACAACTTTACGCGGGTGGCTGAGAATTTCCAGCAAACCCTGATTTAAATTTAATTCTTTAGCTGCCGCTTCTAAGTAGCTACAGGCTTGGTCAAATGGGCATATATGCGCTGGAGAAGCAGGTTCTGCCAGCAACAGGGATTTTGAAATCATAAAATTTTCTCCTAATCACGGTATCTTTACGAACCGGATATCATCTATACTTAGCTTATCCTTTTTTTTGGGAAAAACAAGGATTTTGTAGTTTTTGTTACAGTTTTATTTTCTATATCCTGCTATGCCTGCAAAGCAGTATGGGGACTAATGGACTAATGCATTCTAGATAGCCTGCTTTGTTAGGGAATTCCAAAAAATAAATTATCCAATCTTGGGGGGAGTCCCTCTTTAGTCCGCCCAGTTTATTGGACGGGCGAGACGCCCATCCCACAAGAAGTAGTTGGATATTTTTTTACTTGCAAGTTCCTTAGGGTTGGTAAGCTGTTTTACATTTAACTTGCATAATTAGGCTGGGCAAGACTTCGGTGTGAGCGCTCAGTCCTTCGACAAAGCTCAGGAACCATCGAACGCTGCCCACCCCACAAGAGTTACATAACATTTAGGTTTAAGTGCCTTCATTCTCTCTCAATGCGATCGCGGCATTCTGTCCACCAAAGCCAAAACTCAAACATAAGACCTGCCTAATTTTACTGAGACGAGCGGCTGTAACGATATCTAAATCGAACTCTGGCTGCCGCAATCCTACACAAGGTGGTAATATTTGATGCTTTAATGCCATGAGAGAAAAAGCTACACCTAAAGCTCCAGATGCTCCTAATGTATGACCTGTGCTTCCTTTGGTGGAACTAACTGCTACTCTTTGAGGAAACAAACGCTGAATTACCATACTTTCTATGCGGTCATTTAGCTGGGTAGCTGTGCCATGAGCATGAATATAATCAATGTCGGGTGGTGACAGACAACTACGTTCTAGACATTGTTTGATGGCAGCGATCGCACTTTTCCCTTCAGGTTCTAGTGAATTGCTATGATATGCGTCGTTAGTTAAGCCGAAACCGAGAATTTCACCATAGACTTTTGCTTGACGCTGCTTTGCTAACTCTGCTGATTCTAAGACAAACACAGCTGCGCCTTCCCCTAATACTAAGCCTTCTCGGTGCAAATCAAAGGGATAAGCCCCAGTTTTCGCTAAAGCACCCATCTGCTGAAACCCTGCTAAAGTTAAGGGTGTAATTGGTGCTTCCACTGCGCCAGCGATCGCTTGTTGACATTGCCCAGTTTGGATAAGTAAAGCTGCTTGGGCAATAGACCAAATTCCAGTAGCACAAGCTGCCATCGGTGCCAAAACTATCCCTGATGCACCGATTTGTCTTGCAGCTGCGATCGCATTCATGTGAGGTAATGTATCTAGCCAATTTCCCAAAGAGGACACCGAGGAATTCGCCGCATCTTCATACATTTGCCTTGCTAGCATTTCCCAAGACGCTTGATAAGATCGACTCGATCCAATGACTACAGCACAATCAGCTGCATGTGGAAATAATCCAGCATCTTGCAAAGCAGAAGAAACAACCATCTGAGTTAACAATATTAACTCAGATGGTTGTTGACTAATCAAACCTAACGGAAGTGGTGTAAGTTCTGGAAATGGTTGATGTAATCGAATTCCAGATTTACCAGCTAGCAAATTTTGCCAACTATCCTCCAAGCTTCCACCCAAGGCGGAAATTAAACCAATACCAGTGACACAAACCTTAACCAATTTGAATTTTGCGAGTGAGGAATTTTTCGCTATTCAAACATTCAATTCTTTATTTTGAATTTTGAATTGATTTCTCCTACTGTCCAGGTGTTTTCAGATTTTCAGCCCCTTGGGTGACTTTAGCAGAGTCAATGCGATCGCCTTGCTGAATTTTATTCACTACAGCAAAGCCTTGAGTGACATTGCCAAACACAGCGTAGTTACCATCCAAAAAGGCTAGATCGGCTAAAGCAAAGTAAAACTGGGCAGAAGCAGAATCTGGTTGTTGCGATCGCGCCATCGCTACTGCACCCTGCTTATGGGGCAATACGACGGGTTGAGCAGTAGCATCAAATGGTTTATTGTAAATCGGTGTATCTGAACCTTTTGGCTTAACTTCTAAAGGTATATAACGAGCATTTCCCGTTTTTGGGTCAATATAACTACCTTCTCCCAGTTTATCTACTGGAACTTTCGGGTTTTTGCTTTGAGGATCGCCCCCTTGAACAACAAACGGTTGGGGTTCGCGTACAACTCGATGGAAAGCTAAACCATCGTACACGCCCTTTTGGACTAGATCCACAAAGTTACCAGCTGTAATTGGGGCATCAGTGCCGTCTACTTCGATAGTAATCGGCGAGCCTTTAACCGTCAGCACCACAGTAGCCTTGCCTTCTAGCCGTGGTAAATCTGTGATTCCAGGAATAGTCTCATTACTAGTTTGAGATACAGATGTTGCTTCAGTAGTTGTCTTGATGCTTGCCTCACTTGTGGTTGAGGTAGCTGTCGAGGTTGGAGAAGATGTATTAGAAGCGACTTGCTGTGTTGAACATCCACCCAACATCAAACCACTAATGAGTACAAAAGAAAGCAAAAATTGGGAAATTTTTAACCGCATTGCCAGTTACTGATTTAACCAGACTATCTTATCGTTTCGAGGGGCATTGGGCATTGGCTCATATCTTGCACCAGGCGACTGGAAGTCGCGGCTACACAGGCAAAACCCTTGATTTTATGTTAGTCCGCGCAGGCGGACTACCCTTCGGGTTCTCCAAAGGAGTATGTTTGTATAGCCGCGATTTCTAATCGCTAGGGCTAGGTGCAAGATGCGAGTTGGTTATTCTCCTTCTCTCCCCCATCTCCCTAATCTCCCCCATCTCCCTTGTCTCCCTAATCTCCCCCACTCCCCACTCCCTTAAAGTCCTTCTAGCGACACTCCCAAAAAGCGGGCTAACTTTGCGCCTTCTGTTTCCAACTCTGTTAAAGATAACGGTTGTCCAACCCGTGTTAAGGGTATATCTCGCCGGCCTTTAATGCGTAGATAGAGGGCGCGAAGGGGATTAAGACCTTCTTTGACGGCTATTTGCACAGATTGCACATCTTCTATGCGGCTGTTAATCTCAATGCGGCGGTTTTTGCCAGGAAATCCCCAACGGAAGATTTTGATTGTGCCAGTTTCCTGATTAAATTCGTTGTAACCGCCGCCCACGTCCAATAAAATCACTAGCCAGAGGTATGTGGCTAATAGCAAGCCAACAGTGCCATATAACCCCATTACTAGTCCTTGGGGGAAAAATACCAGTTGAGTTGGATCGGAAACTATGAGTAAATTAACTTTCAAATAACTGGATATGCCAGCCAATAAAAAGCCGCTTGCTCCCAAGGTAACGATAGTTGCCCACCAGTAGTTACTGAACCGACGAGAACCGAGAACATTTTGATGCAGGAGGCGATCGCCTTTGTTAATCGTTGTTGATGCCGTCATTTAACTACCATTGCCCGTGAGATACTCGTTGTGACATATTCGCACACTGAACGCTTTTGCATCCAGTTATGAATTCTTGACCCTGTACCCCACAAATTTTACTGTCCCGGATGATGCTGGCTTACTTGCACTATGGGACAAACCACTTAGGCTATTTGTATTAGTCAAGATGTGCCAACTTCCTTTCCCGTTGTCCAACGTTTCACATAGGTTTTCCAGAGGTGTATCAGCGATCGTGGCGGCGAAGTAACCATTTACATTTTACCAAACATCGTTGACAAAAACTCAACTGCACCTCTCACTGTTCGTGCTACCCATAGAATCTATATATTTGTTAAAAATTCTTTCTTCCCTGCTCCCTGACTATTTTTGACCTCTGGGGAATGAGTTACCTATCGACGCCCATCTGCACTAAATTTTTTCAGATTTCTGAGAAAACTTGTGTCAAATTGTAAAAATTCTGATATTCATATTAATTAGGACTTACGCAAAATGACACGTTGTAGGGGCAATTCATGTAGCTTTAGCTGACCGCAGGGTATTGCCCCTACCTGAAAATCACGGTTTCGGCTATTGTTTGCGTAAGTCCTGTTAATTATAAGGTTAGTGTTTCATACCTGACTTGCTTGTTGTGTATCAGGCAAAACCCGGACTAGTGTGATAAATTAAGAATCATTAAGTTACCACAAACTAGATTACTAGCCGATGGTACGTGTAATGACATAAACAAAGAGAAATGCTGATTTCAGATCAGTAAGCTCTCAGAATCTCAGTTGCTTTCAGGCTGTTGAGATTGTCAAAAAAACGTTAATTCCTCACGGGAGTTAGTTACAGTAACTTTCCGTACTGCCTTAAAAACGTTGCAATTTTAGTAAAAAAAGAGGATTTTAGTCCGATGACCATCGCAGTTGGACGCGCGCCCAGTAGAGGGTGGTTTGACGTTCTCGACGACTGGCTCAAGCGCGATCGCTTCG
>NZ_JABXKJ010000260.1 GCF_017115085.1 Nostoc sp. NMS7 | reverse complement strand
ATTTTATCAAACCCTTTCTACATAAGCTTTACGTCAAGTGTTTCTTGAAAGAGGGATAAAAGTTGTTAGATATTTGTCTAGATTTTTTACAACTATAGAACTGAAAAAATAGCAGAAGGGGTTAATATTGCAGGAAAAAAATTGTGTGTCATTGAAGACGTTATTACAACAGGTGGTCAAGTTGTAAAAAGTACAGAAGCGCTGCGGAATGCGGGAGCGATCGCGGACTTGGTAATTTGCGTAATCTGGCGCAAAAGTAAACAAGACAACAGCCTCGAAAAAGCTGGTATTCAAAAACTTCCTCTGTTTGACATGGAAGAACTTTCAGCATCGATTGAATTATCTTGAAGCCCACAGTTACAATATTTTTGAACAACGACCTTAAAAATACTTAGCTAATCAGGAGATATTTGGTGGTAAACATCCTACATATTGATTCCAGCCCCCGTGCTGATCGATCGCACTCCAGAGAACTATCTAAGGAATTCGCCAGTGGTTGGAGGGCAGCACATCCCGAAGATGCGATCGCCTATCGAGATTTAGGGCATTATCCAGTTCCTCACGTTGACGAACCTTGGATTGCAGCTGCATTTTCACCACCAGAAACCCATACCCCAGAATTAACTCAGGCACTTAGAATTTCTGATGAGCTGATTGATGAGTTTTTGGCTGCCGATCGCTACGTCTTTGGAGTGCCAATGTATAACTTTAATATACCTTCCACTTTCAAGGCTTACATCGACCAAATCGTTCGCCCTAACCGGACTTTTGCTATAGATGCTCAAGGCGGTTATAGAGGTTTAGTTGAGGGTAAAAAGGCAGTTATCATCACATCTCGCGGCGGTGACTTGAGGGCGACATCTCCTGCTGCTGCATACGACTTCCAAGAACCCTACCTGCGGACAATTTTCGGCTTTATTGGGCTTAGAGACATTCAATTTATCAACGCTAATAGCTTGAATGAAGGTGATGCAGCCCGTACCCAATCTATATTAGAAGCACGGGCAGCAATTCAAGATGCGATCGCTCAGTGGTAAGAGAGACACGGGGACACGGAAAGCAGGGGGGGATAAGGGAGACAAAGGGAATAATCAATGCCCAATGCCCAATGCCCAATGCCCAATGCCCAATGCCCAATGCCCAAGTCTTCTTATGGTGACAACCGCTCAATTTTCCAATTGTGATTATCTAAACGGCTATAGAGCAAGCGATCGTGCAGACGGCTAGGGCGTCCTTGCCAAAACTCAATTTCTGTGGGGATCACTCGTAAACCTCCCCAATGAGGCGGTCGAGAAATCTCCTCATTTTCATATTTGCTCTTAAACTCCTGCAAGCGTTGCTCCAAGACTTCTCGGCTTTCGATCACCTCGCTTTGATTAGATACCCACGCACCCAAGCGACTGCTGGCAGGGCGACTGTGAAAATACTGATCAGACTCAGTTTCAGAAACTTTCTCCACATACCCCGTAATTCTGACTTGACGCTCCAGTTCTGCCCACCAGAAAACTAAAGCCGCCTGGGGATTTTCTGCTAGTTCTTGTCCTTTGTGACTGTTGTAATTGGTGAAGAAGGCAAAGCCCCGTTGATCAAAATCCTTCAGCAGCACCATTCTAGCTAAAGGCTTACCGTCTAGTGTGGCAGTGGCAATGGTCATGGCATTGGGTTCAGTAAGTTGCGCTGCTAGTGCCTGATCGAACCATTTTTTAAATTGGATAAAAGGATTGAGGTCTACTTCGAGTTCACTCAAACCTTCCAAGGTATAGTCTTTGCGAAGGTCAGCTACGGTCTTATCCATTATGATTTGGTTTCTTGCTATCAGATACGCTTATAATTGTCTTTGTTAAAAATATCTATGATGATAATCACGCACGAGCAAGAATTTTAAAAATTCTTTCAAGAAATATCTAAAATAGGTTGCATAAGATGCGCCGTTCCTCCCTTCAACGTTTGTTAATTTATGGTCTGAGCGGTCCAATTATCGCTCTCAATGTCTGGTTGCTGTCTCTGCTTTTTCGCTATTTCCAGCATCCCATTACCGTCTTGAGCATTGCGGCGATTTTGGCTTTTCTCCTAAATTATCCGGTTAAGTTCTTTGAACGTGCCCGAATCACCCGCACTCAGGCGGTGATCATAGTTTTACTTGCAACATTAACGCTGTTTGGGATTCTGGGTGTCACCCTAGTACCGTTGATCATTGACCAAACAATCCAACTTTTAAAGAATATCCCTGATTGGTTAGGCGCAAGTCAAGCAAACCTAGAACAGTTTGAGATGCTGGCAAAACAACGACGTTTGCCAATTGATCTGAGGGTTGTGAGCAGTCAAATTAATGCCAACATTCAAAATCTAGTGCAACAGCTAGCTTCTGGCGCAGTGGGATTTGCTGGAACACTGCTGTCAGGATTACTTGACTTAGTGTTAGTCATCGTGCTTGCATTTTATATGCTTTTATATGGCGATCGCGTGTGGCATGGTCTGATCAATCTTTTGCCCTCTCATATTGCAGATCCTCTCAGCAAATCCTTACGCCTAAATTTCCAGAACTTCTTCCTCAGTCAGTTGTTGCTAGGACTATTCATGGTGCTAACCCTGACGCCAATTTTCTTAGTCATGAAGGTGCCCTTTGCCCTGTTGTTTGCCATATTAATTGGTCTTTCAGAACTCATTCCCTTTATCGGGGCATCTCTCGGCATTGCTCTGGTGACGATTTTAGTACTGTTGCAAAATTGGTGGTTAGCAGTTCAAGTTGCGATCGCGGCAATTCTCATGCAGCAGGTTAAAGATAACCTATTAGCTCCCAGGTTACTCGGCAACTTTATTGGACTGAATCCTATCTGGATTTTTGTGTCTATTTTGATGGGATTTGAGATTGCTGGGTTGTTGGGGACACTTGTTGCTGTTCCCATTGCTGGTACTATCAAAGGCACTTTCGATGCGCTCAAGAGTGGCAAACCGAGTGACTTGGTATCAACTGTCACTATTGCCCATGATCCCCCCCGTGATTAAGGGAGCAGGGGGAGCAGGGGAGACAAGGGAGACAAGGGAGACAAGGGGAATAATCAATGCCCAATGCCCAATGCCCAATGCCCAAGTCAAAAGTTGCACAATCTGATCTCGCAATTGACAATGGTGATTGATTACAAATTTCCGAGGATACCGCCAGCAGACAATGGCTGATTAAAAAAAGCGTAACCAAATTTATAGAGTACACGCTTTACCAATAGTCAATGACTTTAGTGTTGAATTTACGCTTTTTTGATTCTGATTAATTAACTTAGAACCCATTGATGGAAGCTTCCGAGCTGTTAGAAACAATCACACTTCTGATTTACCAAGCCCAGCAGGGGGAAATTGATCCTTGGGATGTCCAAGTGATTGAGGTGATTGACCGTTACTTAGAACTGATGGCACCGGAGGGGATAGTCCGAGGCTATGAAGCGGACTTGTCTCAATCGGGACAGGCATTTTTGTCAGCATCAATGCTGGTATTATTCAAAGCCAATACTTTGATGCAATTGTCAACAGTACCAGATGCACAGGATAGTGTAGAAGATGATGCTCTATTAGAAGATGAAGACGGTGTATCACATCAGGGTCATCGTCTACCATTAGAACGGCAATTGCGGCGTCGTCGAGCGGCAATGCCGCCACCAAAGCGCCAGGTGACTCTGCAAGAGTTAATCAAGCAATTGCAAATCATGGCGAACCAACTGAAACTAGTAGAAAAAGTCAGCAAACCTATCCGTCCTAGATGTCAGCCTAGCATCCAAAGCATGCGGGAGGCGCTGGAGTTAGCTCACCAGGAAAATCTGACAGAAGTCGCTGGGGAACTAGAGCAGGTGTTGAATTTGTCGGCAAGAGAATTAAGTTTAGAAAAAAATTGGTTAAATTTAGAAGAACTTGTAGAGTTATGGGCCCAGACAAAGCTTCTCAATCAAAATGGCTCTGGACATGAGTCTAAAGACAGTCAACTAGTTAGCGTTTTCTGGGCGCTACTACTACTCTCGGCTCAATCGAAAGTAGAGCTATTTCAAGAAGAATTTTACCATGAAATTAAAATTCGCTTACTTAGAGATTCAGCTAACTCCTGCAAACCTCTTGAGCAGCCAATGAACTAAGAAAGCGAAAACTAGCTCTACAGATAATTTAGAGATTTTTGCTTCCGCCCCAAAATCCGAGTAAATTGAAAAGATAAGCGATCGCTTGTCATCTAAGTATACCTATGGTTGCAACAACCACTATATTCCTGTTATCCCTGTTTTGAGAGATAACTTAGAGCAGAAATAAAAACTGATGATTAGCTTATCACTCGATGAAAGTAAACTGGCTAGTGGTTAAGGAATAAATTTTTATGAAAGCGATGATTCTCGCGGCTGGTAAGGGTACTCGCGTGCGTCCGATTACTTATACAATTCCCAAACCGATGATTCCCATCCTGCAAAAGCCAGTGATGGAGTTCTTGCTGGAACTGTTACGCCGTCATGGATTTGACCAGATTATGGTCAACGTTAGTCATTTGGCCGAAGAAATAGAAAACTATTTTCGTGACGGTCAACGGTTTGGGGTACAGATTGCCTATTCCTTTGAAGGGAAAATTGATGACGAGGGGAAACTTGAGGGGGAAGCAATTGGTTCAGCTGGAGGGATGCGGCGCATTCAAGACTTCTCACCGTTTTTTGATGATACCTTTGTGGTTTTGTGCGGTGATGCTTTGATTGACTTGGATTTAACTGCGGCGGTTAAATGGCATAAAGCTAAAGGTGCGATCGCTACTATTATTACCAAACCTGTCCCCAAAGAAGAAGTTTCTAGCTACGGTGTAGTTGTGACTGACGAAGATGGTCGCGTTAAAGCTTTCCAAGAAAAACCTTCAACTGAAGAAGCCCTCAGCACCAATATCAACACAGGTATTTACATCTTTGAGCCAGAGATTTTTAACTATATCCCCTCTGCTGTAGAATACGACATTGGTAGTCAATTGTTTCCCAAATTGGTAGAAATCAAAGCTCCCTTCTACGCCATCCCTATGGAATTTGAATGGGTAGATATTGGGAAAGTACCAGATTATTGGCGGGCGATTCGCGGTGTGCTGCTGGGCGAAATCAAAAATGTGCAAATCCCCGGTCATGAAGTCGCCCCTGGCATCTACACTGGCTTAAATGTCGCCGTAAATTGGGACAAAGTGGATATTACAGGCCCGGTTTACATTGGTGGTATGACCAGAATCGAAGACGGAGCTAAAATTGTTGGGCCAGCGATGATTGGCCCCAATTGCTGGATATGTAGTGGCGCAACAGTAGATAACAGCGTGATTTTTGAATGGTCGCGCCTGGGACCCGGAGTCCGGTTAGTCGATAAGCTGGTATTTGGACGTTATTGCGTCGATAAAACTGGGGCTGCGATCGATGTTCAAGCTGCTGCTTTAGACTGGCTGATTACCGATGCTCGTCAGACAGTGCCATCACATACCCCTGTTGAACGACAAGCGATAGAGGAATTGTTGGGGACAAACGCAGATTAGGGAATGGGGAATGGGGAGAAGGGGGACAAGGGGAATAATCAATGCCCACTGCCCAATGCCCAATCCCCAATGTCCAATGCCCAATCCTAACTATTTAGATACGTATATCTTCTGAGACTTTGCTCGAAGGTTTGTAGCAATCGCTGAGATTCCGCTAGGGTGATGCGTTTTTCTTCTAATGCTTTCTCGCAACGCTGGCGAATTTTTTCCACCATATCTTCCGAGTCATACTGGACGTAGCTCACTACTTCGCTCATGGTGTCACCTTTGACAACGTGTTCAATCTGATAGCCTTTGGGCGTTAATTGGATGTGAACGGCGTTGGTGTCGCCAAATAGGTTATGCAAATTGCCCATGATTTCCTGGTAAGCTCCATTCAAGAACATCCCCAAATAATAGGGTTCTCCGGGCTTGTAGGTGTGCAACTCTAAAACCGACTTGACATCGCGCAGGTCAATAAAGCGGTCGATTTTACCATCACTGTCGCAGGTAAGGTCTGCTAAAATTCCCCGGCGGGTTGGTTCTTCATCCAAGCGGTGAATTGGCATAATCGGGAATAGCTGATCGATCGCCCAGCAATCTGGTGCTGATTGAAATACCGACATATTCACGTAGTAAATGGAAGCCATAATTTGCTCTAGGTCTTCCAGTTCATCGGGTACGTATTCTTGCTGTCTAGTGATGTTCAGAATTTTCTGACAACAAGCCCAGTAGAGGCGTTCGGCTTTGGCTCGTTCTCTGAGGCGTAAAATTCCTAAGTTGAAGCGGCTGATGGCTTCTTCTTTGAATTGTGCGGCATCGTGATACAACTCTTGGTAATTCTCTTGGTTGATCGATTGGTAGCTTTCCCAAAGATAATTAATAATTGGGGATTCTCCCTCTTGCGGTGGCTCTGGTGTGTCGAGGGGGACATCGCTAGTACTGAGAACATCAAAAATCAGCAGCGACTGATGGGAAGCGAGCGCTCGTCCACTTTCGCTAATCAGTGTTGGTACGGTAATTTGGCGTTCAGCACAGGTATCTTTTAACTCTGCTACGATGTCGTTGGCATAGTTCTGCATATTGTAATTTTTCGATGCATAGAAGTTGGTTTGGGAGCCATCGTAATCTACACCCAAGCCACCACCAACATCAAGGTATTTCATATCCGCCCCCAGCATCGACAATTCTACATAAATGCGGCTGGCTTCTTGGATGGCATCTTTAATCACATTAATGGCAGAGATTTGGGAGCCGATGTGGAAGTGCATCAACTGCAAAGAATCGAGGAGGTTAGCTTCCCGTAACTTATCAACAGCCTCGATGATCTCAGGCATTGTCAAACCAAATTTAGCGCGATCGCCACTAGAAGCTCCCCAACGTCCCATACCTTGGGTACTGAGTTTAGCACGAACGCCTAATATCGGCTGAATACCTAACTGGCGATTGGCATCAATCACCAAATCAACCTCTTCAATCTGTTCTAAGACGATGATTGGTGTTTGCCCTAGTCTTTGGGCTAACATTGCCGTTTCGATGTATTCTCGGTCTTTGTAGCCGTTGCAAACTAACAATGCTCCTGGTGTATCCAAGACAGCCAGAGCAATCATTAATTCTGGCTTGGAACCGGCTTCTAAACCAAATTGATGGGGCTTGCCAAATTTGACTAAATCCTCAATCAAATGCCGCTCTTGATTGCACTTGACGGGAAACACGCCACGGTAAACGCCAGGGTAATTGTAGCGGGCGATCGCTTTATTAAAACAAGCGTTCAACCGCTCAATCCGGTCTTCCAAAATATCGGAAAAGCGAATCAACATCGGAAGTCCCAAGTTGCGCTGTTTCATGGCGTTGACCAATTCAAACAAGTCTAGAGAACCCCCGCGATCGCCCTTGGGTGAAACGGTGACGTGACCAGCAGCGCTAATGGAAAAATAAGGTTGTCCCCAACCTTCAATCCGGTATAACGCTTCGCTATCCTCGATTTTCCAGGAGCGAGGTAAATCTCCTGTGGTAGTACTAGGTGGTAATAGTTTTTTGTGCTTCTGATTTTTCACTTCAAATTTTTGTCCATTGGACGGTACTGGTACCACCTCGTCAGATGTAGCAGTTGAATCAACACCCATTTACTTCCTAACCTCTGTGTTTCACCCACAATTTAACAATTTAGCGCATTCATCTGGGAACGTATATGCACCTAAGGATAATTTCTGAGATAAACTCTGATTGGTCATTGGTCATTAGTCATTGGTCATTAGTACAAAACCCTTGGACTCTTGACAGAGGACGAAGAACAAATGACAAATAACAAAGAGAGTAGTCTGAGATCAGGCTTTCTTCCTTAGATCAGAACTTCGCGGACAATTGATTCAATAAAAAATTCATTAAGTTTTGGGAGATAGCTTTGGAACGTACATTCTTAGCAATTAAGCCTGATGGAGTACAACGGGGATTAGTGGGGGAAATTATCCGTCGCTTTGAAACTAAAGGTTTTACCCTAGTTGGTTTAAAGTTCCTGAAAGTCAGTCGGGAATTGGCTGAACAACACTATGACGTTCACCGAGAACGTCCCTTTTTTGGTGGTTTAGTCGAATTTATCACTTCTAGCCCAGTGGTGGCGATGGTATGGGAAGGTGATGGCGTTATTGCATCTGCCAGAAAGATTATTGGTGCGACGAACCCCTTAACAGCAGAACCGGGAACGATTCGCGGCGATTTTGGACTGAATATTGGTCGCAACTTAATCCACGGTTCTGATGCTCAAGAAACCGCGCAAGGGGAAATAGCCCTTTGGTTTAAGGATGAAGAATTAGTTAATTGGCAACCACACTTAACGCCTTGGTTGCACGAGTAATGGAGAGTTAGGAGTTAAAAGTTAGGAGTTAGGAGTTAAAAATTCATAACTCCTCACTCCTCACTCCTCACTTACTTAGAAACTTCGCTCTTTTCTGGTTCTACTTGGGGCAATTGGGTGCCAACACGCTTGGAAAATCCCCAGCCTAAAATCAGGAAGATCGCCGGAATCATTATCCATTCTGGTGGAACTAAGCTATCGTTCACCACTTTCAACAACAAGCGCAAGCCCACTAAGGCGACAGTTACATAGCCTGCATCCTCTAGGTTTTCATATTCGTCTAGCCAACGGATAAACAATCCCGCCATGAATCGCAGCGTAATAATACCAACTGTTGCACCCGTCAGCACCAGCCATTTTTCTTGAGAAACTGCGATCGCAGTTGTCACGCTATCCAAAGAAAATGCCAAATCTGTAAATGCAATCACAGGTATCGCTTGCAACAACGAACTAAAACGCGGCTCGTGATGGCCATCGTCTTCACTTTCTTGAGAGGTAAAATGTTGGAATACCAACCACAGCAGATAAGCAGCGCCCAATAATTCAAATTGCCAGAATTGTTGCACCCAGGTGGCAGTTAAAATCAGGGTAATTCGCAGCACGTAGGCAACGACTAAACCAAAATTGAGGGCCTTACGCTCAAGTTCTTTGTCTTCCAGCCCTTGAGCGATCGCAGCCAGGGCGATCGCATTGTCGGCAGATAACACCGCCTCTAAAAATATCAGGATCAGCAGAACTATCGGGGCTTCAACGCTGAAATGAAAGTTGAGGTAATCAAAAATTTGGTCTAGCATCCGGGTTTCTCAAGCAGAAAAAATTAAAATTTGACAAGAACAGAGATTTTCATGTTAAAAAGCGCAATAAATTGCTACTCTAATTCAGCTTAACGTGGTTGTGGTGGATTTTGAAGAGGGTTGAATGTATGCGATCACAGTGCCAGTAAAGTGTTTGGGGTATTATTCAATACACCAAAAGTTTTAACATCTGACTCGGTGCGATCGTAATGGACTGCCGTTATTTCGCATCTAGAATTAGAAGATGACAACAAAAATATGGTAAGAGTTTATGGATAACACACTTCTACAACGCATCACTCATAATCCAAATATCTGCCACGGTAAACCCTGCATTCGAGGACTTCGTTATCCAGTTGAGTTTATTTTGGAACTGCTCAGTTCTGGCATGACTACTGAGGAAATATTGGCAGATTATGACGATTTAGAATTTAAAGATATTTTGGCTGTCTTCTTATTTGCTGCGGCTCTAGCTTCCCGTTCCAGGTATTCAATTTCTCTTTTCCACCGCTCAAGCCTGTTTTCTCGCTGTTGTAATTGATCTGCTGTCGGGTTTCTGTAAGATTCAGTACCTGGGTTTGGGTTAATTCCCTTATTTGTAAGCCATTGGCGGCAAAAGAATTGCCAAAGAAATTCATGATCGTGCTTATCACCACCCAGACAGCGAATCCGTTTGACTGAAAGTGTTGATTCACCAAAAAGGATTTGCTCATTTGTGGAATTTTTCGGAAACAGGCGCGTCTCACCACCTCTTCCACGAAAGAATTCGACTGCAAACCACTCCCCAAAATCGAATATACAAACCTCTGTCGGGTCGCTACCATCATCCTCTAATAGATCAACATCATCTTGGATTTGATACCCTATGGCAATTTGTGATGTCTTGGGTAACAAGATGCGAAGCCGTTCAAAGCGGTTACTGTAATTAGCCCAAAAGTCTCTGCGACTAGATAGCCGATTTGACTCGAACTTTTGCAAATCCAGCTTGTTTAATATTAGATTTACTAACTTTTGGAAATCACCATAATTGATACCTCCAATCCACTCTCGAAGTCGTTGCCTTGCTGGATCTGAAAGTTTATACCATTTTTCACCATTTCTATAGTTATGTCTCAACCAATCAACTAGTAAAGAATGATTTTTTGCTATATGATTGGAAACATTAGTTAGCAAATGATTAACAGCCTTTATTTGCTGACTCTCTGACATTTCATCCAAACAACTTAACAGCCATTTTAGCTGCTGCTGATTTGGAGAGCGAATTGTAGTAAAATAGGGAGTTATGTCTTCTGTGAATTTGCTGAATAATGGAATCGAAACAGGTAAATCTTCTCTGATTGTGTTTAGTAATTCAGTTCGATTAACACGCTGTTCACAAGCAATTTTTGCTAATTCTCTACCTGCTTGTTCACTCCAAAGCGCCCGAATAATTTGAACTGGTAGCAGGTGACTAACTAAATCAGAATTAGCAAAAATATCAAAAGATTCAACTAAAGACTGTGCCAACACCTGTTTTTGCTGATCACCATAATAAAGAGCTAAACGCCACAATAGCTGATGTTGCAACCATAAATTAGAAATTGCTACCTTCCAAATAGCTTTTGTTAATTTCTTCGACAGATACCTGAATTTTTGTCATACTTCCGTCTACTTCTTGAGTCAAGATACTACGTCTTTCAAATTCCTCTCTGAAGACTTGATCAAGATTGTTCACAACCCTAGATAATCCTTCTTGTTGTGTGCCTAGCGTCCCCTCAAGTAAGTTGTTTTGTTCTTGAAAAAACTTCTTTAAATTCTCTTGATATTCTTGCCTGAATTTTGTCAAATCTTCCTCTACTGTTTGGCGGGTGGCTGTGAGTGTTACGTCGATATTTCCTAAAGTAGCCAGAAGATTATCCTTTGCACCATTCATCAATCCAGAGGCTTGATCACCCACTGTTTTTAGAGTATTAGTTTGCTCATGAAAGGTTGTATTTGCTTGGGTGAGAATTTGGATAATTCCAGTTCGAGTAGCTTGAAGCATCTGCTGTTCTACTATTGCGCGTTCTTGTAATGCTTTTTGCAGTTCCTCTCGAATTCCTTGGAAGGTAGCAGCAGCTTGCACTGCACTTGTTTCAAAAGCACTTCGCTGGGCTGTCATTCCCTGGATACTCTGATCTACTGCTCGATTAATTTCGTCGGCTGTTTGTTGTAGAACTCCGGTAGTTTCAGTTTGGAATTGACTCAAAGTTTGTCCCATATTGTTAGCAAATCCTTGAAGCATTTGCTTTTCTACTGCTGCGCGTTCTTGTAGTGCTGTTTGCAGTTCCTCTCTAATTCCTCGGAAGGTAGCAGCAGCTTGCACTGCACTTGTTTCAAAAGCACTTCGCTGGGCTGTCATTCCCTGGATACTCTGATCTACAGCTCGATTAATTTCATCGGCTGTTTGTTGTAAAACACCTTTTGTATCTGTTTGGAATTGATTGAGAGTGTTTCCTAAATTGTTAGCAAATCCTTGGAGTTCTACCAAAGTCTCTTTTTGAAAGTTCTGAATTGTCAGGATGGAACTTGCCAAACTTTGAGAGATACCACCGAGTTCCTTATGCAGAGTCAACACTGCGCTGGAAGCTTGCTGGGTTAACTCTGCACTTTTATCTAGTCGATCTGCAATCGGTTCGAGTACCTGAATTCGTAAATCTTTGATGAGTTATTCTAAAACTCTCTGTCCCTGGGTTTCTTGAATTTCTCGGAGTTTTTTCTGTTCTTTGAACATTTCCCCCAAGGCTGGCTTAATCTGCTGACCTATAGCTAAACCAATAGCTTGGGCTGACAACTGATTTAAACCTGCGAATTGTTCTGCAATACTCCTACCTACAGCTTGACCAATGGCTTCAGCACTCGGTTGATTTAAGCCTGACAATTTATCTCCTACACGGATAAATGCCTCAACTAGATCACTATTGTTATTGTCTGTTATTTTTAAGGTTGCGATCGCCTTCAATTTCTGACGCAAACTATCACGTAGTTTCTGCCGTAGTGAATCACGCCCAAACAAAACTAGAAGAAACAAGCTACCAGAACCAAGCCCCATCATGGAAGTGGAGAAAGCTGTTTTCATTCCCACCAGTAGCTCTTTACTGGCAGTCATCAGTTGTTTGGGATCTTCTGTAGATAAATTGATTCCTTGGAGTCCCTATTGTATACCATAAAAGGTTCCTAAAAGACCAATGGCAGTACACAAGGTTGTCACGAAGCGTAGGGAACTACGAGGTATTGCTTGGGCTAAGACAGATGGATACTTTATAAGTATGAAGTATCCATCTTGTTCTCTGAATCTACTAGAGTCATCAGTTCCTAGATGGTTTTTTAACCAACGACTATCCTTTTCTAAAGGCTTGACATTTTTACCCTTTTTCAAATTATTCAAAAATTTAATTCCGGCTTCAGTTGTGCCACACTCTGAGTGCCAATACTGCCATAATGTGCAAAGTTCGATAATAATTGCAATTATTAACACAAAAGCAATTGTCCAATGAAAAGGTTCGTTATGCCAAATAATTTTCCAAACTTTTGCTATTTCCATAGATTACCTTCTCTGATTTATGTTGATTAAACGTTTTTGAATTGGACTAATTCTTTATCCGTAAGAACTTTTTGAGCTATCCGTATTGGCAGATGTTCTGCATATAGGCGGGTTCCTATAGGTTCCCGGAGGCATAAGCTATAAAGTCGCTCACCCTCTGCCTTTTTGTCTTCAATTAGATAAACCTGTTCTGGTGCATAGCTTCGCAACAAACGTACTTGCAAATAGGTTTTTAAATCCTGCGAAGAAGTAGATAGGGGTGAATCATGTCCAAATAATTCACAAGCTACTTTCCAAGCGTGGTTAACCGCCACAATCTCATTAACCAATTTCTCCACAGAGGGCTACAAAAGTTCCGCAGTTTCATCAATCAATGCTTTTGACCTACTTGCCTGAGATTCGATAGGTTTATTGTTCCCAAACATGGAAGCTTATTTAACTTTTTTTGCTAAAGTTATGAAGTAATTTTTGATGTCAAACTGCTCTTTATGCGGTGAAAAGATGTATGATATATGATGGCTTTCGTCAGGCACAGAAAACCTGAAATAATGCGTTATGCTAACGCGGTAACACACTCTACAGCTATAGCGGTTTTATACTTAATATTTTCCAGCTTATGCCAGAGAAAAAGCAAACAAAGCCTGCTTATGCAGGCTTTGTTTATAAACTATTGATTTTTAGTCTAGAGGAAGACCAAAAATTAAATTCTCCATTATTAAGTAGGGTGTGTTAGCCCAAAAATTTTGTTAAACTACCCAAAAAGTGAGTTGAACCAGAAGCTAAATGAGTCAAGAACAGCTACAAGAACTGATGAATCAAACCAAAGACCTCTCAAATGAGGCACGGCTGAGGTTAATTAGCTACCTGCTGGCAGAAGTGAAGGGAGCAAATGAGTCAACAAAAGAAGCAGCGATCGCTCGAATCCGTAAACGTTGGGAGATATTGCCGATTCAGTCGAGCAGTCAAGTGCAAGAGTGGAAGGAACTAGGACGACTTTGATGGTGATTGATACGATGGTTTTTGTGTATGCTTTATTACGTGTAGAATCTCAACATGAGCAAGCACTTTCCGCTTTGGAAAGAGCGGCACAAATTATTGTTCCCGATTCTTTCTTTACTGAATTGGGTAATGTTGTATGGCAATGGATTGTCTTTAGACAGCTACCGCTAACTATTGGGCTTGAGGTTTTGAAAGATGCGGAATCATTGGTAACTAAAATTATTCCTATTATTGATATTCGAGACACTGCACTAGAGCTAGCAGTACAGAAAAACCATTCTTTTTATGATATGGTCTTTGTTGCCGCAGCAATTCAAGAGCAAGTTCAAGTAATCACCTTTGATCGCAAGTTTGGAGAAAAGTTTTCTGAGCGGGTTCAACTTTTGTATTGAAGAAGGCAGAAGGAAGCCATGTTTTTAAGCATGGCTTCCTTCTGCATAGCAGCATAGCTGAACATAACCTCTTTTACTAACGGGGATAATGTGTATCAATTTCAAGCTTTTGATCAGGATTTTTTACTGGTATTTAATTTGCTACAGAGGTGCAGCAACGACTAGCACAAAAGTTAGAGGAATTAGCATTAAATCCACGTCCAGAAGACGCTTACCCATTGAAGGATACCGACGAACGGCTGTATAAGCTTCGTTTGGGTGAATACCGTATTATCTACCAGATTCAAGATCAACCTTTACTACTAACAGTGATAAAGATTGCACATCTAAAAGATTATTAAAGCTTATCTGGAAAAGCGATCGCCTATATGCCACCCAATCGCAACCAAAATAAAACATGAAAACCCTTGAGTTCAAAATTTACTCTACCACTACGCAACTAAAATTTCACAAAATCTCTGCCAACTTTACCAGCAGAATATTTGCTAAATCCAATAACTTAACGTCATCTGTATCAACACTATTTTCTTCACTATCTAATAAGTTTCTCACAGCAGATAACCTATCATCGGTTTGGGAAATTCTCCAAGATTCTTCTAAGTTTACTGCAAAATCAAACAGCGATCGCTCTCCTAAATCCTCTCTTACCTTGACAGCTACACTATCATTACTTACCAAAAATTCTTTAATAGCATCTAATCGAGAATTATCTAATATTTCGTCATTTCCCCACGTTTCTAGCCAGTCTCCATCTACATTTTCAACATAAAAATTCACAAAATCAACCCCGTAAGTTAGCCAGCTTTGCTGCATTTGTCGGGCTGTTGCTAAAGCTTCAGAAAAAGTATCCACTTGATTGTCGCACCTGTGAGTTTCTCTTTTGTTAGCCATAGAAGCTGTAATTAGCAGGTAAGTATTTAGGCTAGAATCCAAATTTGGAATATCAAATTCCCGAAATTTCACGAAAATTTTAAATATTTGCCACCAGAAAGGTAATCACTGTTATACAGTGCCACGTTGACTAACTGGTTGACAAAATCAGCATCCTTGGGATTGTAACTTAAGAACAGTCCTCTCTCGATTTCCCACGATCGCAGTGTATTTTGCCAAGCTTGGTACTTTTGGTAATTAAATTCTTCACTCAGACTAGTTACTTGAATGCACAGTGGTTCATTGTTACGACTAACAATTAAATCTGTTGCCATAGAAAGGTCGGCAATATAACGCTGCCAAAAACTACCTTCTCGACTGACAATATCTTGAGCGATTAATTTAATGATATCATCATCAAGCTGATTAAATTCGCCTGCCATTAATTTTTGTTTCCAAATATAAAACTTGGAGTCACTTGCATTAAACCATCTGGGAAAGAGATAAGCATACCAATATCTCTCAATCGGGGTCATCTGCTCGAACTTTGCTTTTTGTTCTTCTTCTGAAGGTAAGGATTTGATTATCAGCCAAATTGTTGAATCCGTAATCACCTCTAGGAGAAAGGCAACGACAAAAGGTTTTGCAGTCAGGGAACCTGGCTTAATATTCTTTACCCAACGATTGATTTCATCTAATCTTCTCGCTAAATTCTGATCTATCGAGGAGGCTTGCTCGATAAGGGACTTTAGCTTCTCCTTAATCTCTTTAGCTTGCAAACGATGCCCTACTTTCAGAAGATAACGCTTTTTTCACACACTTCTAACTAAATTTTAACTTGAAAATGTCTTTACTTAATTTCTTGATGTCATTAAATATTCTCTAGTTCGATGCCCTGTATACGTAAAACCTCCCGTAGTCGAGCAATTTCTTGTTCTGCTTGTTGGGCGCGTTCTTCTGCTTGTTGGGCACGTTCTTCTGCTTGTTGGGCCCGTAAAGTTTCTTCTTGCGCCAGTTCTTCAGATGATAGTATTAATTGATTTTCACTAGTGAAGAATCTTAATTTACCTTCATAAACTCCCAAATAAAGTTCTAACTGCTGACTCCACAAACATCCATCAGTGGTGGGTTGAATTTCTTGATACTTCCCATCTACTAAATGAAATCCCTGAAGCTCCATTGTTACAGGGTGAAACCAGAAATAATCTGGTGTACGGAAGGTATCCTGATAAACTTGTTTTTTTAAGCCTTTATCAACTGCTGCGGTTGAACTTGACAAAATTTCCACAATCACATTTGGATATTTGCCGTCTTCTTGCCAAACTACCCAACTCTTACGGTCTTTTTTCTCGGTTCCCAAAACTACAAAAAAGTCTGGGCCACGGAACTTTTCTGATTTTTTCTGGTTAGGACTGTAGTAAATCGTCAAATTACCAGAAGCATAGAAATCTTGCCTCTCGCGCCACCATAATTTGAGTATGCGAATCAGCAAATCGATTTGTTCTCGGTGCAGGTCACTTTCCAAGGGTGGTTCGTCACTCAGTATATCCCCAGGAGGAAAAATAACTTCCTCCTCTGAAATTTCATCAGAGATAATTTCTATGGTACCAGCTTCAGACATCAGCGATCGCTCCGCGATTTACGTTCATTTTAGAGTATTCCAACTAAAAAATGATCCACAACTTTAGTCACTTTGATAAAAGATTTCAACGAACCATTTTTTCCAAGTTGGTAAGCGGTAAATCTGCTCTTCGATTTGGGCTATCGATTGATAATCGCATCAACTCCTCAGCCATTAAACCCGCAACATCAGGCACTCTGGGGCAATTCATGTAGCTTTAGCTAACCACCGGGTATTGCCCCTACGAAGAAAATCATTGTTTTTGGCTATTGTTTACGTCAGTCCGGCTTTTTTTATTTGATACGGTAAATCCAACCTATGTCTGTACGGTTTACCCAACTCTGTTTAGATTTTTATTTTATTAAATTACTTACTAGAGAGAAGAAACAAAGCACCTCTCGAAAAAACCAGAGGTTCGATAATTGCTTAAATATCTGAAACCTCTAAATACCTCTAAAACTTTGTTTGATTACCCAAACTTGAATTAGAAAGTTAAGGAGAGATTGAGATATGGCATTCATTCGTTGGGAACCATTCCGTGAAATGGAGATTCTGCGTCGTCAAATGGATCAAGTATTCTCTGAGCTTACAGCAGCCGAGCGCGGCAACTCCGAGATTTCTCCATCACCGAGAACAGCGTGGGTTCCTGCTGTGGAATTATCTGATAATGGTTCCGAGTTGCTATTAAGAGTTGAGATTCCAGGCGTGGAAGGTAAAGACCTGGATGTTCAAGTTACTCAAGATGCAGTTTCGATTGCTGGTCAGCATCGTTACGAAAAACATTCCCAATCTAATGCTAAAGTTCATTCGGAATTCCGGTATGGCAACTTCACTAGAGTAATTGCTCTGCCAACCAAAGTTCAGAATCAACAAGTTAAGGCAGACCTGAAAGATGGAATTTTAATTCTGACTTTACCCAAACTGGAGCAAGAGCAGAGCAAGGTATTCAAAGTGAATTTAGGCCAATCTCAAAGTGCTACAGCTTCTATAGAAGCGGGCGATGTTGACACACAACCCAACATTACATCACAATAAAGTGTTCAAACTTCTGAGAAGATGTTCTATTTTCTGATTCAATGGTTCCTATATCTTTGAAATAGGTCAATTTTGATAGAAACCCCAGCTCAACTCATCGGCTGGGGTTTTTATTGCTTTTTTTTACTCACCACTATTTTGGTAAATTCAGTGAGAGGGTGCTATTCCTCTTGGACATCAACCCAGATACTACCTTCTTCCACACGAATCGGAAACACTGGCAATGCTTTTTGTTGTGAAACCAACGAGAGTACCTTACCTACACCAGGTGGCCAGGAACACCACTCTTGTACCTCACCAGTTCGCAGGTCAAAAGCACTGCGATGGAAGGTACAAACTATTGCTCCGCTTTCAGTGATTTTCCCACTTTTGAGCGGTAATTTTAAGTGAGGACAGTTGCTATCTACAGCATAAAGCTGATTTTCGTGATTTAAAACCAGAATTTTGCGATTACCAACTTTTACCACTTGTCGCGCACCTGGGGAAAGTGCTTCGACTGCAAGAACTTTAGTCCAGCTCATTAGGTTCTCCTCTCCTAATATATCTGCTTTCAGTTTCCCGCAATTGTGACCAGTGCGATCGCCTTTCACTATTGCGGAAGGATAAAGTCAATAAATCACAAACTTTTCTCGAAACTGCGATCGCTAGTGAGATGCTACAACTATAAAATTTGACATATAATCCTATTTTTACACTGAATAAACTTATTTCTGGTTAAACTAAACAAAGCACTTCCTATCCCAGCATCATCGGGCTTGTGGCTGATAACAGAGAACTTTGAGGGATATAAAAAATGATTAAGACAAGTTACGAATTTGACCAATCTATCCTCCCCACAGGATCTTCATTAAAGACTAATATTCTGTTACGTTTTCGGGCTGACATAGCTGAATCTCCCCGACGTCACCTTAACCTTTCTCTGGTAATTGACCGTTCCGGCTCTATGGCTGGCGCTCCCTTGCATCATGCACTCAAAGCCGCTGAGGCTGTGGTAGATCAACTTGAGCCAGATGACATTCTCTCAGTGGTTGTTTACGACGATGAAGTGGACAGCGTTGTGCCACCTCAGGCTGTGACTAACAAAGCCGCACTGAAAAATTCTATCCACAAAGTTAGAGCAGGCGGTATTACCAACTTATCGGGGGGATGGCTCAAAGGCTGTGAGCATGTAAAGACGCGACTTGATCCGCAAAAAATAAACCGTGTTCTCCTGCTTACCGATGGTCACGCCAATATGGGCATTCAAGACCCGAAAATACTCACGGCGACATCGGGGCAAAAAGCTGAGGAAGGGATTATCACAACTACCTTAGGTTTTGCTCAGGGTTTCAATGAAGACTTGCTGATTGGTATGGCAAGAGCCGCCACGGGCAACTTCTACTTCATTCAAAGCATCGACGAAGCAACGGAAGTCTTTAGTATTGAGCTAGACAGTCTCAGAGCAGTAGTGGGACAAAATCTCAAGGTGACACTTGAGTTGGCTGATGGTGTCAGCCTCGTTGATACTTTAAGTCTTGCTAAAGTTAGCCAGAATGATGCTTCTCAAGCTGTCCTTACCTTGGGAGAGCTTTACGAGGGCGAAGATAAACTTCTCGGTTTAAGTTTGGTGATATCAAGCGCTGAAATTGGTGAGTTACCTGTGATGAAACTGCATTACAGTGCTGATGTTGTGCAAGATCACTTGATTCAAAGCGTGTCAGGCACAGTAGATGTCGTCGCCAAAGTTGGCACCGTTGAGGAAGCAGCTTTTGCCTCTACCAGCCAGATCACTCTGGAACTGAGTCGCCTGACGATCGCAAAGGCTAAAGAAATTGGACTGAATCTAGCTGAAAATGGCAAGCATCAGGAAGCTGAACAAACCCTCCGGGCGCTGGTGAAAGATTTGCGGGATAAAGGGTTGAACGAGAATTTTGAAATTGCTGAGGAGATCGATCAGCTTGAGTATTTCGCAGGTCGGATCGCCCAAAAAGCTCTAGGCAATGCCGGACGTAAAGAAATGCGGGATCAGTCTTACCAGACGATGACGCGCAATCGCAGCGATCTGGGGGGTCGCGGTGTCACTGCTGGCGATGAAGTCTACGCGATACCGATTGTGAATGAAGTCGGTTCAGGTGTTGAATTGTACTGCGTTCGTGAAGGGGGTAAACTGCGGATCAAAGTCATGTCCAAAGGCTACGATTCAACCAAGAACATCCAGTTTCCCCGGGCGATTCGTGCCGAGGGAGCGCGTTATGTTGTTGAAGGATTGGAAGTTTCAAGCGATGGGACTTTCTACCGTGTACGTGGTAATATCACCCGTTTTGCTCAACCGGGTGAAGCAGACATCTTCGTTGCCCCTAGACAATCGAATCTAACTAACACAGGCAAAGCTTCCAAAGGCCCTGCTAGTGCCGCCGATCTGATCACAACTGACAGTGTGGGGGACAGCATTTTAGTTCAGTGTGTCAAAGATGGCAGCAAGCTACGGGCTAGGGTAGTTTCCGACGGATATGAACCGGATTGGAATATGCGTTTTCCGCGATCGGTTCGTGAGGAAGGAATGCTTTACCTGGTTGATGAAGTCAAAACAGCACCTGATGGCAAGTCTTATATTGCCTGTGGTGAAATTAAGCGATTTGTGCAACCCACTACTACCAATTGAGTAGCCCTTTCAAAGTCAGTCATAACATCTTTGCTTTCCTCTCTGCGTTACGGACACTTTGCTCAAGTCAAGCCAGCCGCTTGCGGGGGTTCCCCCTGTTGTGCGGACTGGCGTGGGAAACCCGCCCAAGCAAGTGTCCTCCTCTGTACCTCTGCGGTTCAATAAATCGCTTTTAAACCGCAGAGGCGCAGAGTACACAGAGAAACGAGGAATTATAATTACGCCTCGATCGCAGGGTTATAATCATCTGGGTTATTAAAGCCTGCAATCCAGGCGGCTGCCTGATGGCAATTTCGCATATCAGGGGGAACACGCAAGATATGAATATGTCCTGTGGATGGACAAGTAACTTTCAAAACCATCAGTGACTCGTCATCCTCAAAAGGAATGTAGACTAGTTGACGTTCTCCACCGGCATCGCGATCGCGGATCAACCCTCCCACTTGCTGCAAAAATGTCTCGTATCCCAGACGTTCAATCAGCACGCGGCGCAACTGAACATTCTCTATATTGAGAATATCCTGCCCCGTTATCGACTGGGATTCAAAGGCAATCTTATCTGTCACCTCTACGCCTCGCCACCGCAAGACAAAACCATGCCCCGCAGATAAACTGGTAATCCCACTTCCGGCCAACTCGATCGAATAAGTGATGTGGAGTCCTTGAGGAAGGGTAGTGAGGTTTACACAATCGCTAATATCAATACTTTCACAGGTGAGATTTTCAGGTAGATTGTAAACATCCAACGCACCGCTTAAATCCAGATGACCCAAAACGCGCATCCCATCCCAGGCGCGATGCTCAAGGATCAGTTTTCGAGCAACTTCAGCTGATACAGGCTCGTGACTTTCGTTTGGACGCTGCTTAACTGGTTTATTCGGCACACGTCCCTTTGACATCATCTTCAGCATTAGTCCATCACCTCCACGTAAGCATCAGGGCGATATTCACGTTGTCTCCAGACGCGATAAAGCCCTTGGGGTAATTCAATCGCCCGATGTTCTTCATGAACTAAAGTTGCACTTGCTTCTTTAACCTCAAGAAAAAGGTCATTACCATCTACCCACAACTGAACAGTATTGGATTGCTGAATGCGATGGCTATGTCCTGTGATTTCACCATGAGCCAGAGTAGCACCTACACGCCTTTGAACACCGAGAGGTAAGCTAGCAATACGTCTAATTAAAACGTCGCCATGTCTGTAGAGAATACTAGCTTGGGAGTTATTGCTGTCGTTAAACATCTTTTCATTATACACTACGTAGTAGTTAGGAACGTGGATTAAATAAAATGCAAAACTTCATCCTTTCTCTAGCTTCCCTCTCCTTTATAAGGAGAGGGATTGAGGGTGAGGTAACCCAGGGACATAAATTGTATGTTATTTAAAATATAGAAAAATTCGCTTTCCTATTTGATCTTACACTGATATTGCTGTGTGACTGCTATCTTCATCTTGTAGCGGTAGATCATATTTATCATAGAGAACTTTTATATGTCGGCTAAACTGTTCCTCTACAAAATAGCTGCTGGAAAATTCACTTGCAAAAGAAACCTGATGAAAGTGATAATCTAAATTAAGCAAATTGTAGACAAGCCTTAAGAAATAATCATCTATCCAGAAATCTACATCAAATAGTGAAATGCCATATTTTCCTTCTAACCTGCGATTTAAAGTTTTCAGTAACCAAGACCATTGAGGTTTGAGGGTCGGATCGATGCGATTACCAAATACAGGATTAAAAAACTGATTTAGTTGAGTTGTTTTCACATCAATCACTTGAGTTAATAAATCTGCCGCCTTGACTGGAGATGAATTAAACCAATAGTTAGCAACTACTAAATCATGTAGATAAGCAATGACAATTTTAGGGTTTTCTTTAATGAACTGCGAACGACAAACAATTCCTCTAATTGATGGAATTTTTAAACTACCCGTCTGAGAGAGAGGCAACTTTCTGACAAAAGCATAAGCTTCTAAAATTGAAGCAAAAGTGTGACAACATACGTAAGCATCTATAGTTTTATTTGCTAAACTATTACTTGCTTTCCGAGGAAGACGTTGAATAATAGTATAGCGATCGCCAACGAGTTGAGCAGATAAACCGAGATTGGCTTCAATGGTTTGACTGATATCTAGTTTGTTGTGGGCAACTACATTAGGATCAATTTGCTCTTGAAAGTACTTAATCTGCTGTTGATCGGCAGAACGATAAATCGCTTCTAATCTGGCTTCAGCTTCGGCAGTATGTTCACGAACGATCGCAAACGCACTCATTGCTACTTTAATCTGGCGTCCGTAGCGATCGCTAGCCAATTTTTTCACTTTCTGCACCAGTGCTGCTGTTTTTTCTGGCTGATCAGCGTTGATAAATAAATAATCTCCCTGACAGCCGCTAGGTCAATCGCCCGGTCTGATTCCCCAGCAATGAAAATGGGTGGTATTGGTGTAGGCTTATCTGCGAGAATACCACCTGCGATCGTGTAATACTTGCCAACGTAATTAAAGGCTTCGACTGTCCATAGCCCTTTGATTACATCAATGTACTCTTCTAATCGCGCGTAGCGATCGCTATGGGGTAGCCAGATATCTCCAAAGCTTTCTACTTCTAATTTCCACCAACCGGCAATACCACTCAGAGACAAATTTTTGGATGACTTTTGGATTTACTACCGAGAATTGCTTTTCTTTAAA
>NZ_JABXKJ010000047.1 GCF_017115085.1 Nostoc sp. NMS7 | reverse complement strand
TTGAAGTAGTCGATGTTGAGAGTAAACTTCTCTTTTAATCCGGCATCATCCGAGACATTGGCACGAGTACAGTGCGTCAATGTTGGGAAACCCAAGGGTATCAATAGCCAGATGCCTTTTAATGCTGTTGGTGGCTTTGTAGAAACAAAAACCTTTCGACTTTACACTGGCATTGCAGGTATTTTTCACCGCTTGGGAGTCAATGATGATCAATGTCGTCCAGTACGGTTTTTTTTACCTGTTCACGAACAAGTCCTAAGTAAGACACTCATCAGTTCCTCGAATACCCCAGCGGTTCGCCACTGAATGCAAGTGCCAATAGACGGTGGAATAAGGGGGGAGGTCTTTAGGTAAGTCTTGCCAATTGCACCCATTTTTCAGTTGATAGAGAATTCCATTGAAGATATCTCGCAATGGGCCAGTTAGTCGGTCGAGTCTGCTTCTTGGTTGGTAATATCTCTTACAATAAGGGTTCAAAAATTTCCCATTCTGCATCAGTGAGGTCGCTGGAATACGTCATTAGCATTGGATTATAAATGCTGAGGAGTACCTTAATTCAAAACCTCATAAGATGTCAAATGGGTTCTATAGAGGTTTGTCACAAAAGAAAATTCAGCAACAGTTTATAAACAAGACTAGCTATTACGTCAATGAGGACAAATTTATAAATCGTCCATATTAGAAATGTAGATATTAAAAAATGTTGCAAAATAAAATAAGGGTAGTTATAAATTAGGTTTATCCATCGGGATTTGACTTAATTAAAAATTACTACACAGTTTTTATTAGCTAGCTCAAATTTTAATGTTGACAAGGTTTAAATTATAGGTCTAGCAAAATAAAACTTCAGCTATATCTGTCAAGAGTTTTACTTATCATTTTAATTTATATACCCAAGGGAATAAATTAGATAATGGACTTATAAATAGATATTTTTATGTTATAATAAACTGCAAAATATTCTTAGAAATTTCTAGACATTAAAGCTATAGCCTTTCCTAATAAGAATGAGGTGACAGCTTAACCTCACCCGGATAAAGCTGCGCTTGTATCTCCCCTCTCCGAACTCACACAGAGGGGTTAGGGGTGAGGTTTTGATATGTACTTCATGCACTTGGAAACCGCTATATGTCACTTTTAAGTTATACAGGACTTACGCAAACAATAGCCGAAAAGAATGATTTTCTTCTTATACCATTTCTTTTTGAAGATGTGCCTATGGAGCTTACCCAAAACTGCGCTGTAGGCGCAATACCCTGCGGGAAGCTAAAGCTACATGAATTGCCCCTACGTGAAGAAAGCGCAGCCTCACATAGAATTGGTATTAGGGGCAATACCCTGCGGTCAGCCTTCGTCTACATGAATTTCCCAGAGCGCGTGTAGTTTTGCGTAAGTCCTATTATATTTATTGCAAAAGTTTTGAATGCAATTATTTTTGCATTAGCAGCTTATCTAGTAGAGGGTTTTCTCTAAATTAAAGGTGGTTTCTAAAGATTTTTAGAAGCGATCGCCCCAGAAGACTCAGTTGAGAGCTATTTTTAGGTAAATAGACTCCCACTGTAGAGGCGCAGCAATGCTATGCCCTGACAACAGATGTGGTTTAAATAAATGAAACCTGTTGTAATAATTACGAATGACGGATTTTTAAAGACCGATGTTTGTAACGGACTATGCATAGTAGAACAATTAGCAATACCAGCGCTTTAATCATTGATGGCTCCACTACCCTCTTCACTTCCGTAGGGGTTTTAGGAGTAACATTACATGGAATCTCAATGATCTGTGTGTGATCAGAACCATTACCACTGGGAGTCAGATCGCATTCGCCTTTGCTGGTGAGAGACAAAGGTGTATGTATAGGTGTAAGTACAGGTATATTTCCTGAAGAAACAGATGCTTGAGCTGAAGAACTATCGCCATTCAGTAGTAGAAGCAAAATTAAAGCAAGACCCCCAATTCCGATTATTGGCCAGAGTGGAAAAGAATCAGAACTGTCTTGTACCAAAACATCTCCCACCGAGTCAGGGAAAGTATTGAGGTCCATTCCTTCTCCATCCAAGGCTAGTGGATTGTCACTCAGCAAAATATCTCCAGCGATATCTTCTCCCAAAAGCTGATTGAATTCTCCTGGAATCGCGTTATTGGGGCGTCCGAGTTCCCCACCATCTTCGGAGTAGGGAAAGGATAGTAGTTCAAAAATCCTCTGTTGGAGTTGGTTTTGATCTCCAGAACTCAAGGCATCCAAGCCTGTAGAGATTTTATTTAAATAAAAATTCCTCATCTCTGGCGACAGACCAAGAGATTGAATCTGCTCTTTAATGTTGGAAATTTTTGAGGCTTCCTCAAACAGCAGTCGTCCGTATGACATTTTCAAGTCTAGTAACCCATTACGGAGGCTGAGGGAGTTATTGATTCCTGAGTACGGTGCCCAGTAGAACTGCTTGGTTACAAGTCCGAGTCCTTCTACGGGGTTGCGACTAAAACTTTGCCCAAGAAGGTATTGAGAACCATCCATAATTGCCGGGGATTGGTTTCTCCAAAATGAGGCGAAAGGCACCGCAGAGAGATTGGGATTGTTACCGTAAAAGCTAGCGAAATCCTGGAAGTTTTTCTCCCCACCAGCTGCTTGTATCAGGAGATTTTGATAGTTAGTCCCGCCGTTTAAATCAACTAATTGCTGAACTACCGATCCAGTTTTATTGCAGCTCAAACCAAATCCCACATCACATGCAGGAATTACTCGCATCTGGCTCAAATTCTGGTTATTGATTTGGTACTGGAGATACTCAGACTCCAGTCCTTGTTGGATACCATAGCGTCCAATATTGAGCTGTGCAAAAGTAGATTGACATGTAGTGAGTACTATTGCAACAGATGAAAATGCAATGGTGGCGAAGCGAACCACTCTTGGCATCGCAATTCTTTGAACAATTGATTTAGGCAAAATGCACCTCCACTAAACGACAGCAATTTAATTGGGCATTGGACACTGGTTATTTCCCTCTGCTTCCCTACTCCCCAATTCAACTCTTAGGTAAAGAAATGTTGATCGTGATTCCTGTACCTTTGAGATTTCCTGATGAGAGTGGGTGATATAAGACCAATGCCCGGTTTGGTTGGTCGAAAAGAAACCCACGACGCGTAGGTTTGATCTTCCCTTGTTTTACTAAGGAAACGAAAGCTTCTAAATACCTACGTATACCTTGACGGTTCTCTTGACTAGTATTCAGATGATGCTGAATCAGCATCATAAAGAAGTCCAAGCTCCGATTTTCTTGCCCCTGAATCAGACTGCCTTCATCTAAGAAAGAACTTGCGATGAGTCTGCCATCAACTTGTTTAACTTTAAACAGAGTAAAGTAACGCCCTTCTTTTTTAGGATCGTTCGCATAACAGACCCAAGAACCCTCTTTATTCTGTGTAAAACCTTGTTCAGCAAGGTAAGAAAGTAAAGAATTACTTGTCTTAATTTGTAGTGGAGGTAATAAATTATCAATGGGATCTAAAGAGCAAATCCTCTGCGTTATTTTCTGTTGAGAAGCAGCAGCAGCTGACTGAGTATAGACACGTAAAGGCTGATCATCAGACATTGCCATGCTAGACATCGCAGCCAATGCAGATACTTGGAGAACGATCGCTCCAAACAAATGAACAATGATATTCATGTTTTTCCTGTTACACTTGCTTACGTTGTTAATAATCTAGTCGTTACTAAATCAGGATTGATCTAGCAGTCCGAAATAACTTCTTAAATTTAAGAGGTTGCCTGATTTGGTCGATGGTAAACTAAGTTTCCACCAATCAAATAGGACTTTTCTATAGGTAACTAACCACCAAGAGAAACAACATCTCAAGACAACAGACAATATGAATGTATTCTTGACAACACAAAGTCGGCTTTTTGATATTTTTAGATATACAAAAAACAATTGACACAGGGTCAAAACTTTTCTATTTACTATTGTCTAATTTTTTGCCATTATCAGAGGGTTTTATGCCTTCATAGCTGGCTGCCATGATTCCTAAAAAATGGCTTTCTTAGCTCTTTAGTATCTTTGTATAAGCAGAGTTTCAAAAGCTCTGTGCTTTGCACGTTCTGGCTTTTGTTGATTTCCGGGGTGGGTTGAATAATTTTTTGTTTTTTGGAGGTAGCACACCTAACTAGCTGTTTCAGCATGGTTAAAACTTGATGTATAAAATAATATCTCCTGAGAATAAAATAATATTACCATGAGCTTGAGGTATGCAACAGTATTGTGGACAGTTGTCAAACTTGTACACGGTGAATTATAACCACCTCTTGATTAAATTTTATGGCAAATAGACGAGAGTCAAAGTCAATTTATTCACACATTGATAGTATTTTACAACCTACTACTATGATGATTAAGTCAGTGCAAAATGTCATATATGTAACTTGGTTAACTAATGTAACTACGGAGAAAAATATCTTATTATAGCTGGATAAGCCTGATTATCTGAATTTTAAGCTACAAGCGATCGCATCAAACAAAGTTAAATTAGATTACTAAGTACAGAACACCCCAAAAGGCTATGGAATTTAATCATTCGTAAATTGGGTAGAAGGTTCGCGTCCTATAGGGAAGTGAAACCGAACATCAAGTCTGAATATTTCCAAACCCCTTTTACGATGACGTGTACTAAGTATAAAATTTCTGATTTAGCAAGTCGTTGTTGCCACAGACTTTATAAGCGTCTAAGGCTGAGATTGCCGACTTGTCTAAGTGTTGTTTACAAATGATTAAGTAGGGCTATATATTGTCACGACTAAAGAGTATGTCCTTAAAATTGCTCTGTAGATAGAGGAATATCCTGAGCAAAGCTGGTATATTTAGAAGTCTGATTAGTAACAATTCTTGAGTAAAATTAAGAGATTAACTTGGTATTTTTACAAGCCTTGGCAATATGAATGTGGAATTTTTTAACAGGATTCCTTTGATGCCTTTAATATTACTCTTATTGGCTTATACTCTCCTGGGATGGTATCTTGCGACTAATCATATAATTTGGTTAGTGGGAGCTTTTGTTGCTGCTATGGTTATAGCTGTAGTGCGAAAGAGTGTTTCTTGGTTAGAGCGTTTAGTTGAATTTGGCTCTCAAACCTTAATTGTCATATTATTTTTAAGTATATCAATTGCTTTAGTAGCAACTTGGTCATTATTATTCAGCCTTTTTCTCATCCCCTTAGCAACTACGTTTTTAGGTGATTTGGAAATGCGCTTTTCTGGCTTCAACAAGCTAGATTCCTTTTGGGTTTTAACAGTCATAGCCGTATTGGGTTTGGTAGTGGGCGAAGCAATAGATATTCTACTTTTTCCCAGTAGCAGATACTAAATGATTAAGGATAAAAATATATTTTTATTACTAATTATCGGTGCATATATATACCTTAATATTATAATTTATTCTTAAAAATTTAAATTTAATGGCAATAAATCACCAGAAAATAGGACTTTAGAATAGGGGTATATTAAGCGATCGCTGCCCCAAAAAGATAAGGCTTTAAAATTTTGAATTCCCTCCCTTGGGGTTGACAATGCCAATTTTAGATTAAAGGAATAATCTAAAATCCAAAATTGATTGACTGAGTATAAATTCAAGTAAAGGAAACTTCGCAAAGAAATATGATGGGGTTACAATGAAAGAAGGTCTTAATTACAGGTGCAACATCAGGTATCGGTCAGGCGATCGCGATCAGACTTATTCAACAAGGGTGCAATATCGCCATCGATTACTGCAAAGACCCTAAAGCTGCGGCAGACACACCAATGGGGCGTGCTGGTTTCTCTGAGTAAATGGCAGCCGCAGTAGCTTTTTTAGTTCGGATTAAGCCGCCTACATCACCGGATAAACCTTGTTTGTAGATAGTAGATTGACTTTGGATGCTGACTTCCGGGAAAACTGGTCAGCTTGAGGTAAGGGTTGCGTATTTTCCACAAGAGAGCCGATACATACCATTAGTGGAATTAGACGTCCATGACTAGCGCGATCAATAATAACAGTCTGCTGTCAGCAGAAGCCTGGAAATTGTTGGAAAATTCCATAATTTATTACCAGGGAAAACCCATTGGGACTGTAGCCGCCCACGATCCGGAATTAGATGCACTCAATTATGACCAGTGTTTCCTCCGCGATTTTGTCCCTTCTGCCTTGGTGTTTCTCATGGACGGCAAACCAGAGATTGTCCGTAACTTTTTAGTAGAAACACTGAAATTACAAAGTCATGAAAAGCAGATAGACTGCTTTGAACCGGGAGCGGGGTTAATGCCTGCAAGTTTCAAAGTACATTTTAATGGGAATGAGGAATTTTTGGTCGCTGATTTTGGTGAGCAGGCGATCGCTCGTGTTCCCCCAATTGATTCCTGTATGTGGTGGATTCTCCTGTTACGGGCTTATGAAAAAGCTACAGGCGATTTGGCTCTAGCACGTCAGCCAGATTTTCAAGCAGGAATCAAGTTAATTTTGGATCTTTGCCTGGTACATCGCTTTTCCATGTACCCAACAATGTTAGTTCCTGATGGCGCGTTTATGATTGACCGTCGTATGGGAGTCTACGAACATCCTCTAGAAATTCAGGTGTTATTCTACGCGTCCCTCAGGGCTGCTAATGAATTGCTTTTACCAGATGGGGATGGCGATGGCTACATTGGCAAAGTCAATAGGCGATTGGGATCTTTGAAATATCATATCCGCAACTATTACTGGCTAGACCTGAAGCGATTGGGGGAAATCTATCGTTACAAAGATAACGAATTTGGTAAAGAAATTGTTAATAAATTCAACATCAATTCAGAATCAATCCCCAGTTGGTTGACCGAGTGGTTGCCCGAAACTGGAGGATATTTAGCTGGAAATCTGGGCCCGGGACGGATAGATTTTCGCTTTTTTGCTCTGGGAAATCTGATGGCAATCTTAGCTTCCTTAGCAAGCGAAAAAGAATCTCAAAGCATTATGAATTTATTTGCCCAACGTTGGCAAGACTTGATCGGCTATATGCCTGTTAAAATCTGCTTTCCAGCAATGGATGGTTTAGAGTGGAGAATTGTAACAGGATGTGACTCTAAGAACAGGGCTTGGTCTTATCACAACGGCGGTAACTGGCCGGTTTTACTGTGGTTATTTACTGCTGCGGCACTGAAAGCAGGTCGAACAGAACTTGCCCAAGCAGCGATCGCCATTGCCGAAAGGCGTTTATTTAAGGATCAATTCCCAGAATACTACGATGGCAACAATGGTCGTTTGATTGGCAAAGAAGCGAGAATTTATCAAACTTGGAGCATCGCCGGATTGCTAGCTGCTAAACAGTTCCTAGAAAATCCAGAGTACTTGGAATTAATCAGCTTTACCGAGGGTCTTGAAGGCCCAGGCTGTAGCATCTAGGTACTGATTGCCCCACAAGGCTCTAAAGAGAACGATGATTTAGCAGTGTAACTATACAGGGTGTCTCTGCTAACTAGTACAGTGGGCGCGTAAATCCAGCTACCATCTCAATTAACCAGACACATGATAGACAACCTGCTCACAGCAACTGATTAAAGCTAGGCAAACTTCCGCCTGTACTAGCTACACTGACAGTAAGATCACAAGCAACTAAACTTTTAGTAAGTATAAGTTAATAAATAGCCGATTTGTGCTAGGTAAAATCGTGATCAACAGGTTGCGGCGATCGCACAGCCTTTTCTCTACCTTGGACTGCGCCAACGAGTGACCCTGCGTCTGAATCCCCTTCTAAAATACCGGATAACTGATACACTATATTGTAAGAGGTATCTGAAGTGTCATACTTTCTAATATCACAAGATAGTCTTTGCATCCTTAACACGTTTTAACGTGTATAAACCATGAAAATTACTTCAGATTTAATTCCAGAATTTGAAAAACTATTCAGAGAAAAATTACAACTAAACAATTGTAAACTCAGAAAGAAAAGACAAGAGAATAATTATGAAATTATTACTCCAGCGAAAGACATCTTTTTAATGTATTGGTCAGAATTCCCAGAAGTTAACTTAATCTATCAGGCTGTAGGGGTACGTACTCACCAGACTGAAGTTTATGAGCGAGCTATCCGTTCCCACATTAGTTTTTGTGTGAGCAGTATCAAGGAGAATCCTCACTTGGAATCACCATTGTTGGTGAAATAAGTAATACTCAGATAACACCGAGAATGCTTACTAAACTCTCGTCAGTTTTTGTTATATAACTGACGAGAGTGGATTACCGAAAATCTGGTGATCGAGAGATGAAAGTCGAATCTAAAAAAAATCAAGATCAGCTAGATTATAAAACCTTGTTAGCGAATGCAAAGCAAGCCTTAAAAGTTGAATATCACAAATCAGCTGCTTTAGCGTCCCAACTGCAATCCATAAAAACTCAGTTAGAGCAAGTTCCGGCTGAAAACAAAACTCTCAGGGAGAGTGCTTATGAAGATGTAATTACAGCTATTTTCAGGTAAATAGACTACGCAGTAAGGGCACAGCAATGCTGTGCCCCTACTACAGATGTGGTTCAAATAGATGAAAACTACTGTAAGCACTTTGAAGCGCGTACTCAAGCAGCAAAAGCACTAGCACTGAAAACAGAAGTGCGCCAAAGATTCCTTGAAGCCAATGGTTGCAAGGATGATCAGAGCTTCGATAGTCTATGGAATAGGATTAAAAATAAGATTCAGATCCAAGAGGGTGAAGTGAGAATTGTTGCTCAAAATGGCACTCCCAAATTCAGCTTAACGGGCAGCATGATGACTTTGAGTGATTTCATTCAATCCCTCAAACAAGACCTAATCTCTGGAAAATCTTTCTTGAACTAGAGAGCCAAATTATTCACAGTTATTCATCTTCGTCTCCTGGCGGTCGTTCGCTCTCGCTTTGTTGGGCGTTCCACTCCAAAACAATGCGTTCCAACATCTCAACTTGCGTACAGTTATTAACATCTGCATATACTTTAATCAACTCCCTCACTTTCGGACTAACGTGGCGAATCTCTAGTTGGTTATCTTGTACCATGTCCATTAAGTTTTAGTGTCCATTACATATCTTGAACCATTAAACTATGGCTGTTGCGATAAATTTTGAATTATTTAGTTTTAAAATCGCTTAACTTGGCGGGGCTGCTTCTTCAAAGGGACGGATAATCGCAGGGGCTGGTGTAACTTCTGGTTTAAAAATTCCTTGCAATGCTTGTTCTAAGGTTTGTGCCATGACAATCCGGTTTTCGTAAGCCACCACTACGCGCACCAAAGTTGGTAAACTATTCTGTGTGGCTTCTAGATAGATTGGCTCGACATAGAGCAGCGATTGGTCAATGGGAATTACTAGTAGATTCCCTTGAATGGCTCTCGAACCCTGGCGATTCCACAGAGAAATTTGCTGGGAAATTACTGGGTCTTGGTTAATCCGCGCCTCGATTTGCTCTGGGCCGAAAACTAGGCGTTCCTTAGGAAAGACATATAGAACTAGCCTACCGTAGTTCTTGCCATCCGATCGCGCTGCTAACCAAGCGATTAAATTAGTCCGTTGTTTGGGAGTATAGGGCAGAAGCAGGATAAATTCTTCTTTACGAGAGGCTGCGCCAACAAAGGGTACGGTGGGTAAACTAGTAATCAAATAGTACGGTTCTACCGGACGTGTTTCACTACCATAGATTTCGTTGGGGATTTGCCACTGGTCTTCCCGATTGTAAAATACCTGGGAGTCAGTCATGTGATAGGTCATCAACCGCTCAGATTGAATTTTGAAAAAGTCCACCGGATACCGGGTATGACTACGGAGATTTACTGGCATTGTACTGAGCGGTTTAAACATTTGGGGAAATATCGCTGACCAAGTGGCAATGATCGGATCGCTCTGATCGGCAATGTAAAACTTAACAGTGCCGTGATAGGCATCAATAACTACCTTGATCGAGTTGCGAATGTAGTTGATCCCATCTCTACCAGAGTCTGAATAAGGATAGCGATCGCTCGTCGTGTAGGCATCAACAATCCAGTAAAGATAACTGGGATTATTTGGGAAATCTTGATTAGCAGTAGCTACTAAATAGGGATCGCTGTCAAATTTTAAAAAAGGTGCGATCGCTTCAATTCTTTGCTTGACATTTCGCCGAAGTAGCACCTTTGTATCTGGCAAAAAGTCCCGTGTCAGCAACATCTGCCAATCTTTCAAATACATTGCAAATAGCCAGCGTCGCCATCCTGAACCGATTTCAACGCCACCCAAACCATCGTAAGAGTTGTAAACATTGTCACTACCACTAGGGTAGTCTAGCTCTCTAACTTTTGTGCTAGTCATCACATAAGTATTAGTGATTTCACCGTAATAAATTCGCGGTTGTCCAATGGGAATGCTTTCACGAATCGCTTCATTGGAAGTTGTGAGGGCGCTACTATTACCGCTAATATCTTTCACAAAATATTCTGGTAGCCCACCCGGCCCAACTGTATTAACTGGGCTAACAGTAAACCCAAAACCGTGGGTATAAATAAGGCGGCGGTTAACCCATGTTTGAGCTTCCTGTGGTACGGCACTGTAGTCTAATTCTCGTGCGGCAATCAGTACCTGTCGCCGTTCTGTTGGTTCTGGCGGCTTTTGGGTGGCTGATGGTCGGCGTGAAATTACATCTGTTTTGAGAGTATAGCGGTCAATATCGGCATCAGGAAACCGATAGTAAGGCCGAATTTGTTGCAGTTGACGGTTAGTTTCTAACAATGGTCGCTGATCCCACAGGCGAATATTCCGAATTGTCAAGTCATTCTTTTGAATATCAGCTTCAGTCAATCTTCCTTGCGGGTTGAAAATTTTGGAATCGATCGCATCTAAATCAAATGCTTGGCGAGTCAAGGCGATAGTACGCTGAATGTAGGGTTGCTCTCGTTGCAACTCATTCGGTTGAACAATTAAATATTGCACCAGACTAGGTAGAACACTCTCAGCCACTGTAACCAGTATTAGATAAACGCCCAACCCGTAAAACACTAAGGGACGATACTGAGATTTGGGTTTCCAGAAAAATGTTCGCCAAAGTAGGTAAAAGGCGATCGCTACTGCTAGGATGCACAAAACGGTGTCAGCTGGCAACTGCGCTGTCACATCCGTATAGTAGGCACCATAACTTACTCCACGGGTAGAATACACCAGTTCATAGCGACTCAGCCAATAACTCAGTGCCACTACCAGCATCAACAAGCTACCCATCCCGGATAAATGACGCTGCTGCTGGGGCGAAAAACCGGGGAAAATTCCCTGACTCAAACTGTCACCTGACAGGAGATAAGTGAGAGTAACGGCGAGGAAGCCATACAAAGATAATCCCATCAGCCAGAGTTCTACCAGTTCCCAAAAGGGTAAGGAAAATATGTAAAAGCTGATGTCTCGACCAAATAAAGGCTCAGTGCTGTTGAAAAGGGTGGGGTGGAAATATTGCAGCACCTTTGGCCAGTGTTGGAATAGGATGAACCCAAAAATGGGACAGAACAAAAGTGCGATCGCAGTTAATAAAAATTGGGGATAGATTAAAATTGCGATCGCGCCGACCACAATTAAACCGAGATCCCAGACTTGAGAGACAATTTGCCTTAAGAGTTGCCAGATTGTCTCTGGTCGAAATCGGGCGGGAATCGGTAGACTAGCGTTATTAACTGGAGAATGCCAGTAGAAAAGAGTAATTTGACCATAGTGAGCCAGCATCAACCCGATCAATAAGCTCAGTAACAGAGTCAGGGGTAATAACCAGCGCAATCTTAATGGTTGAAAGCGTTGCAGCGCAACTATCCGGGTTTCGTTGCGTCTTGGATAACGAGGACTGAGAAAATTTGTTAATTCACTCCCCAGTTCTGCTTCCTCACGCCTGACTTCCTCAATCTTCAAAAACTGGGGATATTTTAGCCGTTGTGCGAGAGCCAGATTTAGCAGTAGATAGACAGCAGTGATCCCAGCCACCACTAACCACAAAACACCACCAGTTACCACCCTCAACAGAAATACTT
Organism: Nostoc sp. NMS7; assembly: GCF_017115085.1. GTDB lineage: Bacteria > Cyanobacteriota > Cyanobacteriia > Cyanobacteriales > Nostocaceae > Nostoc. The sequence continues at coordinate 11,017 of NZ_JABXKJ010000047.1, read as the reverse complement.
GGAGATAGCCGACTTCCTGAAACCAAAAAATCTCTGCTCCCAGGCGGGAACCCAGATCCAACACTAGCCACAGCCCCAAGAATATAATTAATAGTCTAAAGCCCCATTTCCAATACATTGATATGTAATTTAACTTTAACTGTAGATGTGCTAAAAGTCGTAGGTAAGCAATTTGATATTCGGTTTGAATTGCAACAAGCCCTCATCGGTGGTGCAGCAATTGACGCTACAGGCGAACCTCTACCATCTGCCATATCTACTTTTTAATTAGTATTTTGCTATTTAGAAAATATTTGCAAATGAAACCTTGCTTTAGTGTCAAGTTATTTCCGATCCTCTCCAGGACAAATGCGACTTCCTTGGGATGAGTGGGAAGCCAATAATGGAGAAATAGAAAAAGTAGCGGAAAAATTTATTTTTGCTAAATGTTATAACCCGCAGTTTGTCGGTAGCATACTACAAAAGTAAGGGTAGGATGAGGAGGAAGCGCAGTGCTAGGTATCGGAAAGCCATAACTCGCAAGGCTTCGTAGAAAGTTAGGTGTTAACAAATCTTTTGAAAAATCTGTAAGCCTTATATGTTACAGTCTACAAGTCTTGACGCGATAGAAGACCTCGCGCTATACCCCCAATCCCCTTTTATGCTGAAATTTGCTGGAAGGTGGGCTAATGGTGCTTTCATATCAAAAACGTAATCATTATAATCAATCCAATTACCATTACCTCTATTTCTCCAACCAACGCGATCGCCAAACCCCTTCCAAATTTTTTCGTCGTAATGTCTGGTTCCCCCCAGACTTTGATAAATACGATTTTGTACTGAAAAGCCAAAATGTCGATTGCTATACTTTACCCAAAGTTGGTCAATAATGCGGAGGTCTTCACAAGGAAAACTAGGAATGCTTTTATAATCAAACCAATTTTCTCTCCCTGTTACTGCCAGCATAACTCGGTCTGTTTCCTGATCTGCTTCTTTCCACTTCCCTGCTGCAAGAAAATCTCGCAGTCGGGTATAGTCCATCTTTGAGGATTTTAGATTTTGGATTTCCTGTATTTGTTGTCTCGGATGAGATTTTGGATTTAGTAATTCTAACCATTCTCGTCCCGTCTGCGATCTATCTTGCGGTTCTAACGCCATTCCTTTGATAATCGCATTATTCACACGATCGCTAATGTCAGAATTAAACTGCTTTGGCGCTTTTAAGGGAATATCGCCATCTTTTCGATAATTAGCAGGTATAGGAATTCTACCAGTCAATAAACTATACAAAGTTGCAGCTAAAGCATAAACATCAGTATAAGTTCCAAAACGTCCCTGCCTTTCATACTGCTCCACTGGTGCATAGCCTTCTGTTTTAGAATTGGTCATGCTGAGGGTTTTACCAATGGTAAACTTACGCGCCAGACCAAAGTCAATCAAAACTGCTTCTTGTTTTGCATCGCGCAAAATAATATTATTCGGCTTGATATCCCGATGTAAAAAGCCTTGTTGGTGAACACATTCTAATGCTTGTCCAACTTGATTGATATAGCGTAATGTTTCATCCTCTGATAAGTGTCCGTGCTTATCAACGTAAACTCCTAAATCATCCCCATTAACGTATTCCATCACCATTCCCCACAATCCAACTTCTTGTATCACTTCATGGACTTTGACAATATGGGGATGCTGACAACCTCGTAACCGTAACGCTTCGTTAACAAATTGTTCTTGCTTTTCGTGGAAGTCACCTTGACTTTGCTGTATCGGATTGAGGGTTTTGATGGCAAATAATTTACCCGTGCGCTGTTCTAGTGCGCTATAGGTGACACCAAAGCCACCACCACCAAGCACTTTTTCAACGATGAATCTGCCGTTTTTGAGGGGTTGATTGGGTGTCCAAAGTTGCATAGATGCGCTAACTAATAACTGCTGAGTAGAATTTAACCTTTATTTAAGGCTGTTGTCGTCCCTCCTCAATACTGGCGAAGATTTCCTCAAGGGTGATATCTCCTAATATTTGATCCCGATCTCACGTATAATCTCCACTACCCCTCTTAAATTGCTGCATAAATCGCACCATGCCATCATGACCAAGGGTTTTAGTTAGCGCTTCTATTCCCAACCGCCTAATCTTAGCCTGAGAAAGTTTAGTTACATCTAGCATTTTCATATTTGTAACTTTGGGCAGAACATCTGAACTTTCAACCTGCGATATTCGCCTTTTTTCGATTCGGGTAACTATTTCCTCAATAGTAGGATTTCCCAATATTTCATCCCTATCTCGCGTGTAATCACCCCTGCCTATATCGAATTGATGCATAAATAGCCCCATTCCTGCTGGGCCAATAGCTAAACTCAGCGTATCTATTCCTAATTTCTGAATTTCAGTTTGAGTCAACTTACTCACATCGATCATTTGTAACCTCTCTGAGCCACTGAAGCGGGTTCTCTACTCTAACTTGTAGCAAGTCTTTGTGCCTTGCAGCCAAACGTAACATTCTGTCATCAGTTGTGAGCAAAACATCGGCTTTGCCAGCTTCTGCACAAGCAATATGCAACGCATCGTAATCTTTAAACCCCTTTTGAGCAAGTTTCCTACTACGAGACTCGATTTGTTGGGTTATATCGACTTTGCTCATCGCTAAAGCAGCCCAAATCTGCATCTGCCGTTTTCTTGCTCCTTCAGGAGTTTTCCGAAGCTCATCATCAAAGGTTTCGCTTCCTTGCAGCCACCAATCACCCATTTGAACAATAGCCAAAATGCGAAGCACCGCCTCAGTTTCCAAACGAATCCGTTCTTGTGTCTGGTCATCAAAAGGGCGATTCAGACAACACACATCTAAATAAATTAAAAACTCCATCGGTACATTTTGCTGGGTATGATATTTGATCTGCAAGCATTTACCCAGTAATAACCAGCTATGACCCAGAACTACCGCATTACTCTACTTCCCGGCGATGGCATTGGCCCTGAAATTATGGCAGTGGCGGTAGATGTGCTAAAAGTCGTAGGGAAGCAATTTGATATTCAGTTTGAATTCCCAGAAGCCCTTATGGGTGGTGCCGCAATTGACGCTACAGGGGAACCCCTACCATCTGTCACTCTAGAGACTTGCCGTAATAGTGATGCTGTGTTACTCGCTGCGATTGGTGGCTATAAGTGGGATTCCCTACCATCTAATTTACGCCCAGAAGCAGGTTTGCTGGGGCTACGTGCAGGTTTGGGATTATTTGCCAATTTGCGCCCAGCGAAAATTTTGCCCCAGCTAATCGACGCCTCGACTTTGAAACGTGAAGTTGTCGAAGGCGTGGATATTATGGTGGTGCGTGAACTCACTGGCGGCATTTACTTCGGTAAACCCAAGGGTATTTTTGTTACGGAAACTGGTGAGAAACGCGGTGTAAATACAATGGTTTACACAGAGTCAGAAATTGAACGTATTGGGCGGGTGGCCTTTGAAGCAGCTAGAAAACGCGGCGGAAAACTTTGTTCGGTGGATAAGGCGAATGTATTAGAAGTATCTCAGTTATGGCGCGATCGCATCACCCAACTTTCACAAGAATATCCAGATATTGAACTCTCTCATTTATATGTCGATAATGCTGCTATGCAGTTGCTACGCGCTCCCAAGCAGTTCGACACCATAGTTACAGGCAATTTGTTTGGTGATATTCTCTCTGATGCTGCTGCTATGCTCACGGGTAGTATTGGGATGTTACCCTCAGCTAGTTTGGGTGCTTCTGGCCCTGGTGTGTTTGAACCAGTTCACGGTTCCGCCCCAGATATTGCCGGACAGGATAAAGCTAATCCTCTAGCACAGGTTTTGAGTGCGGCGATGATGTTACGCTACGGTTTAGACCAGCCAAAGGCAGCAGACCATATTGAACAAGCCGTATTGCAAGTTTTAGAGCAGGGCGATCGCACAGGGGATATAATTTCTCCAGGTAAAAATCTTTTAGGTTGCCGTGCTATGGGCGATGCACTAATTAGAGCGATTGAAGGAAAATAATTTAATAATTAATGCAACTTGGGCAATTTGGCAACCTTTCCTATAAGTTTCGGGTAGACTAAAGAGAAATCTAGCAAGCAAATAACAGTCGATAGTGTACGCATTACGACAAGGACAAGCAAATTTTACCGCCCCAAAAAACCAGCCGCCTTTGATTGATCCCGCCGTAATCAGAGCTGCTGGGCAGATATACTACACTCACTGTGAAGTACATCCCGAAATAGCTGGGCAACCTTCAGGTGTAGCAATTAATCGCATGAATCATCGAGGTAAGGTTATTTTTACTAACCAACCAGTTCTCTTACCTCAAGAATGTTTTGTGCCCTTGAGTCAAATTGAATCGCATATCTATTAGTCATTAGTCATTGGTCATTAGTCATTGGTCATTAGTCACTTGTACTGAGCGAACGCGAACAGCGTCTCGTAGAGAAGCCGTTGGCGTAGCCTCTCGTAGAGAAGTATTAGTTCTGGACAAAGGACAAAAGATAAACGACAAATGACAAAGGACAAATGACAAAGGACAAATGAGTGTATGGACATTTTGTTCGCCGTTCCGGCGAGTGTAATGGTCTTTGCTTTGGGTGCATCTATTGGCAGTTTTATCAACGTTATTGTTTATCGCCTACCTGCTGGGTTGTCAATTCTTTGGCCGCCCTCTCGTTGTCCTAAATGCTTAAACCAGCTAAAAGCTTACGACAATGTACCAGTGTTCGGCTGGATTTCGTTAAGAGGGCGGTGTCGATATTGCAAAAGCAAAATTTCTGTCCGTTATCCCGTGGTAGAAGGGGTAACGGGCATAATTTTTTTACTGGTTTTTTTGGTATTTCAAGTTTCAACTTTAACAATAGGCTATTGGGCTTTTTGCAGTTGGTTATTGGCACTATCGCTCATCGACCTAGATACAATGACCTTACCCAATCGACTTACTCAGTCGGGTTTAGTAGTAGGGATTTTGTTTCAAATGGTGGTTGGTTATTTACCAGAAGCTAGTTCCGTGGCATTGGTAAATCAGCTGATGATGGCGATAGTCGGTGCAGTATTGGGTTTATGGCTGTTTGATGCGATCGCCTTATTCGGTTCAATTGCCTTTGGGAAAGCTGCAATGGGTGCGGGTGATGCCAAGTTAGCAGCCATGATGGGAGCCTGGTTAGGCTGGAAATATTTGCTCTTGGCTAGTTTTATTGCTTGTGCGCTGGGAGCGTTAGTTGGTAGCGTTGTTATTATACAGCGATCGCGACAAAGGTTAGGACAAAAGATGCCTTTTGGCCCTTTTCTGGCTTTAGGATCTGTGATCACTCTGTTTAGCGGCGAAGCCATTTTGTCCAGCTACCTGCGGTTATTTTTTCTAGCGTCTTGAATTGCAGTAGGGAGTGGGGGGATGAGGGGACAAGGGGGACAAGGGAGACAAGGGGAATAACCTATGCCCAATGCCCAATGCCCAATACTTCTCTACGAGAGGCTGCGCCAACGACTTCGCTACTTCGACCCTTCGACGTAGGCTCAGGGCAGGCAAGCTCAGTACAAGTCAGTACAAGTGCCCAATGCCCAATGCGCTTTGATCAGAAATTTTTATAATTCGTGACTGTAACCAGCATTACCCCATCTGCCCTTCATATTTTGATAATATTCAGCTTGTGACTTGTATTACCCTCTTAACGACGATTAACCGTTGGCAAGTACAACTAGTGCAACAGATGCTGATTGCTCATGACGTAGCAATAGGAATAATTGATTTGGGTGGGAGGGGGAAAGCATCTTATTTGGAGGTTGGTATTCTCACGGTGTCAGTACATCCATATAATTAAGTCTGCTGAAAAAAGAGCAAAAGACTTGTATTGGTATAAGTATTTTCGTTAAGCTGGCAACCAAAGATGAAAATTCCGGTACGAATTGCTTAAAAGCGTAATTTAACGATGTAGTCATTAGTCATTAGTAAAGACAAATGACAAAAGACTAAGAACAACCCGACGATACGGCTTGACATGTTTTCGACCTCATACCCAGTTAAAATAAAAAATGGCTAACAACGAAGAATCACGCGGTTTAAAGTCTCTATTTGATTGGTTTGCAAATCGACGCAAATCAGGATCTACCAGCCTCGAACGCCAAGAACGTGATATTGCTGATGGTCTGTGGCATAAATGTTCTAAATGTGGCGTGTTGGCATATACAAAAGACCTGAAAGCTAATCAGATGGTTTGTGTTGAATGTGGTCATCACAATCGGGTAGACAGCGATGAACGCATCCGTCAATTGATAGATCACAATACCTGGAAACCTCTGGACGAGCATTTGCGCCCAACCGATCCCCTGGAATTTCGCGATCGCAAACTCTACAGCGATCGCCTACGAGAAACACAAGATAAAATTGGCTTAATAGACGCGGTTAAAACTGGTTTAGGTCAAATCAACGGTTTGCCCATTGCCCTTGGGGTTATGGATTTCCGTTTCATGGGTGGTAGCATGGGTTCGGTTGTGGGAGAAAAACTCACCCGCATGATTGAGCAAGCCACTCAACGGCGTTATCCTGTAGTTATCGTCTGCGCCTCTGGTGGTGCCAGGATGCAAGAAGGAATGCTCTCGCTGATGCAGATGGCGAAAATTTCCGCAGCCCTCCAGCGCCATAAAGACGCCCGACTATTATATATTCCCGTTTTGACCAATCCCACAACAGGCGGCGTTACCGCAAGTTTTGCCATGCTGGGCGATATCACTTTGGCAGAACCCAAGGCAACCATTGGTTTTGCCGGTCGGCGAGTGATTGAGCAAACCCTACGGGAAAAACTACCCGATAATTTTCAGACTGCTGAAGATTTGCTCCAGCACGGTTTTGTTGATGATATCGTACCCCGTACCCAATTAAAGAACATACTAGCCCGGCTGATTGCCCTACACCAGCCAGTATTAACAACACCTCCTATGGTGTTGTGGGAAACAATGTCCTTGACTTCTACCGCCGCAGAATAAACAAAAGTTATGAGTCAGGAGTAGGAAGCGAAAAATTCATAACTCCTCACTCCTAACTCCTAACTTCTAAGTCCTAAGCTTGTAAATGGGGAATGAAACATGGTTTAGTAACTTTTAATCCTTTTGAAGGGATGTACAATGAGCTTCCCAAGCATAAGTGGCAGGATAATTCACAACCTAACGCCTTCAGTGAAGAAGAGAAAGAAAAAATAATTCAGGCTTTTAAAAATCACTAACCATCTAAAGGTATAGGCTACAGTTATTATTCACCATTTGTGGAGTTTTTGTTTTTAACAGGATGCCGACCATCAGAAGCTATCAGTTTGCAATGGAAGCATATTACACCTGATTGTTCTCAAATTACCTTTGAAGGCGCATTAGTTCAGGTGGGAAATGGTGAAAGGGTGAGGGTTAATGGCTCTAAGAACAATAAAAAGCGGGTTTTTAACTGTAACCAACGACTACAAGAATTAATTTTAAAAATTAAACCAGAACATCTTGAGCCGGAATCTTTAAGATTTCCATCACCAGAAGGATTATCAATAAGCTTTCTTTACCCAATATCCTCTAGGTGGTTTTTCTAAGCCATAAGCTTTACACCACTTTTCTACAGCCTTATCAGACACGCCCAAATCTCTGCCAATTTGTGCGGTTGGCTTTTCCCAAACTAGTTTTTCCAGTTCTTCTTTTGATGGTCTTTCTACTTTTCTGGTGTGAATTCTAGAGTCTGGGTTAACCTTTCTAGTTGTTAAATCAAGGCCAAACTCCTTATAGGTTCGCTTAGACGCTGCTTCAGTAAAGTCTACAAAATCCTCCCACCAGTAAAAGGGTGTAGGTGAATTAGGTATCTGGGTAGTTATGTAGCAACCATTAAAGTTAATTGATGGATAAACAACTTTATCTATGTCAGGTAGATAAACAGCATAAAAGTCAAAGTCATTTACTTTATACTTTTTCTGATGAGTACCATTTTTATCTACCCAAATAGTTTTATTTACTACCCTGTTGTCTCCCGCGTATTTAGCTTGTATTTTGTAAAATTTATCATCTTTGTAGGCAACAAAATCAAAAGGTAAATGCTCACAAACAAATGGTGTGAGAATCAAGTATCCTTTAATCGTTAGATCAGCGATCGCTTTTATAGCAGCAATATCGCCTTTATTCTTGGTATGATGCAGCAATAACGAACCCTCAATCGAGAGAACTATGATATCACTTCAGAGTGCTTGAGGGTTCATATTTAGTTAAAACGAGCGCGGCAGGGTTCGAACCTGCGACCGATTGCTTAGAAGGCAATTGCTCTATCCACTGAGCTACGCGCCCAACATAAAATAATGGCTCCCAAAGGAGTCACCTAGATTATTATATCCTCCTCACCTACCAAGAAGCAATCGAAAATTGCAGATTTACCACTAGCAAGGCTAAGATGCTAGTCGCTAGTTAGTCAATCTACACCGAAAACGAAACAGATGGGATATTGGTTTAGATATAATATTGTCTTTTCAAAGGGTTATTTGCCCGTTAGCGCCAATGCCCTCTGGGCGGCTAGCTTCGGGAAGTATCTGGCGATCGCCAGGCTCATTTCCACAGTAAGTTAGGTAATTTCAGCCTTGGCGATGCTGCCAAATCCGATTATATATTCCATATTAAGAGTGCCCCTGTGAGGAGTTATTTGCTAGTACCATGTTTATTCTCAAACGGCAGGATGTTGAAATATCAAGCATTCAGCACCCAAAAAAGGATCAGCAGGTGCCGATTCTCAGTTATCAAGGGCAGACTTTTCGCTTGATTAGTGTCTTCAAAGCTAGTCAAGATGAAGAAGCTAGAGCCTTATGGAGAGAATTAACGGATAACCGGGGTAAAGCCTGTGTTTTACTGGAAGAACCGGAACGCTTTAGCGTCTGGGGTAAAATCCGTTTAGAGCAGCTGGGTAGTGACACAGGTGGTCATGGGAAAACGGGGATTTTAATCCAAGCCAGTATTTTGCTGTTACAAGGTGTTTATATCGACATTGAAGAGTTTTTAGGTGCTAAACAAGCTGCATTATTTGAGAAAGATATTGCGGAAGTATTACAGCAGAAGCAATTTCCCCAAGCATCTACCCTAGAAACAGTTAAATACTTGGTATCTACGAATCCTTTGCCGACAGCCAAAATGCCTGATTGGCAAGAAAATGATGTAGTTATTATGTTACAAGAACTACACCGACTAGGAAAGGCGTATTTTGGCAACGCTAATTTTACCAAACAGGTGATTTATAAGCTAGAAGATATGCCAGAAGGCGAGCGATCGCTGTTTATCAGTTGGCTAAATCAATCGCCACTGGGTAAACTATGGCAGTAGCAGGGAAATTTTTAATTAAAGTTCCTGCCACTGGCACTTGCTTTTGGTGTCAGATTGTGTATTATTTGGCAGACAAACTACTAGCCACACAGTCTTTTAACTCAAAATACTGCCAGAGTGCATCTACATAAGTCTTGCCCTATGAATAACTCTTACGAGAATTCGTTTCTTTCTAGATCAATTTTCACCACTCAGAACATTGTCTTAGCTAATATTGGCTGGGGCGTACTGGCACTGTTATACTTTTTGTTATTTAGTGCCAAAGTTCCCGGAGCAGATGGCATAGAAAGCCGCGCCGAGTGGTATGTGATTGGCACAAATATTTTTGAAGCTTTAGCTTATTTGAGTGCCAGTATCTTATGCTTGAGGAATTGGCTAAGTCCGCAAATCGTCAGTGGACGGAATGTTTGGCTCTTAATTAGCTTAGGTATGCTTTCCTATTTCGTTGGGGGGATAATTTTTGGCTACACCGAAATAGTTTTAAAAGATGAACCGGATGTGTCTTTAGGGGATATATTTTTTGTACTGACTTATCTATTACTTGGCGCAGGCATGATTTTAGCTGTGACTTCCAGGCGAATCAATCTGGAAAAATGGCAGTGGCTAATTGTGTTAGCAATTGCAGTGTTCGGTAGTTTCTTGGCATGGTGGATTTCTATGCAACAGGAAAAACCCTCAATATTGCTAATCGCTATTTTGAACTGGTTTTACGTAGTTAGCGATGTGGTTTTGTTAATTATTGCTACGACTCTGCTGTTAGCCTTTTGGGGGGGAAGAGTTTCCCAGTCTTGGCGAATGATTGCAGCAGCGGTCTTTTCGCTCTACATTGCAGATATGTGGTTTAAATACGCCCAAGGCCCCAATTATCAAAGTGGGGAGATATTAGAAGTGTTTTGGGTGTTTAGTGGAGTGTTATTTGGCATGGGCGCTGTCTTAGAATATGACGCATCACTAAGACGAACGCGGCGTACCGGCGGACGAAAACGAGCTTAGTAAAGATTTTTGGTATCTACCGTGAGAAAATTAACAGACTCTGACAAGCAAGAAATTCTGAAGTTATATCGAGAGACTGCCGAAACAACCTCAACTTTGGCAGACCGCTATGGTGTGAGTAACTCGACAATTAGCCGCCTGCTCAAAAGTACTTTGCCAGAAGATGAGTATGAATACTTAGTCTCTTTAAAGCGGGCTGCAAGAACTCCTGAAGGAAGAGCGCAGGTAAGTTACGAGCAGTTACCCCTGCTGAGTGAACCAGAGCCGGAGATAGAAGTTCCACCCACTGAAAGCCAACCCTTGGAAGTGCCAAAGGTTGAGCCACAGAGGCGTCGGGTAATTCATGTAGAGCAGGAACTTTACTCAGAGGAAACGGCGGAATCAATCGCCGCTAGTAGACGGGTGCGGCGACGCCCCTCGGCATCGGAAAAACCGAAGCTGCGAGTCACAGAGAAACTAGAAACTCCAGAGCCAAAGCCACTGGAAATAGTCAGCATCCCCATCCCCGCGCTAAAGGATGAACATCCAGCAGCGGCCGTCCTCGCGCACCTGCTGGGCGAAGATTTGCTGGATGAATCAGAGGATTTGGACGATTTAGAAGATGATGATTTAGAAGATGACGACTTTGAAGAAGAAGACTTTGATGATGATGACCTGGATGAGCAAAGACCTTTAGTTACAAAACGCAGACCCGGTGAAGCATCAGTTCAAGTTTTACCTCT
>NZ_JABXKJ010000234.1 GCF_017115085.1 Nostoc sp. NMS7 | reverse complement strand
TGCCCAATGCCCAATGCCCAATGCCCAATGCCCAATGCCCAATGCCCAATGCCCAGAAATAAATAAGGGCGCACATTTGTACGCCCTAAAAGCTAAATAAATCAAATAATAAGGATTTAAGCAGCCAGCTTATTCAGTGTCAGCTGCTGCTGCGCCTTCTTCTTCCTCACTCTTCGGTGGTCTTTGTTGGAACCTTCTCTGCATTCTTCCGGTCGTAGTCCGTTTACGAAACTTTCTGGCATACGCCTGGTTCCGTAGCGCCTTTTCTTTTTTCGGGTTACGGCGCTTGGCCATGTTCACCTCATTAATAAACAACAAAAAAGTAGCAACTAGGCATCACGTAGGCAATATCAGCTACCAATATTATTGATATACTTGTAGCCTAGTGCAGCAATTAATACGCTTTAAACAATGTACTAGTCTACCGCATTAAACCTTCTTCTGTCAATAAAAATTGATAATTATCTCCACCAGCTAAACAAAAAATACCTTTTCTTAGATTAAAATACATCAAATAGATGTAAATTAGCTAAGTATTTGTTGTTCTTGGAACAAACCAATCAATATTATCAAGAATGAGATGGCTGTCTCAAACCCTGCTTAATTTTCTCTTCTGAATTCTGAAATTGGGATTTTAACTTCTTATTCAGATTAATTTTTTGAATGTGTACTGAAAAACTATTAGTGATAGCTGGTTTGGGCAAGGCTAATGTTAGTTGTAAACTGAAAAGTTTTCTCATTCAACAAATCTTATGTATATATGAATACTGTGCTTCTATTGAAACTTGATGTTAGAATTAATAATATTCTACGTAAATCGTGAGAATAAAATCTCAAACCACAGACATCTTTGTATAAAAGAAAACTCAATTAAAATTTTATTAGTTGAGTCTATGTAAGTGGTAGAGAAGTATAGAATACAATACAAAAATTTTGAAGATTGAACGTTATTGCTTATTTTCCGGCAGCTGTCCAGTCCACACGTAGCTTATGGCGTATTGGACAAACCGTACTGGGTATGATATTTCGTCATCCTATTACTGGTACTAGTATCATTCCAATTTTACCTGATGGTCGGATCGTACTGATCCGGCGACGTGATGATGGTCTTTGGGCATTGCCTGGAGGTATGGTGGATTGGGGAGAAGATATTCCCAACACAGTCCGCCGGGAATTGATGGAGGAAACCGGGTTAGAATTAGTGAAAATTAATCGTTTGGTAGGAGTTTACTCCGCACCAGACCGCGATCCTAGAATCCATTCAATTTGTATTGTGGTTGAAGCCGAGGTGCATGGGACAATGGAGATTCAAGATACTTTGGAAGTCATGGAAATCCAAGCTTTCTATCCCAATTTACTACCTTCAGGACTGATGTCTCACGACCATACTCGGCAGTTGCAAGACTACTTGAAGGGCTTGACAACATTGGCATAATAATATTTTGTCATTAGTTATTTGTTTTTTGGTCAGATGCTAATGACCACGTATTATAGTGCTAAAACTAAATTAAAATGGTTACACTATTTCGTAACTCCCGGATAAAGCTCTCTCAAGGGCTGATATTCTGGCGTGAAGTCGGTGAAAAAACTCCGATAATTTTTTTACATGGTGCTTGGAATGAGAGCAGTCAATGGTTATCTGTGATGGAGTCTTTTGCACCAGATTTCCATTGCTTCGCACCTGATTTGTTAGGGTTTGGGGAATCAGAGAATCCGAATATCCACCATTCGATAGATTTACAAGTAGAGTGTTTAGCTGAGTTTTTGCAAGCTGTCAAGCTAGAAAAAGTATATTTAGTAGGGCATTCTCTTGGGGGTTGGATTGCTGCTAGCTATGCTTTAAAGTATCCAGAAAAAGTTGATGGTGTGGTATTGCTAGCACCAGAGGGCGTAGAGATAGCAGGACAAAAAGAGTATTGCCGGAAGATGCGGCGATTACTGAGTTATCCACCAGTAATAGTAAAATTGTTGCGATCGCTAATTCCGATGACTAAAATCTTAGGTTGGCATGAAAAAATTGCCCAGGATTTGCAGCTGCCTCAGGCACTATTACCGTATCCCATAGGTTGTCAATTACTTTTCAAAAGGCGACAAACAGAAATTGAGGCGGAATTAGTGCAAAAGCGGCTCTACATGATAGATGTCCCAGTTTTGATTTTACAAGGTGGTCAAGATACACCCGATGCTTTAGCCAAAAGTCGAGTTTATGCTCAACTGATGCCGAAGGTTGAGTTGAAAATGATTGCCCATGCTGGAAACGATTTACCAGAATCTTGTGCTGGGGTTGTAGCAATCGAGATTCGGGAGTTTATTAAAACTATCTTAAAAAGCGATAATTTCAACGAATTAAACTAGCTCATTCAGAGTTTGCTGCCAATCCACTACACATATTCCTTCGCTCTCAAAGCGTGATATGTGTTTCAAGTTTGTTGTCACAACTATGACCTGATCAAAACTTTTCAATTAGAGAATTGCTTGAGCAGCAAGAATTACATCACCATCCAAACTGTCATTACTTGCAGTAGGCTTCCCCTGGTTTCTGACCCATGCCCATAATTCGGCTGCTTTTCGCATCGTTTCGGGAGTCAGTGGTATGAGACAAATTTGACTAAGTTTGTTGAGGCGGTCTATACTTTTTTGTTTTTCTTGTCTCAATAGTTCACGCCGAAGTTCATAATCGGCTATTTCAGGCACACGTATAACAGTTTTATTTTCTCGTAAAGATTTCAACCACTGCTGTACTTTTGGGTCTATTTTTGGATGCGTTACTTTACTCAGGGGATGAGTGTCTAGCAATATGACTCTACTCATCTTTGTTACTATACTGATAGCCGATTCTGAGTTAAAGCTGCCTGAATCTGAGGATACGTTTCCTCATCGTATCCTGATTCATCAGCCATCCATTCATCAACTAGTTCTATTACCTGTTCTAAGGAATCATCTCCTTTTGCTTCCGATTCCAAAAATTGGGCAACTTCATTTTGTCTGAATTGTAACCAGTTTGGGAAGCGATTTGTTGTACTTGTTATTGGGTTTATGGTTGGAGGTGCTGCAACGATATCAACGTCGATATTCTCACTAGAAATGAATGTATTTCTTCGGTAACTCCCACGATATGGAGTGTTTTGAGTGATATAAGTGTTCACAGAACGAAATAAACGTCGTTGACCTTTGCCCAATGGCAACGATTGACCGTCAATCAAGGTATCGACTCTTGCCCTTACTGCTAGCAATTCCGCTAAAGAAAGGGCATTCAGTTGTTGCATAATCCCATCGAACTGTGATGTTTTAGGCATATCATTTCCTTACCAGACAGGAATTTCTCTCTCCATTCTATGTGATTATTACCTAGCCCTGTCTTCTTTCCTTGCGTTCCCTTTGAAAGTGCTATAGAAATCCTATCTGATTTGTGAAAATTCTCGGTATCCAGATTCCCGACTTCGTAAAAGTTGTCGGGAATCTAACTTTTCACGAATGATTTAGGATTGCTATAGGAATCATATTTGATTTCTGAAAAAATCTCGGTAGTCTTGTAGTAGCCTCTCTTGGCTAGAATGTTGCAAAAAAATTGTCGGTTGGGGAGCCACTGCGTTGCGCGGGTTTCCCGCGTTGTAGCAAGTGGCGTTGGAGGCTTTGCGTAACCCAACATCCTGATAATCAGTTGGGTTGCGCTCCGCTCCACCCAACCTACGTCTAATCCACTATTTTAGCCTAAAGGATCTACTACGTGCATTTCAAAAATCAAATACTAGTCCTATATATATTACCTATTCCCCATTTCTATTTCTCGCATTCCCCAAAATATTAAATTTTGTTCTACAATTAAATGCGCCGTGATTTCAGGATATAAGGCTTGCAAATAGTTTAATAATAAAGTGCGATCGCCTCCTTTAATCGCAATCTTCCCATCAGGAAATAAATCCCACCACGCCTCAATAAAATCTTTAATTCCAGCTAACAGAGTATAAATCACTCCACTTTGAATAGCCTCTGTAGTATTGAGTGCAAAACGTGGTGGTATAAACCTGAAATTTTGCATTTCTACTAATGGCAATTTTCCTGTTTGTTGACTGAGAATTACAAATTGTAAACCTATTCCTGGCAGAATTGCACCTCCAATCAAACATTGATTAGCATCCGCCGCCGTAAAAGTCAGCGCTGTTCCTGCATCAATCACCAACATTGGAAAACCCCACGTTTTCCCCGCACCCCATAAAGCTAAAGCGCGGTCAATTCCTAATGTGGGATACATACCTTTTAGTGGTACTTGGTCTAAGGTAATAACGCGAGTATTTGGGTAAGTTTGCCAAATAGCAGTTTGACTGGGAACTACGGAGGCTATGAGGAGGGGAGGGGGAGATGAGGGGGATGAGGGAGATAAAGAAGTATTTTCTTCCCCTGCTCGCCAATCTCCCTTAATTTTCTGATCGGGTGGAGAAATTGCCAGTAGTAAATGATCTAGGGTTTGACATTCAGCTAACTGTTGTGTAACAGACTCAGGAAGATAGTCAGTATCCCAAGCTGAGTTTAGCGTCTCGCCAATAAACAATGCCCAATGCAGCCGAGAATTTCCAATTTCCAACGCTAACCAAATTTTCTCTATCTCCCCCATCTCCCCCATCTCCTCCATCCCCCTCATCTCCCCAATCCTCTCCGATTTCACACTTTTAACTTTTTTAAGTCAGTCATCGGTTTTTTAATAAAAATTAACATTCAAGCCGTGTAACAATAAACCTAGAGGAACAAATACTCATTGTATTAAGGAGGGGAGTTATGGTAGCGCTCACCGAAAAGAGTGAAAAACGGCTGACCATACAGCAGGTGGAAATCGCTCAAGAGACGACAGCTATTCGCTCTTTGGATTGGGATCGCGATCGCTTCGATATTGAGTTTGGTCTGCAAAACGGTACCACTTATAACTCGTTTCTCATCCGTGGGGAGCAGACTGCTTTAGTTGATACCTCTCACGAAAAGTTTCGTCAACTATACTTTGATACGCTTACCGGACTAATCAAGCCAACAGAGATTGATTATTTGATTATCAGCCATACCGAGCCAGACCACAGTGGTTTAGTTAAAGATTTGCTGCAAATGGCTCCAGAAATTACCGTTGTCGGCTCTAAGGTGGCGATTCAATTTCTTGAAGATTTCCTACATCAGCCATTTAAACGGCAGATTGTGAAAAATGGCGATCGCTTGGATTTGGGCAATGGTCATGAATTTGAATTCGTGATTGCCCCAAATTTACATTGGCCGGATACAATTTTCAGCTTTGACCACAAAACCAAAATTCTTTATACTTGTGATGCCTTTGGGCTACACTATTGCTCAGATAGTACCTTTGATGAAGACTTGGCGGCGATCGAAGCAGACTTTCATTACTACTACGATTGCTTGATGGGGCCGAATGCGCGATCAGTTTTGTCCGCCCTGAAGCGGATGGCGGAACTGAAAAGCATTAGCATGATTGCCACAGGACACGGGCCATTATTATCTCACAATGTTGAGGAACTAACTGGACGTTACCGCACTTGGAGCCAAACACAAACTAAGGCAGAAACGGCAGTTGGGATATTTTACGTTTCCGAATACGGATATAGCGATCGCCTCGCGCAAGCAATTGCCAATGGTATCGCTAAAACTGGTGTCGCGGTGGAAATTGTCGATTTGGGATCTGAAGTCGATTTACAAGAACTGCGGGAACTAGTAAGCCGTTGTGCTGGACTAATCGTTGGTCTACCTCCGGCTTCCGGTGCTGCGAGTATCCAAGCTGCCCTCAGTACAGTATTAGGATCTGCTAAAGAAAAGCAAGCGATCGGCGTGTTTGAAACTGGTGGTGGCGATGATGAGCCGATAGATCCTTTGCTGAGTAAATTCCGCAATTTGGGTTTGACAACGGTTTTTCCAGCGATTCGGATTAAACAAACACCCACAGAAAACACTTACAAGTTGTGCGAAGAAGCAGGTACAGATTTAGCTCAATGGGTAACACGCGATCGCAGCATCAAAGCCATGAAATCTCTCGGTGCAGACTTAGATAAAGCACTAGGCAGACTTAGCGGCGGATTATATATTATTACTGCCAAAAAAGGTGATGTTTCCAGTGCTATGCTAGCCTCGTGGGTGAATCAAGCCAGCTTTAAACCCTTGGGATTCTCCATTGCAGTAGCCAAAGATCGGGCAATTGAATCACTCATGCAAGTGGGCGATCGCTTTGTTCTCAACGTCCTAGAAGAAGGCAATTTCCAACCATTAATGAAGCACTTTTTGAAACGGTTCGGACCTGGTGCTGATCGCTTTGAAGGTGTGAGAACCCAGCCAGCCCAAAATGGTGCCCCCATCCTCAACGACGCCCTCGCCTACATGGAGTGCGAAGTTGTCAGTAGAATGGATTGCGGCGACCATTGGGGAGTATACAGCACCGTCTACGCCGGACGGGTTTCTAAGCCAGATGCTTTAACTGCTGTGCATCATCGCAAAGTCGGAAACCACTACTAATTTTGGATTTTGGATTTTGGTGAGGTAGCCCCCGTCTGGGGGACTGCCGAACCCGAAGGGATTTTAGATTAATAATCCAAAATCCAAAAACACTCAATAAAGCATTTGTTCAGTGTTCAGTATAGCCCTCCCTACTTAATATTCATAGTTTGGATGTTTAATTAACAATTCAAAATCTAAAATCTAAAATCTAAAATTGTTTTCGCCATGTTAAAAAATAAACCCCGTGATGTTCAAGTTTATCCAATAGCTACAGATACAAGAATACTGCGATCGCGCAGTTGGTCAAGGCTGAGATTTGAAATTGAATACGCTCTTGCTAAGGGTACAACTGCTAATTCTTATTTAATCGAAAGCGAGAAAACCGCAATTATCGATCCTCCAGGCGAAACCTTTACGCAAATATATTTAGAAGCATTGCAGCAGCGTTTCCATGTCGAAGAGTTAGATTATGTGATTTTGGGACACGTAAATCCTAACCGCGCTGTAACTTTAAAAGCTTTGTTGGAAATTGCCCCGCAAATTACTTTTGTTTGTTCAAATCCCGGCGCAATAAATTTACGTGGGGCGCTGGAAAATCTAGATTTGCAAATTCTTGTTATGCGGGGTGAAGAAACCCTAAATTTGGGCAACGGGCATAATTTACAATTTATTCCCACCCCCAATCCCCGCTATGCAGATCAACTTTGCACCTACGATCCGCAAACAGAAATTTTGTATACAGATAAGTTATTTGGGGCGCATGTTTGCGGAGATCAGGTATTTGATGAAGGCTGGGAAGTATATAACGAAGACCGTCGCTATTATTTTGATTGCCTCATGGCTCCCCACGCCCGTCAAGTTGAAACAGCGCTGGATAAACTTGTCGATTTTCCCGTGCGAATGTATGCCAATGGTCACGGGCCTTTGGTACGGGATGGCTTAATCGAATTGACCAAAGCTTATCGGGAATGGAGTCAACAGCAAACTTCTGCTGACTTGACAGTAGCGTTGATTTATGCTTCAGCTTACGGAAATACAGCCACATTAGCTCAAGCGATCGCTCGTGGGATCACAAAAGCTGGTGTTGCTGTAGAATCGATTAATTGTGAATTTACTGAACCTGAAGATATCCGGGTTGCTGTCGAAAAATCTGCTGGCTTTGTCATCGGTTCACCTACTCTCGGCGGTCATGCACCGACACCTGTACAAACAGCTTTAGGAATTGTGTTATCCACCGCTACTAATAATAAACTCGCTGGTGTTTTTGGTTCCTTTGGCTGGAGTGGGGAAGCGGTTGATTTAATCGAAGGTAAATTGAAAGATGCCGGCTATCGGTTTGGTTTTGACACTATCCGCGTCAAATTCAAACCCGACGATGCCACCTTACAATTGTGTGAAGAAGCTGGAACCGACTTTGCCCAAACACTGAAGAAAACCCGAAAAGTGCGAACGCCTAGTCAACCTGCAACAAGTGTAGAACAAGCAGTTGGTCGGATTGTCGGTTCTCTTTGTGTTCTCACAGCAAAAGAAGGCGATCGCTCCAGTGCCATGTTAGCGTCTTGGGTGTCTCAAGCCAGCTTTAGTCCCCCTGGTTTAACTATCGCCGTCGCTAAAGACCGCGCAGTAGAAACACTGACACATACAGGAAATAAATTTGTCCTTAACATCCTTAAAGAAGGGAATCACTTGGGATTGATGAAGCACTTTCTTAAACCCTTCGGGCCAGGACAAGACAGATTTGCTGATGTCAACACTGAAGAAACCGAAAACGGTTCTCCCATACTTACAGATGCCCTAGCATATCTCGAATGTTCTGTACAAAACCGGATGGAATCTGGCGATCATTGGCTGGTTTATGCAACTGTCGAGAGTGGCAAATTACTAAATCAAGATGGCGTTACAGCCGTGCATCATCGCAAGTCGGCAACTCATTATTAATTGGGCATGGGGCATTGGGCATTGGGGGTTAGGAAATTCTTTCCCAGTCTCTAGAATTAAGCTTAAAAAGTCAAAGTTTGGAGAGCGATCGCATATCATCTTGTTTTCATGAATCGGCTATTGGTAAGCTTGTTTGGAGGGATGCGATCGCAAGCCGTCTTATTCTGATAACTCAACGCTCTTTGTTAAAAATCATTACCATGACGTTACGTGAACTTGAAGATCAAGCACTGAGATTATCTGCCGAGGATCGTTGGCAGTTAATTAATACATTGGTGCGATCGCTCCAACCAAAACTTCAGCCAACATCAAAGGCGAAGGGTTTAGCTGCGAGTTTAATCGGCATTGCAAAGACTGACACCCTACCACCTACAGATGAAGAAGTGAAAGCCATGCTAGATGAGCGGTTGGTGCAAAAGTATCTGTAATGCGAGTTTTATTTGATACGAACGTTCTGCTGGATGCTTTGCTAGCGCGTGAACCTTTTGTGGCGGATGCTGCTTTTTTGCTAGAGACGGTTGAATCGGGGCAAGTTGAAGGGTTTATGTCGGCAACAACGGTTACGGATGTGCATTATTTGGTTAGACGCCAAACTAGAAGTGCTGAAGTTGCGATTGCCGCAGTGACTCAATTGTTGGGACTGATGGAAATTTGTGCAGTCGATCGCGGGGTGCTGGAACAGGCGATCGCATTGGGGTTGACTGATTTTGAAGATGCGGTACAGGTAGCATCGGCGATTAAGTTGGGGTTGGAGGCAATCGTTACTCGTGATCTAGATGGATTCACAGGTTCACCGATTCGAGTACTCTCACCTAAAGATATGAGAAATCGGTTGATGTAGCAGAATGACTGAAAAGTTCGATGTAGCAGAATGACTGAAAAGTTCTGGGAGAGCGTAAAAAATTCCTGCCACTGACAATCGGGCGTTTGCAAGTCGTCTTATCCTGATAACTCAATGCTCTCTGTTAGAAATCATTGCTATGACGTTACGTGAACTTGAAGATTAAGCACTGAGATTAGGTGCCAACGATCCTCGTTCAAGATTTTATTTGTGACTATATCTTTTAGAGTGTTTGGGGTGAAAACGGAATGCAGCCTTTTAGATTTGCTCTTAAGCAGATAGAAAATCCTCTCTTGAGATACCCGCTTGAGTACAGATGGATCTCAACGTCTAACCTTTAATTTGAGAGTGGTTAGGCATAGTCAGTGGAGTTTTTGTTCCATCTTCGTTTTCTCGTTCCATAACAATATGCTCTCGTTTCCTAATAACAGTAAATCCCAGAAATTCCAATGTCTTAATTACTTTAGCTTTAGGTGCGTCTACTGGAAATTTAACCATTAAATAGGAACCTCAGCTTCCGCCACAAAAGCTTCTAGTAGTGGTGATTCCTCTTCTAAAACCTCTTGACCAAATGTCTCTATATGGCAGCGCATAGCAGATTTAACATCAGCTAGTGCTTCTTCATAGCTATCACCTTCGCCAACTACAACCCCCTTGATACCCAAGGGATAGGCTACGTAACCGTCATTATGTTTTTCAACAATAATTTTGATTGCTCTCATTGATTTTCTTTGTAGTCCTATTTCATTTAACTTATATATTTTATGCTCTCTTGTCGTTTTATTATGCCCTTAGATGAAGATGTGGCTCAGGTTTTCACCACACCAGAATCGGGTAATGAATGCCTCCCTTTTTTGGGTAGGGTAGTATAAAATTAGTTTCGGAGAAACTATTAAACATGACTCTGGCATCAAGTAGAAAAGCAGACTATTTAGAGGAATCGCTTCTCCGTGACTTTGAGGAGTGTTTGCTTCAACCGGATGTACGAAAGTCAGCTAAAGATATCATGGATTTACTTGCTGACGAGTTCATTGAGTTCGGAAGCTCAGGGCGTGTTTTCGATAAACAGCAAATTATCAAGAGCTTAGAGAATGAACCCATCGAACCCCTGACTCAAAGATCGATAACAGAATTCAAAACGTTAGTTTTAGCAACAGGGGTTATTTTAGTAACTTATCGTATAGTCAGACATGGTGGATCTGGCGAACAGCCTGTTCATTCGCTGCGAAGTTCCATCTGGAAATTGAACAACGATCAATGGAAAATGATCTTTCATCAGGGCACTTTGGTTAGAGAATCATAGGCGTGCTGATTTGAGCGTAGAGGAATTTATTGCATTACTGTAGCGTGAGTTATTAAGCGTGTCAGCGATCGCGGCTTTGAATGAAAAAGGAGCAGTTCAATGGATACAGTTGTGCTAAATCTAGACCTAATTGTTCATCTAACGGATGAGCAGTTTTATCAACTCTGCATGGCGAATAAAGATTTAAATCTGGAACTAAATGCCCAAAGAGAACTGATTAATCCTCAAGAACAGCAGGTGGAGATTTACCGAAAAGGATTGCCTGTAGAGGTAATTCAAATGCCAGCGCTAATTTCTGCCGAAGAGGTTTGGCCTGGGTTTCAGTTACAGGTATGATATTATCTTACAATTGCCAAAGCATCCCAACCGAAATTATTTAGAGTCAAAGTTTTGCATAGAAAAGGCTCAAGCATTTCTACCTGAGCCTTTTCTAAATTTAATTAAATTACTTTCGTCTATTCAGCTTAGTAACGGTTACGATTGTAGCCACCGCCACCACCGCCACCGCCACCGCCACGGTTTCCACCACCGAAGGAGGAACCACCCCTATCTTCTCTGGGCTTGGCTTTATTAACTTTCAGGTCACGACCAAGCCATTCAGCACCATCAAGGGCTTCAATGGCTTTTGTTTCTTCATCTTCTGAATTCATTTCCACAAAAGCAAAGCCGCGTAAACGGCCTGTTTCACGGTCAGTCGGTAATTGAACACGCTTTACACTACCATATTCTGCAAATACAGCACTTAGCGCGTCTTGTGTAACTTCATAGGAGAGGTTACCTACGTAAATTGACATTAAATGTCTCCAAAATCATAAGTTTGTAGAGATTTAGATTTCGGAGAGAAGTCTGTAATACCAAAAGGGAAAAGCCTGTCAATACTAAAAACAAACACTGTCGCCGAATTAATTCTCATTTCACTTCCCATGATGGCATAACAACTAACTTTCTGGGGTAAAGTTTCAAAAAATGTTATAAAAAGTTATGTTGCCAGTTGATAGCTAAGTGCTGGCTAGTCCCAAAAGGGGTGAGGCCATAGGGAACCGCACCCACGAGATCAACTAATCCACTCTCTTTTCTAAATATTGACCAATCATCAACTGCTCACCAGCACGGGAAATAATGGTTTGTCTGGTGCGGTATTTGCTGCCAATTAGCTTTAACTCTTCCTCAAACACTGAACCACTGTATTCAGTTCGCAAAAACAGTGTTTTCGGGTTGGAGAAATAATACTGGGCGGTGACTGGTTTGGATATGGCAAAACCGCGATCGCGATATAAAATGTTTCCCATAACCCCAAATAATGTTGAACCTTGCGACTCTTTCGTTGCCTTCAGCACATCCCTACTTTCCCATGTAACTGCGGCACCACAGATCAAACTATCTGTATCAGATAAATCGTGCATTTGAGCTAGCTTTTGCAATTCATCACAGCCTTGCTCTAAAAAATTGATCGTAACTATACTTTCCATCTCCTTGGTTTCTCCCTCAGGTAGGGTGTAGTAGCGTCGTTGCGATTGCCACTTACCCATTGATTCCTGGAAAAATTCGGAAATCTGGGATTCCTGAGCAGTTTGTGCAATTTTTAGCAATGATGTCACTCGTAACTTTCCTCGCCTAAGGTTAT
This sequence comes from Nostoc sp. NMS7, assembly GCF_017115085.1. Taxonomy (GTDB): domain Bacteria; phylum Cyanobacteriota; class Cyanobacteriia; order Cyanobacteriales; family Nostocaceae; genus Nostoc. Next base: position 10,846 of record NZ_JABXKJ010000234.1, on the reverse strand, counting down.
CTGATAGCTGTAGTAGATAGATATCGGGCTTTTCTTTGCTGTATATGCGATGTCTACGACGGGCTACGCCTACGCTTGATCGAAATCTTACAGCCTCAAAAAAAGCAATATATGTTTACTATTCTTAATATATTAGATCAAGCGTAAAAATTACTAGTTGCTATGGTAAGTTTGACTATGTAAGCCTAAGTACAGTTATTTGATACTGCCCATTTTAGAAGTAGGGGCGTAAAACTCCTATATCTTCAGTAAACGCAAGTCTTCTACTAGCGGCAGATTGCAATAACCTTAAAAATATTTATACTTAAGTTAAGAATTGCATCGTCAGCTAAAAAGCTGTGTCATTGATGTAATGAGTTAAAGTGGTGAGAATTTTTCGTGATAAAAAAGTAGTTTTTGATACAAAATTCTGCAAGAAGATAGCTAATTGACTCTCGCCGCTTTTCATTAGTCATACTGTCTCAAAATTACTTGGTAATGCACGGCTGTTTAACCCCAAAAGCTCCCCAAATAGAAGAAAAATAAATGATTTTGGACAGAAATAAGCCGCAGAAGCAGGCGAAAATCTCACCTTTCGCAGCCGCTAACCAGGTAATTAATACCCAGTTAGATTCAGTTGTGAAGACTGATGTGGCTGTTGCAAATACAAAGGTATCTTCCCCTTTTATATCCATATTATTGATTCCCTGTTTGCTGGGCATAGGACTGCTGATAGCGAATTGTGGAGCGTCGCCCAAGGAATCGGCTGATGCAGAATCTCAGAGTCCTGGTGGTGCTGCAACGGCTGTAGATATGGCGATCGCTCGAACTGACTTGCTGCAAAAACAACCAGAATATACAGGTAATACAACACCCTTTCGGATTGTATCAGTGCGATCGCAGGTAGAAGCGCGGTTGTTGGCTTTGAACTTAGATGTCGGCGATCCAGTAAAGGTTGGGCAAAACGTCGGGCAGTTAGATGATGCCATACTTTCGACCCAATTAAAGCAAGCAGAAGCAGAACTAGCAGCCCTGAAATCAGAAGTAGCGAGGGCAACCAATCAGGTAAGCAATGCCCGTGCAGAGGTGGAACGGGCGCGGCTACAAGTGGTGCAAGCTCAGGCAGACTCAGAACGGCAGCAGAGATTGTTCAAAGCCGGAGCGATCGCTGAACAAACTGCTCAGCAATCACGCACCGAAGCTAAAACAGCTGCCCAGGCATTGCGAGCAGCCCAAGAACAAGTCCGTACAGAACAGCAAGCCGTCGCCGCCGCCCAAGGTAGAGTAATTGCCCAACAGGCATTGGTTGCTCAAACCAAAGAGCGCAGCTCTTACGCTCGGCTGACATCGCCGATCACTGGCGTAGTCACACAAAAGGTGACAGAACCCGGCAATCTTCTGCAAGCAGGTAACGAAGTCTTAAAAATTGGCGACTTTAACCGTGTGAAAGTCGTCGTCCAAGTTTCGGAATTAGAACTGTCACAAATTCAAGTTGGGCAGTCTGTACAAGTGCGCTTAGATGCCTTCCCCAAGGAAGCATTAATTGGCAGAGTGACGCGCATTTCCCCAGCTGCCGATGCCACATCTCGCTTGATACCTGTAGAGGTAGTGATTCCCAACAATCAAGCCAAGATTGGTAGTGGACTGCTGGCACGAGTCAATTTTGAAACCCAGACAACACAGCGCGTAGTAGTGCCGCAAACAGCGATTCAAAAACAAGCAGGCAGTAATAACTCCAAGGGTACAGGGGAGACGCAAACAAATCTACGGCAGAATTCCCCATCTAACACATCTGGTATGACAGAGGCAAAGTCACAAGACCGAAGTGGAGCAATATTTGTCGTCAAAGACACAGAAGGCAAAACGAAGGTAACAGCACGAGCCGTAATGTTAGGAAAAAAGGCTGATGGTAGAGTCGAAATTTTATCTGGTTTGCAAGCGGGAGAGCGCTATGTTGTTCGTAGTGGTAAGGCGTTAAAAGAAGGTGACACTGTAAGTCTTTCAATTCTTTCAGAAAAGCAATAAAAAAAGTATTCAGTAGTCACCACTTATCACTTAGGATCATGCAACAGGCAAATAATAATAATGGCAATAGCGGATTTAGTCTCAGCGCGATCGCTATCCGCCAACACATTGGCACACTCATGCTCACCGTGGCAGTAATTGTCATTGGGGTATTTTTTCTCACAACCATCCAAGTCGATCTCCTACCGTCAATTACTTATCCACGAGTTAGTGTCCGGCTAGAAGCCCCTGGTATTTCACCGGAAGTATCGGATTCTGGGGCAAAATTCCGAGCCATTGACTCGGACTGTAGGGCGCTTCCAAAATGCTAAGGAAATTGAAAACCTTTCCTTGGAAGTTTCCTCTTCTTCCCCTGCTACCACTAATACCACTAATACTAGTAATACCAATACCACTACTACAACTACTACCCCTGCACCTCCAGGCCGCGTTTATTTGCGAGACTTTGCGGAAGTAATTGACGATACAGAAGAGCAGCGAGTATTTGTTTACCTCAATCGTCAGCCTGCGGTGAAATTTTCCATCCAAAAGCAACCTGAGGCCAATACAATCACAGTTGTAGATGCTGTGAAGCGGCGAATTGAACAATTACGGCAATCGGGTTTAATTCCAGCAGACATGACTTTGAGTCCCACCACAGATGAATCTGTTTTCATCCGTAATTCTTTAAATGATGTGATCTTTTCGGGGATTTCTGGGGCATTGTTAGCAGCAGCAGCAGTGTTGTTATTTTTAGGATCATTCAGGCAAACATTTATTATCAGTTTGACGATTCCGTTGTGTACTCTAGCAGCGATCGCTCTGATGAAAATATTTGGCTTGACTTTAAATGTATTCAGTTTAGCAGGGTTGACATTAGGAGTCGGTCAAGCAATTGATACATCGGTTGTGATTTTGGAGAACATTTCCGAAAAAACAGGCATGACTCCCAATCAAAAAGAGATGGAGGCACAGGGGCAGAAGAGAAATTCAACATTTTTTATTGACAGTGCGATCGCAGCTTCCCAAGAAGTAGAATCTGCTTTAGTTGCTGCTACAACTGCTAACTTAGTTTCTGTAGTGCCATTCCTCTTAATTGGCGGCTTTATTGCACTGCTATTTAATGAACTGATTCTAACAATTAGCTTTGCAGTCGCAGCCTCCCTTGTCGTTGCAATTACAGTAGTGCCGATGCTGTCCTCTCGACTCTTGGGAATTCCCTGGTCTAGTCGGATCAGTGAATTTTGGCTGCTTAAACAATTTAATCAGCGATTTGAAGATGCTACGCTCTTATACGGGAACTTCTTAACCAGAGTTTTACGTTATCGGCTCCTCGTAGTTACCGTTGCTTTGCTAATTTTAGGCGGTAGCAGCTTCTTTATGTTTGGTCAAATTCCCCAAGAAATTTTACCCCGCATCAGTACTGGTCAAGCTAACTTGAGAGCGCAGTTTCCTCCCGGTACACCTTTAGCAACTTCTGAAAAAGTTATGCAAATTGTCGATGACATTTTGCTCAAACAACCAGAAACACAATCTGCTTTCACAACTGTCGGTGGTAATTTATTTGGCAACAGTACTACAGAAAATCCTTTACGTGCCAGCAGCACTATCAATCTTAAACCAGGCACAGATGTCGAAGCTTTCGTCAAAAAAGTAACTCAAGAATTTAACAAACTCAACTTAGCAGGAATTCTGCTGCGCCTCAATCCTGGTCAGGTGCGGGGTTTAATCTTGAGTAATTCTCCAGTGCAAGGGTCTGACGTTGACGTGATTTTGCAAGGCGAGAATGAAGAAAACTTAATACAAGCAGGCGCACAAGTACTGGAAGCATTGCAGGAAAGGGCAAAATTAGCGACATTCCGACCAGATGCCGACCCTCGGCAACCAGAAATCCAAATTCGCCCCGACTGGGAAAGGGTTTCGGCTTTAGGGTTGAGCGCTCAAGAAATTGGTGCAACAGTTCAAACAGCAATTGAAGGTTCAGTTCCGACGCAAATTCAACGCGGGAATCGTTTAGTTGATGTGCGGGTGCAGCTAAATAAAGAAGCGATTCAACGTCCTTCCCAGTTAGAGCGATTACCGCTATTTACAGAAAATAATCAACTAATCCGCCTTTCAGATGTTGCGGACATTCAAGAAGGTCAAGCGCCTGGTGAAGTGCAACGGATTAATCAGCGCCAAGCTTTTATTGTCGCCGGAAATCTTAGCGAAGGAGCTAGTCTTGGTGAAGCGATCGCCGAAGTCAACAAGGTACTCCAGGATGTAGACTTACCTGATGGGGTTTCAATTGTGCCTAGTTCTGCCCAAGAAACTAATCAGCAACTTCAAGATGCTTTAAAAACTTTGGGGGCGTTGGCAGTGTTCTTAATCTTTGTAGTCATGGCGGTGCAATACAATTCGCTGATTGACCCATTGGTAATTATCTTCACCGTACCACTAGCGTTAGCTGGGGGAATTTTTGGACTTTACATTACCCAAACTGCAATTGGCGCAACTGTAATTGTTGGTGTCGTGCTACTGGTGGGAATTGTGGTGAACGCAGGGATTCTAATGGTTGAATTGGCAAACCAAATTCGAGAAGAAGAAGGTTGTACACGCCAAATTGCGATCATGAAAGCTGCTCCTCAACGCTTACGCCCAATTATCATGACTACAGTCACCACTATTTTGGGACTATTTCCTTTGGCATTGGGCATTGGTGAAGGTTCGGAGTTTTTGCAGCCTTTAGGGATTGTAGTTTTCTTTGGGATGGCGATCGCAACAATGCTGACATTATTTATCATCCCCTGTTTTTATATTCTGCTGCACGATTTACTGGGTGGAAATTGGGCGAAGCCAGTGTTAACCAAATTGCGTGGATTTAAGAAAAAATTGATTTGAATCCCTGATCAGGATTAACGCAAAACAGTGTACACAGTTTATCGAATTACCCAAAACAAAAACCTCAAAGAGTCCTGACCGACATCCCTCTCCTTACTAAGGAGAGGGACAGGTTTTGCGTAGCATAACCAGGGTGAGGTTTCTTATTCGCTTTAAAGTAAAGCGGCGTTGCATGGTTAACTAGCTGATGTCTCGTCTATAATCTTCTTAAATCTCTCAATCACATCCTTTTGGATCAACTTGAAATCGGAATTTTCTATTTTATTTTCAGCTTGGTCTGTGCCATCAACATTGAATTTGCCGTAATAAACTTCTACAGGAAAATACAATGGACTACCATTCAAACCTTTCTTAAGGAAAAGAATGTATTTCGCATTCTTGACTAGCGGTTGGTAATCCTCAAATACCTGAAGGAAACTTTTACCCGTGATCCTGTCTGCAACTATAGCTGCTTGTTGTCCGATCAATAGCGTGTCAGAATATGACGCACCTTTCAGCACACGTTGTACTTTAAATTTAGTTTGGGAGATCGCTTGAGTAACGTAGCCCTCCAAATCACGTTGAATTAAGGGTGTACTTTCCGTGATCGATTGCGTTGGTTTTCCAATAGCGATAATATCTGATTTTGCAATTAAATCCTCTATATCTTTTGGTACTATAATACTCCCCTCTGTTCTTGTAACTGTCAAACCCTCAATCATTTCAGTACTTGCAGATACTTTCTCGGTACTTTGTGCTAAGGATTTGGTTGTATTGTTTGCAGTAACTACACCAGCACCAAAGATGGCGATCACTACAATAGTTGTAAAATAAATTCTCATTTTTAAATTCCTGAATCAACTAATGTTTTGGGTGTATTAGCCTTTGGTGCTTTAAATGTAGCTTTAAAATTAAAGCGATCGCTACACTTTTAATACCTTACTGGGGACTGGGGACTAGCAAAACATAACCGACAATCACCAATACTTCTCTACGAGAGGCTGCGCCAACGGCTTCTCTACGAGACGCTGTTCGCGTTCGCTCAGTACAAGTGCCCAATACTTCTCTACGAGAGGCTGCGCCAACGACTTCTCTACGAGACGCTGTTCGCGTTCGCTCAGTACAAGTGTCTAATGCCCTCATTCTGTAATTAATTGACGATACACTGCCAGTGTTTCCTGATGGACGCGGGCAACACTCAGCCATTCTAGGTTTTGATTTGCCCGATGTTTCCATTCGTGCAGCATATCGTCATTACTCAGTAATTGTACTAAAACTCCAGCCAAAGCATTACTATCTTTTGCTGGCACTAAAAGACCTGCTTGCCCATTGTCCAAAGCTTCAGGAATCCCGTCTACCTGAGTCCCAACGATCGCAGTTCCAGCTTCCCTAGCTTCCGAAAGTACCAGAGGGCAAGGGTCACGATGGGAAGCCAGCACAAATATGTCAGAAGATATGAGATAGCGTTGAGGTTGCGGCTGGAAACCTTCAAAATGAATACGTTCTTTTACAGAAGTTGCTTGTGCCTGTGCCTCAAATAGCTGTTTATCAGGGCCATTTCCGACCAAATAAAGATGCGTTTGGGGAAAATCTGAAGCAATTTGTGCAAAGGCAGCGATTAATTCAGTGATTCCTTTGCGTTGATACATTCCGGCTACGGTAGCGATCGCTGGACGCTGTAATGGTAAAGGTTGATAATCTTGTATTGGATGGGTGCGGGGACTGCCCAAAGTTCCGTTGCAGACTACCCGCAACTTATTTTCGGAAATACCGCGCTTGGCCATAGAATCTCGCACAGCCTTGCTGACAGCAATTACCCTGTCAGCTAAACCCATCAGCAGGCTAGCACGTTGAAATTCGTTGTGTACTGTAGAAACTAAAGCATAGTTGTGTCCTTTAAAAATGCGTGCTAATATGACTCCGGTCATCATGTGTGCATGAACAATATCCGGCTGAAATTCAGCTGCGATCGCTCGATAACGGATAACTGCTTTCATCATACTTATCGGTTTCCTAGTTTGGTCTAGTTGGTAGTGTTTAACACCACAAATACTTAGTAAAGTCTCGTATTCACCACCAGCAGAAATAACCGCTACCTCATGACCAGATTTTGCCTGTAAACAAGCCAGATCCACAGCCACATTTACAATACCGTTACCTATTTCTTGAACGTGGTTCAAAATATGTATGATTCGCATAATCTTTGAGATATGTATAAAAAAGCAAGATAAGTAACTGAGTATAAATCAACATAATTATTGAGGTCTTCAATAACAACTCAAAAGTACTCACTAGTGCGTAAAATTGACCACTTACTACTGACTAAGAGTGTTTCTAACCAATTACTTAGCTTAAAGACTTATTCATTAACGGCAGGGTAAATCGGGGTAAAACTCCAAAATTCTGAAGACCGAATCTACTATTTCAGTCGCTATACCGTTATTTGCTATTCGCTAATATCCTGGCATCAAGCTTTAGTAGCGCACAGCAGAAATATGAATAAGCTGTTGTGCCTTTAATTTGCACTAATATTTTTTCAATATGATTGTGAAGTAGACCGGAAAGCCCGCTCTGATAATGCCAGTTGTATACGCACCCTTACTCCAATTCATCAACATCAGCACTTTCCCCTTCCGACTCAACAGGCTCAAACTTCACCTTGTAGTATAAATCCTGTAAGGAAATCTCAAATGGTACGGTTACAAGTGCGATCGCTTCATCTTCTTCATCATATTCACGAAGCGCCCATTGCTTTTTCCCAGTTTTGGAAAATTGATCTACATGAATCCGAGTTTGGTCAATTAATAAATATTCTTGAAAGGTAGAAATAGTTCGGTAAGCCTGAAATTTATCTTCGCGCTCGTAGCCTTTGGTCGATTTTGATAAAACCTCAACAATGATTTGTGGGTTGAGAATTATATCTCTTCGGTTGTTAAAAAACTCTGGTTCACCTGCCAGAATCATCACATCTGGATACGTATAGGTTCGCTTTTGGGATATCCACAGACGAACATCACCCATAAAAACCTGGTAGTTCTGCTTTTCAAAAGCAAAATTCAACTCAGTACTTAAGTTGAGTGCTATTTTATTGTGATTTACTGTTCCACCCGCCATAGAAATTATTTGCCCATCAATGTATTCACTTTTATACTCAGCAACTTCTTCTAACTCTAAATATTCCTCTGGGGTATAGTATCGCTGTTGTGTTATTTGCATAATTTTATCGGGTAGCAATGTTTAACAATACGGAGCGTCTAGGTACGAAAGAGATTTTACCCATGTTTACCGAACAGTTTAACGTGGTTAGATAGAGGTATTATCTGTTTTGTACAAAGTAGGCGTAGGCGCAGCCCAACCTAGGTCTTACCCTGAGCCTGTCGAAGGGCATCGCTATTTGAATTCACTAAATACAATATTTGATTAATTCGTAGCCAAATAAATTAACCAAAACTCTGCGTCACTTTGCGTTTCCTTCTCTGCGAGACGCTTTGCGAATGCGTCCCTCTGCGTTTAAAAACATTGCGATTTTACGCAAAGCTGTACTAAGTACCTCACTTCACAAATAACCTGTAATCAAGATAGCCAGCCCCCTTTCCTACTGATAACCAGCTGCTTGTAACAAAAACAACTTGGCATAACGTCCGCCTAGCTGTAATAATTCTTCATGAGTTCCCTGTTCGATAACTTCCCCGTCTTCAATAACTACGATTTTGTCAGCCATCCGCACCGTCGAGAAACGATGGGAAATCAAAAGTACCATCTGATTTTGAGTAATAGCGCGAAAATGATTGAAAATCTCAAACTCAGCTTGGGCATCTATTGCTGATGTTGGTTCATCTAACACTAAGATATCTGCTTGCGATCGCATAAAAGCACGAGAGAGGGCAATTTTCTGCCACTGTCCCCCCGAAAGTTCCTGTCCTCCCTTGAACCAACGACCAAGCTGAGTCTGGAAGCTTTGGGGTAATTGGTCAATAAAAGATTGCGCCATGCCTTTTTGGGCAGCAGTTTGCCAACGGGTTTTGTTTTCGAGATGTTCGACATCACCCACGCCAATATTCTCACCCACAGTAAATTGGTAACGGACAAAGTTCTGAAAAATTACACCAATGCGACGCCGCAACACATCCACATCCCATTCCTGTAAATCCAAGCCATCTAAGAAAATTCGTCCAGAATCCGGGGTATAGAGTCGGGTAAGTAGTTTGATTAAGGTAGTCTTACCGGAACCGTTTTCACCCACAATTGCCAATTTCTCTCTCGGTTTCAAATGCAGGGAAATGTTTTTCAACGCTGGCTTGGAACTTCCCGGATAAGTAAATGATACGTTCTCAAAACGCATACCATCTTGGGGATTTAAACCAATGGTTGCCTTCCCCGAAGACTTTGGTACTTCCTCTTCCAGGAAATCGTAGAGATTTGATAGATATAGGTTGTCTTCATACATTCCTCCAATAGAAGTGAGGGCATTGGAGAAAGTAGACTGTCCTTGACGAAAAACCGTAAGATACAGCGTCATATCTCCCAAGGAAATCTTACCTAGCACTGTTTCTAGCACAATCCAAGCATAAGCTACGTAAAAAGCACCAGTACTGACTAAACTCAGGAGATACCCCCACAATCCTCGCCGCAGAGTCAAATCGCGGTCTTCCCCATAGAGTTGCTCAAACAGGTTGCGGTAACGTTCTAGCAGCATCTCTCCCAACTGGTAGAGTTTGACTTCTGTGACAAAATCTTCTCTTGCTAGCAGATTTTCTAAGTAGTTTTGTTGACGAGTTTCTGGCGCACGCCAACTAAACAAGCGAAAGCCTTCTCCCGCAAACTTTGTTTCCGCAATAAATACGGGCATAGCTGCCACAATTAGCATTACCACCGCCCAAATTGAGAAATTTACTAGCAAAATACCGTAGGTAATTAGGGAAAGAGCATTTTGCACTAACCCAAAGGTGCGGTTTACTAAGGAAAGGGGACGAACCGATGCTTCTCGTCGTGCATTAGTCAATTTGTCATAAAATTCTGAGTCTTCAAACTGCCTAAGATCCAGTTTCAGCGCTTTTTCTAAGATGAGTACATTCACACGCTGACCCATTAGCGCCCGCAATAACGACTGACAAATGATCAGTCCTCTCTGACTGCCTGCTAGTAGAATTACAGCGATCGCTTCTAATCCTACATACCACAGAGAGGGATAAATATTCACAAAACCATTGCTTTGTGAATTAACTTGAGAGGCAAATACCACCGCATCAACAATTAACTTACCAATGTAAGATATCGCCGCCGGTAAAATACCACCCACCAAAGTTAAACTAGCCAAAAGAATAGTAAGCGATCGGCTAGTAGTCCATACTAGGTTTACAGCCCGTCCACTATAACGGAAAACCGTCAGTGATTGGCGTAAGATATTTCTTTTTTTTTAATTTTCATCTTTTTTGCGCGAGATACCCCAGCTTGGGCGGATCTACCTAACTCTATATTAATCTTTATAAATTTTACATTTTTATCAGAATGTTGGCTGAAAACCCCGAAGTTGAAGCCTAAAAACTAGTTTTGTAGGGTGTGTTATGCCGTAGGCTAACGCACTAGGGTGTTAACTTTGTACCATTTTAGGTGTTCAAAATTCATGCAAAATATATATATGTCATTGGTTCTGCGTTGATGCAGCCACATTTTCATTTACAGCAAGATGTGTTAAAAATTCTGTATATATAATATCCAAAATAGGGGTTTAAAAAAGAAGTTTTCCGCATATACAGAAAGAAGGTAGCTGTAATGCTTGATATATTAGGATTTAGAAAAAGATTATACCGAAACTTTCCGTATAATAAATAGTTAGGCTTCGGAGACAGGTACACGCTTAGAGCGTCATCTCGATTAATCCACTACAGAGTCAATAAGCTTCGGATCAAAAGTGTTGAATGTTAAGAGAAATCCGATAAAAACAGCCCCAAATATGTTAAATTTTGGGCGGAAGATTAAAGTATATCTATTTGATAGTGATGAT
>NZ_JABXKJ010000189.1 GCF_017115085.1 Nostoc sp. NMS7 | reverse complement strand
CCCAATACTTCTCTACGAGAGGCTGCGCCAACGACTTCGCTCAGTACAAGTGCCCGATGCCCAAATTCAAATTATCCCCAATTTAGCTAACCGCTCAATGGTGGCTTGCTGCGTTTGGAGGAAGTGTTTGCGGTCTACTTCTGTTTCCAGCATAGTATTAGCAGGGTAAAAGTGTGATTGCTGGTAACTTTCAGCGTATAGCTCAAACCGTTGGCGCGAAAGTAAATTATTTAACCCCGGTCGGCGGCGATCGCGGCGTAATGCTACTAGGTCAATCTCTGCGAAAGCTGTCATGCTCTCGCCTGCACCTGTCTCTGCTAAAACGATTCCGCGATGGTCGATGATTTTAGAGCCACCATCAGCCGAAGCAATGGGGATAGCAATATTAGCGATACCTGCGGTATTGGCTGAAACTACATAAGCCATGTTTTCGACGGCGCGAGTGATTTTTGCCGCGTCTTTGGGGGTGAGGTTTTTGTTGTATACTTCGGAGGTGGAATGGACAAAAATCTCTGCTCCTCGCATCGCCAGACACCGCGCTACTTCTGGATACAAAATTTCTTCTGATGCCAAAGCTGCCAAATTACCGATCTCCGTTTTGGCAACGGGGAAAACTCCCTCCAAACCATAGCAGTCAAGATACTTATCCCAAACATCATGGGGTGTGGGAGCAAATAATGAATTCAGCCGTCGATACCGCAAAATAATTGAGCCAGAGGGGTCAATGATAAAGCAGGTCTGGAAATACAATCCGGGAAAGTTGGGGTCAACTTCGTAGGCGTTACCAGCCAAAAAGATTTTATGCTTTTGAGCAATTTTACCAAGTGCTTCATATTCAGCACCAGCCATTTCTATACAGGCTTTTTCTGCCCATCCTAAGAGAGAATCTCCCATCGGAAAACCGGTGAGGAAATATTCTGGCAGTACAATTAAACGACAATCAAACCCAATGAAAGCGATGCTGGCAGCAATCTGTTGAGCTAGGCGATTGATGGAGTTTTGCATGAGCGATCGCGCATCGTTTGTTTGGTTGACTGCATGACAGGTAACTTGCAGTGCCAAAGCGCGGTAGGATTCTAAATTAGTCATTGGTCATTAGCAAAGGACAAAGCGATCTTCACCCCAGAGCGATCGTACAAGTTTATCTGTCAACTCAGATCCAAGGATTTTGTTTTTGTCGCCGCGATTTTCCAGTCGTTCGGGCTTTGTTGAAACTTTTTGCTTGGCAGGACTTACGCAAACAATAGCCGAAAAGAATGATTTTTAGGTAGGGGCAATAGCCTGCGGTCAGCTAAAGCTACATGAATTGCTCCTACAACGTTTAGTGGTGCGTAAGTCCTATTTGGATGTTGTTGGTCTGAGGTCGAAACTTGAAGTTCTGATATTAAATCAGATTGCTACTTAATTATTGTTTGCTTCTTTTGTCTTTGTATAAACTTAATTAAAATAAACAACTCCAGGTAGAAGAGAGAATGTCAAATTTGGGCGATCGCACAGAGTTAAACACCGATAAAGTCTTACTCATCGGAGTTACTGGCGGCACAGGTGGAAATGTCGTCAAGGGATTTTTCCAACAGGGAGTTACCAACCTGCGAGTCATCACTAGAGAAATTGACCTGAATCGTCCAACTCTTGCAAAGCTCAACGATGCCGGAGTTGAACTGGTAAAAGCCAACCTCGACGATGAAGCCTCCCTGATAACAGCCTTTGCAGGGATTTCGGCTGTTTACTGTCACGCTACTTCTGCCGACTCCACTAAAATTGACCCGCTAGAGGTGGAGAGGGCAAGGCGAGTTGCACAAGTTACAAAGCTTGCTGACATTAAGCACTTTGTCTACAATTCCGCAGGTGGGGCGGACAGGAATTCAGGAATCCCCCGGATTGAGCAAAAGTACCAAGTAGAAAAAATTCTCAAAGAAGCTGGCTTACCGACTACTATGTTGCGAGCCTGCTTGTTTATGGAGGAGTTTTGGAAGAAGTACACGCGACCTTCTATTCTCAAAGGTAGTTTCCCGTTTTCTATTCAGCCAGATAAGCCCCTTCATCTAATTACAACCAAGGACATGGGCCGCGTTGCTGCCTACGTAATCAAACATCCCACCAAGTATATTGGTCAAGAAATTGAGTTAGCTGGCGATGTGCTGACTCCTCTTGCGATGGCAGAGGCATTCTCCCAAGCACAGGGGATGAAAGTTGTCCACAAAGAGACACCCGCCTGGATTTTCTTGCTCTTGCTGCAAAGGGAACTGTTCGATTTGATTCAGTGGTATCGCAAAGAAGGTTATCAAGCCGATGTCCAGCGTTTACGAGAAGAAGAGTTTCCTGGACTTCTGACCACATTTAGGGAATTTCTGGCAGAAACTAACTGGGCAAATGCGGAACTCACCTACGAGAGTCTGTGATCGGATTAGTACACTGTGTCAAAAGTCATTGGTCATTGGTCACTTATACTGAGCGAACGCGAACAGCGTCTCGTAGAGAAGCCGTTGGCGTGGTCACTGAGCCTTGCCGTTCGCGCAGCGTCTCGTAGAGAAGTGCAGCCTCTGGTAGAGAAGTATTGGTCACTTGTACTGAGCGAAGCCGAAGTATTGGTCATTACATTGATGATCGCGATCGCGATCATCAATTGTTGCTGGATTTAAATCGGCTACGACTAGATGCTTCAACCTTATTTGTAAAGTTAAATTTTCGGCGGGATCAGGGTTTCAGGGTAATTAATTTTGTCTTACTACTTATGTATAGGACTTACGCAAAAGTACACGCCCTCCGGGGCAATTCATGAATTGCCCCTACCTGAAAATAAGGGTTTCGGCTATTGTTTGCGTAAGTCCTGATGTATCAGAGTTTGTGTGAAATGGGATGAAATCTGGAAATCATTTTTATCGTAAATCAAAGGGTTTAAGACCCCTACGTCTATAGGTAGCGCCAGTTTCAGTCCTTAGAAAGCGGGACGCTACGCGAATGTCTGAAAATGTCTAAAATGTTTGAATTTTGTTAGCGTAGCGTTAGCGAGTCCGCGTACTCTGTAAGAGTTGCAAGCTACGCTTTTAGCGTCTCGTAGAGAGCGTCATTTTGAATTTTGAATTGTTAATTGGGGAGTGGTTTGCTAAGATCATTTGCGAACTACTCTCCCTTTTCCACATCCGATGACAAATCAGCGTGAAGGCTTGTAGGAGAGTTTGTAGATCGTGCCACTGTAGTCATCTGAGATTAACAAATTGCCCTGCTGATCTACTGCCGTATCCACGGGTCGCCCCCAGTATTTTTCCGTTAATGGAAGTGTCCACCCGCTGACTAAATCTATCTGATTTCCTGGGATCTTTGTCGTATTGTCCCAGGGAAAGTAAGCTATTGTATAGCCATTATAGCCAGTTTTCGACTGCCGATTCCATGAGCCGTGCAGCCCCACCAGTACCCCAGTTGAGTACAGGCTGGGAAACTTCGTATTTTGTAAGAAGGTTAGTCCCAAGGGAGCCGAATGCGCTGGGATACCTCTGATAATCTTGTCCATCGCATTGCAATTAACATGTCCATCAGCATTGAACTGATAGTCGCGGTCGAAGGGCATATAGTAGAAGCGACTTGAGGTGTCAGGATTGGGGTTGCAGAATGGCCAACCGTAGTTACCCCCATCTCGAACTCGCGTGAACTCCTCTGGCGGGTGGTTGTCCACATAGGAGGGGATAACCTTACCGTAGTTGTTAGTAGCATCCTTGAAGGGATAGGCGATATTGTCTCGATTATTCACGGCTACCCAGAGATCATTTGTGCCGGGGACGAATGCCAGCCCTTCTGCATTGCGTAAACCTTGGGCAAAAAGCCGTGGATTGCTTCCATCAGCGTTGTACTGGTAAATTGCACCGCGCCGTGGGTTACTGACAGTATCTGACACGCAGGCGTTGCAGGACGAGGCGATCGACACATATAGTTTGTGGTTACCATCGAGTGCGATATTTTTCAGTTCGTGACCGTAAGCACCTTTCAGTTCCGAGCTGCTGCTATCTAGTAAGCCGGCGACGACAACTTGGCGATTGTGCGCCGTTATGTCTCCAGATTTGTAGATGAAGCGGTTAATTTGATTACTCTCAGAGATATAAACGTATGTAGTGCTGTTAATCGTGTGAAACACAATGTCGTGTGGGTTGCGTAGACCTGTCACGAACTCAGAAATAATTGGGTCTTTGTTGCCATTTGCCCTGACAATTAGCACTTTACCGGTACTGGGCTGCGACACTAGAAGATTGCCATTAGGAGCAACTGCGATAAAGCGGGCATTCGGAATGCGAGCATAAACGGAGATGGAGAAGTTGGGCGGCACTTTCAAGTAACGGCTAGTATTGAAAGGCCATTTGGTCATTGTATTAGGCACGTTAACTTTGGTGTCAACAGACGCAGCTGGTGGGATGGCCAATGCTGGGGTGGAAAGAACCTCAAAGGGCATCACAGTTGTAAGTAGGGCCAAGCTAACTAGCCGCGCAGATACTATCCGTCCGAGCCACTGTTTTGGCTGTAGAGGAAACAAAATTGACATTTTCAACTTCCTTTTGATGTGGGTAATGAAGAATGGTGAGTTGCGAGTGCAGTTAAAGGTAGCGGGGCGTTTAGCCCGTGCTGAGTTAACAATCAGAATTCAAGAGTTAGAATTCATTCTGAGTTCTGTACGAGTGCGAGATAGACGCAGCGTTAGGAAGGAGTCCGCGCTACTCTTAAGCAAGCTACGCGCAGCGTCTGGTAGAGAGCCTTTGAATAAAGGGCTTTAAGTCCCCCACCAAATTCAAAATTTCGTGTTTTTCAATGAGTGCTGGGTCTTTTTTACAAAGTTGCTCCTCTTCTGCCCTTGGGAAAAGACCGCACTTTGCGCTAAATCCTCTACTGATTGATTCTGATATTCTTCTTTGTTTAATTTGTGTCAATTCAGAGATAGCTTTTTTAAACTTTTGCTAGTTGTTAGAGTATGGGGCTAGCAAGAAGTTGAGTCTATTTGCCAATAATCTTAGTCAAAATGGATGATTAGAGGTAATTACAGCTAATAGACTAATCAGAAAGGTTACTTGACATAAACCAAGTCAATAAATGCTATCTCTGTGGTATCAAATTAATACTTAAAAAGCCTAACGCAGATTAAATAACATCCGAAATAGGGTAGGTACTCAAAATTAAACGACACTATTTTCCACCTTTAACCTATCAGTAACTATATGAAAGACTCATTCTTACCTTGTCTAAACAGGTAGATCAATGTTGTCTAAAACCCGTGTACAGAGTAGGTTATAGTTTGCAGAAAAAGTCTAATTGTGACCTCAAAATCTCTGAATTGCAGGTTTGATTGATTAATATTGCTCTTGCCTAGATTTCACTAGCATATATAGAACTCCGGTTTTATTAATGAAAAGCTTTAGTTGACAAAGGTTTTACTCTCAGTATGCTGCTCATTATTCAAGTCGAGTTACTATGTTTGGTTATATCCTATTGAGATAAAAGTGAAACGTAACTCGTATATCCACTAGTATTTAAATTTTATCAGAATAAAAATCCGAGTAAATTTACGTTAGTATATTTACATAAGCTGGAATTTAGGATCATATTTTAGCAAAAAGTGGCGATACTCAAATACAAGTTATTGTTAGCTTACAGACATTAGTCCTCTATCTTCATCCTGCTTTTTAGCCGAAGATATTGAGTGTAGAATTTTATTTATAGGACTTACGCAAAACTATACGCACTCTGAGGGAATTCATGTAGCCGAAGACTTCCCGTACTACTTGCTTACGGGACGCGCAAGGGATGTGGAAGCAAGCTACGCGGTAGCGTTTCTGCAGGAGAAGGCTATTGTCCCTAAGAAGAAAATGATTCTTTTCGGCTATTGTTTGCGTAAGTCCTGTTAATTATGGGCGATTCCTGTTTACCGGAGAATTACTAATAGAAAATCCCCGACGCGTGGGTTTAAGATTAGCTAATTCCACCTGAAAACTTACCTTATCACTCATTTCCCCACTTCTCGCTAACAAAGTCCAATTACCAGGACGCAAATACCAAAATAAAGAATTAGTTGACTGTGTATCTAGCTTTTCACCATTCAGCCACCACTCCACAAGCGCAGATTTATTTCCGACTAGCTTAAATTCGAGTTTTTGCTTCGCTTCTTCAGCTGGATAGAGTAAAAATAAATCGCCATGATGCGGAGATAAAATTCTCAAACTAGTAGAAGTAAAATTCGATTGCTGTTGTTTTGCCAACCATTCATCATACTCTGGTGGTAAATTGAACTGATTTTCACCTTCGTAGTTACTTTTATCTTCAGGATAGAAATATTCTTGCACCACTGAGGTACAATCTGGTGTTGGACGTAACCCCGAAATTGCACAAACAGGTAATTGCACTAAACCTTCTGGAGGCGGAAAACCTGCTGGTTCCTGATGTTCGTGCAGATGTAACATAATTCGATTCCATAAGGGTGCAGCCCCTGTCACACCTGAAACTTGCCGCATCGGTTCACCGCTAAAATTGCCTACCCAAGTAGCAACGGTGTAATCTGTGGTGAAGCCAACTGTCCAAGTATCACGAAAATTGGAAGAAGTGCCAGTTTTAACCGCAGAAGGAAAGGGTAAATTTAACACTGAGTCTACACCAAATGCTGTTGCACGAGCATGGCGATCGCTGAGTATATTGGTGATTAGTTGCCATATCGTGTGTTTAGCCAGTGGGGAGTAGGCAGAGATGCGATTAATCGCGTCTGTACTGGGGAGTGGGAAATTGGAAAATGTGCTTACTAAAGGGGTCGCATCTCCTTGTCGTGCTATAGTTAGGTAAGCATGGGCTAATTCCCAGAGACTGACTTCGCCACTACCGAGAGTTAACCCTAAACCATAATGTTCCGGGGTTCGATTGAGGTGTTCAAATCCCAGTTGATGCAGACGTTCTAAAAAAGTTTCCACACCTACTTTTTCTAACACCCTCACTGCGGGTACATTCAGGGAATTTGCTAAAGCGATTCGCACGCGCACAGGGCCAAGAAACCTTTCGGTGTAATCTGTGGGGCTGTAAAGTTTTGCGCCGGGAATTGCATAATGGGCAGGTATATCTGCCAAAATCGTATTTGGGCGAATTAAATTTTTTTCTAAAGCTAATTCATATATAAAAGGCTTGAGGGTAGATCCTGGTTGACGTAGCGCCTGTACTCCATCATTATGTCCCAGTTTGACTTCATTAAAATAATCAGGCGAACCGACATAAGCCAAAACTTCACCAGTGCGGTTGTCAATCACCAACGCAGCTGCATCATGGACATTGTTGGCGGCGAGAGAAGAAATTACCTGCTGCACCTGTGCTTCGACAAACTGCTGCAAAGGACGATTTATAGTGGTGCGGATGGGGGAATTTTCTTGTGTTTGCGTCTGGAACAACTGATTGGCTAACCAAAATAAAAAATGTGGTGCGGCGATAATTCCTCGCTGGCGAGACTGAAACACAACTTTTTCGGTGTGTGTTCGGGCTGCGATCGCTCCACTGATATACTTTTGCTGTACCATCCGATTGAGGACATATTTTTGTCGCTGCTTCAGCCGTTCCCAATGCTCATAAGGGTTAAAGTATGTGGGATTATTGGGAATAGCAGCCAACAAACTAGCCTGGGCAAGATTCAACTCACTAGCTGGGATGGAAAAATAAGTCTGCGCGGCTGCTTCCACACCATATATATTCCCACCCATCGGCAGCCGATTGATATATGCAGCCAGGATTTCATCTTTGTTCATCCCTGCTGTTAACCGCCAAGATAGCCAAATCTCACTCAGTTTACCAGAGAAGTTGCGGGGGACGGGATCTAACATCCGCGCCAATTGCATTGTAATAGTGGAAGCGCCGGAAATAATTCGTTTCGCGTGGATAGCTTCTTTACTGGCGCGGATAACAGCTTTCATATCCAACGCCCCGTGATGGTAAAAGCTGCCATCTTCGGCGGCTAAAATGGCATGGATAAACTGGGGCGAAACTTGATTTAATGGTACTACTGATGTATGCTCTTGGTCACGGGTGAGCAATGTTCCTAATGGTAAACCATTGCGATCGCTAAATTGCATTGCCAACTGATTTTGGGCAATGTCTGCGGCACGAATGGGCGCAAAATATGGTAGTAGGCGTACCACCAGACAGATTAGCAGCACAGCTAGGATAATTTTACCGTGCTTAATTTTGAGTAGCGATCGTGAAATTAGTTTCATCAGGGAATCCCCTGTATAAGAAAACTTACCTTAATTTTCCCGCAAAGTTAGTTACATCTACATCAGTAAATATGTCAAATCCTTAATAATTCATTTTTACTAACTTAGCAAATTTAAATTAATGTTTGTAAAATTAAAATACTTCTTTATAGTTAAGAATTGTAGTTATTTTTTGGAACAATCACACTGAGTTAGTTATCAATGTAAATAAACATAGTTAAATCGAAAGCTTGAGTACAAATAACTAGTCATCTGGCGTACTTTATTAATCTTGGCATTCCCCACTTAATAAAGTAATACAAAGTTTTGTTCGCTATAATTTACAAATTTTTAATTTTGAATTACTAAAAATATGATTATCAGAGTTTTACTCCGTTACTACCATAAAATTCTCTATCGCGTCCTTCTCTTCTCTACGAGAGGCTGCGCCAACGAGACGCTGGGCGAACGCATCTTTGGGGGTTTGTTAAAAAAAATTAGGCATTCGTCAAGGCGCAAGAGAAAAATACAGTTTATTCTTCTCTTTACATTTATGCTAGGAATGGCAGGGTGTAATTTTTTTGGTATCAACTCAGCTAAAGAACAACTACCAACAGTTTCCTCACTCACGCCTCCAAAATTACCAGACTGGATTGAACAAATTAGTCCCATTGGGGATGCGAAATCTCTTAACCAAATCCGCATCCGTTTCAAAGAAGCTTTAATTCCAGTTGAAAGTCTTGACAGTCCAGAACAGCAAAAAATATTACAAACATTTGCACTTTCGCCGCCCTTACCCGGTCAATTTCGCTTTTTAACACCGCGCATGGTGGGTTTTGAAGCTGATAAAGCTTTGCCAATAGCGACAAGATTTCAAGTTACTATCAAGGCAGGTTTAGCCGATTTAAAAAATCATCGCCTAGACAAAGATTTACCTTGGACTTTCAATACTGAATCTATCAACCTGACTAATCTCCCTGGTGTGAATCCCGTTGAGAAGGCTGATGTTGAACCAATTGATTTACAACAGAAGTTGCAATTTACCTCAAATGTAGAATTGGATTTAACTTCTGTACAAGAACATTTACAGTTAATTCCCGAAGGGAAAAATAAAGGTATAGGTTTTAAAGTCGAATTCAACAAAGAAGAAAAACCATTAAAAAATGAAGAAGACCCTTTAGAAAAATTTGACCCTTCGGCACGGAATTGGATTTATAACCTCATCCCACAGCAAAATCTCGAAAAATCAACCCGTTATCGCCTGGTATTTTCTCTCGGAATACGTCCGGCTTATGGCAATCTACCTACAGAGAAAGAATTTGCCACTAAGTTAGCAACTTATTCGCCTTTGGCATTTCAGAAAATTAACTTTTACGGACAGCCAGATTCGGGGGGAACATTTGGAAGATTTCTTAAAGGCAGTCCGCAGCTAGAATTTAATAATGTCTTAATGCCAGATTCAGCTAAAGAAAATATTACTATTAATCCAGCACCAAAAGAGATTTCGAGAATTATCCAAATAAATGATGAAGATAAAATTGTTGGTATCAATCCTTATGCGCTAGAACCTGCCAAAAGTTATACAATTACTATTGGTGCTAATCTCAAAGATAAGTTTGGGCAAACTTTGGGTAAACCTGTCACAGTTAAATATGATACTGGAGATTTAGCTGGGGATATCTGGGTACCATCAGATTTGAATATTTTCCCCACAGGTAAAGATTTACAGCTAAATATTAGTACGGGAAATCTGCCAGAATCTAAATACAAAGCAGCTTATCGAGTAGTTAAACCGACAGATTTAGTTTATTTTAATAATAGTATTGATTTATTACCACAACCTTCTGATTGGCAAAGCTTTCAGGTATCGGGTAAGAAAAATCAATCAGTTGACGTTGCTGTTCCTCTCCGAGAAAAAATAAGTTCTGCTACGGGGATGTTAGCTTACGGAGTGCAAGCCCGCACTAATAAATATCAGGAGAATGGTAAGGAACTGTGGCGAGAACCGACAACTTATGGCTTAGTTGAATTGACGAATTTGGGCGTATTTACTCAGTGGTTTCCTGAATCAGGCTTAATTCGCGTCAATCATCTTACAGATGGTTCACCAGTGAAAGCGGCTGCTGTGGAAATTTATCAATCAAAATTACAGGCGAAATCTCGCCCGGAACCTGTGCCTTGTGCAACAGGTAAAACTGATGACAATGGAATTTTTAGAATTGTTCGTGAAGGATTACCGCAATGTTATTCTGGGAATGAAAGTTCTAGTAAATCACCACAATTATTAGTAATTGCCTGTGAAAATCAAGATTGGGCATTTGCCAGAACAGAAGAATCTAGCGGCGTTTATGGGTACGGTATTGATGCAGGTTGGCAAGATGGTAAGCCAGAATCACGCGGGGTAATTTTTTCAGATAGGCAGTTGTATCAACCAGGAGAAAAAGCTTGGTTGACTGGTTTCGCGGACTTTCTGCAAAATGGCACAATCCAGCAAGATAAAAATGCTGCTTACCAATTAACCTTGGTAAATCCTGATGGACAAAAGACCAATTTAGGTACGCAAACTACAAATGAATTTGGCACATTTTCTCTGGAACTGCCAATTAAAACTACTCAGCGTTTAGGCTACTATACAATCCAGGCGAAGGGAAAAAATGGGCAAGAAATTTCTGGAGAATTTCGGGTTGCTGAGTTTAAGCCACCTAACTTTAAAGTCGAACTCAACTTAGATAAAGAATTTGCTCTCATTGACGAGAAAGTGAATATTAATGCTACAAGTAATTATTTATTTGGTGCGCCTGTAGAAGGTGGAGAAGCAAAATACTTTATTACTCGTCAGCAGGCTAATTTTATTCCTAAAGGTTGGGACGAATTTGCTTTTGGTAGACAATGGTTATGGCCGGAGGAAACCCCGACTATATCTAGTGATGTGTTGCAAACTAATGCCCAGCTAGATGCTAATGGTAAAAGTAGTCAAACTGTGAATGTGGCTAATGATTTACCATATCCAATGACTTACCGAGTAGATGTGCAAGTTGCAGATGTTTCTAATCTCTCTGTAGCGAATTTCAAAACTTTTACAGCTTTACCAAGTAATCGCCTCATCGGGTTAAAAAGCAATTTTATCGCTGATGCTGGTAAGGCTTTTCCGATTGAAGTGATTGTTACTGATCCTACAGGAAAACCGATAACAGGTCAACGGGTACGCCTGGAATTACAACAGATAAAATACAGCAGCGTCACCCAGTTGGTGGAAGGTAGCCGAACGCCAAAAAATCAAGTTGAATATAAAACAGTCGGACAAGCAGAAATTACATCTGCTAGCAATCCGCAATCGGTAAATTTGACAGCGCCGGAATCTGCTTCATATCGGATTAGAGTTAATTTTAGTGATGCGAAAAGCGAATTAAGTGCCACAGATTTACAAATTTGGGCAACTGGAGGAAATTCAGTATTTTGGGGTTCGGGAGAAAAAGATGTCTTAGAAGTTAAATTAGATAAAAAAGAGTTTAAAGCGGGTGAAACCGCTACTGCACTAATTCAATCTCCCTATCCAGATGCAGAATTATACTTTGCTGTGATTAAAGACAAACCCCTTTATCAGCAAATTATCAAAGTTCAGGGAGGTGCACCACAAATTCAGTTTAAAGTTACGCCAGAAATGCTGCCAAATGCAGCCATCGAAGCTGTGTTAGTCAGACAAGGTAAACCCATAAACCAAGTGGAAGCGGGAAGTTTAGATAATTTGGTGAAGATTGGTTTTACACCTTTTAAAGTTAACTTAGAAGATAAGTATTTAAAACTGCAAGTTAAGCCGGTGCAAGCATCATTAGAACCTGGTGCAGAAGAAACAGTACAACTGGAATTGAAAGACAATCAAGGAAACCCCACCAAAGGACAGTTTACAGTCATGGTTGTAAATGAAGCGGTGTTACAACTTTCTGGTTATCGTCCGCCAGATTTAGTAGATACAGTTTATGCAGAACAGCTAATATCTACCCGCTTTAACGATAATCGCGCGGATGTAATATTACAACCACAAGATGTAGCTAAACCCAAAGGTTGGGGTTATGGCGGTGGTTTCTCAACTGGTGCAGCAAATACTCGCACTCGGACTGATTTTCAAGCCTTAGCTTACTACAACGGTTCTGTCCTCACCGATGCAAATGGGAATGCACAGATAACCTTTAAACTCCCGGATGACTTAACTAGATGGCGGGTGATGGCTGTCGCCACCGATGGAAATCTGCGTTTCGGGAATGGGGACGCGACGTTTATCACCACAAAGCCACTGCTAACTAATGCCATTTTGCCACAGTTTGCCCGTCCAGGCGATCGCATCCTTGCTGGTTTATCTGTAACTAACAACACCGGGAATACAGGAAATCTCTCAATTAATGGCGAACTTAGCGGTAATGTGAAGTTTGCTGACAAAAATCCCACAACTACTTCTTTGCAAACCAAAGCTGAATCTGCAACTCATGCTTATCGCTTTCCAATGGTGGCGGATAGTGTGGGAATTGCTAAAGTTCGCTTTACCACTCAGCTAAATACAGCCGCAGATACTTTTGAAGTACCTTTGGAAATTAAGCCAATTGAAATTACAGAACAAGTCGTTGAAACTGGTGTCACTGAAAAACAGGTGAAGATTCCCCTGAATATTGATAAAAATACCTTCCCTGATGCCGGAGGTTTAGATATTCAGTTGGCGAGTACTTTGATAACAGAAATTAAAGCACCAGCAAAGCAGGTTTTAGAAGATGATGATTTGCCGTTTACTGAACCTGCTGCAAGTCAGTTAATAATTGCTGCTAATTTGCAAACTATTGCCCAAAAATATGGTCAAGCATTTGCAGAATTTAATCCTAGCCAACAGGCAAGTAAAGCAATTGAAAAGTTACAAAAACTCCAAATAGCAGATGGTGGTTTTACTACTTTCCCCGGACAAGAAAAATCCGACCCTTGGGTTTCTTCATACACGGGTGAATCTTTGGCTAAAGCCAGTCAGGTGTTCCCTAATTTAGTCGATTCTGGAATGCTGTTTCACCTGAAAGCTTATTTGCAAACAGTTCTGGCGAATCCTGGAGAATACGATTTTTGCAAACAGCAATTATGTAAAAGGCAACTGCAACTTAATGCTTTAATCGCGCTGGCACAAATTGGGGAAAAACGCAATACTTTTCTTGCAGATATTTATGGACAACGCAATAACTTTGATGTCGTAACTCAAATTAAACTAGCGCGATACTTATCTCAATTCCCAGAATGGCAAGACGAATCTCAACAATTAGTGAACCAGCTGCAACAGAATATCTATGAAACTGGTCGCACAGCAGTTGTAAGTTTACCAGATAGTTGGGGATGGATGAGTTCATCTACCGCGACACAGGCGGAAGCTTTACGTTTATTTATTGCCAAGCAGAGTAAACCCGAAGTTATAGATAAGTTATTCCAAAGTCTTCTGGCATTGCGACGGGATGGCACATGGCAAACTAACTATAATAATGCTCAAGCCTTAACAGCTTTGGTAGAATATAGCCAACTGCAACCCACGCCGCCTAATTTTGTTGCCACAGTGCAATTAGCTGGTAATAAGTTAGGAGAAAATCGCTTTGAAGGCTATCAAAATCCTAGTTTACAGCTAAATGTGCCGATGAATCAATTACCTCGTGGTCGTAATGATTTAACGCTGCAAAAATCAGGTAATGGCACTTTGCACTATCTGGTTGCTTATAATTATCGCTTGCAAGGAAATCAATCAGGCAGATTTAACGGTTTACGCATAACACGAGAAATTAGTCAAGTAAATAAAGAGAAAGTTTTACAAAAAACAGGTCTTTATGCTTTCGATAAACCCTTGACTTTAGCCTCTGGACAGGTGTTTGATATTGGTTTAGAAATCATCTGCGATCGCCCCGTAGATCATATAGTAATTAAAGATCCGCTACCATCAGGTTTTGAGGCGGTGGATGCAAGTTTTCAAACTACCACAGCTGCATTACAAGCAAAAGCCGATAACTGGGAACTTGGGTTTAAGAATGTGTACCGCGATCGCATTATCGCCTATGCTGACCACCTGGAACCAGGAGTTTATAGTCTGCATTACTTAGTCCGTTCTGTGACTCCTGGGACATTTTCTTGGCCTGGCGCCCAAGTTCACCTGCAATATGCACCAGAAGAATTTGGGCGTACTGCTGAGTCTACATTAATACTGGAGGATGGAAAATAATAATTGTAGTTTATTGCATTTCTGCAACTGCAAGTAAAGTATAATCAAAATAATTACGGTAAGATTCGCTCTATTTAGCTTGGATAAAGCCCAAGAGTTAGTATTAACTAAATTAGAAGAAGGACTACCCGCTATAACTCCATCTTTTGGAGCAGCTTTAGCAGAAGCTTGTGCGGTGTGTTTGGAGGATCAAGGTCATTTACAGGGTGTAGAACTCACAGTTAATGGAGAATTTACCGCCAGATTTAGACTATATTGGCAACCTGTTACACAGCAAATGCTCCGTTGCTGGAATGATAAAGAGTTCACCACAGAACAAGCAGCCTATGGCATTGCTTTTATGCTCATCAGACAATTAACTCAGTTTACAGTCATTGAGCGATCGCGCAAAGGCACTGGATTTGATTATTGGTTAGGTAGCGAAGATGAAGCAGGTGAACTTCCGTTTCAAAATAAAGTAAGGCTGGAAGTTTCAGGTATACGTAAAGCAGATGATAGCAGGCTTAAAGCTAGAATAAAACAAAAAATTGAGCAAACTAATCCTTCTGATGGCGAATTTCCAGTCTACATTATTATTGTTGAATTTAGCAGACCCTTATCTTTTATTGTGGAAAAATGAGTCAGATTCAGGAGTTGCATAAACAGGCGATGGATTTGGCCGAAGCAGCCTTTACTGCTAAACTCAGAGGAGACTTAAAGCAAGCCAATGAAGTTTCTCGACAAGCGTTTGACAAAGAATCTCAAGCTGCTGCACTGATTGCCAATCAACTTGATGCTGAACCAACTCGTTCAGTGTTACATCGTAGCGCTGCAACTCTTGCAATAGACTGTGGTGAATTGCAAGCAGCAGAACGTTTAATTGCGATCGCATTATCAGGAAATCCACCCCAAGAGATTGCCCAAGAACTGAAAGATTTATTCATTAAAATAAATTTACGCCCATATTTGGAACGTCACGGGTTTACTTTTGATGAAGAAAAGTTGAGGAATCTAATAGTAGATAAACAGAGTAGTTGAAAGACAGGCGATCGGACTTCTGTAAGGGTAATTATAAATAGCGATCGCATTATCGCCTATGCTGACCACTTGGAAACAGGAGTTTATAGTCTGCATTACTTAGTCCGTTCTGTGACTCCTGGGACATTTTCTTGGCCTGGCGCCCAAGTTCACCTGCAATATGCACCAGAAGAATTTGGGCGTACTGCTGAGTCTACACTGGTGGTTGAGGATAAGTCGTGACAACTTAAGATGTAAGAAAGGGAATCTATAAATGTTCAAAGCCTATGGGAGATCAAAGCAGTGACACATATTATCAAAGTCAACGAACATGGCGATTTGTATTTACCATCTGAGGTGCTGGTAAAACTACAACCTGGCACATTCTACAGCTTAGAAGTTCAGGGAGATATACTGATTTTGCGTCCTGAACGTTCAGGCGTATTGTCTCCAGAAGAGAAAGCGGCAAAGTGGAGGAAGTGGGCTGCAAGTCATTCAGCTAACAGTCCAGGCTTGCCTGATGAGGCTTTGCGCCGGGAGAATATCTACGATTGACTATTCGTTACTTACTGGATACCAACATTCTATTGCGTGCTTGCGATCGTGCTTCATCAAGTTATACGCTGGCGCTGGAAGCAATTGCTAGACTTTTAGCACAAGACGAGGAGTGTGTCATTATTCCTCGTCTTGTGCTGATAGAGTTTTGGGTGGTTGCTACTCGCCCAATTGCTGTCAATGGTTTGGGGTGGAATGCCGAACAAACACACACAGAGGTAGAACAAATTCTTGATCAATTTACGTTACTTGAAGACAATCTGCAGATATTTACCCATTGGTTGAATTACGTCACCAGTTATAAAGTCATGGGTAAGCGTGTCCACGATGCGCGATTGATTGGTGTGATGTTGACACATGGAGTAACGCATTTGCTGACTTTCAATATAGACGATTTCACCAACACAGCAGGTATTGTCGTTGTGCATCCACAGACAGTGATTGATAGTCCATAAAGTTTGGGAACAAGGTACGGCTACGCAATACTACAACATCAACCAAAAAGCGATCGCATTATCGCATACGCCGACCACCTGGAACCAGGAGTTTATAGTCTGCATTACTTAGTCCGTTCTGTGACTCCTGGGACATTTTCTTGGCCTGGTGCGGAGATACATTTACAATATGCACCAGAAGAATTTGGGCGTACTGCTGAGTCTACACTGATATTATAATTTATTTGTTGGAAATCCCTTAGCAGGTAAGGGGAGCAAAAATCAAAGCTTCTCTCCCTGTGGGCTAAATCAAGATTTAATTTGAAATATCAACATTTATAGACGTATACCTATTTGTGAAATAATCCTAATCATATCTACCAATAAAATTAAATAGTGTGAAAAATAAAGCTGGGCTTATTTATATCAGTTGGATGATCGCCGTAAGTGCCTTAATCTTATTTATCTTTAGCAGCTTACGACATGAATTATATCAATCAACTGCTTTAGATTTAGCTGCCTTCGATCAATGGATATATCTAGCAAGCCAAGGACTGCCTCCAATTTCATCATTCTTTGGCTTTCACATGATTGGAGATCATGCAGCTTTTATTTTGTATCTAATCGTGCCACTTTATAAAATTTATCCCGATGTACATTGGCTATTTGCAGTCCAGGCGATCGCTTTAACAATAGGATGTGTACCTGTATATGCCTTAAGTTTGCAAGCAGGCTTATCCATAAATTATGCACGAGCAATTTCTATTTCCTACCTACTGTATCCTTCTTTATTTAATATCAACTTTTTTACTGATTTCCGTCCAGAAACAATTGCTGTCCCCGCCTTGTTATGGGCTATGTGGGCAGGAATTAGCCATCGAACTTGGCAGTTGATTATAGCTATCGCTTTAGTCCTAAGTTGCAAAGATATTTTAAGTTTAACCGTAATTGCTTTTGGAGTCTGGCTGTGGTTGATCCAGCATCGACGTATCTATGGAATTGGTTGTATCGTAACAGGTGTAGTTTGGTATTTAATAACTGTTGGTTATCTCGTCCCCATGCTCCGAGGTGGTCAAGCAGGTGGGGTTGTATTTTATAGTTCTCTAGGTGATTCTCCCAAACAAATCATCTGGAATATTATTACTAATCCTAGCTTGATTTTAGGAAAATTCTTTGCATCTGAAACACTATTTTATTATTTATTACTTTTGTTGCCAGTAATTATTGGATTACACTGGCGACACATAATGACAATAATACCAGCTTTACCAATGTTTTTGCTGAATATTCTTTCTGATTATTCCCCACAGCGAGACTTAATTAACCATTATTCTTTAACAATTTTCCCATTTTTAATTGTTTGGTTGTTGCGTTCAATATGGCAGTATCAGCAAGACAAAAAAAGAGGCTGGCTAAAACCGCGTTTTTTAATAGTTTGGGCTATTATTGCATTTTTGGTGTTGGCTAAGTACGAATTTTTCATCACACGTTATCTATCCAGTCTGTCAAATCTTAACTCTCTGCATACAGCAGTAAGTTTAGTTCAAACCAAAGGAAGCGTTTTAACGACATCAAGAATTGCTCCTCATTTGAGCCAACGTCAAATTATTAATCTAATTAATATAGAGAGGAAACCTGATGATACAAGTAATGGAAGTGTTGAATATGTATTACTTGATGTCCGAACTAAAAATCGGAGGAATAAACTTGAATTTAATCCAGAATTACCCAATAAACTCAAAAATAACCAAGCATTTAAACTGGTTTATCAACAGGATGATGTTTATTTATTTAAAAAGCAGTAACATTGGTGTAATTTATGGAGATGGATACAGTAAAAAATATTTAATTACCCTAAAAATTACAAGTATGTCATTGCGAGTAAAACTTTTATTACATAGTTAGGTTAATTCGTGCCTACCTACTTACCACAGTCGGTTTGTACTGCAACAAACTGCTTGTCTTCTTTAACCAAAGATTGGGTTATCAGTCTTTTCGATTCAGCATCAAACGCCAGATAATAATATTTTATTGTTTGATTTTGCGATGGTTTACATCCCACGATTGTTACCTCCCAGATCCAGCGATTAGGAGAAACCGATTTGTCTTTGTCTCCGGTATATTCAGACCATTTTACAAGCCGTTTAGAGATGACAACAAATGGATGTCTGACAGTAGTAACTATAACTAACTGGTTTATCAGTTCTTCTTTGGATATGTAACTATTGTCAGGAAAATCATATTGGGGAATAGATGCAAACGCAGAAGAAAATAGCGAGGTTACGATTGATAAGGATAGAACAATTTGTTTAAGCATAGAAACAAAAAAGCCAATAATATTACGGAATCCGTTCCCAGCCTCCAGGCTGGGAACGAGGCAACATAAGACTTTGGGTTTATCTTAGTGCGATTCGCCCCTAGTCCCCAGTTCAAATCAATATCCCAGCAATAGAAGCGGTGATAAAACCCGCTAACAATCCGCCAATCATTGACTTTACACCCATGCGAGCTAAGTCCTGCTGGCGATTCGGTGCTATCCCAGCAATGCCGCCAATGGTAATGCCAATTGAACCGATATTTGCAAAATTACATAATGCGTAAGTCGCAATAATTACTGCGCGTTGAGAAATTTTACCACTTTGAATTAGTGCCTTTAAATCCAAAAAAGCAATAAACTCATTGAGAATTGTCTTTGTACCCAATAAAGCCCCTACTTGCCGACAATCAGCCCAAGGTACGCCCATAAGCCACGCCACGGGAGCCATAACAAATGACAAAATCCACTGCAATGACAGTTGCGGTAAACCCACAAATGCCCCCAACCATCCCAGCAGCGCATTTAGAGCAGCTAATAATCCTAAAAATGCCATAATCATCACCCCAACGTTAACTGCTAACTTCACACCGTCAATTGCTCCGTTAGTAGCAGCATCAATTACATTTACATAATTGGTTTCTACATTCACCTCTACCTTACCAACGGTCTCTGATACTTCTGTTTCTGGGTAAAGTAATTTTGATACTACCAACGATGTGGGAGCAGTCATAAAGAAAGCAGCAATCAAGTGTTCTGCTGGTATGCCAAAAGAAAGATATGCGCCTAGTACTCCGGTGGCAATTGTCGCAAAACCACTCGTCATCACGGCATGGAGTTCCGATTGCGTCATATTCGCTATGTAAGGTTTAACCATCAGCGCCGACTCTGTTGGCCCCAAAAAGATGTTACCTGCACAGGATAAAGATTCAGAACCTGATGTTTTCATCGTCTTCATCATGACCCACGCCATCACATTTACGACTCGCTGTAAAATGCCGTAGTAATACAAGACGCTGATGAAGGCAGAGAAAAAGATAATTGTGGGCAGCACTTCAAAAGCAAAGAAATGATCCTTAAAATTTTCTCCGAAGACAAATTTTGCACCAACATCAGAAAATGCTAAAAATTGGCTGACAATATCTCCCAGAGATTTAAACACATTTAAACCCCAAGGAGTTTTCAGAATTACTAGGGCAAATACAAACTCTAATCCCAAACCCCACGCGACTATTCGCCAACGCACCGCACGGCGATTCACTGAGAAGGCGTAAGATATACAGATAAAAACCAAGATTCCTAACGCAGAAATGGCGCGTTCCATGTTTACTCCCGGAAATGTATCGCTAAGGCACTTAGTCACAAAGCATACAGAAAAACTCGCCTTTTTTGGGGCTTTTTAGTCAATTGCTAGAGTTTTGATGGTGTAAAGATGAATTTAGCGATCGCATATTCATCTCTTGCTACCAAAAAATTGGGTAAAAGCCCCGTGCTTCTAGCACATTTCTCTAGTCACTTGATTTAGGTAAGCGACTACCTATCTTCGCTCTCGGCGTGGGGCCACTGAAGATTCATTTCTTTAGATAAACTAAAGTCCCATTTAAGTTCTCAAATTACCTTTCTAAGATAGAGGCAGCAACTACTATAAGTTGCCATACACAACTAAAACCCAACTAACAGCTAGTGGCTGCCGATAACACAAAAATGACTAAAGCGCCAGAATCTTTAGACTTATCTACCTACGAGGCGACAGACAAATCCCTAGATCGTGATTGTACAACCTTATCCCGTCACGTCCTCCAGCAACTTCAGAGTTTTTCGGCAGATGCACAGGATTTAAGTGCGCTGATGAATCGTATCGCCCTGGCCGGCAAACTGGTCGCTCGTCGCATGAGTCGCGCTGGTTTAGTGGAAGGCGTTCTCGGATTTACTGGAGATGTTAATGTCCAAGGAGAATCCGTCAAAAAGATGGATGTCTATGCCAATGATGTGTTTATCTCAGTGTTTAAGCAAAGCGGCTTAGTCTGTCGCCTCGCTTCTGAGGAAATGGAAAATCCCTATTACATCCCGGAAAATTGCCCCATTGGGCGCTATACTCTGCTGTATGATCCAATTGATGGCTCATCCAACACTGATATTAATCTCAGCTTAGGTTCCATTTTCGCCATTCGCCAACAAGAAGGAACTGATAGCGATCGCAAGGCAACTGACCTCCTCACCAATGGACGTAAGCAACTCGCAGCCGGATACATCCTATATGGCCCCTGCACAATGCTGGTCTATACTATAGGTAAGGGCGTTCATTCCTTTGTCCTTGATCCCAGCTTAGGAGAGTTTATTCTCACAGAAGAAAATATTCGCATTCCTACCCACGGTTCTGTTTACAGCGTCAACGAAGGTAACTTTTGGCAGTGGGAAGAATCGATTCGAGAATACATCCGCTACGTTCATCGCACTCAAGGGTATACGGCTCGTTATAGCGGCGCAATGGTCAGCGACATCCATAGACTTTTGGTTCAAGGCGGCGTCTTTCTCTACCCAGGCACAATTCAAAACCCAGAAGGGAAATTGCGCTTGCTTTATGAAACCGCTCCTCTGGCCTTTTTGATTGAGCAAGCAGGTGGTCGTGCTACTACAGGACTGATGGATATCTTAGATGTGGTGCCAAAAAAACTCCATCAGCGCACGCCTTTAATTATTGGTAGCAAAGAGGATGTAGCCAAGGTGGAGTCTTTTATTCAAAACGGACACTAAAATCGCTAGGTGGAAGACAAAAGAAAATAAAGCTTTATTTACAAGCTTTTGAACTGGATAGTGATTTTTGCCTGCACTAGATGACGGTGACAAAAGCATCAAGGATGCGTCTAGCCTATGGCATTAATTAAAAGTTAATCATGGTGATTTAGGATTGGAAATGTAGAATAGCACTTCTTGAAGATCAATTAAAAATTATCTCAGCTGGCCGATGCGATAAGTGATTGGCAACGTCACAATTCAAAAGTCACCATCAATACTTGATGGGTTTTGCCAACTTCACTTGAAAACATCACTATACAGGAGTGAAACAAATTAGAGCTATGACTACTAATCATCTACTAGAAATTACCCAATACGGTCAAAGTATCTGGATTGATAATTTGACCCGTGACATTATTCAATCAGGCGAACTCAAAGACCTGGTTGAAAATCAAGGTATCTCTGGGATTACTTCTAACCCAGCTATCTTTGAAAAAGCGATCGCTGGTAATGTCATTTATGATGCCGATATCGAAGCCGGAGTTCGGGCTGGCTCACCGATACAGAAAATTTACGAATCCCTAGTTTTTGCAGATATCCGTAATGCCTGTGATATTTTACGCCCTGTTTATGAAGCCTCGAATAGACTAGATGGTTATGTGAGTATGGAAGTACCACCAAGCATCGCCCAAGATACTGAAGCAACCATAGCCGAAGCCCGGCGCTATTTCCAAGAAATTGGTCGGGAAAATTTGATGATTAAAATTCCCGGTACAGAAGCAGGCTTACCAGCAGTGGAACAGGCGATCGCTGATGGTATTAATGTCAATATTACGCTGCTGTTTTCTGTAGAAAGCTACATAAACACAGCTTGGGCTTATATTCGGGGCTTAGAAAAACGGGTAGACCAGGGTAAGGACATCAGTAGAATTTCTTCAGTCGCTAGCTTCTTCCTCAGCCGAATTGATAGCAACATTGACGCCAAAATTGATGCTAAGTTGAAAAAAGGCGTTGATGATATTGCCGTGGAAGCAAGGCTCAGAGCTGTTAAAGGGAAAGTAGCGATCGCTAACGCGAAGATTGCGTACCAAGAATACAAGAAAATCATTAAAAGCGATCGTTGGCAGGCTTTGGCAGCCAAAGGAGCGACAATACAACGGCTACTTTGGGCTAGCACCAGCACCAAAGACCCCAACTACAGAGACGTGATGTATATCGAAGAGTTGATCGGCCGAGATACCGTTAACACCGTACCACCAGCAACGATTAAAGCTTGTGCCGATCATTGTAACGTCAGCGATCGCTTAGAAACAGATGTAGACAAAGCTTACACCTTGATCGAAAACCTCAAAGATCCCGACATTAACATCGATCTCGATGCCGTAATGGATGAACTGTTAGTCGAAGGTATTGACAAGTTTATCCAGCCCTTCCAGTCCTTGATGAACTCTTTAGAAGAAAAGATCAAGGTATTGTCGCCAGTGTAGGGGCTGGGTATTGGGGACAATGGGGCAAGGAGGCAAGGGAGACAAGGGAGACAAGGGAGACAAGGGAGACAAGGGGCACAAGGGAGACAAGGGAGACAAGGGAATAAAGAAAGTGTTTTCCCAATGCCCAATGCCCCATGCCCAATGCCCCATGCCCAATGCCCCATGCCCAATGCCC
>NZ_JABXKJ010000064.1 GCF_017115085.1 Nostoc sp. NMS7 | reverse complement strand
GTCGCGTGTCAAGGCTGCGCCCTGCCCGCTATTTGTGCCAGTTGCGTAAGTCCTGTTATATTTGGGCTAAGTATGATTTAGAATCTAAACAAAATCCTCTAATTAGAGCAGAATTCCAAAAGAAACTTGCTCAATATTTAACAATAGCGAGAGAGCAGCCAGAGCGTATACAGGTATGGTTTTGGGATGAAAGTGGCTTTAGTTTACGTGTAATTCGCCGTAAGAATTGGGGTAAGCGAGGAAAACGCAAAAATCTTACAGGGCAACGTCGCCGTGGTCGAGTCAATGTGATGGGAGGAATTCGAGAAGGAGATCGGAAACGAGTATGTTTTTTCATTAAAAAAGGTCAGGGAGATATCTTTTATGAACAGTTACAGGAACTAAATAAATTAATTAAACAAGAGTGGATAACTCAGGGAAACCGTGCCGAAGATTTTCAGGAGAGTGGCCCCAAGATTATTTTAATTTTAGATAATGCTAGTTTCCATAAACGTAAAGATATCCTCGCTAAAATTGCCCAGGAACTCCCTAACTTAGTATTAGAGTTTCTACCTGCATATAGTCCTGATTACAACATCATCGAATTAGGATGGGATTCATGTAAAGAATACATTGCTCATCGTCTATTTCAATCAGTAGATGAATTGAAGTCTTTACTTGATAAACTATTAAATAAAGGTGAGCTAGTCATTAAGTGGCATCGAAAAATAAAAAACAAGGGTAATAGTGACTATGTTGCAATTTAAATGCCGATTAGCTTAACTACAATTCTCTGATTAATCTCCTTGCTTTCTCCAATTCCATTGGATGCGCCTGATAAAAATGGCTATCACTTGACTCACCAACCACAGGCTGAACGATCGCAAAAAATGCCTTCCCATTCCAATGCCCATAAATCTTTCTATCGCTGGCATCCAAAACATGCGTTACAAGGCGTACATCAAAATTATTCACCAATTCATCTGTGAATGCCGCTGGCTTATACTTCAAGCCCCTAACCCTTATTTGATGATTTACATCACGCTCACTGCCAATTGGATTTAATAAACCTATAAATCCAAATCCTTCATCCCATAACTGACCATATCCCAACTTTTTCGTTGAAAGCTGAAATCCTTTCTCTGCTAAAAAACTCTCTAATTTCTCTAAAACTGATGTTGGGGTACAAGCCTTTAGAGTGAAACAATCTGTGTGACAACGAACACAGTAACCCTCAGTTATTTTTTGCCCTGCTTCCATCACATCATAAACTTTTTGCACTGCTAATGTTGCTGCGTTAAAAGCAGCACCCCATTTTGTACCATATTTTTTGGAAGCTAACATCCCAAAAGTACGATGCTTAAACCATTTAGGTAAATGTGGCGACCACTGGCGTAATTGCTCTATACCACCACCATCTGGCTCAAATGTAGTATTACCATTTTTATGCTCAAACAAGTATAAAGTCGGTAACTGGCACAGTGATGTGAAAAATGCTGATTTGATATCCCTATCTACCAAGTACTGCGACTCATGCTCTTGAAAATATTTATAGCTCCAGTACTCATCCGAACATTTTTCGGCTCTCGCTAATATTTTTTTCCCATAGTAGTAAGGGCTTCTCGGTGCTTTACTGTCACACTTTTGAGGATTAATACCGATTACCTCCTTCCAAAACTTTTCAGCAAGTGTGCCAGGAGTTAGATCTGGATGAATAGCCAATGAAAACCCAAATACCTGAGCTAATTCATAAGTCTCTTTTCGGAATTTCTGTCCTTCCTCACTCGGATTCCAGAATACCGCTAACTTCTTACTACCTCGCTTAACCGTAAAACAGACCTTCCCTTTGGAGGCTTGCACATCTCCTCCCTTTTTATCTGCAAAGTCCTGTGCATCTGCCTCTGTCGCCCAGCCAACAATTATGCTCTCCACAGGTTTAACCATATAAATCACCATTCATATCAACTAAATCAGAGTCCTCATAATCCTCAAAATTTAACGATTTTCCTGACGAGTTAGGGGAATCATGATAATACTCTAGGTAAACTGAACCTCCAGATTGGAATTTCAATTTCATCTGTGCTTGAGAATTAGATAAATTATCCTCTAACAAATAACGATATAACCGTTTATCATCAATTCCTGTTACTGAGTTTCCGATTCCCCTAAGGGCAACACCATTTTCTATACCCTCTTTCACAACTGCTTTGACTTCTTGACCTTCTCCCTTTCCATTCACTACAGATTCACTAAATCTCAATTTCGCATTAAAAACTGCATCTATTTTATCTTCTGTTTTCGCTCCTCTCGGAAGTTCTACACTCTCTATTTTTGACTCACGCGGCAGTTTTCTAAATTCTTCTGAAGTTTTTATATATTCTGGTACTTTTGCTTTCTTATTGTATGTGAACATTGTCCGAAACGCTTTAGAATCTGGATTTGCAGTCGGACTTATCCATTTTGATGCTGTTTCTTTACTTATTTTAAATGTTTCTGATATTGTATCTCTTAAGCTTTGACGCTCTACTTTAGTCATCTTACCTACAGATGCTCTAAACTCCTGATCCCGCCTCATTAATTCTTGTTTTTTCTCTGGTTCTACATCTCTCCTGTAACTCATTTTTTATTCCCAAAATCCTATTTCTATTTCTATTTAAATCATGATATTTTTAAAATATCTATTTTGATGTTTACCTATTTTAAATATATCATAGAAAGCTGCATAGTGCAGCACTTAACAACTAAAAAACTCACTTATATGCAATTATGTACTATTTGCATATAAGTGAGGCATAATCAAGAAAGAGTTTACATCCCTCTTATCAATGGCTTCTAATTGGAGAATCACCGTAACCTTACCCGAACAATTCAAACAATTTTTAGAGCAATGGGCCCAAAACGAGCATCGCTCCGTCAGCAATCTCGCTGCTAGCATATTAATTAATGCCGCTCAGGAAAAGATATCCATATCCGAAGCCACACTCGAAAACAAAAAGTCAAAGTCCCAAACTATTAAAAAATCTAACTCTAAACCCAAATCTACTAAGTCTGCCAACCCTAAGCCGATTACATAACTTACATAACTCAATCCATCAATTACCCCGCCAATTTCTCTGAGCAAACTTGAGAGATACTTTTGACTGCAACAAATTCATACCCTCTTGCAGAGGTGCAAATCCCCTCCAGCATTTCCGCGCTGATCATCGAGTCACTACTCAACGATAGAATAAGGGTTTCAGCTTCTGAAAAGGCTTGTATTACTCATGCAATATCTCTTCACCCGGTTTTCTGTGGGAATGCTACTCATACCACAAAAAGAAGGAGAATTTAAGTATGAGCAGTATTATTTCTGCCCCCGGTCTTTATCTTGGTGAAATAAAAATTTACACACCAGAATTTCTGAGAACGATCGCAAATTTATTCGAGCCCAGAAATGACCGCTTTGCAGTAGTTAGAGTCAGCGATAATCTACAAATTGCTGTCACTGCTGGGATGTCTGGACACCTTGGCAGCATCGATTTACAGCCCAACACCAGAGTTAAAAGAGAGGAGTATTAGTTCCCTGAAGATTTGTATGAATTCAATCGTATTTAGAGGAGAGATTTATCTGAAGGTAGCCAAATTGAATTTACTTATCGTGCACTAACTAACTCAGTTGTAAGTAAAGAGCATTGGTCACAATTTACTACTAAATACAGACTCATTGGAGACGGGAATGAACATTACCATATGGCAGAGATACTAGCAGTAGAGCCAATAGTAGGGCCTACTGGGGCAAATTGTTGAGAGGTATTTAGCCATTTTGATTTAGCAATATGTCAACGTGCAGCTTTACCACTAATTAACGGAATGACGGTCATGAAGCCAATAAATTAAAAATAGAATTTTCAGCAAATATGTTCATTACGATAGCAATATTTCGCTTTCCTTTGAGTTGTGATATCTCTATTTCTCTAGTTACAACCCATACTGTTTTTGGTTTGTCTAGATTTAGTTTAATTTCTGTAAAAGCCTCTTTGGGCAGACTCTCTGCTAATTCATCTAGTCTAATTGTTTGTTGAATATTATCTTGAACATTGAGAATAACTTTGCGATTTTTAGCTAATCCCCCTAAATACTTGAGTTGACGATTTTCTAACTTTAATAAGAAGGATGTGTTGTTGCCATATCCAGCATCTACAATTACTATTCCTGGGCGAAAAGAAAGAACTGCGACTTTAGAAATCAGGTATTGTCCAGTATCAATAAATCCTCCTTCTCGGTTAAAAAAGTCAGGCAATTTTAACGTTTACGCACTCTTTGCAACAGAGATTAATGTGCCAGATGGATGTGAGCCAATTACGTGGATGCTACTGACAAGCGAGTTAGTAACAACACAGGCAGAAGCATCTCAAATTCTTCGATGGTATACGTATCGCTGGCGGATAGAAGAGTATCACAAAATACTAAAATCTGGCTGTAAAGCGGAAAGTTACCGCTTGGCAGGGGAGAGTATGTCAACAATGTTAGGTTTTTTAACAGTGATTGCGGCACAATTACTGCGAATGACTTATTTACACCGGAATTCCCCGCACAGTTCAGCAGAATTGGTGTTAACAAAAATACAAATGGACGTGCTACTTGCTAGTACTCCACCCAAACAAAAAAAGCAGATACAGCTTACAGTTGACTGGGGAATTAGAGCAATTGCACGTCTCGGCGGATACTTAGAACATAGGAAGAATAGCCCTATTGGGATACAAGTTTTGTGGCGAGGTTGGTTGGAATTAGAAACCTTGTGCCAAGGTTGGTTGCTACATGAAAATCTAAAATGAATATATTGATTTTAGTTACTTAACAAAGTTATAGAGGAATATGGTTCGCGACAAGCAGTCGCGAATCGCGGAATGTTGATTTTATGCCGAAAGACCGCAAAACTATAGCCCAAGAGGATTTACAATCGCGTATAGACAAAGTTATCGACATGTTGGAGCGTCTTGAAAAAGAAGTCGCTGCCATACACAATTCAATGCCTATTGCGCCACCTAGTTGTAGGATAGCTCGTTACCTAGCAAAGGGGCGTAAAGAATTTTATTGGTACTATAAATTACATGCTACAACACCAGTATTTTCGACTCGGAGTGACGGTAAGCTTTCCAAGTACAAGCATTTAGGTAAGGCTGGTAGTCTTGCCTACATAGATGCCATTGAACAAATTACTGCAAGGACTAAAATTGAAGCTTTAGATCGTTCGATTGAGACTCTCAAACAGGGTTTAAAAGATTTAGTCGAAGAAACCTCCAAATATAATAAAGAATAGCAATTGGTTCGCGATAGTCTATCGCGAACCACTCTTTCTTTTCCACATCCCGTGAAAAGTCAGGGCAACTAAGGAAGATATTATCGCCTTTATCAAAAAAGCGAAAACCAAAAAGACATCACCAAAATTAAATGTCTGCAAAAATTTTGATAACACAAAATTTAAACCAGTTCTGCCAGATGATGCTCCGATCGCTGTAGTACTTTTCGCGGGTGGTGGCGGGATAGAAGCGGGGATGGTACAGGCTGGAATCCGTCCGGTCATTGCAGTAGAGTTCGACCCAAGCAAACCAGAACTAAGTCGGGCGATGCCTGCGGCAACGTCAAGGACGAACGCCAAAACCCATCACCACAACTTTAGCGAATACGGCTGTAGAATAATCCAGCTAACAGTTCAAGAAGTAGCGCAGTCAGCATTCATAGCTTTTCCTCGCCGCCCCGATTACCTCCACGCTTCTCCGGTGTGTGCCAACTTCAGTCAAGCTCACACAGCTAAAGCGGGTAAGGGCGTTAAAACGGCTGACGATCTGACCGCAGCGATCGCAGTAGCAGAAGCCATTCGACAGTTGCAGCCACGGGTGTTCACTCTCGAAAATGTGCCGCGTTATCAGAACAGTCAGAGTTTCAGTATCATCTTGTCAGCTTTGGAGCAAGAGGGACAATTACCTAAATCATCCCGGCACTGTTCAATAGCTTTAAAAGCTGTAGTCCCTATAGAGGATAGCTTAGACTAATAAAGCATACCATTCTCTTATGACCCATTTAGAAAGATTTTTAGAATCAGAAAGGTATTACGAAGTTAGCTTAAAGCAATCAAGCTATTATATAAAGTTTATTTGAATGTTAGCTTAAGTTTCTTAAATTTCTTAACTGTCCTTGCATCTTTGCCATAGTTGTAAGAAGATATCTGAGTGTAAAAAGTGCAGTAGTGTTTATTTACTGTCAGATACCACAAGCAAAGTGAGTACTAGGACATCATATTTTAAAAATATCTATGACATTAACGAACTTTATTGAAACAAAGTTGAACAAACTACATGGAGGTTAATCACGCCTTGCAAAGCTAGTAAAAAGGCGCAATCACAAACCTCCTCGGTTGAGGTAACACTGGTTCTAATAGGGAGCCTCTATTGGAGGGTTAACTTACGCAAAAATCTCCTAAAAAAGCGTTCTATTCCCTATCAGAGAAAACTGATATTAGCACGCCAATTTAACATGACTTTAATCAAGACACTGAGCTTAAACTAATAGGTTTAAATGGACAATGACTTCAAGCAAGCAACCTTTTGAGTTGCCGAGTTTTTATGTGCCTTGGCCGGCACGGCTGAACCCAAACCTGGAAGCGGCACAGGTACATTCTAAAGCCTGGGCTTATGAAATGGGGATTTTGGGTGGAGCAGAGGGTTCAGAAGATTATGGGATTTGGGATGAGCGCAAGTTTGATGCCCATGACTATGCATTATTGTGTTCTTATACCCATCCAGATGCCGATGAACCCATGCTCAATCTGGTAACTGACTGGTATGTTTGGGTATTTTTCTTCGACGATCACTTCCTTGAGCTTTACAAGCGTAGCCAAGATATGGCTGGGGCTAAGAAGTACCTCAATGGACTGCCAGCATTTATGCCTGTGCATCCTCAAGAAACGCCACCAGAACCCACCAATGCCGTAGAACGGGGTCTAGTAGACCTCTGGGATCGGACCATCCCCAATGCCTCCCAAGACTGGGTAATCCGGTTTTCTGAGAGTACCATCAATCTTCTCAAAGAATCTCAGTGGGAACTCGCCAATATCAGCCAAAATCGAGTTGCTAACCCGATTGAGTACATTGAAATGCGCCGTAAGGTGGGGGGAGCGCCCTGGTCAGCTAACTTAGTGGAACACGCGGTTGGGGCAGAAATTCCTGCTGCGATCGCCCCGACTCGGCCAATGCGTGTCCTCAATGACACCTTTTCTGACGGGGTACATCTGCGAAAT
This sequence comes from Nostoc sp. NMS7, assembly GCF_017115085.1. GTDB lineage: Bacteria > Cyanobacteriota > Cyanobacteriia > Cyanobacteriales > Nostocaceae > Nostoc. The sequence goes on along the minus strand of NZ_JABXKJ010000064.1, from coordinate 15,995 downwards.
GACATCTTCTCTTACCAAAGAGAAGTGGAAGAAGAAGGGGAAAATGCTAACTGTATCTTGGTTTTAGAACAATTCCTCAATGTCAGTACCCAAGAGGCGGCCAATCTCACTAACGATTTACTAACCTCTAGAGTGCAACAGTTCGAGAACACCTTTGTCACAGAGCTTCCTTCCTTGTTCGAGGAATATAGTTTGAGTCCCGATGAGCGTCTGAAAGTAGTCCTATATGCCAAAGGACTTCAGGACTGGCAGTCCGGGGGTCATGAGTGGCACATGAGATCGAGCCGCTACATGAACCAGACATCAGATAAATCTTCGACAGCAAGCTGGTTTTTAGGCGGCCCCACTGGACTAGGCACATCGGCGGCCCGTCTGGGAGCTTTATACAATAGTTTGGGACTAAAACGGTTCAAAAGCTTCACTCATGTCCTCTATCAGCCTGTAGGGACAGTAACTCTGCCGCAGTTTTATATGCCCTTCTCCACCAGTTTGAATCCTCATTTAGGAGAGGCTCGGCGGCATTCTAAGGAATGGGCGCGTCAAATGGGGATGTTGGACGTACTGCCAGGGATGCCCAGCATTTACATCTGGGATGATCATAAATTCGATGTGGCCGACGTAGCTTTATGCGGTGCTTATATTCATCCCAATGGGTCTAGTCCTGAGTTGAATATCACAGCCTGTTGGCTGGTTTGGGGAACCTATGCCGATGACTACTTCCCTGCACTGTACGGCTATAACCGCAACATGGCAGGGGCAAAAGTTTTTAACGCTCGGCTATCAGGGTTTATGCCCCTTGATGGGAGTCCCCCGACCGTACCAACGAACCCAGTCGAACGGGGTTTAGCGGATATTTGGGCGCGGACGGCTGGGCCGATGACAGCTAATGCTCGTCGCCAGTTTCGTCAGGCGATCGAGGATATGACCGAAAGTTGGCTATGGGAACTGGCAAACCAGATCCAAAATCGCATTCCCGACCCCATAGACTATGTGGAAATGCGCCGTAAGACTTTTGGTTCTGACCTAACCATGAGCTTATCTCGACTGTCTCAAGGGGACGAGATCCCATCAGAGATATTCCGCACCCGAACCATGCAGGAAATTGAGAATTCAGCCGCCGATTTCGCCTGTTTGACGAACGATATTTTTTCTTACCAGAAAGAAATCGAATTTGAGGGCGAGATTAATAATGGTGTACTGGTGGTTCAAAATTTCCTTAACTGCAATATCCCCCAGGCTGTCGCAATTGTTAACGACCTAATGACCTCTCGTGCTCGTCAGTTTGAACATATCGTCGCTACTGAACTCCCTATCTTGTGTGACGATTTCAACCTGGATACCAGCGCCCGCAAGAAACTGTACGGATACGTCAAGAAACTGGAACAGTGGATGTGCGGCGTACTCAAGTGGCATAGGGCAGTAGACCGCTATAAGGAATTTGAATTGCGGAATAACTCGACACAACAGCGTTTACTCCAAGGACCTACAGGCTTAGGCACTGCCGCGACTCAGATTAGACCAAGTGTTGGTCAGAAAACAACTCAAACCAATGTTCAGCCAATAGTGCAGAACGTACTGAGTAGTCCGACAGGGTTAGGGACTTCAACGACCAAAATCGGAACGCTGTTAGCAAGGAAAGGTTAGCTCAATCTGAGTCGAATGGCACTAAGAAAAAGAGAAATCGTTGAGGCAGCTCTTGTGCAGAGAAGCGCAGGTGCAGGGGAGAAAGAAGAAGTTTTAACCATACGAATGGATATTTAGAAATTCCCCTCTGCGCCCCTGCCACTCTGCTCCTGGAGAATCCTTACGCTGCATACCTTTCAGCTTAACAAGCGTGCCATTGCAATCTGAGTCCCTATTCCAGTCAATCAAATAACTTGTTAACAAACATTACCAATGGAGATTTATCATGACTAATACAGCAAACACTCCCCTAGAAAATCTAATTGAGCAACTGCCAATGGCTTTGCAGACCGAAGCGGCGCGGAAATTGGCAGGCACTACCAAAACCCAACCCCAGATGCAGGGAATTACCTCACGGTGGCTCTTAAAACTACTGCCTTGGGTAGAAACCGTGGGGGGTAGCTATCAGGTTAACCGGCGCTTAACATATACGGTTGGGGATGGACGGGTCAGCTTTACTAATACAGGGGCCCAGATACAGGTCATTCCGCAAGAACTCGCTGAGTTACCTTTATTGCGGGAATTTGAAGATTTTGAAGTGTTAAACGCCTTAGCTAGTCAATTTGTACAACAAGAATTTGCTGCGGGTGATGTGATCATCCAAGAAGGTCAACCAGCCGATAGAGTATTGCTAATTGCTCATGGTAAAGTCAACAAAATTGGCGCAGGCAAGTATGATGATCGCGTTGTTTTGAGTGTATTAGCCGATGGCGATCATTTTGGCGATTACGCTTTAGTCGAATCCCAAGATACTTGGGATGTCACCCTTACTGCCATTACCCGTTGCACCATCTTGTCTCTACCTCAAGCAGCTTTTCAAAACTTGGTTAACCAGTCTGAAGCTTTACAAGTGCAAGTGGATCAATTCAGGGCAAAATTGCGCCAACCCAAAAACCAATACGGGGAAGCCTCGATTGATATTACCTCCGGCCACCTCGCAGAGGCTTTATTACCTGGGACTTTTGCAGATTATGAACTCAATCCACGAGAATATGAGTTAAGCGTCGCTCAAACCATTTTGCAAATAAATACACGGGTTGCTGACATCTACAACGAACCCATGAATCAAACTGAGGAACAATTGCGCCTCACCATTGAAGCATTACGGGAACGCCAAGAACACGAAATGGTTAACAATCGTGACTTCGGACTGTTACACAATGCCGATCTCAAACAACGCATCTTTACCCACAGTGGGCCCCCAACTCCTGACGATCTCGATGAATTGATCTCCATCGTTTGGAAAGAACCGAGCTTTTTCTTAGCTCATCCCCGCACCATTGCCGCGTTTGGTCGGGAATGCAACGCCCTTGGACTTTATCCCACCCCTATCCCTATGGGTAACAGTGCAATTCCGGCTTGGCGTGGTATTCCCATCTATCCTTGCAATAAGATTCCCGTTACGAAAGAGCGTACTAGCTCGATCATGTTAATGCGTGTGGGAGCAAGCAACCAGGGTGTCATTGGTCTGCATAAAACTGGCATTCCTGATGAATATCAGCCTAGTTTGTCTGTCCGCTTCATGGGTATTAACGAAAAGGCCGTTATTTCCTACCTAGTTAGTGCTTACTACTCTACAGCCGTTCTTGTTCCTGATGCACTAGGTATCCTTGAAGATGTAGAAATTGGTCTCTAAGTAGCCGGACATCCTCTTCAAAGTAGGGGCGAACGACCGTTCGCTCTTACTCTCCGATGCTCTCTCTTAGGAATGTAAATTTAGTTGCATGAAACGTTAACTTTATGACAGATTCTTTGATTAGGCCTGATTTAGACCAAGAAAACGGGCAACTCCAGATGAGCTTAAGCACGAAAGGGGCGCGGAATTTAGCTAAAACCACAAAAACTCCGCCCCAGATGCAAGGCATTACCCCCAGGTGGTTGTTACAGATGTTGCCTTGGGTACAAGTTAGGGGTGGGGCCTATCGGGTTAATCGTCGCTTGACCTATGATGTTGGTAACGGACGGGTCAGCTTTACCAATATAGGGGCCCTGGTGCGGGTCATTCCCCAAGCCCTTTGTGAACTATCTTTACTGCGTGGTTTTGAGGATATTGAGGTACTCAACGCTTTAGCAGACCGCTTTGTACAACAAGAATTTGCCCCAGGTGAGGTAATTGTACAGGAAGGTCAACCAGCTGACCAGGTGTTATTAATTGCTCATGGTAAGGTTAATAAGCTGAAGGCAGGCAAATATGAGGCGGAAGCTTTACGGGATATCTTAGCTGATGGCGATTGTTTTGGTGGCGAAGCTATAGTTCTATCTCAGGAAATTTGGGAGGTTAGCCTGAGAGCTGTTACGCGCTGCATAGTTTTGTCTTTGCCAGTACAGGCGTTTCGGGAGTTGATGAACCAGTCTGCAACGCTTCAGGCTCAGGTCGATCGCTTGAGAGCTATATTGAGCAAACCGCAGGATAGGCATAATCAAGCAGCGATCGCCATGACTGCGGGTCATAATCAGGAAACTGAGTTACCCAGGACATTTGTTGATTACGACTTGAGTCCACGGGAATATGAGTTAAGCGCCGCTCAAACTATTTTACAGGTGAATACGCGAGTTGCTGACCTCTACAATGAACCCATGAACCAGACCGAGCAACAATTACGGCTGACGATCGAAGCGTTGCGGGAACGGCAAGAATACGAAATGCTGAATAATCTTGATTTCGGGTTGTTGCACAATGCCGATCTTAAGCAACGCATCTTTACCCGCACCGGGCCACCGACTCCAGATGATTTTGATGAATTGCTCTCTCGGCGGCGCAAATCCCATTTTTTCCTAGCTCACCCTCGCACGATCGCTGCTTTTGGCCGGGAGTGTAACCGTCGTGGAATCTATTCCCCAAGCAGGGAGGTCAACGGAAAGATTGTACCTGCATGGCGCAACTATCCGATTTTTCCTTGCAACAAAATTCCGATCACCAAGGAGGGTACTAGCTCTATTTTGATATTCCGTGTCGGAGAAGAAAACCAAGGGGTGATAGGTCTACACAAAACGGGTATCCCTGATGAATACCAACCCAGTTTGTCTGTGCGGTTTTCGGGTATCAACGAAAAAGCGATCATTTCTTATCTTGTCACCGCCTACTATAGTGCAGTTATACTCATTCCCGATGCACTTGGCATCCTGGAAGATGTTGAAATTGGGCGCTGAGGGAAGGGTAAACCTGACTTTTTTTATAGTGATTAAATTAAATGTCGTCCTGACAAATTGCTGTCTTTGAAATTAGGAGAGCGTTGTTTGATAGTTCCCTCCAACCAACTTTTGTCGATTAAGTGGTAGTACTGTAATCTTAAAAATGAATTATTTATCGTGAATACTCAAATTTTTGAATGGTCATCTGTTAAAGAAACTAGCTTTGACCTTAAAGCTTATTTATCAGAACGGCGATCCCAAGTTGAAGCAGCGCTTGAACAATCAATCACTGTAGTCTATCCAGAAATACTCTACGAATCCATGCGCTATTCTCTGCTGGCTGGAGGAAAGCGCCTACGCCCGATTTTATGTCTTGCCTGTTGTGAACTGCTTGGAGGCACAGTAGAGATGGCGATGCCTACTGCTTGTACACTGGAAATGATTCACACCTTTTCTCTGATCCATGACGATTTACCCACAATTGATAATGATGACTATCGACGCGGCAAGTTAACTAACCATAAAATTTATGGCGAAAACATTGCCATTCTAGCTGGTGATGCGCTTTTAGCCTACGCCTTTGAGTTTCTTGTGGTTCAAACCAAAGGAGTTGCTGCCCAGGAGTTATTGCAGGTTGTTGCTAAGTTGGCTCATGCAGTAGCAGCAACAGGTCTAGTTGGCGGTCAAGTTGTTGATTTACAATCTGAAGGGTTGCAGAATATTGACATCGAAACTCTCAACTTTATTCATGCTCACAAAACAGGAGCAATGTTTGAAGCTTCCATTCTCTCAGGTGCAATGCTAGCGAAAGCTGACAACGAAGTTCTGCAAAAGCTTTCTAGCTATGCTTCCTACATTGGTCTAGCTTTTCAAATTGTTGATGATGTTTTGGATGTAATTGGAACACAAGAAGAACTCGGTAAAACCCCAGGCAAAGACCAAAAGGCACAGAAAGTGACGTATCCCAATTTATGGGGTATTGAGGAATCAAAACGCAAGAGCCAAGAATTAGTTGACCTAGCCAAAGCTGAACTTGTTGATTTTGGAGCAAAGGCACAACCTCTAATGGCGATCGCAGATTACATCACAGCAAGAACGCAATAACCCTTAGGGCAAACGCATCTAAATTACTCTCGATCACAACGAAGATTAAGAACCAACGAAAAAATCTTTCCTTTCGCGTTTGATTATTTTTTCAGCCCCCAAGCGATGCCTGCGGCGGGCTACGCCAACGCCTAAATTTTTCGCAATAAGCAAGAGTTAATGATATTATTTTCAGATCTATTGACAATAGACTTTGCTTATTGACATGATGCGGCCGCCCTGTTTCTTAAACTCTTCAAAAGTAATGCTACCATCTTTGTCAGAATCAGCCTTTTCTAGTAATTCTTTTCTATCATAGACTCCTGCTTGTAATGAGAAAATCATACCAAGTTTACCATTTGAATAAAGCTCATTAATGGAGACTTTGCCGTCACGATCTTGATCCACTATTGTAAACAGATTTTGAAGTTGTTCTACAGTTGCCATAAGATCGCAATCATTTAATTTTCAATTTAATATGTCATAATCTTGATGATAATTCAAGGACACTTAAGAAAGTTAAGAAAGCTAAGAGATATTTAATAAAATTTTTATATTTTAATAAAAAATAATTCTCCCTCGATTAGCGTTCATAGTCTCAAAGATAGTCTAACTCTGTTAAATTAACAAAGCTATCTCAAACTATTACTACTGAAGGGGTGACAAAGAAGTTACAAAGCACAGCAGTACTTGATATTGAGTGAGTGCCTTACTATAGCTCTATCAAACAATTGTGGATAGCTGTTTTGTAAAATAGGACTGGTAGCGATCGCTTGCGCTCCTCTTCAGTTTGGGTATTAGTGATCGCTTCTTCGATTGCAGTTGCTGGAATCGCCATCTCGATTGCTTTAAGCACATCACCACTTCGTATCTCAGGAGACATCAACGAGAAATCCCTCAGATGCACAATACTGAATTTCCTTTCTTGGGAACAGTCTTTAATTTACATGACTTTGAGCCTTAACTGAACCGTATTGCCTTTAGGAGGTTACTTAGAACATCGACATAAAACCCCTATTAGTATCCAGGTACTGTGCGAGGCTGGTTAAAATTGCACGACCTTTGTGAAGGCTGGCAGCTTGCAAAAGAGACTTAACAGGAAAAGTCAGGTAGAGGGTCACGGTTGTCAAAGCGGTAAGGAGTACGAAGATTAACGGGGCAAAATCGTACAGACAGCTTGGCTTTGCGGGCAGAACGCTTGCTCGTTTGAGGTAATTCGATTTCTTGTTCAAAACTGCTTGGTTGTGCTTCTAACTTCGACCAAAGACGCTCGCTCTCGAAATCTAAACCACGGTTATGAGCCGCACGGACGATAACTCCGGTGTGTTGAACTTGACGAACTTTGTCGAAGACTTCTGTGATATCACCTTCTCGGTCGAAAACATGAATCACTCGCGTGTGTTGACTCACAAGGTTTTCTACAGTGGTAAGTGCCTCTACCCACCTGTAAGATTCTTTCTCTTCAAAGGGGCGTTTTCGGGCTTCTTTTCGAGCTGCTGCTTGCCGTCTTTTCTTCTGGACTGGTGTTTCATCTTTTGGTAGCTTCTGCTTTGGTTCTCGATTCCAAAGTTTTTGCCACAACAGACCTATCGATTCACCTTTTTCTGGTTCTATAGCTAAAGCACTGTGTAATATTAAACCGTTACCTCCCTTACCAATAGGACCGTAACCTTCTTTCTTAGCCACAATGCTGCCATAATCAAGGAAAGTTGTGTCTCCGATACACAGCACTACATCGTATTCTGCAACAGTTTCCGCCATAATTTGACAGTGCGGCTCTATTATTTTGGCAAATTCAACTTTTGGGTTAGCAAAAACTCATAGGTTCTCTTGAGTACGGTTGCTCCACTGAAGATTTCCGACAGGGCTTTGCCAAATCCAAGACTAAGAGCATAGCCTATGGACATTGCACGCTCATTCAATCGCCGATCGCCTAGCTCACAAGTCGCAAAATTTTTCTCCCACCAGTCCAACATTGCTTGTCACCTTTAGCACCGAATTTTAATTATTGTACCGTATATGCTGCGCTATTTCTTAAAGCCTTTGCCAGTAAGCATTTCAAGACTTAACGGGAAAAGTCAGGACCCTCTACTTGTGTATGCTGTTTATGCCACGGAAGTTAATTGTCCCGAAGATGAAACACCCGTAGAGTGGATGTTGTTAACCACGGAAGTTGTCGCAGATATCCAGACTGCTTCTATGATTTTACGTTGGTACACTTATCGTTGGCGGGTTGAAGAATATCATAAAATTTTCAAGTCTGGATGTCAGGTGGAACGATATAGACTTGCTGCTGATGGGATGAAGACCCTAATTGGTTTTTTGAGTGTGATTGCTGTTGAGCTTTTACGGTTGACTTATCTCCACCGCACTGAGCCTTCAGCTTCCGCCATTGAAATTCTTAATCCCCTTGAACTGAGGATTTTGAAAGCTAAATCTCCGAAACTACCCAAGGTGTTAACAGTTAGTTGGGCTGTCGAAGCGATGGCTCGTCTTGGCGGCTACCTAGAACATCGAAGCAAAACACCAATTGGTATCCAGGTACTGTGGCGAGGTTGGTTAAAATTGCATGACCTCTGTGAAGGTTGGCAGCTTGCAAAAGAGACTTAACGGGAAAAGTCAGGTTTATAGCCCTGCGGCTAATCCTTCACAACCCATAATGGGCTTGATTTCTAGCCAACGAATCGCACCGATCTAACAAAATCGCATCGCTGCCCGAGCGGGAGCAGGAGCCTCACCATCTGCGCGACCAGACGGGTCTTGGGTTTAAGACAAGAACACCAAATTTTCAATTTGGTGGCTCCTTTTCAGGAGGGGTTTGAATTCTATAAGTGAAAAGAACCTTCTGTCCTCAGCAAGACAGTCTAGCTGCCTTCTTCAATCAAATATCGGAATAAATCGTCGATCACCCGGTTAGCTGAGATGGGGCCCATGCCACGCCAGTAAGAACCAACTTCATGTACTGAGGAATGCTGCACGACTTTTAACTTAGACCATAGTAGAGATGCTTTCAAGTTTTGAAGTTTGGAATTGAGATTTTGACGACTCATCAGATATTGGGTGACTAAAAATAGGATATCTCCATCAATTTCATCCAAGAGTTCCTCAGATATGGAAAGAAAAGCATAGCGTCCCCCCAAGCGCATTTTGTTGCTCGTCTCAAAATCTAGTAACTGATTTGGCGGACGTTGAACACCAGCATCTTTAAGGATCTCTCCCTCAAAAGAAGCCGCTTCAGGCAGAAAAATTCCATCAGTACGCAATTCAGCCACCGATACAAGTGTAGTTAACAGACGCTGACCCATAGAAGCTCTCAACTGTGCTAAACGTGCATAATAATTAGTGATTAACTGCTGTGCTGACTCAGTTTTGCCCAAGGCATCAGCAGTAAAAGCTAAGAACCCTTTCCACGGTGCAACAGGGTTAAAAGTAGCCAAAATCGTAGGTGCAATGTGAGACAATAAGCTGTAGATGTCTTGATGGGAACTCAAGCCCAGAATTAAGTCTGGCTTGAGTCGCAAAAGTTTCTCTAGATTGGGAGACTCCAAACCGACATCCTCAATGCCTCTGAGTTTGCCGACCAATCGCTGCAAATCAGAGACAGCATCCTTTGGGGCAGCGATGGGGACGACTCCCAAGGCAAAAGTAGGTTCTAATAAAGCTTGGACCAAAACCAGCACCCGTTGAGGATGGGCAGGAACTATGGTTTCACCCATAACGTGTTTGACAACGCGGACATCGACAAGAGATGGTGATTTAGTCAAGGAATGACCATTATTGTGTGAAAGTTTCCCCAAGCTGCAACCACAGAGAAATAGCAGCAACATTGCAATTAGGGATAGCCACTTCAGTATGATATTTACTTTTACAACTGCCACTTGAAAGTCGCCTCAACCGCAAACGGCTCACCCGGAAAAACACGATTAATATTGTAAGCGCCTTCGTAATAAAGAACATCAAACAGATTTTTAAAATTGAGTGCTGCCTGGAAGTTGTCATGGCGGTAGTATAAGGCAGTATCAGTACGAACATAACTCGGCAATGTGTAGGTGTTAGTCAAATCACCTTCTCGATCGCCAACATAGAATAGACCCACACCACCGCCGAACCCTTGCAGTTTACCTTTGGGGATAATATAGGTTGTCCATATTGAAGCACTATTTTCCGGGACGTTAGCAAGCAAAGTTCCGACTTGATAAGTGTTGTCACGAGTAACACGGGCATCGGTATAGTTGTAAGCGGCAATGATGTTCCATCCTGGGGCAAGTTCTCCGGTGAAAAATAGCTCAACACCTCTACTTCTTTGCTCACCGACTTGAATACTGAAGGTTGGATCGTTGGGATCTACCGTTGTAATGTTGCTCTGGGTGAGTTGGTACAAAGCGAGTGTAGCCGAGAGTTTATTATTGAGTAAGTCAGTTTTGATTCCAACTTCATACTGAGTACCACGGGTGGGTTCAAAGGGATTGTTATTGACATCTGTACCCAAAACTTGATCGAAAGAGCGACTGTAGCTGGCGTAGAGTGAAACAGGTGGAATCGGTTGATAGACAATGCCCAAGCGTGGGCTAAAGGCCGAATTGGATTGCTCGGTAACACTTGTGGGGTTATTTAAGGTTGTGGCGATGATCTTTTGATCCACAAAGTCGCCGCGTCCACCCAAGACCAACTTCAGATTATGTGTGATCGCTAATTGGTCTTGAACATAAACTCCTAACTGATCGAGTCTCTCCTTGTCTTGGCGACTGTTGAAAATATTTCCTGGTGTCTCTCCATAAACTGGATTGTAAATGTCAATCGCCGGAAAAGTGCGAACTACAAAACTGTAGGGTGAAACTATACGTTGATACCAATCAACGCCGACTAGCAATTGGTGTTCTAGACCAAAAGTGTTGAACTTCCCCACCACATGAGTATCTTGAGAAAGGTTACTAATGGTAGTAGGACCCCAGACTTGCTCAAAGCGATTGACTGTACTGTTGTCTGCCTGTAAACTTGTTGGTGTGACATTGGTAGTATAGGGTCGGTCTACAAACGCATAGCTCAAGCTATTGTACAAAGACCACTTATTAGTAAAGTTATGCTCAAAGTTGTAGCCAACCCGACCTTCTGTCACTTCCACTCTGTCTTGTGTGGGATCTCCGAGGTAGGTGTTAGGAAAAATCTTGCCATTTGGATTCGGTAGTATTGTGCCAACAGCAGGTAAACCCACAGGAAAAAGTTCTAATTGTCGTGAACTGAGATACTCCGCGGATAGAGTCAGCTTTGTGTCTTGACTTGGCTGCCAAGTAATAACGGGTGCGAAAAAAGCCCGCTCTGCGTATGCAGAATTGATATAGCTACCGGAATTTTCGTAGTCTGCATTGAAGCGATACAAAAGCTTTTTATCAGAAGTCAGAGGACCGGAAAAGTCTATGGAGGATTTATATAAGCTATAACTTCCGACGTTACCCTGTATTGAGTAGTAAGGTGTAGTCAAGGGCTGCTTAGTGATTAAATTATACACACCACCCGGCGAGCCATTACCGTAAAGCACTGAGGCTGGTCCTTTAAGCACCTCTATACGCTCTATGTTGGCAAGATCATTTTGGAATGGAGTACCAATTAAACTGGTGAGATTATCTCTCAAGCCATCTCTGAGACTATTTGAAGCCTCAACACCGAAACCGCGAATAATTACACTCTCGCCAATGCGGCTTGGTTCCGCTTCCTGACCGATACCAAGATTTCTCAAGACATCACCAACGCGGTTGTCAGCTTGATCTTCAATCACCTGTCGGGGGACAACTTGAACTGTTTGTGGAATATCCCGGTTTGGGGTATCTGTTCTTGTTCCTGTAGTGGCATCAGGCACGCGATAACCAGTATCTGGTGGAGCAGTAACCTCTAGTTCTATGGCAGGATTTTCCCCTGGCTTTGTCTGCTGTGGTGGCGTTGGCTTCTGCTGTGTTGTTGCAGTAGAAGTTACTCCAAACACCAAACCCTCAGTCTGACTATCAAACAATTCCACTACTGGCGCACCCGTTTCCCCCACAACAGTTACTCGAAACGTGTTAGTGTCCACATTAGTAACTGTAATTAGTGCTATTCCGGCAGATGGCTTTGATTGTTGGAAACTCTCACCATTTCTCAATTTCAACTGACCATTCTTGATATCTGCAACGTAAGAATTACTTTCAGTTTTCCCAGAAACGGACAATTTCTCAGAATTGGGTGTAACTAAAATTATCTCTATTCCTTTGTCGGTGGTATTTACCTTCACATCCGTCACCGACACGACATTAGTTGTGGCTTGACTTATTTGAGAAACAGAGTTCTTCTCTCTAGGTGTTCTCAGTAAATACGTTGCACTGGTTTTGGCAGACTGCACATCACTCAAACTATGAATCTTTGGGGTTGATTCAACTTGATTAACTGCTGTCTGTTGGGATAATGGTTCTTTGTCAGTTGCATTTGTTGTCTCCTGACCCCGAACCGGAAGAGTATACGCTAGCATTGAGACAGTAAATAAAAGACTTCGCCAAAATAACACAGATAATTTTTCCAAAGCCACTATCACTCCTCACAATTTGCTATTTGCTTTGAAATCACCACACTACAAAATATGCCAAAGAGATAGGCGATCGCAGAAGCAATCATCCTTTGTCGAATGGCATTCATGTTTTTAAAACAATACCAACACTTGGTAACAAATACCAATATTTTTGGTGATAGAACTTTGACAAACAGCACTGGTGTTAAAATCAAGTAAATAAGTAGCAGAAACTTTTCTCTTAACTCACCTCCTTGAAACCCCGATTAAGTCTTAACTTATTAATTGTTCGTATCATGAGGAGTTGGAAGGGGAGGCTGAGATTGAAAGCGCTGTTGATAGCGACGTAAGGAATCGCGCAATCGATTCTGACTTGTAGATTTTATGGAATCAGATTCAGACTGGTGTTGATGCCGTAGTAACTGCCTAACTTGAGACTGGCTTGGACTTGATGTATCAGATTCTCCACGCCGACGACGGCGGGGCGTTGCTTGGGGGTGACTAGATGCATCAGATTCTACATTTTGCCGCCGAGGAACTGCTATAGATTCTCTATCTTTGACAACAGATGGTTTTGGTGTAACAGATTCACGCTGCCTTCTGGATTCGGGATTCACATCAGCAATAGTTCCTGAAGTTAACCGCCGCCGGGAGCAACGCGATTTTGTGAGATCGGACAAAAAAGGTGCGATGCCTGCGGCGGGCGTAGCCATCGCTAAAACGCATACATCAGTACAAAGTTATTTTCTTAGCATAAAAGGCACTAAGAAAACACGACAATTAACCCTCAAGATAAATCTCAAAAGGATGTTTGGTAAGTGATTTGATGATTATTTCAAAAAAAAATATAAAAAATTTTTATTACGTAGTATCAATTATATCTAAAATTTCAATAATCAGAAATATTAGGTATAAAATTTATCAACCCGTACGGGGACTAATAAAGGAATTAAAGATAGAATCACAAAAATTATCCCAACTTTTAGCTATCCATTGACAACGAAGATGGAGCATAATTTCTGCATTAGTTTGTAACCAAAACTTACTGTTTCCTTTCATGCGTAAATTAACAACTTGAGCCACTTTAAAAACGGACAAAATCCTTGATTTGAGGTTTTTATTTTTTGCTCTTTGAGTGGATAATTATCAGATAATTCACTTTTCCGATTCCGTTCAAGTACATCAGGTAGGCTTCAAGTTACTTCGACGTTTCCAATTGTTACTATTTGCCGCTTTTTATAACCATGTTTTTGCGTGTTGACTTTTCTCCATCCCTGCGTTTGACTAACAGAATATTTAAGTACTTTTGGGGAAGTTGAAAGGTTAGCTAATAAAATAGCTATACATTGACCTGCTAAAATAATCGCCTGTTCTCTAATTTCTTCTTCTCGTTCTCTCAGCTTTTTTCCATTCCACTCTGTGATATTTGTAAATTCTAAAAGTTTTTTGACCTGTGAGTGAAAACTTTTAACTGACTTGTTTAAATCAAGGGTTGCACTTATATTTTTTGCCATACAAGATAGACATTAAAAGCCTGTAAACATTACTTAACGGGAATCCTACCTTGTTTTTGGCCATCATAAATTTTTGCACACGTCACCACACTTAAAACTTAGCTATGTTTTTATGTATTAATACGGCTATTAATGTAATAAATATTTTTTAGTACTGAAACTAGTTGTTAGCGATGGCTGCGCCCGCCGAAGGCATCGCACTTTTTTCACCAGTAAACTCAGCAAGGCTGTCACCAGCCCTGCTGGTCTTCAAAACCGTGCATGATACTTTCGCATCACACGGCTCCTCAATAATTTGATGCAAGTCATGCATACCTACTACCGGGAAGTGGCAGTTTTCACATCATGGCAATGTCTGTGAAGTAGTTGCAGATTTTTGTAATCATTCTTTCCACCTTTCGATTTAGGAATAATGTGGTCAACTTCCATCACATCATCTTCTCTAAAATCCAGTCCACAGTGGGTACATTTCCCTTTTTGTTCCTTAAGAAGTGTTGTTACTCTCAATGGTAGTAAGGGATTCTTACCTTTCCTTTCACTCCAATAAACTAAGTTTCCATCAAAAGGGGAATTTTTGCCTTCTACCTTAATATGTCTAACAATTCCTGTTTTGGCATACTCAAGTAATGTGGAGGCTATTTTTCCTTCGTGTTTTGTTGAAAATACCCAGTTATTATTGCCAAATGTTCCCCAGTATTTGCTAGAAATCCAGCTTTTTGACTTATGGGGGTGGCGACGTTTTGCCCAAGTTTGAAGTTTTTGGAATATTAGATGGTCTAATAAGGCAAATATTTCTTTACTCACAACAGTTGAGTAATAATTCGTCCATCCTCGGATAATAGGATTTAGTCGTTTTATTAGTGCCTCTTGAGGGACTGATTTGTGGGTATCGATAGTCTTACAGATTTCGTCGTAATGTTCCTTTATTGCTTTTTCACTTGGCTTAATGAGTGTTTTAAAACCTAGTAACTTTCCATTCGTGTTTTTACCCGAATGAGTTTTTCCTACCTTATATTGCCTAATATTGAATCCTAGAAAATCAAAGCCTCCTTTCTTGACGGAACTTTGTGTAAATATGTTGTCTGAAGGATTCAATGTGTGGGTAATACGCGTTTTACTAGGTTTTAGTTCTAGTCCCATTTCTTTCAACCATTCAATAATCCGGTCTTTGCATTCGTTAACTACGTCGAAATTTGGGTGAATAATTATAAAATCATCAGCATATCTTATCAGGGACAATGCATAACGATTCTTCTTCTTATTTCCTGGTAGAGAATCAGCAACTTTGTTGATTTCCTCTTCCATTCCGTGTAATGCGATGTTAGCTAGTAGAGGGGAAATTACCCCTCCTTGCGGAGTACCTTCTTCTGTTGGGGACCATTCATGGTTATCAAATACGCCTGCTTTTAACCATTCCTTTATTAGGCGGTTTAAGGTTGGGAACGTATTGATTTTTCTGAGTAGTGCCTGATGGTTTATTTTATCGAAGCATTTAGATATATCAGCATCCAAAATCCATTTTGGTTTTTGTTTGATGTTATTAAATATTGCCTCGATAGCGTCATGGGTTGAACGTCCTGGTCTAAATCCATAACTGTTAGGTTCAAAGATAGCTTCCCATTCCGGCTCTAATGCCAGTTTGACAAGTGCTTGTGTTGCCCTGTCTTGCATTGTCGGTATCGAAAGGGGTCTTTTTTCACTCGTTCCTGGCTTGGGAATCCAAACCCGTCTTGTGGCTTTGACCTTGTTAGTTAATTTCAGGTTTAAAATTAGGGTAAGTCTTGCCTTTGGTGTTAGTGATTTTACACCATCAACACCAGCGGTTTTTTTACCTTGATTATCCTGACTGACTTTGCGTATAGCTATGGCTTTGGCTGACCAAGACCTCATTAAGGTCTTTTGGAGTTTACGAACTGTCTTAGCATCACCACGTTGAGAGGCTTGGAAAATTCTTTTCTGAAGCTTAAAAACACGACGTTCTAGCTGACGCCAGGGTATCGTATTCCATTCCACCATCTGATTGCTCAGTGTATTAGACATATATACTTCTT
>NZ_JABXKJ010000050.1 GCF_017115085.1 Nostoc sp. NMS7 | reverse complement strand
CAATCCGGTGTGACCCTTTGTATCCTCTTATTTTTCTTCCTATCCCCTATTTATTCAGCGGATACCAACTTTATTAGGTCAAATAGCATTCACACCCCGGCGACCAAAGAAAAGTCATCTAATTGCGATCGCAACTGAAAATATAGCATTTTCTAGTCTGGTGAGGTACAGTAACAACAATGAGTAAACCAATTACGGATATCATTTAGAGAGACTTTACTAAACGCTTATTCAATAGCTTTAGCTAAGTCTGGATAATTTATGGCAGAGATAGAACGGAGTATACTCTTAATTTTCGACCAACAATTTTCAATTGGTGAAAAATCAGGAGAGTCTGGTGGAGTAGGGTGCGTTACACTGAGTTAACCCACCGATCTTAATTGTAAAGATATGCGAGATATTATCTAAACATTTCTTATAGAAACTGCCATGTCTTCTCTAAAGACCCATTCCCAAATGCTATATGAAGCTGATTACTTGCAATGGATAGAAACGACTGTGGAAAAATTGCAAAGTCAAGACTACGCCAACGTGGACTGGGAAAACCTCATTGAAGAAATTGCCGACATGGGAAAGAGTGAGCGTCGGAGTCTTAAGAGTAATCTGATTGTAATTCTAGTGCATTTGCTCAAATGGCAATTCCAACCGGAAAAAAGAAGCGGAAGTTGGGAAGGAAGCATTATTGAACATCGTAGACGTGTTATGGAGGCTCTAGATGATTCACCTAGTCTTAAATCCTATCTTGAGATCGTTTTTGCCCAGTGTTATGCACAAGCGGTTAAGCAAGCAAAAGCTGAAACTGGTTTGTCAGTGGAATCCTTTCCTGTGGTGTGTCCATACCAGCTACCAGAAGTCACAAATGACCAGTTTTTACCTCATTAAGCACTAAATCGGGCATGTGCCGCTTCACTACTCTCTATAGTTATGTATCTCCATTCCCTACTATTGACTTCTACCTAAAGAATGATATATAATAAAATTTGCATAGAAGGGGAGTAGCTGCTGGCTAAAAAAATAAAAAGCCAGTACATCTGAATCAACATACTGGCGATGAGCCTGGTTCAGATGGCAAATAATCAATATTTGAAAGCGAGACCTTCACTAAGTTCACACCGAAAAGTGTAAACTTGGTGAGGTCTTTTGGCTCTCATCAAGCTTCACATCGATAAACGATTCTTCAGGAGCTTGAGAGAATGTTAACAGCTTTTACCGCAGCTTTATTACTAATTACAGTTTCAGAACTAGGCGATAAAACATTTTTTATTGCTGTGATTTTGGCAATGCATCACCCGCGGCGGCTGGTATTTATAGGTGTGACAGGTGCTTTAGCCGCGATGTCAATCCTTTCGGTGCTATTTGGACAAGCGGTATCTTTGTTGCCAAAAGTTTATATTCATTACGCCGAAATAGCTTTATTTATTGCCTTTGGTATCAAACTGTTATATGACGCTAGTAAGATGTCCCCTGCTGCTTGTGATACAGAAGTTGTCGAAGAAGCTGAAGCTGCGGTGAAAAAAGCAGATTTGCAGCTACCAAAGCAAAAGACTTCGTTGGCAATTGTAATAGAAGCCTTTGTGTTGACATTTATGGCAGAGTGGGGCGATCGCACGCAAATTGCCACCATTGCCCTAGCAGCAGGTAATAATCCAATTGGAGTCACAATAGGTGCAATTTTAGGACATGCCATTTGTGCTGCGATCGCAGTTATCGGCGGTAAAATGATTGCCGGACGCATTTCCGAGCGTCAGCTCACCCTGATTGGCGGATGCCTGTTTTTGGTCTTTGGTGTCGTTGCAGCCATTGAAGGAGCGTGAGGGGAAGAAGTAGGGGAGCAGGGAGCAGGGGGAGTGCGGAGAGAGCGAGAAGAAATAATAACCAATGCCCCATGCCCCATGCCCCATGCCCAATGCCCAATGCCCCACTCCCCATTCCCTAATGCCCATTACTTAGGAGTACTTTCCACTGAAGGCGCAGGAGATGCAGCAGGATTAGGAATGGGGGAAGCTGTTGCTGCTTTATTAATTTCGTCTTTGTACTGAGCAGGTGCTAAAGCTGCGGCACGATCAAAGAAAGGTTTTGCATCTGCGTTTTTACCCTGTTGTTTCAGGAGCATCGCTTTTGCCACAACGGGGCGAAAATCTTTGGGATCTTTCTTAATTGCCTGATCATATACAGAGCTAGCTTGAGCGTAGCGTTTCTGGGAAGCGTGAACAGAACCTAACAGCACTTGCACAGCGACTGTATCTACACTTCCAGGCTGAATTTTATTTATTTGGGCTGCGTTAGAGAGAGTTTCTTGCAACAAACCAATGGCTGCTTCAGGGCGTTGCTGATTTATCAACAGAGACACCATTCCTTGCAAAGCCTTCAAATCGCCCGGTTTAGTGGACAAAATCGAGCGATAAGCTTGAGCGGCTCCTTCGCGATCGCCAATTTGCTGTTTAGCTTGAGCCAGTAGCACTGAATATTCTGATTGTTGGGGATTCAGCTTGGCTAATTTTTCTAGGGGTTCAATGACGACTTGGATATCAGCTGGTTTAATCTCACTTTTTTCTTTTTGACTGAGTAATTGTAGCCGCGCCTGTAATAGACCCTTAAGCGCAGTCTGATTTTCTGGTTCCCTTTGCAAAACTAGCTCATAACCCCGTACTTCGTCTTCCAATTTTGATTTTTGGTCAACTGAGGGCAAACTGCCTTTGGTGCTAGCGATATTCTGGTTTGAGGATGGCGTATTATTAAATGCTCCAATTATGGGAATCACCGAAACACCCACAAAAGCAAGAATTGCCAGCGCCAAGACGACTTGAACTAT
Organism: Nostoc sp. NMS7; assembly: GCF_017115085.1. GTDB lineage: Bacteria > Cyanobacteriota > Cyanobacteriia > Cyanobacteriales > Nostocaceae > Nostoc. The sequence goes on along the minus strand of NZ_JABXKJ010000050.1, from coordinate 20,570 downwards.
CCAGCGATTGCGTGTTTGAGTCACAGTTTTGTCTTTCTCCTAAACTCTAATGACATTATCATTTACACAAATCGTAAAGTTAAAAATTTCCAAAACTTTGCGGAATACCGCCAACTGCCTGTGAATTTTATAACAATTAACTATCCACACTGCTAAAGTAAGTGATGACTTTAGGAGGAGCCGTCAGAACTGTAGCTATGATATGCTTCCGAAACTAGTGTCAAGCCGCTAAATTACACATTTAGTGTATAAACACTAAATTTAGCGCCTTTAGGATTGTGTAGAGTACTCTGGTGTGACTTTGTGAAAAGTAAATATACTTTCATCAGTCGCACAAATGCTCTTTCCAGCTGCCTTTGTAAAATCCCACAATGGGATGTGTCTCCGCCGCAAGGAGTTTTTATGAATTCCGACCTGATGCCGTTGCCTGAATCCTCCAATTCTTCTGCCTCTAACCAAAGCCCAACTAACGTAGAGACAGCCGCCAATGTTCATATAGCAGCCCAGTCCTCTAAAGAAGTTGAAAATTCGCCTGTCAACCCCATTGAGACTGACTCAAATGGGAACTTGGTCAATCGACAGCAACCGATTCCGCCTCCCAGTGAGCCGATGCAATATCGAGCGATCGGGTTAGTCCGGGGTCGCTATCATGCTAGTAGCGAACAATTTACTCAAGGTACACTGCTAACCGCAGATGGTGTAGAACTCAATGCCGTCCTCCTAGGCCGGATTATGAGTTTAGTCAAGAATCACCTAGACTTAGAAAAAGAACACTTGTGGGTGGTATATCCACGGACTAGACAAGAAAATGATACCTTGCACATCCAAATTGTCGGAGTTTGGGAGCCAGAAAATCTGGCTAAAAACTCAATAGATGAGGAAGAGCCAAATTTGGAGTTGCAAGAGTTACAAACACCCGATGATGGCTTATCGGAAAACTCTGAATTAAGTACAACTGCCCTGATACCCTCATCAGAAGTTGCAGATGGTGGTTTTTCTGTTCGTGGTGAAGTAGTATACCAGTCTTTTGATGCTAAGAGCTTGGTAGTCAAAATTAGGCAGGCTCCACGGAAATCAACTGATAAACCCAAGTATTTTAAGTTGAAATTGAGGGGTGTGCTAACCACCAAAGCAGTGGGAAAATTTTGGGACTTCCAAGCCAAGCGGGAAGCTGACGTTTTGGTAGTAGAAAAAGCTGAGGCGATCGCTGATTTGCCCAAAAAACGCAAACCACCATTCAAAGGTGCCCCTCGTGCTGGCGGTGGTGGTGCTGGTGGTGCTGGTGGGAGAAAACCATTCCCCCCCAGACGCACTGGCGAAACCCCGCGTCCGATCAAGAAAACAGGCGCAGGTGGCGACCCCTCTGTGGTGTCAAAACCTATACCAAAAACGCCCGCTCCTAAGCCCATCAAGCGACCGAAACCGACTCTTGAGTAGGGTATAGGGCATGGAGCATTGGGAAGAGACAAGGAAGACAAGGGAGAGGGGAGAGACAAGGAAGAAACTTAACTTGTTCAATTAATTCTTCCTTGTCCCCCTTGTCCCCCTTGTCCCCCTCATCCCCCTCATCCCCCTAAAAATCTGTCCGCCGATCTTGGGGTAGAAAAGCTCGATCCATTGGAATTGGGGCAACTGCTTCTGTGAGGGTAAATGTACCTGCTTCGATCCACTTTTTCAACTCTAGGGCGACTTGCCTAGAAAAAAACAAACTCGCTAAGGGGGCAACACGTACTGCTTTGCCCTCAATGGTGATCCGCCCAGATTTTAGTTGGGCGTAACTCACCAAACCAAAGGTAGGACGGACGCGCCTGGGAATGGAAAAATCCACTATTGGGGCTACTAAGTCTTGATCTTGCACGGCACAGTGTTCAACTACCTGTTCATTTAATACAGGGAGTGGTACACCAACGCCTAACATCAATGAGGGTCCATAACTTTTGAAGTAACACCCTCGTATCCAATGAGCATCCATTTGCTTGGCATCACCAATTAAAGCTAAAGTGGCACAAGGCCCAATCGGTGTACGATTAGCTAAACGCTTTTGTAAGGGGAAGTGCTGAGTGCCTTCCCAAGCGACATAGCCAACACCACCGCCTAAAAAAATTCGAGTACCTATACCAACGAGTTGCAAATCGGGGTCGTTGAGTAAGGGAGAAATCGCACCGGGGTTCGAGTAAACGGCATTTCCCAGACGCGGTTGTAAGGGTCCGAGATAGGTGAAGAGGGGGCGATCGCCACCATTTACACCAACAATAAAATTTTGATAAAGATTGCGCGGATTAAATAAATAAAACTGATTAATCGTTTCACTGGTGACAGTAGTTTCAAAATTTGCTCTGGGGTAACAATCTGTTACTTGTCCTTGCGCTTTTATGTGTATAGGTTTACCAGCGATCAAATCTTCGATTACATGACCACCGCCACGTTCTCGGACTTCTTCCCCGTCCATCGTCTCCACAGCAGAACTGGCACCCAAATATAAATCTACTGCCCCAAAACCAGAGTATGCTGGCACGCCATCTAACCAGCAACGGCGAATTTTTATCGGCGGGTCAGTGTGTCCCAGATTGATAATTGCACCACTTGATTCCATCGGCTCAAAAGTGCCAGTGGTAATTACATCAACTTCTTTAGCAGCTTTAGTAACACCGATTTCTACAACTCGTGCTTTTAATTCTTCAGTTGTCAATACTACCGCACGTTGGCGGCTGATTTTCTCGTTAATTTCTGCAATTGTTCGCATTTTATCAGTGCTAGTGCTTCCTGCTGTCTTCCTTTTTGAAGGATATCTTGATAATAGGGAATGGGCTTGCCGTGAGCGTAGCCGAATGGAAGTAGGGAAAAGAAATTTTCATTGCTCCTTGTGAGCGCAGATCCTGGATTCTCTTGTATAATTTGCTCTCGAAATAGTTAACAATTTAGTAGTACTAAGTACTACTGCCCTGTAGATTTGGCACGATTTTTGCATAAGAGTATTGTGACCTCAGCCCAATATGCTTAGGCGTATTGTTCCATAGCTCACCAAATATTACTAAAGATTTATGCAAAAGCAGCGAAGACCAAGTAAGAAGAGTTTGCGATCGCTTGATTACTTGAATGTGTTTCTCGCAGATGTGCGCGATGGTGTTGGGCCATATCTGAGTATTTACCTGAAAGCTTCAGAAAATTGGAACCCTGTTCAGATTGGAATGGCGATGTCAGTTTCGACAATTGCCACAGTTATTGCCCAAACACCAGCTGGTGCATTGGTTGACAGGCTACGCCAGAAACGGATGTTGATTGTACTGGCGGCTGTGTTTGTTTCTATCGGCTGTATCGCTATAGGCTTGTTCCCCAATTTGCCTGTTGTCATCGGTTCTCAGATCACGATCGGGATTGCAGCAGCTATTTTCCCACCTGCGATTACTGCGATTACTCTGGGACTTGTAGGACATGAGAGATTAGATCGGCGGGTAGGTCGTAATGAAACATTTAATCATGCAGGCAATCTGCTAGCTGCTGTTCTTGCTGGTTTAGCAGGTTACTTTATTGCACGCAAGGCAATATTTTTTCTGGTTGCAGCTATGGCTGTGGGCAGTATTATTTCGGTAAGAATGATTCGTGAAAGAGAGATTGACCATGAACTAGCGCGTGGAGATGGTGAAGAGGGCGAGGAGGAAGATAAAGAAAAACATCAACAGCGCTATGAAGGCATATTGCAATTATTAAGCGATCGCAAAATCCTTTTTTTTACTATTGCAGTAGTTCTGTTTCACTTTGCCAATGCTGCTATGTTACCGCTAGTTGGTCAAGAATTGGCGCAGGGTAAAGGGGCAAGTGACACAGTTTATATGTCTGCTTGTATCATTGTCGCTCAGTTAGTAATGATTCCAGTGTCCAACTTGGCTGGGCGTTTCGCAAATGCAGCCCGAAAACCCATATTTCTACTTGGCTTTGCCGTCTTACCGATTCGCGGAGTGCTGTATACGCTTTCAGACAATCCCTATTTTCTCGTTTCTGTGCAAATTCTGGATGGTATTGCAGGCGGGATTTTTGGTGTGCTTTCAGTGTTGATGGTAGCTGATTTGACTAAAGGCACAGGACGCTTTAATGTTACCCAAGGGATGCTCAACACTGCCATTGGTGTTGGTGCGGGTTTGAGTAATGTATTAGCTGGGTTCGTGGTTAAAAGTGCTGGTTATAATGTTGGTTTTTTGATTTTAGCAGCGATCGCAGTTGTGGCTTTAGGAGTTTTTTGGTTCTGTGTACCTGAAACAAAAACAGGAGTTAATAGAAAAGCATCACCTCAAAATAATCTAGCGAAATCATGATTGTTTTCAGATACATCATCATTGGGCTGACTTATATAGGTTTGAGTTTAGGATATCTACCTGGTTTGCGGATGAACCGAGCCAGTATTGCTTTAGTTGGTGCATCTTTGCTGATGGCATTCGGGGTATTAGACCTCAAAGAAGCATGGCAAGCGATAGACTATAAAACGCTGATTTTCCTGTTTGGCATGATGGTAATCAGCACAAACTTAGCTTACGCTGGTTTTTTCCAACTAACTCTTGATACAGTTACACACTTTACTCGCAGCCCTTTGGGTTTGCTGGTTGTTTTAACTTTTGGCAGTGGGATTCTCTCCGCTTTTTTTCTGAATGATACCATCGCTCTAATTCTGACTCCTTTGGTTCTTGGTTTAACCCAAACTTTGAAACTCAATCCTATTCCTTACTTACTTGCTTTGGCGGGAGCAACTAATCTGGGTTCAGTGGCTACCTTAAGTGGCAATCCGCAAAATATTTTGATTGGTTCCTTCTCTGGTATCAGCTATCTCGATTTTGCTAAAGCATTGACTCCCATCGCATTAGTAAGTTTGTTGATTCAAATTGGGTTACTCTGGTGGCTTTATCCTGATGTCCGTTCAACTAAGTCTTGTCCGAGTGTAACCCCCGTGCGTTACCGCATATTTAAACCGTTACTTACTAAAAGCCTATTGATAACCGGAGGACTATTAATTGCATTCTTAATTGGAATGCCCCCAGCCCAAGCAACACTTGTAGCTGCTAGTTTACTGTTTATTACTAGGCGAATCAAACCGCAACGAGTTTTAAATAAAGTAGATTGGGATTTACTGGTGATGTTTTCTGGACTGTTTATTGTGACTGCTGGAGTGGAAAAATTAGGAATATTGAATGTATTTAGCGGTTTAGTTCATAGTCCCCTGAGCATGTTAGGAGTTACGGCTCTGCTTTCAAATTTAGTTTCTAATGTTCCAGCCGTATTGTTATTACAACATTTACTTCCCCATCCAGACACAAAAACCTGGTTACTATTAGCAGCAGGTTCTACTTTGGCAGGTAATCTAACTTTGTTAGGTTCAGTTGCTAATTTAATTGTTGCTGAGGCTGTGGCAAAACTTGGTTATCAGTTGTCATTCTGGGAACATTTACGTTTTGGTCTACCGCTAACTGTCGTGACTCTTATCCTGGCTTATTATTGGATTTAGTTTAGGACTTACGCACGAGTTAGGGATAACGAACCGCAGAGGCGCAGAGAAATCAGAGTTTGAGAGATATTTTGCCTAAGTCCTATTGTCATTGGTCAACAATCAAACTTAAAATTTCAGGTTCAAAGGTGCAATGTTCAAGCTTAAAGGCTCAACTTCCAAGCTCAAAGCCTCAACTTTCATGTTTCACGAGACTTCCCTGCTTCTCATCTACTTACAGCAGATTTCAAGTTGGTAAAGTACACAAACTAAGTACAGAATTCCATAAGTTCATAGCGAATAAAAATTGGCAAAACTCAGCGCGACGGCAGTCGCTACAACGGGGGGAACCCCCGCAACGCGCTGCCTCCCCTCTGCGCTTCCCTCAGCGTCCCTCTGCGTTTAAAAAAGCTACGAATTTCGGAAATGCGATACTAAGTCTCAAAACTAGGCATAAAGCGTGCTTTAGTTCTGAATTCACCAATTCTGACTCCTGAATTCTGCTGTATCAGTCAACTTCCGGTAATGTGATGACTTCATCCCGGCAATTTTACGGTATTTTGTGACTGTTCTGCGAGTGATTGGCAGACAAAATCTGATTTTTAAAAGCTGGGCTAATTGCTCATCAGTATAAGGATTGGCGGGTGATTCTTCTGCAATTAACTGTAATAGCATCTGTTGGATTTGTTGAGGAGTACGTCCGCCTACTCCTACAGGAACACATAGTGAATGCAACGGAATTATCCGACTGTTTTGGTCACAAACTAATATATACCGTCCCCGCACAATCCGGCTGACTGTAGAGTTACTCAGTCCCACCGATTGAGCTACTAATTGCTGAGGGGTAGACACCAAATCTAATTTATCCCGACTCTGCAAAAAAGCTTGCTGACGCTCAACTAAAAATTTACCAACTTTGATCAGATTTTCCTGCCATTGTTGCAAAGCTGTGAGTAAACTTCTAGCTTGTTGTAATAATACTTCTAGTTGTTGGCTATCTCGCCTTGCTTTCGGTGATTCCTGCAAAAGCTTAATGGCTTCAGAATTTAGACAAAAACGTTGTTTGACTTCATAGGCTAAAGAAATTTGCCAACTTTCAGCTATTAACTCAACTTTTAAATCAGGGGTGACGATGGGAGCATCGCTACCACCGAAGTTTCTGGCGGGACGGGGTTCTAATTCTTGAATCTCATGAATAGCATCGGTGATTTTCTCGATGTCAATATCAATGTTTTGGTGATTTTGGTGCAGTTTTTGCAAAAGTACTTGACAATTGTGCTTTGACTCTAAAGAATTACCAATACAATTTGATATGTCTTCTAAATAATTTTTAACTAGTATAAAAGCTAGGCTTTCAGGCTGGTCTTTGAGTTGTAATAACAGACATTCTTGCAGGGAGCGCGTACCAATTCCAGGTGGATCTAAACTTTGAAGGAGAGGCACAACAGCTTCTAGTTCTTTTGGACTCCAGATACTACCATTTGCCCAAGTTTGTGGAGTTTCTTCTAAGTAACCAGAGTTTGATAACCACTGAGTTAAATAGGTTAAGGCTTCACGTTGTCTGGATGGTATTGATAAAGCTGATATTTGTCCAAAAAGATGCTCGCTTAAACTTAATTCCTGTGCGGTGGGACTATACCAATTAGGTAGAATATCGTCTAAAAGTACTTCGCTGCTCTGGAAATCAGAATTTTCTATTATAAATGGATTGTGTTTAGATTCTTCTCGAAGATAGTCGAATACTCGTTTACTATCCCACGGCAAAAAGCGAACTAAATACCGTAGAGTTGGGTAAATAACAGTTTGAGTTTCTAGGTGGGTTTCTAGTGTAGATGCTGAGTTTAAGGAATTCATTAGTTAGGAGTTAGGAGAGACGCGATTAATCGCGTCTGTACAGGAGTTAGGAGTTAGGTCAAATCATCACTATAAATCAATCCAGTTCAGTTAAGCATTTCTTCCTTCTCTCCCTTCTCGTTCTTTGCGTCCTTTGCGGTTCGTTAAAAAAATTGACTTTGATAAAGAGTTAAGCCTTAACTGAATCCTATTGCTCTATAAATTCCATTGTTTCTTTTTTTGCTCAAAGCTTTCGGCGGAAATTCCTAATGCTTTGTGTGGTTCTTGGGGATAAAGAGCTAAAGCATGGCGGATAAAGTTGATTTCTAACTGAGCGATCGCTTGTTCTAAGTTCAAGTTCATCTGATATTCTTGATTAAAAATGAGATGCTCTGAAAGAATTGTTCTTCCTCCAGAAAAAACTGCTGCTCTCTCTAAAGTATTTTGCAGTTCTCGCACATTCCCTGGCCAACCGTAATCTCTCAGTTTTTCTAGGGCGGTTGAGGCGATCGCTAAATTTTTAATTCCATTTCTCAGAGCAATATAACTTAAAAAATGTTGGGTAAGTTGTTCTAAATCTTCGGGGCGATCGCGCAAAGGTGGTAGTTCAATCCGTACTACATTAAAACGATAGTAAAGGTCTTCTCGAAACTGATTCAGGCGAACCAATTGCTCTAAGTTCCGATTGGTAGCAGCTAAAATGCGGACATCTACAGTTTTGGTTTGGTTGCTACCCAAGCGCTCGAAGGATTTATCCTGTAATACTCGCAACAATTTTCCTTGAATGATTTGGCTCAATTCTCCGACTTCATCCAAAAAAATTGTGCCGCCATTGGCCTGTTCAAATCGACCAATTCGCAAGTGATTAGCTCCAGTGAAGGCTCCTTTTTCGTGACCAAATAATTCTGCTTCTAACAAATGTTCTGGAAGGGCTGCACAGTTAACTTTTACCAAAGGGCCACGACTGCGAGGGCTAGCATTATGCAGTGTGGAAGCGACTAACTCTTTGCCCGTACCTGATTCTCCGATAATCAAAACTGTGGTGTTTCCTTGGGCAAGTCTACCAATGAGTTTAAAGACTTGTGCCATTTTAGGCGATCGCCCCAACAGTTCTTCTGGCTGTCCGAGATTTTGGGTATTTGCTTCACCAATTTGCTCGGCTGATGCTTGAGAATGAGCTAAGGCTTTTTGCGCCAAGTTGACTAAATCTTCTAAATCGAAGGGTTTAGTTAAGTAATCATAGGCTCCCAATTGCATAGCTTCAATGGCTGTACGACTTGTCCCATAAGCTGTCATCACAATTACCGGCAGTTCAAACAGAATTTTACTACCTAAAGCTTTCAGAACAGCACTACCCTGAGTTTTGGGCATTTTTAAATCTAGAAACACCAAGTCAGGACGAGATGTGGTATCCTGCTGAATTATCTTCAGTCCTTGCTCTCCGTCTGCCGCCTCGACTACGGCGTGACCTTCATCTTTTAAAATCTGCGCCATCGCTTGACGCAAAGCTTTTTCATCATCAATAATCAAAATCTTAGCCATCGTTTTGATTCTTCGGTAAATAAACGCTAAAAACGGTGCAACCCGGTTGAGATTTCAAATCAATATGCCCTCCGTGTCGCGTGACAATCTCGTGGCTAATCGCTAAACCTAAACCTGTTCCTTGGGGTTTTGTGGAATAAAAAGGATCGAAAATGCGATCGCGTTCTTCTGGTGCTAAACCTGCGCCAGTATCTTTTACCCAAGTTACTAAGTAGTCTTGCTCTTGGTTTACACCAACCTCAACTTCGCTTTCCGGTGGACTAGCTTGGATGGCATTTAAGATTAAGTTAACCATTACCTGTCCTAACTCCCGGCGGCGTAGTGGTACTTGGGGCAAAGGTTCAGCAGCAGAGCGATAAAAAAGCGTTACTCCCTGTTCTTCAGCTTTCAGACGCAACAGAGAAACTGATTCAGAAGCGATCGCTTCTAGAGAAGTAGTTACCATTTCTTCTTGCTGATTTTGGTCAAAATATAATAGCCGTCGCACTAGCATCTCTAAACGGTCTACTTGTTCTAGTAAACTAGCGATCGGTAAAGTCGTAATGCCCTGCTTTTTTAATTGTCGTTCTGTATATTGCAAATTGAGGCGCATACTAGCTAGGGGATTACGGACTTCATGAGCTACCCCCGCTACCAGTTGTCCCAGAGAAGCCAAGCGCTCAACTCGGTGCAGGCGCTGCTCTAACTCTTGGCGGCGGTATTGCATACTATTAATTGCAGTTCCCAAAAGTCCCATTTCTGCGGGGAGGGGAGGAATTAGCGAAGCTTTATCCTCTTCCATAGCCTTAATACTTTGCTGGAGTCGCTGCACTCCCCACTGAAGTTGTAAGGCAATATAAAAAGTCCAAGCTCCCACAACTAAAATTCCTAAAACCACGAAAACACTTAAAACTTTTTGATTACTATCTTCTAGATGAGGCATACGTTTCATTGTCCACACTGCACCCCACAAAGGTAGAGGATCAGCACGCATTATCAAGATATCTAGACCGGGGTGCAATACTAATTCCTGGGGTAAACCTTGGCTTGTGGCTCTCCGAGTCAATTGCAAAATTGTGTCTCGCTCAACGGGAGGAATATCTTTTTTGGGGACAGGACCTCCGTGGGTAGGATAGGCATAGCCTAAAAGCTGGTCTTGTTGCAGCAGATAAAATCCCCCTTCTACCCTTGGGAAAGCAGTTAGGACTTCATTTGAGAGTTCCGCCAACGGCTTGCTTGACTGCTCACCTGGCTTTGGTATTTGCCCAAGATTTGATTCCCAAAACAGCTTAATTAATCTGGTGTTGGCAAAAGCTAATTCTCTCTGATTTCTGGCAACAACAGCACCTTCCAAGCTTTGAAATAGTTGTACAACTAACCACAAAGCAGCTCCACTTAAACCTAAAAAAAGGATGCTGAGGATTGTTAGCTGTCGCCGGAGTGTCCAACGTTGAGTTAACACAATAGGTTGCATGGAATAAGCGTTAGAACTTCTAGAAGTGCAAAAAATATGCCAAATTCCAGTCGCTCATTCTTCATCCTGCGTGACTAACTGGCGAGTGTGTTGTATCTATGGCACGAGTTTTGCATTCTTACAGTTCTAGTTAGCGATTAAATTCAGTTGAAGCAAATGAATAACTCCAAAATTCGCATTCCTAAAGAAATCGCTCCCGATATTTTCGCTCTAGCGGCTCAGTTGTATGCCCAAGAAAATCAGGATTATTCTTTAGAAGAGATTATGCAAGCTGGGGCAGAAGTCCAAATTCCTCCAGAGGTGATTCAGCAAGCTATACAGCAGATTCAAGCCAAGCAAATCCGAGCTAGCGATCGCCAACGCAAGTTAAAGTTAATTTTAACTAGTGGCGGCATTGGAGCAGCGATCGCACTTTTCGGTTTTTGGACGTACAATACTGTTGCTAGTAATGCTACACCAAACGGGCGATCGTTAGAAAGTAATCTCCCAAGTGCCAATTTACCCAATGCTAATCGTCTAGATATTCCCCCAGCACCTCCACCAGGATTACCCCCCGCAACGGGAACCACTTTCACCGGAGAAGTAAAACAGTATCTTCTCAACCCTGAAGGTAAGGTAGATGGGCTATTACTCAATAACGGGCTACAGGTGAAATTTCCTCCCCACATGGGCGACAGTTTGGTGGGAATAATTACCCCAAACACAAAGGTAAGCATTTTTGGTGATCCTGGCTTTTCGACTCGCTTCGGACAGGAAGTGAAAGCCCAAAGAATCACCAATTCTCAAACTGGAGAGACTTTAGTCGAACAACCGCCCACAACAGCGCCCCAACCCCCCACCTTGATCAACTACAGTACTTTCTCTGCGGAGGGAACTGCTCAAAATTGGTTGGTGGGACATCGAGGAGAGATTAACGGCGTCATTATCTCTAATGGCACTATTGTCAAGTTCCCGCCCCATGTAGGCGAACAGCTAGCCACTATGGGGAATATCGGAGACAAAATTCAAGCCAAAGGATTTGGCACTCGCAATCGTTACGGACAGATTCTAGAAGCCACAGCGTTATCAGTTAATGGTCAACCTGTATCTTTGCAACCAAAAGCCATCACCGTCCCCTAATACCATTGACAAAAATCTTTTGTAGGGGGTGGGTGTTAGGGACTTTTGCAAGAGGTTTATTGGTAGTTTTACTTTTCGATATTCAGGTGGCTAGCAAAAAATGAGGGCACAGCTAACTTGTCAAGTTACCAATACCCTCACGTAGCTAAACTAAGTTTTTGCAGTAGCGTATAAGTCTAAGTTACTGCCTGAGCAACTACTCCCGAAAGTGATTCCTTTACCGCTTGCTTCAACAACTCGGCTTTATCGGTCTGTTCCCAAGGCAAGTCTAAATCAGTCCGCCCAAAGTGACCGTAAGCCGCGACGTCCTGATAAAAACGTCCGCCTCGTTCACTTGGTAAGTTACGTAAGTTGAAGGTATGGATAATCCCCGCCGGACGCAGTTCAAAGTGCTGGTTGATTAATTCCAGTAAGGTTTCTTCATCCACTTTGCCGGTGCCAAAAGTATCCACCAGAATGCTTGTTGGTCGCGCTACGCCAATCGCATAGGATAGCTGGATTTCAACTTTGTCTGCTAACCCGGCGGCGACAATATTTTTCGCCACATAACGAGCCGCATAAGCCGCAGAGCGGTCTACCTTCGTGGGGTCTTTGCCAGAAAAAGCGCCGCCACCATGCCGTGAATAACCACCGTAGGTGTCAACGATTATTTTCCGTCCGGTCAAACCAGAGTCTCCCTGAGGACCACCAACGACAAATTTGCCAGTGGGGTTGACTAAAAAACGTGTTTCCTGATTAGGCTTAATGTCAATGTCGCCAAAAACAGGTTCGACCACTGCTGCCCAGAGGTCTTGTTTAATTTTGGCTTGTACTGCCGCCTCATCTGTGATTTCCCCAATAGTGGCTGTATGCTGGGTGGAAATCAGGATAGTATCAATGCCTACGGGGCGTCCGTCTTCGTAGACTACAGTTACTTGGGTTTTGCCGTCAGGACGCAGGTATGACAATTCACCCGTTTTGCGGACTGCTGCCAATCGGCGGGCAATGCGATGAGCGAGACTGATGGGTAAGGGCATCAGTTCTGGTGTTTCGTTGCTGGCAAAGCCAAACATTATACCTTGGTCGCCCGCACCAATTTTGTCGAATAGTTCATCACTATCTTGCTCGCGGCTTTCATGGGCGGTGTTAACGCCTTGGGCAATATCGGGTGATTGTTCGTCTATAGCCAGCAGAACGCTGGTGCTGTTAGCAGAAAAGCCATTATCAGCATTGGTATAGCCAATTTCGGCAATTTTTTTACGAGCGAGATTGACGAAATTTACATTGGCTTTGGTGGTTATTTCACCAGTGATTAGCACCAAACCAGTGTTAACTACTACTTCAGCAGCAACACGGCTGCTGGGGTCTTGTGTCAGTAAGGCATCCAGAATGGTATCAGAAATCTGATCGCAGATTTTATCTGGATGACCTTCGGTGACTGACTCGGAGGTAAATAGATATCGACGAGACAAAGGTAATTCCTCCTGATTTGAATTTTTTTTGCTGACTAAATGTCGGTATTTAGTTCAACTACTAATTTCTGAAATCATAACAATATTTATACTTCAGTAGTTAGTATCTTCTTGATATTGATAAAAACCACTAGTTATAAGGTAAGCATCTGTAAAGAAGATAAATTTATGCTGATTATTTTGTGGAAAGAATGTATTTAATAACACAAAAAAAGGGGACACTCAGAAGCGCCCCCACAAGCTTTTAAACCTGAACCGCTAATTTTGCTTCTGTAGCTGTCAACCGCTCATAGGCAGCACGCATCTTCAAACCTGTAAGCACTTGGAAGAAACCAGTTCCATTATTGGAGCCTGGATACTCGCGGTGCTGGAGTAACAAGTGAGTTAATTCACCTTGGTATTTGGTGGATGTATTGCTGAGATGGGTTTCAATATAAATTACTTCTTCCAAGTTATCAAATTGACCATCTACCTCTAATACTGAGACATAGCGACCGTAGTACACATCTGAACCGTAGTACAGTTGCATACCAGGGTAAGAACAGGTCAGCTTGCGTCCACAGGGAGTCCAATTAATTGTTGAGCCTTCATCAAACAGGTAGGTTGGCTCAAAGCCTTCCTTATCTTCCCGTTGGAGCATACGCACTCTTAAGACTCGGCGCTCCGTATCGTTTTTGATCAAGTTGGTGGGTAATACCTGAAGAACTACATCGGCAAATTCTCTTTGTGGTTCGATAAACTTTTCAAAGTCAGGTTTGCGGGAATTGATTTGCGCTAAAACATCTTCGTAGCGATGACCGCGTTCAGCCATATCTCGCTGAATTTTCCAGGCAATTTTGACTTCATCGCTAATGTCAAAATAAACACTGAAGTCGATTAGCGATCGCACCCGCTCATCATATAAAGGATGCAGCCCTTCCACAACTATAATCCGATTCGGCTCCACCCGTTCTGGCGGATCAAGCAAGCCGGTTTCGTGGTTGTAAATCGGCTTATCAATCCCTTTACCACTTTTGAGCGCTTTAATTTGCTCATACATCAGGTCAAAATTGTTTGCCCTGGGGTCTAGTGCCGTTATCCCGGTTTCTTTACGCTGTTTGCGATCGAGCGAGTGATAGTCATCCAAGCAGATGACTGTCATCAAATCTTCACCAAACAAATCTATCAAACGACGCAAAAACGTAGATTTACCGCACCCAGAGTCTCCGGCTACTCCAATCAGTACCACGCGTTCCGGCTTATTTGTCATAAATCTCCTCTACAATACTAAAGTTGTCTCAATAATTTTTCACACAGCAGATTTTCAAGCCAGGAGTTTACCCCTTTGGTTTATCCTGCGTTCTTGCTACCCAGCACTGCTATAAGACACCAAACGGGTAGACAACAAAGTAATAAGCTGCTACCCATCGGACTAGCCTGAATGTTGGTGCCGGTAAGTATTTAATCCTAGTGGTATATTTGATTTTAACAGAAGGGGGTATCCCATACAAGATTTGCCCTCAAGAAGAATTAGCGTGGTTTATCAATGATTTTGTTGATTTAGTTGTTAATTTAAAAATGGGGATCAGTATCGCCCATAAGTGTTGCAGCCCTGTCATTATCCTAGTTGTGACTCTAGATAATCAAGTCTATAAGGTATAATTTATTCTGGCAGCGAATTCTTTAACCTTGCTAAATTGTAATTCCGGCTCGACAATGTTTAAGATATTCAAAGCCAAAATCTATCTAACGAATGAGCCAACAACTTGCATTAGTCAAATTATTGGCTGTGAATTACTCACAGTCGGGGCTTACCTCCACCTGTGGTTAATGCAGATGGCTCTATTTCGCACGTTTCCAAAGCAAAACAACGCAGTACTAAGAAAGCAATTACTTATGTTTTGATAGATCCTAACGATCCTGATGGGAAAAATGACTTTAATTAGCACAGTTTCCGCAGGTTCAGTTCACGATTAAGTTTTTAGCTTTTTTGACAGGAATTAACTTAAAGCTAAGTCCTCTGGTGTATTGCAATTAAACAGCATTTCTGGTTCTGCTAAGGGCAAAACTTCTACAGGATATTGCCGAAGCCACTGTTGAAACGATCGCCCCCCTTGGTTGATAAACTCTAAGAGTTGTGGCAAACAGCGACGGCGATAGAACCCACATAGAGGTTCCCAGCCTTTAGGATGATCAGCTAAAGCTGCGATCGCATCATCTCCTACATTATCAAGTTTAGTTACCCAATTTTGCAACACCTCAACTCGCAACCTCGGCAAATCGCAAGCTAGCAGCAGCACCCATTCTGTTTGCACTTCGGCTAATCCTTGGGCAAATCCAACTAGAGGCCCGTGGGCTAGAGATTCTCCAGACAAAGACACTTCCCGGATAAACTGACAACTAGGCAAAAGCAAGTCTTGATAGCGTTCTGGCCAGGGAGTTATTATATAAACAGCATCAGCACAGCTTTCAGCAATCCCACAAACTCGCTGCAATAACGGCACTCCTTGAATGGGAATCAAGGCTTTATCCTGACCCATCCGAGAACTTTTACCGCCAGCTAACACAATTGCTGTTAATTTGCTACATGAGTCAATAGTCATTCGCCAAAAAAAAAGAGGATAAAAATATATCTTGCACTTGTGGGCATTACCCGCCAGCGATTCAAATCGCTGGCTAATAGCTAAAGTCCATTTCAATGGACTGAAATTCTTGTTTAGTCCTCTTTTAGAGGACTTAAGCTATTAGGCGGGGGTTTATAACCCCTGGCGGTTGAGGATCTCAATGATAATATTGAGTATTTAATCCCTCACTTGACTTTCCCGCACTTGCTGCCATAAATCCTCTGCACTTTCTGCTGGTGCAAGACACTTCAAACCTTGGCAAACTAACCCAACGCTTCCCTCTGGTAAATCAGATGTGACGGTAAACACAACCACAGGTAAATACTTGGGGATCAAAGCGTTGATTTGCTCAGTTGTGCTGCGAATCAAGGTAGAGTTACGATACCAATCCAAAGCTGTAAATAAACTGGGGCAAGCCTGGGGAGCGCGATGCATCACACTTCTAAAAGCTTTTAAGCCCTGTTCAGCTAAATCTAAATAATCTAGATTATCGGTGAGTAGGGACAGACGCACAAGGTTAGCGATCGCAATTCCATTGGCTGATGGTGTAGCATTATCAGCGTAACTCCGCTCCCGCACAATTAAATCTTGACTTGAATCATTAGATGTGTTATGATAACCAGCTAATTTTACACTCCAGAGAAATTGGTTGAATTCATCTTGGATAGCGATCGCTTTTTCTAACCATTGCTGATGCTCAGGGTTGGAAGCTTGTAAATCCAAGAGAGCTTTAATAAAAAAGGCGTAATCTTCAGACTGAGCTAAAACGCTTGGTTCACCTTGATAGTTGAGTCGGTGGAAACGCCCATCGACAAACTGATTTTCCCAGATAAAATTCGCTGCTCGTGCTGCTAATTCCAGATATAACGGTTGTTGGAAAACCCCAGCAGCCCTAGCCAGCCCAGAAATCATCAAGCTATTCCAGGCGACAATCATCTTCGTATCTGTCACCGAGGGAATGCGACCTGGCCAGTTAGCAGTTTTTGCTTCTTGGTTATTACGAGCCGGGGGAAAAGTTTCTAGTGACTCAGAACTAACGCCATAGCGAGCGGTAAACAGCTTGCTCAGTGCCGTTTCCAGCGTTGCACTCAGTTGCCCTGAATAGCGTCTTTGCAACACATTACGCCCTTCAAAGTTGCCGTTAGGTGTTACCGTAAACTGTTCTAATTCCCTTAGTTCTTCAGGTGTTAACAGTTGTTGTAGTTCGCTGTAACTCCAGACGTAAAAAGTTCCTTCTTCTGGTTCTACCGCCGTGGATTCCGTGAAGCTGTCGGCATCTTGAGCAGCATAGAAGTAACCTTCAGGCGCGGTCATTTCCCGCTTTAGCCATAATACAGTACCAGCAACTGCCCTCTCAAACGCTGGTTCTTCTACTCCTGTACTCCACAAAGAAGCCAGATACTCCACAATCTGTCCATTGTCGTAGAGCATTTTTTCAAAATGGGGTACTGTCCAAGTCGGGTCAACAGTATACCGATGAAAACCACCGCCCACATGATCATAAATGCCTCCCAGCGCTAAGTCTAGTCCCCGTTGGGTACAAACTTGCTTGCCATCATAGCGAGATTCAAAATTAAATCGAGTTCCCCGGAGTGCTAATTCTGTATAGGGAATCATCGGAAAACTGTTGCCAGATTGACTAGGAGTAATTACACCTGTGCTGATTTCCCAACCTTGGCGGAGTAATTCATGGTCTTCAAGCTCGGTTGTTGTAGAGTCTTGCATCACCGCAGACGTGAGCAGAGACTCAATAATTAGGGCTTTGCGTTGCTGTAAATCTTCTTTTTCTGTATCGTAATAACGGCGAAGGGTTTCCAAAACCTGCAAAAATCCCGGACGCCCATAGCGCGGGTCTACAGGGAAATAAGTACCAGCATAAAACGGCACTAAATCTTCTGGGGAAAGAAAAATATTCAAAGGCCAACCCCCTTGACCGCTCATCATCTGCAAAGCTTGCATATAGATGCTATCGAGGTCAGGTCTTTCTTCCCTGTCTACTTTAATGGGAAGATAATTGGCATTCATGTAGTTAGCGATCGCAATATCAGAAAAAGCCTCGCCTTCCATGACAGTACACCAATGGCAACTAGAATAGCCAATGGAGAGAAAAATCGGTTTATTTTGCGCCCTTGCAGTTGCAAGTGCTTCGTCACACCAAGGCCACCAATCAATCGGGTTTTCGGCGTGTTTGCGGAGATAGAGGCTCTTAGCTTCAGCAAGGCGATTAGTCATGATCAAATGCAAATAGTTGCCTTCTTTGCTCAGTCTACCGTGTTCCCAGGAATCTTACTGGTCTATATTGAACTCAACAAAGAAACGCTATAGTTGGGTTTATTTGCACATCTGTACAATTTATGAAACATTCTTAGTGAAAAGATCGCAATACGAAACTAACAATATTTGCTGGTGTTTCTCGCACAGGTGATGCTGTCTTTGTCTGAATTAAAGTATTTGGGCTAAGTCCTGCTATCAGGTGGAGCAAGAAGGTGATGATGGCGGCTTGTACTAATTTTTCCAGCATGGCACGTCTCTCTCTGAGTGGATAGCATTTCAAGTAAAACTGGTTATTCTAAATACACCTCGTACTATCGATTTACCGAATTTAACAAAAATAACTTAATAATTGCTGAGGGAAATCTTAAAAAAATGTTTCAAACATTACTGAATTCAAATATTACTGAATATTGAAGGTAATTCCCTAAGCAAGTCGGATTTCGGTTATTGGTCTAATCAGCACATCGCCAAGGTTGTGCAGCAAAGGCCGAGACATGAGATTGGCGACAATTGGAGTTTTTTGATTTGTTCTTCCCTAAATCGGGATATTCTCTTAGACGGCTTTTGCCGCTAAAAGTGCCCTTAGGGGTTGAATCTATTGCATAATCACCTTTTGCCCTTTGTTGGATAAGACAGAATGGCAAAGATTTACTTCTATGTACCTGGGAAGAGTAGAGATCAGCCCCAGTTTCGTGCTGTCACCGATAAAATGTATTTATAAGTAGCCACAAACACGCTTCCATGATTCCTATCGTTATTGAACAATCGGGTCGAGGTGAACGCGCCTTTGACATCTACTCACGGCTGTTACGTGAGCGCATCATCTTTTTGGGACAACAAGTTGATAACAACATTGCTAACTTGATTGTTGCCCAACTGCTGTATTTGGATGCTGAAGACCCGGAGAAAGACATTTATATGTATGTCAATTCTCCCGGTGGTTCGGTGACGGCTGGTATGGGCATTTTTGACACTATGAAACACATTCGCCCTGATGTCTGTACAATTTGTACAGGATTAGCGGCGAGTATGGGCGCTTTCCTCCTCAGTGCTGGTGCTAAGGGTAAGCGGATGAGTCTACCCCATTCTCGGATTATGATTCATCAACCTTTAGGCGGCGCTCAAGGACAAGCGACTGATATTGAAATTCAGGCGCGGGAAATTCTGTACCACAAGCGGCGGCTAAATGACTATTTAGCTGAACATACAGGTCAACCAATTGAGCGGATTGCTGAAGATACTGAACGTGACTTCTTCATGTCGCCAGAAGAAGCCAGGGATTATGGTTTGATTGACCAAGTGATTGACCGTCACGCCGCCGGTAGCCGTCCAGCAGTTGCTCTTGTTAATTAATAGTTACGATTGGTAAATGGTGATTTACCACTTTTAAACCCCAAAAATATCCCCTCTTCATAAGTGAAGAGGGGATATTTTTGGAATGGGTGGCCTGCTCAAGTATTTAATACCGATTTGGACAAAGCCTACGTCATCAGTCCTTACTAATGACTAATGACTAATGACTAATCAAAATCCCGCTATTGGGTCTGGCTCAGATTGGAGGTATTTAAGGAATCCATGCAATTCTTCTTCAGTCAGCAAAGTACGCCCTCGCTTGCCGTAGGTTTTAATTAGATGCTCTCGTCCCTGTTCTGGTGTCCAGCCTAAACGCTGAAGTTCGACATCTGTTTTAGCAATTACATCCGATAAATCCACGGGTTCAGCTTTCTTGTTTCTCTTTCCTTTCACTGACGGGGTGGCGATATCCTCTTGAGGGCTGTAACTCCGAGGTGTAAATGGTGTAACATTATTCACAGAAATTGCTGGAAAGCTTTGATTTTCCATCTGGTTATCAGAGAGTATTTCCAAGTTTTCAACTGGAGGATCAAATTCTAGCTCCCGGTTGGCACTCACAGGAAAGTTTTGACTTAAATCCTGGCTATAGTCGCTTGCTGGCAGCACAGCATTACTGTACCCGTACTCTTCGTTATTGCTTGTTACTACTTCTGGTTTAATGTTCCGTACTTTGGAAGGCGGCAGAGATATTTCTTTGTCGCTGACGACTGACCATTGATTACCGACAAAATCCCCATCTTTTGCAGAGGAATAGGCAGCAGGCTCATTTAATCCACTTTTGCTATTTAAGGAAGGGTTTAACTGCGCCGGGGAAATTGGATTTGAGGTAAATGTCACTGATTCTGGTGGCGTATTTGTAATACCCAAAACTATCAGCGCCCTAGTTCTGGCTTGGTCTTCTGCTGCTTCTACTGTTTCTGCTGCGGCCATACCCGTAGCACGGGTTACGCCTTCAATTTGCACGCTTGCCCGGACAATATATTTTCCTTGATAAATTTGCACTAATTCTGAAATCAGATTGCCCTTGGGATACAAGCTCTGGAATTGAGCCAACATAATACTGCTACCAATCTAAATATTTTTAATAACGGGGTCATACTGCCTGTATGCTCAAGCAAGGTAAGCTGCCCTTACTTTAATTTACATCTATTCGATACCCAGGATGCCTGTCAATATTACATTTTTTCATTTTTTACCGAAACAGTGCTGAATCCTGAATCAGTGTATTGGGCGACTCTGCCGACTTGTTCGCGCAGCGTCTCCCCTTCTCCCAAAGGGAGAGGCTAGCGCCAAGGGAGAAGCAACTGGCGTGCAGTTTTTCTCTTCTACTAAAATCTCAAGCGCCCACATCGTCACAGGATCTTCTGCTGGACGCACATAAGAACCATCTATTGGATTTTATAGAAGGTAAACTCCTAAGAAACACATTCCATAGCGTTGGAAATAGGGATGAGTTCTAAGCCAAAAGCTTG
>NZ_JABXKJ010000044.1 GCF_017115085.1 Nostoc sp. NMS7 | reverse complement strand
TAATCTTATTTTATGGGTATAGCTAATAATTTAGCATAGTAAGTACTGAAGAACCATATCTTATGTCACTCGATCGCCCAATTACATCTGTATCTTCCGAGCCAACTGCTGATCTGAAAAATAGTGCTGCAAACGGCTCTAGTTCAGTCTTAGCACCAGAATCTACCGATCCGATTAGTACTGAGGAAACCGCTTCTAAACCGCCTCTACAGCGCAAGAGATGGCTTTGGGTTATACTGGCGGTTCTGCCCCGCCGTCTCTGGCTATGGCGTGACGGGCGGCTTTGAATTTCAGCTGCAAGACCGCACCAATGGACATCTGAGTATCGATCAATTTTTAGCGATCGCGCAACAATTGATTGCAAAAGCCAATCAGAACCCCGCCTTGCGCCAAGTCTTCACTCAATTCACCGCCAGCACTCCCCAATACGAGATTAACATTGACCGCGCTCGCTTAGAAGCCCTCGATGTCGATTTTAGTCAGGCAATGAATACTCTGGGCGCTTACATGGGTGGGCAGTATGTCAACGATTTTACCTTCTCCCAGCGCAGCTACCGCGTATATATCCAAGCAGATGAACAGTTTCGGAACTCTCCAGACAATATTGGTCAAATTAATGTCCGTTCCAGAGGTGGTAATCTGGTGCTACTGAATGAAGTTGCTAAAGTGACTCCGATTACAGGGCCGCAAACCAAAGGAACTGAAGTTCCTTGCTCATAGCAAAAGTCATCTGAAGATGACTAAATATCTCTCCAAATCCTTAGTCTACTTCAGTAGACTTGAGCTAAAAGCCAAAGGAATTCATTCCCAGGCGGGTGACAAAGCTATGAGAGAGGCTGTTTCAAGCTTAAGTTGACACCAATGCCGCAGGGTATTGCCCCTACGGATAGGGTCTAAGTACCATCAAACAATGATTAATAATTTGATAAAATACACCCGAAGAGTATTTGCCGCTTTGTCCAGAGTGGGAGTCTGGTTTTCTTCTTAGTCGGCAGTAATGGCTCGATGATTTCCCACTATGCGTCTGTCACATCGCTTGAATACCCCATTTTCACCCCTTACCTGTTTGAATTCAGCTCTTTGTGTCGATTCTACTTGTTCGCCTAAAAGATATCAAATGGGTTCTATAAAACTCTTTTCCTCTCTACCCCATGACTGAACCAACTTCTGCAAAAGCGATCGTTGTTTTCGATATTGATGGTGTTGTACGCGATGTTAGCGGTTCCTATCGCCGTGCGATCGCAGATACCGTAGAATATTTTACTACCCAAGCATATCGTCCAACCCCATTAGATATTGACCAACTAAAGTCTGAAGGTGTGTGGAATAACGATTGGGAAGCATCGCAGGAATTAATTTATCGCTACTTTGCAACTCAAGGACACACCCGTGAGCAACTGCAACTAGATTATGATGCGATCGTGGCTTTTTTTCAATCGCGTTACCGAGGCCCAGACCCGAATAATTTTACTGGGTATATCTGTAATGAACCCTTATTATTACAACCTAGCTATTTAGAGCAACTTACCCAAGCGGGGATTGATTGGGGATTTTTTAGCGGTGCAACTCGTGCTTCCGCTAACTATATCTTAGAAAAACGCCTGGGTTTACAATCTCCGGTATTGATTGCGATGGAAGATGCCCCAGGTAAACCAGACCCCACAGGGCTTTTTGCGACAGTTCGTCAATTAGATAATGGAATTGAGCAAAGATTAGCGATCGTGTATGTGGGAGATACGGTAGCAGATATGTATACCGTCGAGAAAGCGCGGGGTCTAGATTCTGCTCGCACTTGGCTTGGTGTAGGGGTTTTACCGCCCCATGTGCAGGAAACAGCAGCGCGTGGTGATGCCTATGGTGAGACACTAATAGCAGCAGGAGCAGCA
The DNA here is from genome assembly GCF_017115085.1 of Nostoc sp. NMS7. Lineage (GTDB taxonomy): Bacteria > Cyanobacteriota > Cyanobacteriia > Cyanobacteriales > Nostocaceae > Nostoc. The sequence continues at coordinate 21,775 of NZ_JABXKJ010000044.1, read as the reverse complement.
GTAGTTTTGCGTAATGTGCAGGAATTGACTCCGAGGCAGATTCAAGAATTGCTAAGTTCATTTGCTTGATCTGTGTTCTAAGATCAAGCAAGCTACGGGTGTATGAATAACTGGCTGATAACAATTTTGGTTTAATCATTGGGAGATTCAAAAAATGTCTGCACTTAAACTGCCTAATGGGCCTCAAACTCACCCTTGGGTACAAATGTATCACTGGCTGACTAATCCTTTAGAATATATAGAAGACTGTGCTAAACGTTATGGTGATATCTTTACCCTTCAGCTGGGACAAAATTTTGCTCCTCAAGTTTTTATTAGCAATCCTCAGGCGATTCAGCAGATTTTTACTACAGATCCAAAATATTTGGACTCTGGTGAGCCAGCAGGGATAAAATCGCCTTTATTAGGACAGCAATCACTACTGGCGCTGGAAGGAAAGCCTCATCAGCGACAACGAAAGCTATTGACACCACCTTTACATGGGGAACGAATGCTCGCTTATGGTGAGTTAATCCGCGACATCACTGAGCAAGTGACTAATCAGTGGCAAGTTGGAGAAACCTTTGCAGTTCTGCCATCAATGCAAGCAATCTCTTTCCAAGTGATTTTGAAGACTGTATTTGGTTTAGAAGATGGGCCACGTTACGAAAAACTCAAGGAACTCCTGATTGCAATCCTAAATCCCAAAATCCCTATATTAAGAACAGTTCTGCTTTTTTTCCCATCAATGCGACAGGATTTAGGAGCGTGGAGTCCTTGGGGGAAATACTTGCGTTTACGGCAGCAAATTGATCAACTCATCTACGCCGAGATTAGCGATCGCAAAGCACAACCCGATTCATCTCGAACTGATATTCTATCTTTGATGATAGCTGCTCGTGATGAAGCGGGAGAGCCGATGACAGATTTGGAATTACGTGATGAGCTGATGACCCTATTAGTGGCGGGTCACGAAACTACTGCAACTTCCTTGTCATGGGCGCTGTACTGGATTCATTATCTGCCACAGGTGCGTGAAAAACTGCTGCAAGAACTAGATAAGTTGGGTGAACAACCAGATCCAAACGCTATTTTCCGATTGCCTTATTTGAATGCTGTCTGTTCTGAGACGCTACGCCTTTACCCAGTGGCGATATCGGGACTAAATCGAGTGGTCAAATCACCGCTACAAATTGGGGAATACAAGTTTGAGCCTGGGACTTTGCTAACTCCCTCTATTTATTTGACCCATCATCGAGAAGATTTATATCCTGAGTCAAAGCAATTTAAGCCAGAGCGTTTTCTGGAACGGCAATTTTCTCCTTATGAATATTTACCTTTTGGTGGCGGGAACCGTCGCTGTATTGGAATGGGATTTGCCTTGTTTGAGATGAAACTGGTATTAGCGACAGTGCTATCTCACTGGCAAATGGAACTGGCTGATAGTAAACCGGTGCAGCCAGTGCGTCATGCCGTTCTATTTGTGCCAGCAGGGGGGGTTCGGATGGTGGTGAAGGGGAGACATCCTCAAAATCAGCCTATCCTTCAGACTAGCTCTAGTTCAGCGTGAAGAGTGCGAAAATGGGATGGGATAGGGTTGGAGCGATGTCTACGACGGGCGTAGCTGCGGCACAACCCTGGATTTTGTTTAAACTGAGAAAAATTCCTCGTGCCACTGTTTAGCAACTTTATCCCAACCAAAGGAATCTTTTAGAGATAATGCTTCCTTTCTCAGACTTTCTTGTTTTTCTGGATTTTTCAACAAGTCAATTACAGCTTCAATAAAAGCATTATTTGTCTGTTCATCTCCAGCAGGCCCCTTAATTCTGATACCAGATTTAACAGTCTCATCTAAACCAGCGCAAGTTGTTACTACAGGAACACAACCAGCCGCTTGAGCTTTCCAAGCACTAATACAGAAAGTCTCAACATCACTATGGCAAGGATAAACCCAGATTCCAGATTTAAATAATTCTTCAAGTAACTGCTTGTGCCCAATTCTACCATATTCATAGACATTTGGTTGATCAAAAAGTTGCAAAATTTGCTTCTTTTTATCTGGTAATTGTGGAAATTTAGTAATGTTAGGTGAATTAATCAGCGCATCAATTACTTGCCAACCATAGAAAATATGCAATTCAACATCAGGTACTTCTTGGATAATCTTGCCCCATTGAGTAAGTAAATGTTCAATGCCTCTTGTATAGTCACTAATCGAAATCAGTCTTTTGGGATTTCTAGAAATTCCTGTTAAATTAAAATCTTCTAGATTAATACCATTAGTTGTCAGAAAGATTTTGTCTTCAGGAATCCAGTTTGGTAGCATCGCTTTATGAAAATTTGACAGCATAAACAGCTTGTCAAAACTTGCTAAAAATTCAAATTGCTGAGAATCTTCTATTGGAGGAAATAATTTTGGGTTGTCGTGCATCCAAATAGCAGTTTTTTTTGACTTTACTTTCATCATCATCGGTTGTGTCCAAGCGCGATGAAAGATTAAGGCATTAAAGTTATCTTGAGGATTAAATTTATCAACAAACTGATAAACTACACCATTATATTCCCCTTCCATGTCACCACATCTATTAAACACTGTGACTTGATAACCTAATTTAACTAGTTCTTGACTTAAGTAAATGACAGCTTCTTGGCTACCTCCAATACCATTTTTAACAGAAGGAGGTGCCCAATCTTCCACATAGAAGGGAAAATTGGAATAAATTACGATTGAGTTATTGTCCCAATTCATATTATTTTATTTGTTGATAATTAATCTGTTAATTAATTTGTTTCAGCCAAGACAGGCTTGCCTGTAGATACCGCCTGCTCAATAATATCAGCGCCTCGACTTACCCCTCCAGCAGCGAGAGTAGCTGCTTGTAATCTGAGGGCATTCTGTTTATAAGATTCTTCTGTCAACACCCGCCTGATAGCATTTTTCAAACTAGGAACATTCAGTTTTTTGAGGGTGACAAGCTCACCTGCCCCTGTCCAAGCGATACGCGCTGCTACTCCTGGCTGGTCATTAGCAACTGGAATCGCCACCATTGGCACTCCTTTTTTCACACATTCCATTGTTGTATTCATTCCCGCATGAGTAATCATGAGGGTGGCTTTTTCCAGCACTTCTAATTGAGGTGCATACTCAACTACTAAAGGATTTCCTGCCAAGTCTGGCAGTGATTCTGGTTTAGCAGAACCTCCCAGAGAAATCACTAACTGAGCATCCAAATCTTCACAAGCTGAAGCAATAGTCTGAAAAACCCAAATCAGACGATTTTGCAATGTTCCCATCGAAGCGTAAATTAATGGTTTCCCCGTCAATTTTTCGTAGGGGAAAGAAACAGGTATTCGACTAGCTGAAGTATGATAGCTTCCCGTGAAATGGAACCAAGGAGCTAATTCTTCCCTGGGAAATTCAAACTCAGCAGGTGCATTACTTATTTGAGCCAGTGGAGAGTAACTATCTTTAAGACTAGAGTACAGAGGTAATTTCCACTCTCGACGATATTCATTGATCAAATCTTCAAGTGGTTTGACGACGCTATTAAGTAACGTATTACCTATTTCGTTGCGTAAGCGTGCCCACGCAGCTGGGCTATACTTCCAAGTTGTGAAAAAAGGAGGAACGCTAGGTTCTCGATTCAGCACTACAGCGCTGCACACAGTAATGAAAGGAATTTTGAGAAACTCGGCAATTGTCCCTCCCTCTACTGAACTTTGGTTTACTAGCAAAGCTTCTACGCCTGCTGCTTTCATTGATGCTGGAGCATCTTGGAGTGTCACAGATGAAACACGCTTCAGCATTTCAATAGTGTATCGAAACGCAGCTAATCCCCGCAGTTGACCTAACTTGGCAAAGGATTCTGCTGTTGAGCCAGGGGGAGAATCTTTTTCACCAATTGGTTGGAATTCTATTCCTGCTGCCAGTGCTTTAGATTGAGTATCGAGTGTGCCGAAGAGGGTGACACGATGCCCACGCCGTTGAAGTTCCTGCCCCAATGGAAGCATTGTGTTGAGGGGGCCAGTTGCTGCACCAGGACAGATGATGCCAAAATGAGTCATATTCAATGCCTCTACTTGATTTTCAAGAACTTATTTAAAGCTATTACCATACTTGGAGGCCAACGGCGGATGTTTTTTACCCAGTCGATATCCTTATAACGGCTATCTAGTCCATAAGCTGCTACCCAGTTGCTTTCGGCTTCACCTTGTTCTCCATTTACCCAGTAGGCAGCTGTCAGGGCAGCACGTACATCAGCAAACTTGGGATATTTACGGAGAATATTCCTCATCTCACGGATTGCTTGCTCTTTTTGACCAGTTTCATAAAGAGCGAGAGCGTAGTTAGCACGGGCGAAGGCAAAATTTGGGGCTATCTCATTAGATTTTTTGTAGTCCGCGATCGCATCATCCCATTTCCCCAAACCTGTTTTGGCATTACCGCGATTGTTATACGCCATCGCATCATTAGGATCGAGTTCTAAGACATGATTATAATCTGCGATCGCATCTGACCATTTTCCCAACCCTTCCAACGCCGCACCCCGATTCAAATATGGATCGGTGACATTCGGTGCTAGTTCTATCGCTTTGTTATAATCTGTCAGCGCTTCTTGTAACTTATTCTGACTCACCCGCGAATTTCCCCGGTTACTCCACGCCCCCGCATTAGTCGGAAATTGCTCAATAATCTTTGTCCAGTAAGTTTCAGCCGTAATAAAATCACCTTGATTCGTCGCTGCAAAAGCTTGAGTTGCCCACTCATCACCTTGTTTTAATTGTTCTTGAGTAATGGGCGGTTGAGATTGTGCCATGACTGGAGTACCCCAGCCAAATATAAGTAACAGACTGAGAAAAATACCAATCAACTTAATCATCTGGGTTTACCTGTGTCTATTTTGAAAATGCGGAGTTAGGAGAGACGCGATTAATCGCGTCTGTACAGGAGTTTGGAGTTTGGTATTGGGAAGAATTCATGCCCCATGCCCAATGCCCCATGCCCAATGCCCATAATTACAATAATGACAACTGTTCATTAGGCGGCGTGAATCCCAAATGCTTGTATGCAGCCTTAGTCGCCATTCTCCCGCGATGAGTTCTAGTTAAATACCCAATCTGCATCAGGTAAGGTTCGTACACCTCTTCAATTGTTTGAGTATCTTCACCCGTCGCTGCTGCCATTGTTTCCAACCCCACTGGCCCGCCGTTAAATTGTTCAATTATTACACTCAGCATCTGGCGGTCTGTCCAATCTAAACCGCAGGGATCTACTTGGAATAGTTGCAATGCTTCCGATGCAACGCTTTCATTAATCTCTCCAGATAACTTTACCTCCGCATAATCCCGGACTCGCTTAAGTAACCTGTTAGCAATACGTGGCGTTCCGCGTGAACGACGGGCAATTTCTGTGGCACCATCATCTGTAACCGGGGTTTTGAGTAATTGAGCGGTTCGCAGTACAATTTTAGTCAGTTCGTCAACTTCATAAAATCGGAGTTTTTGAATCAAACCAAAGCGATCGCGCAGTGGTGAACTTAAAGCACCTACACGGGTTGTAGCTCCCACTAAGGTAAACTTTGATAGCGGCAAACTTCTGATCCGAGCGCCAGAACCCTTACCAATAGTAATATCTAAGCGATAATCTTCCATCGCCGGATAGAGAATTTCCTCCGTCATCCGCGAGAGGCGATGAATTTCATCCACAAATAAAATATCCCCTGGCTTCAGGTTCACCAGTAGGCCAACAATATCTCGTGGACGTTCTAGAGCTGGCGCACTGGTAATTTTATAATTTACTCCCATTTCCGATGCTAAAATCATCGCCATTGTAGTTTTACCCAATCCTGGCGGCCCATACAGCAGTAGGTGATCCAACACCTCACCACGAGACTTAGCTGCTTTGATGGCAATATCTAGCACATCCTTTAAATCTTTTTGCCCAATGTAATCAGCAAATCGCTGCGGCCGAATCCCCTCTTCCTGCTTATCTTGTTCATCAATAGCAGCTTCAGGTTGCAAAATATTGTCTGGGGAAGGTGCTTTCGCCGACTCTCGACGCTGCTTTGGTTCTCCGTTGGGTTCTGGAGGCTGTTTTTTCGAGGAGATTATCGCCATAATTCAGCAATCTACTTTTAAGGGACTAGGGAGTGGGGATGAGGGAGATGAGGGGGATGAGGGAGACAAGGAGAATAACCCATGCCCCATGCCCCATGAATAATGCCAGTAGAAAATTTTCGTTTGAGAATACCCGCGCCAATTTAAAATTTAAATTCCGGTCAATTACCCAGAAGTACAAAAATTATTATGTTATCTAAAAGAATCTTACCGTGCTTAGATGTGAAGGCGGGACGGGTTGTAAAAGGAGTTAACTTTGTCAATCTCCAAGATGCAGGCGATCCGGTAGAACTGGCCAAGGTTTACAACCAAGCCGGTGCTGATGAGTTAGTATTTCTGGATATTACAGCTACTCATGAAGACCGAGCTACAATTTTAGATGTCGTCTACCGGACTGCTGAACAGGTCTTTATTCCATTGACTGTGGGTGGTGGCATTCAATCCTTAGAAAATGTTAAAGCTTTGTTACGAGCGGGCGCAGATAAGGTTAGTATTAATTCTGCGGCGGTACGGGAACCAGACTTGATTAATCGGGCTAGCGATCGCTTTGGTAATCAGTGCATAGTTGTTGCTATTGATGCCAGGCGTAGAAATAACCCGGATAATCCCGGTTGGGATGTGTATGTGCGCGGTGGCAGGGAAAATACAGGCTTAGATGCCCTATTATGGGCACAAGAAGTTGAAAAACGGGGGGCCGGAGAACTGCTAGTCACTAGTATGGATGCTGATGGAACCCAAGCCGGGTATGACATTGAGATTACACGGGCAATTGCCGATGCTGTCGAAATTCCAGTCATTGCTTCTGGTGGTGCAGGTAATTGTGAACATATCTACACAGCCCTAACTGAAGGCAAAGCTGAAGCCGCATTACTCGCATCTCTATTACATTACGGACAATTAAGCGTAGCAGAAATCAAAAATTATTTGCGCGATCGCAATGTTCCAGTAAGAACATTGTCTTGAGTGACTATTTACCAGTTAATAACATCCATCTGAGGTTAGACCACTTTCTTAAAAGGGTGTTAATATACTTTTACAAGTATTAATAAATATTAAAAAATATGTTGATCCCTATTTTACTTTTTGATGTAGCCTTGGTGGCGTGGTCGCTGCACTTAATGGAAAGAGCCTACGAGAGTAAAGAATTTTCTCTAATGTTGGCTGGTACATTAGTTGCTCTGGCTGCTGCTGCCATGTTAGTAGTTTATTTTTTGATGGGGCACTGTATGACGTATTTGTTGAGAGTATCGTAGAGAGTGCTGAGTACTAGAAAAGATGTTTAAAATTTAGTTTCGATAAAAAGGTTGACAAAGTACTAATAATTCAGGGATTATATATAATGGATTTCAAGGGGTTATAGCGCAGTTGGTAGCGCACCTCAATGGCATTGAGGGGGTCAGCGGTTCGAATCCGCTTAGCTCCATCCTTAAAACCTACTTACTCAAAACTTGGCAAGGTTATATTTTCTCACCCTTACTCTGTCAAGCAACAACAACTCTTGCGAATGTGCTAGCCTAGTATAGTTAAGTAATCTCGCACATCTAAGAATTCGGGTGTTTCCTAATTGGGAAATGCACTTGGATGGAGGTTTAACCCGAATCGGAGTTAGAAAAATATATGCCAGTCGTTTCATTGGCTCAGATGATGGAGTCAGGGGTTCACTTTGGGCATCAGACCCGGCGTTGGAACCCAAAAATGTCTCCTTACATTTACACCTCCCGCAATGGTGTACATATTATCGACTTGGTGCAAACTGCCCAGTTGATGGATAATGCCTACAACTATATGCGATCGCACGCTGAACAAGGGAAGAAATTTCTTTTTGTCGGCACCAAGCGGCAAGCAGCTGGAATTATTGCCCAAGAAGCCACCCGTTGCGGTTCCCATTACATTAACCAACGCTGGTTGGGCGGAATGTTGACCAACTGGGCAACCATCAAAACACGCGTAGACCGTCTGAAAGATTTAGAACGCCGTGAGGAAACTGGCGCACTAGATTTATTACCGAAAAAAGAAGCATCAATGCTACGTCGGGAAATGACGAAGCTTCAGAAATACTTGGGCGGCATTAAAACAATGCGGAAAGTCCCCGATATTGTGGTAATTGTAGACCAACGGCGGGAATATAACGCAGTTCAAGAATGCCAAAAGCTGAATATTCCGATTGTGTCTATGCTGGATACAAACTGTGACCCAGATGTAGTAGATATCCCGATCCCAGCAAACGACGATGCTATCAGGTCAATTAAACTGATAGTCGGAAAATTGGCGGATGCCATTTATGAAGGTCGTCACGGTCAGCTGGATGCTGAAGAGTATGACGAAGATTACGACGGTGGTGAGTATGACGAAGACTACGAAGAAAGCGAATATACTGACGCCGTAATTCCCGACGAGGAAGTAGAGGAATAAGTAAAGCAGGGGTGAAGCAAATCTCCGAGGGAGGGCGGTGGCTGGCAGAATAGCAGCAAGCCGCCCTAGCCTGCGGCAAATTGGAGGCTAAGGTAGAGGCGAAAAAACTCATAGCTTATAACTTGATTATTTTTTCTCCCCCAGCCCTGAGTAAGATAGAAATACTCAACACCCGTGAGGCAATTTTGGATTTTGCGAACGCGAAGAGCGTGTCGGAGACAAAAATTGCGTGCGGGGGTTCCCCCCGTTGAGCAAACTTTTCAAGACAGATTTTAGATTTTAGATTGACCCCAGCAATTAAGTCAGTTGCTCTGTCATTTAATTTTGGATTTTAGATTTATTCTCGCGTACTTCGTCTGCGCTCAGTACAAGTTTAAATTCGCTTGCTCTCAGACTTTTTTAATTTTGAATCTTCTCTACGAGAGGCTGCGCCAACAATCCAAAATCCAAAATTTAAAATCTAAAATTCGGTGAGCGATTACAACTCCAGGTCAAGTTAGAAATTGAGGCAACATGGCGGAAATATCTGCAAAACTCGTCCAAGAGCTACGCCAAAAAACTGGTGCCGGCATGATGGACTGCAAAAAGGCGCTGCAAGAGACTAATGGCAACATAGAAGAAGCCGTAGATTGGCTACGGAAAAAGGGCATCTCTAAGGCGGGGACAAAAAACGATCGCATTACGGCAGAAGGTCTAGTAGACACTTACATTCAGCCTGGTGGTCGAGTGGGTGTACTTATAGAAGTCAACTGCCAAACTGACTTTGTTGCTCGTAACGAGGCTTTTAAAGCTTTAGTTAAAAACCTAGCAAAACTTGCAGCTACTGCTGATAGTGTTGAGTCTTTGTTGGCTCAACCCTATATTGATCATGAAAGCGGGACTGTAGAAGAATTTATCAAGCAAACCATTGCTACGCTTGGTGAAAATATTCAAGTGCGCCGCTTTGTCACCTTTCCCTTAGCAGAAGGCACGCAAGGTATAGTAGACAGCTACATTCACACTGGCGGTCGAGTTGGTGTATTAGTAGAACTGGGTTCTCAAACTGAGTCAGTGGCTGCTAATCAAGAGTTCCAAAGCTTGGCACGGAACACTGCAATGCAAGTTGCGGCTTGCCCAAATGTCGAGTATGTGAGCGTAGACCAAATTCCCGCCGAAATTGTCCAAAAGGAAAAAGACATTGAAATGGGCAAGGATGATTTGGCGAACAAGCCTGATAACATCAAAGAAAAGATTGTTCAGGGACGGATTGAAAAACGCCTGAAAGAATTGACTTTGCTCGATCAGCCTTACATTCGCGATCAGAGTATTTCCGTGGAAGACCTCTTGAAGCAAGCGAAGGCGCAATTAGGGCAAGAGATTCAAGTGACCCGCTTTGTCCGCTACATACTGGGCGAAGGCATTGAAAAGCAAGAAATTAGCTTTGCTGATGAAGTCGCTGCACAAATGGGCAGTAAGTAATATTTAGTCATTGGTCATTTGTCATTAGTCATTAGTCTTTACCAAGGACAAAGGACTAATGACTAATGACTCTTTACCAAACAGGTCAAGCAAATAGCCTGACCTGTATTTTATTAGTAGAGACGCCAAATATCGCATTTAAACCACGTCTATCTTGAAACCTGTAGTTCTTATGTGATCAAAAGAAAAGGATTTGACCTCATCCCCCAACCCCGAATCCCAAATCTGGGATTCGGGGAATCCTCACCCTAAATCCCTCTGCCAGATATGGGAGAGGGATTTAGGGTGAGGGCGAAAACTACGCTTATAAACTTAGATGAGGTTTAATTTAAAATCTAAAATCCTTTGGAAAGTTATCCTAAAATAAATTTGTACATCTGTACTATTTAATAGTTGATATGAGCAAGAATCAAAAGATATGGCAAGAGCAATCGAGCGAATTGAACGGGATATTGCAGGACTCAAAGAAGCGATTCGCGCGATCGCAGTAGAATTACAAACCGCTTATGCTAGTTATCTCAACACCTTGGGGCTAGCTGTACGAAAACAGTTGATTCTGGCGAGTTACCACCTTTGTACTCAGGGATATCCCGAAAGCTTTCTGCATTTATCATTGAATCAGCGCCAACAATTGCAACAAGCCATCCGCAAGTTGGGTCAACTGGCATCTGAGGAATTGCTCACTTATATTAAAAGTGAGGAAATAGGGGGGGATGAGGGAGATGAGGGAGTAACTCCTGTGATTTTGGGCACATCTAGCCCTGAGCCTCTGATCGCCGACACTTCTAATCCTATAGAACTGGCAAAATGGCAACAGAACTTAGAAGAGGTCACGCAAGAGATACTGAAAAAACTTTCGCATGATGCTAATATTTTATTACAAAAAGCTGGGGTATTACCCAAAAAATTACCAGAACCGATTTTAGCTGCGGCGGCTGCGGCATCAGAAGCATCTGCCGAGGTAATGCCAGGACCACCGAACTTATTAAGCTTAGTAATTGAAATTGAAAATGAGCAACAGTCAGAAGATTCGGGACTGACGCAAATTATGGCTATTAACCTGCGGCTAGGGGAAATTGAATTTGCTGATGTGACACTCTCCTCTGAGCGTAGGCAAATCCGTAGTATTTTAGTTCAGCTAAACAAGCTAGGACGAGAGTATCAAAAAACACATCAGGAAAGAGCGATCGCGGAAGCTGAAGCTGCATGGCGTGCTAGTTGGTTTGAATAAAGTTATGAGTTATGAATTATGAGCGATGCCCTGAGCAGTTCGACAAGCTCACTGTAACACCTGCCGTTCACGCAGCGTCTCGTAGAGAAGGGTTATGAGTAATTTATTCCTAACTCCTAACTGTACAGACGCGATTAATCGCGTCTCTACTCCTCACTCCTCACTCTGCTGACCAATGACTAATGAAAAACCAGATTGGATACGATTGCACAAAGCCTTGGCGATAGAAGCCGAACGTGGCTTTACAGACTTGGTGGGCAAACAATACCGCTTCAGTGAATTTATCAGCCTAACTTTGGGCAAATTCCCCACAGGCTTGCCGCAAAATGAACGCCGCCGTTGGCAAGGACTAGCGGTGCAATTTGCTAGTTATCCACATCTAGCGCTGGAAGAAAGACAAAAGTTAGTAGCAGAGACTCGCAGGTATCTTTCCCAAGTACAGCAAGAGGAGCAGGGGAAGCAAGAGGAGCAGGAGAGAATTTATCAATCCAAAATCGCTCGACTGAGCGAAGTCGAAGTCCAAAATCGTTCGACTTCGCTCAGTCGAAGTCCAAAATCTCCAATCGTTGCTGAGTTAAGTCGCAGGCTTGCACCGAACATTGAGCAAAAACTCAGTGATTTACCAGAAATAGGCTTCAAAAAAGCTGGTAATTTGGCACGGCTTGGTTTACACACCGTCCGCGACTTGCTTTTCTACTATCCTCGTGACCACATTGATTATGCGCGTCAGGTGAATATCCGCGAGTTACAGGCGGGTGAGACGGTGACAATAGTGGCTACAGTAAAGCGTTGCAACTGCTTTAATAGCCCCAAAAATCAGAAATTATCAATTTTAGAACTGATTGTCAAAGATAACAGTGGTCAAATCAAAATTGGTCGTTTTTACGCAGGTACGCGCTTTAGCAGTCGCGCTTGGCAAGAAAGTTTAAAACGCCGTTATCCAGTAGGTAGTATTCTGGCGGCGTGTGGGTTGGTGAAAGAAAGTAAATACGGCTTGACACTGGATAATCCCGAACTAGAGGTTTTAGCAAATCCCGGAGATTCGATTGAGTCGCTGAATATTGGGCGGGTGGTGCCAATTTATGGACTGACTGAGGGCGTGGTGGCGAATACTGTCCGACAGGCGGTAATTGCTGCTTTGCCGGCTGCGGCTCAGATGAAAGACCCTTTGCCAAGTGGTTTGCGGAAAAAGTATGGTTTGATGGAATTGAAAGATGCGATCGCTAATATTCATTTTCCCAGTGATAGCGATGCCCTGAAAGTTGCCCGTCGTCGCCTAGTCTTTGATGAATTTTTCTACCTACAACTTGGGTTACTGCAACGTCAACAGCAAGCAAGGGCGATTCAAACTAGCGCCATCCTTGTCCCACGCGGTCAACTTGTAGAAAAATTCCACGAAATACTGCCTTTTCAACTCACTGGCGCACAGCAACGAGTTCTCAACGACATTCTCAACGATTTACAAAAACCCGTACCAATGAATCGTTTAGTACAAGGCGATGTCGGTTCTGGTAAAACGGTAGTCGCCGTGCTAGCTATCCTCGCAGCAATTCAATCTGGCTACCAAGCGGCGCTGATGGCTCCTACAGAAGTTTTGGCAGAACAACATTATCGCAAATTAGTTGGTTGGTTTAACCTACTGCATTTACCAGTGGAATTACTGACAGGTTCCACCAAAACTGCTAAACGAAGACAAATACATTCTCAGTTGGCAACTGGTGAATTACCTCTGTTAGTGGGAACTCATGCCTTGATTCAAGACCCCGTAAACTTCCATCAATTGGGATTAGTGGTGATAGATGAGCAGCACCGCTTTGGTGTAGAACAACGCGCGCGTTTGCAGCAAAAAGGTGAACAACCCCATGTGTTAACTATGACAGCTACCCCGATTCCCCGAACCTTAGCACTGACCATACACGGGGATTTGGATGTGAGCCAAATTGATGAGTTACCACCAGGACGCCAAAAGATTCAGACAACAGTATTGTCAGGTCAGCAACGCAACCATGCTTACGACCTGATCCGCCGAGAAATTGCCCAAGGTAGACAAGTTTACGTGGTTTTGCCGTTAGTGGAAGAATCAGAAAAACTGGATTTGCGATCGGCTGTAGAGGAGCATCAAAAGTTACAAGAAAGCGTTTTTCCCGACTTTCAAGTGGGGCTGCTGCATGGTCGCATGAGTTCAGCCGAGAAAGATGAAGCGATTACCAAATTTCGTGATAACCAAACGCAAATTTTGGTTTCTACTACCGTTATTGAAGTTGGTGTAGACGTACCTAATGCTACAGTAATGCTCATTGAAAATGCAGAGCGATTTGGTTTATCACAACTGCACCAACTGCGGGGGCGTGTCGGTCGTGGCGCGGCTCAGTCTTACTGTTTGTTGATGAGCAGTTCTAGAAGTCCTGATGCTCAACAACGGCTGAAAGTGTTGGAACAATCTCAGGATGGCTTTTTCATCTCAGAAATGGATATGCGTTTTCGTGGGCCAGGGCAAGTACTGGGAACTCGTCAATCTGGAGTGCCAGATTTTACCTTAGCGAGTTTGGTTGAGGATGAGGAAGTTTTACTTTTAGCCCGGCAAGCAGCCGAGAAAATTATAGAGATGGATGCAACTTTAGAGCGCTGGTATTTGATGAAAGAAGAGTTGAAGTATCGGTATGAGCGATTGATGGGTGGGGCGATTTTGACATAATATAACTGAGTAAATTCGTACTTAACCGAAGTAAAAATAGCTTAATGGCAATACCTTTTACAGATCGGGAAATGGAAAAAGCATGGTCTCAAAATCTGTGTGCTTATAAAAATTCTCAGGAAACATCTCGAACTAATGCCCATCGATTACTCTTATTTTATGCCGTTGAATGTGGTCTTAAGACAATCTTAATGAAGAGAAAAGGGCATAAGCGTAGTGATTCGTGTACAGATATTGCAGAATGTCAACATAATATAAATAAGTTATTAGACTGTTTAGGTGCAGGAGGGTCTTTAAATTTACCTGAAATATTTATTATGGAAGTATTCGATACTAGGAATAATAAGGAAGAGAGAAAATTAAATAGTGGACAGATTAACCAAATGTGGCGGTACGGAGGAAAAGTAATTTCTATAGTTACTCAAAAACAAAAAGCAAATGATGAAGATATAGAGAATAAGCTATTAGCAATATCAAAATGGATTGTGGGAGAAATTGAAAGACTATGAATGCACCAAAATCGCCAAAATTACTCACATGGCTTGATGTAAGGAGAACTATTGGACATAAAACTAAATATGGTACTAAATTACCAGAAGGGGTAGTAAAAATTCGCTGTTACTCAGATGCTTTAGAAATATATCTTATTAGTGATCAAAACAGAGAAAATGCTGAGGATGCTTTAAAAGAATGGTTCAAAGATTGGTATGAAAAAGAGTCATCTGTGATTTATTTTACCCTTGGGGATGCCACATTATCGGTAGAATTTTTTTCTGGAGAAGAAGTTTACAAAACTGATGTTGATGTGCGTCCATTCTGGGAAGAAATTGCTTATTTAGATAGTAAATCAGAAGCAGAAACGGTAATAGTAAAACCAGTTAAACTTCCAGAAGCATATATTGAAAAACCTACTTTAATAGCCTTCTATTCCTTTAAAGGTGGTGTTGGTAGAACATTGAATTTAGCAGCGCATCTTTTTGCTTTACTAGATAGAGCTAAAGAAATAGATAGGTCTATAACTGTATTAGTTATTGATGCTGATTTAGAAGCTCCTGGTCTTACTTATTGGAACGCTTTTGAAAAACAACAACCAGCAGTCTCTTTCATTGATTTCCTCGAAGTTTACCACTATTCCCCTATTGAAAGAGAACAAGCACTTTCATTATTTGCACGGGAAGTCAAAAAATCTGCTAAGTACGAAGGTAAAGCAACAGTTTATTTTCTACCTGCTTGTCTTGAAGATAAAGAACTATTAGATACACCTATTTTACCTGAACACTTGGTAAGAAGTCCAGATGGAGCTTGGGAATGCGGTAATGCTATTCATAGTTTAGGTAAGGCTGTTGGTGCTGACTATGTATTAATTGATTTGAGAGCAGGTTTAAGTGAAATCTCAAGTCCCATAATTTTCGATCCAAGAATTCAGAGGTTTCTAGTCACAACAATTAACGGACAATCTGTCAGAGGTACAAGTCTTGTTCTGGAACAAATTGCTAGAGTAGCACCTTCAGAGGCAAGTGTGGATGATGAAAGATATTACGATCCATCTTTGATCGTTAGTATGCTAACGCCAGAATTGAGATCATTACCCGCAGTTGAAGATATATTAGTACGATTAGAATCTGCTTATTTACAGTCAGAAAAAGATAATATAGATTCTACAAGATTGCATAAAAAAGAAACTTATTTTGCTCAAGAATTACTTTATGTTAATAGCTGGGATGAAGCACGCTTAAAACTAAGTTCAACTTCACTTATGACAGTTGCTAGAGAGTGGGCAGAAGAACAGTTGGTAAGTACTATCAGTGAGGACTCAAGGTTAAAAGCTACTGAAGAAAAAGATATACTTGCAGAAGTTCGCCAACTTAGAGATGTATGCCAGCGCTACGAATATGCTGAAGAAGGACAAGGTGAAGACTTATTAGTAACAGAACCCCTAAGAAATTTAGCAACTAATTTTAGAGAGGAATTGCCTCGTGTAGTATCTATTGGGGCTAAGGGAGCAGGCAAAACCTTTAATTACATTCAATTATCACGTTTTAAATATTGGGAAAGTTTTTTAAATCGTATACATAAGAAAGATGCAGAATTAGAACCAGAAATATATATTTTTCCTCTCCTTCAATCAGCAAAACTGGGTGATAATGCTAGACGTGTTATCAATGAAGCTAGAAGTGAGGTTAGAGCAACCTTATCTCATAGTGTTCCTGAATTTATACATTCTGAGTATGTAGATAGGATTAAAAGGGTACTTGCAGAAGAAAACTGGAGTGAGCCACAATGGGCGGAGTTTTGGATTAAAGAAATTGCTAGAACCGTGGGTATTGACTCCAGCACAGAAACTGCCAAGAGTCTTAGCAGCATAAATCGTGAGTTAAAACATAAAGGATTACGTATAGTCTTTCTTTTTGATGGTTTAGAAGATATTTTTCAGAATATTGCCTCTAGTAATCAAGAGAAGATAGCCTTAAAAGCTTTGATTGAAGACTTGCCAAATAAACTTTCGGAAATCAGGGAATCTAATCTAGGAGTGATAATTTTCCTGCGCCGTGATTTTCTGCGCTACACAATTACGCAAAACTTGAGGCAGTTTGAGAACCTTTACCGTTCTTATGATTTATCTTGGGATCAAGATTCTTTTGTACGCTTAGTTTTTTGGATATGTAGTGAGTCTGAAGTAATAGGTGCAGAAAAATCGAGTATTGACAATTTCAGTCGGGAGGATATTACAGAACAATTACAGAATTTGTGGGGTAAAAGACTGGGATCAGATAATGCTAAAGAAGCTTACACAGCTTTTTGGATATTTGCAGCTTTAACAGATTTTAATGGGAGGCTTCAGGCAAGAGATATTGTTCGTTTTTTATACCACGCAGCGGATATTACAGTAAATAGAGCTAAAGAAGTGCAATTTGAAAAGTGGTCTACTAGTCGCCTTTTACCTCCTGAAGCAATCCGCCGTGCCCTTAAACCATGTAGTGAACAGAAGGTGGAAGAAGCCAAGGAAGAATATCCATCTTTCAAAACTTGGGTTGAGGAAATACTACCTAAATATCCCGCTTCTGAACGAAAAATTCCTTTTGCAGTAGAACAGTTTGAAATGGAGCAGCCGACAGTAAGAATGCTAGAGGAAATGGGGGTTATTTACGAAGATAAGGAAAAGGATAACGAGGCACGATTTTATATGCCAGAAATCTTCCGTGAAGGTCTAGGCTTTTCAGGTAAAGGGGCAAGACCTCGGATAGTAGTATTGAAGCGTAAGGTATTAGGAAAAGGGATTTTGTAATTTTATTTTTGTGTTACACGTAGCTCTGCAATTTTCACTTTTTAATCACGATGCTTGCTGCATTTGAGCATAGGCTTCATAGACACCCTTCACGTTGTACCAATTTAGGAAAATTCGGGCAATTTCTAAAGCCAATTGTGGTTTACCTAAGTTAATTAGCCATTGCAAAAAGGGAGCCATTGTTCTTTCATTTAGCGCACCATTGAGTGAAAGAATTCCCCAAAGTAAGCGATGCAGCCAAGTCATTTGAATCATCATTCGCACTTCCCAGGTGGGATGTTTTTGATAAAATAAAACTCCCATACGTCCGCGTTGAATTTCTTGGTCAATCAATCGGGGAATTTGCTCTAATTTAAATGGTGGATGCCAGTGATATCCTACGGCTTCTGGACATTTAATTAGTGTCAAACCTAGTTTTTTTAGCCGCACACCTAATTCTAAATCTTCCCAGCCATAGAGTTGAAAGCTGGTATCAAAAAGTCCGGCTTTCTCTAGCCAATGTTTGGGAATTGCTACATTTCCGGTAGCAAAAAAAGCTGCTGAAAAATCTGTGACTTTGTAGGGTTCAGCCGTTGGGTTATCGAAATTACAAGTATTAATAACTGCTCCGTAAGTGAAAAGGCGATCGCTCCCCAATTTCTCTTGTCCCTGCATTAGTGCATTAGCATGAGCTTGCAGGAAATTCTCCAGCACCACTAAATCGCTATCAATAAAGATAATTGTATCTCCCTGCGCCTGTTCTACTCCCAAATTTCGAGCCGCAGCAGGTCCTGCATGGTCTTGCTGAAACCATTGCACATGGGGAAACTCTTCTTTGTGTTCTGCTAACCAATCCAATGTGCCATCAGTAGAACCATCATCCACCAAGACAATCTCGTAATCAGAAACTACACTTAACTGACTCAACTCCTGCACCTCCAAGGCGCGGAGGCACTTTTCTAAAATCGGTTGGCGATTATAAGTCGGTATCACAACGCTGAAAAACACAGTCTCACCCACAACACTATTTACCCATCTCCAGGATAGGACAGATACGGCGCTGACGCTGTTCCTTACTTGATGGTTACAGAAATTGCCGCTAGAGTCCGAACGTTATGTAATTGTCAGTCAGTTGGGGCGATCGCCTGTTTCCCAACAAGGATGATTATTTGGGCTACAGAGGTTTGCGCCTAGTCTATTCATTTGAAAACTAAGGCTATTTCTGGAATTGAGATTGCATTAATACTGCTGTATTGACACTCCCACGGTTAGAAACCGGGGGGTTTACGCATCATACCCGTAACAATCGTTCATCAGTATCCAACGCTGCTAGGGGATTTTCTGTATCTATCCATGAAACCTCTGCTTCTAGATTGTCACAACATTCACGTACTAAACGCAAACCGACATCTAATGGAAGTTGAGTAGTTGTCTGTGTAAACTCTTGCAATATCCCAGCTTCTATCGTCTGATAGTGATCAAGGTGTTTGCTCAGTTTTGCTAGAAAATTTGCTCCTTCGCCACCCTCTGCGCTAGCAAACTGCAAAATTGAATCGACGTAAGCCTTAACTTTGGGATTTTTAAGTCCTTCTGTAGCTGAAGTATAGAGCAGTTCACCATTTAGATATTCAAAATCTGGTACATATAGGCGATCGCCAACTAGTTCAAATATCTGCATTTCTTTAGCTGGTCTAACCGTTAACTTCTCCCGCCTGACTCGATTAGCCGCCTTTTCAAGCAATGTAATTACAGCTAAAGTTACCGAGGGATAGTTACTATCTATACATCTAATTTCAACAGTGCCGAGTTTGTTGAGTCTAACGGGATTCCAAGCTGACTTGAGTAAGCTGACTTCTGCTTCTTTGATCAGATTCGGTTCAATTCCGGCTTTTTCCATCGCTTGCAACCAAGCATAGTAACGAGCAAAGTGCTGTTCAACTAAACCCTCTACACTTAATGCATAAGGCATCAGTCCACCCACAGGCTGTAAATGAGTGTAAACTCCTTCCCAGCCAAAGGTTTCACTACCTCGATAACGAATTGTGTGCGCGGCTAGCCCGATCGCCTGTCCTTCATAAAAGGGACACGCCCGCGTCAGGGAAATGAGTGCTGAGTCGCAAGCTGTAGCTAAATTATAGATATTTAGTAGTTCTTCTCGCTCTGCTGATGTCGAGTTGTAAGAGACTACAACATTAGGGTCAATTACCCCAGGCGGGACTTCCAAATGCAGGTGTGTACCTGTACATTTGGCGGCGTGCAAGAATTTCTCATAGCCGACAGTCCGCGCTTGGATATGGTAATTAGGGTGATCGCGCATAACTGGTGTAATATGCAATGGGTAGCTAGACAGAGGGTAAAGACGTAAACCCATCTGTTGCGCCACACAAAGCGCCAATTTGAGATTTTTGAGATAAACTTTTGCTAGTTCTGTACCAGTGTCGGCAGGAGGTGTGTTAATTTCTACCATGCTTTTGACAAACTCTGGCACAAAGTACTTTGGGTCTAAACCTTGTGTTTGCGCCATTATGTGGCAACCGTTCAAAAAATCATCGGCGCGATCGCTTAAGCTACCAGCCTCATCTACTAGAAAAAATTCTTGTTCAAGACCGATACGACGCTTTACTACATTCATTTAGACCTCCGCAAGGGTAATCGTGCCATCATCCCTACACAAACAAGACGTTGCATTGCAACGTCTCTACATCTAATTAACTAAATCTTCTACAGCACTGGCACTATTCGGTAATGCAGCTGTTAATACTTCGCTACCTTCGGTTGTAACTAAAACATCATCTTCGATGCGGATTCCGCGCACATCGGCAAATTCAGATAAACGCTGCCAATTCACGATATTCTGATATTTTGAGCGCAGATTGGGATCATTTAAAATTGCTGGTACTTGATAAAAACCAGGTTCAATTGTAACTAACATTCCTGGACGCAAAGGACGATTTAAGCGCAGGTAGCCTAAGCCAAAGCGATCGCTCCTTTCACGTCCTTCTTCATACCCTGCCAAATCGCCCAAATCTTCCAGATCATGGACATCTAAACCCAGTAGATGACCGATACCATGAGGGAAAAATAGCGCGTGAGCATCTATTTCTACTAAATCTTGGGGATTTCCTTGTAAAATGCCTAACTCTACTAAACCTTCAGCGATGACAGTGGCAGCTAGCAAATGAATATCCCCATACTCTACACCAGGATGTATTTTGGCAATGCAAGCATCATGGGCTGCCAATACCACATTATAAATATCTCTCTGGGTTGATGAAAATTTACCGGAAACCGGCCATGTGCGCGTGACGTCACCTGCCCAACCCATCTGGGTTTCAGCGCCAACATCCGCAAGCAGTAAATCTCCTGGTTGTAGAAGGTGGTGATACTGCTCGTTATGCAAAACTTCACCGTGAACCGTGACAATACTGTTGTAGGAAGTGGTCATATTGTGGGCAATAATTACCCCTTCCATCGCTGCCCGAACTTCTGCTTCCACCTTCGCTTGAGGTGTTGCAGCCATCCCAGCTTTGTGTGCTTCAACAGTGACAGCCGCAGCTTTTCGCAACTCGGTTAATGCAGCTTGATCATGAGTGAGGCGGATAGTAACGATCGCTTTGGCTAACTCTAAATCAATTCCTTCGGGAGGACTTTGTGGTAAAATCCATCTATTTAATAGCTGCGTCTGCTGTGTCCAAGTAGCAGCATCTTGTATAGCAATTGTGGCGGCATCTTCTACCCAAGACTCTAATTCTGCCATAGGCCCTGCCACATCCGCCCCAATCTTCTGGGCTATTTCCTCGCGCGTTGGCATTTCTCCATGCCAAAGGGCGCTGCTGGGGGATGGATCGTCGATGAATAGTTCTAGCTTGCCCGCTTCTAAACGAATTGCCGCGTTTGATAATGGCAGTCCGGCAAAATAGAGGAAATGACTGCTAGCGCGAAAGGGAAAGGGATTTGCGGGAAAGTTGCGGGGACTGTTGCTACCTGACCAGAGAATTGCGGGAAAATCAATCAGGTTGGCTAGTTCTTGCCGTCGAAGGCGTAAAGTATGGATTAGGGAAGTAGAAGTTTGTGGGATCAGCATAAATGGAAACTCAAAGAAAAGGTGATAGTTTTGCCTTTATTTAGTCGTTATCTTCTTTATCGTCATCTTTTTTATCATCCTTGCGATCGCCTTTTTGATCATTCTGCTTTACCTGGTTAGGCTGTTGGGTAGGTTGTAGGACTGGTTTTTGTTGCTCAGGTGGAGCAACTGGCTGCGGTACTTTCCCAGTACAACTAACTAATCCTCCAGAAATTACCGCTAAGTTGACAGCAGCAAAGATGCTTCTGAAGATTTTTATCCTGATGTTTCCGTTTTGCTTTAACATTGACTCTAGTTTTTGCAGATTGTATTACTAATTTATAAATCAATACAGTTCAGTTAAGCATTTCTTCCTTCTCTTTGCGTCTACGTTAAAAAAATTGACTTTGACAAAAGATTTTAGCCTTAACCCAAGCGTATTGAGACATAAATCTCTCAGGACTTAGGCATTGAAAACCTGAAACCTCGATCCCCCGTAACTCCCCTTAAAAAGCTACGGTGTACACACAAGGACTTTGGTTCAGAACACAAGGA
>NZ_JABXKJ010000126.1 GCF_017115085.1 Nostoc sp. NMS7 | reverse complement strand
TATTGCGGGAGCGTTAATCGCGCCCGTTGGGCGCTCACATCTTGCACCTAGCCCTAGCGATTAGAAATCGCGGCTATACAAACGAAGTCCGCCTGCGCGGACTAATGGTTTTCAACCCGCGCAGGTGGTCACTGAGCTTGTCGTTCGCGCAGCGTCTCGTAGAGAAGTGCGAGTTTTGCCTGTGTAGCCAAGCCAGTGCGGGAACAGGGGGTTTCCCCCATGAGCACCTGGCGCGCGACTTCCAGTCGCCTGGTGCAAGATATGAGCTCAAGCTTTTGGCTTAGAACTCATCCCTATTTCCAACGCTATGGAATGTGTTTCTTAGGAGTAAAGCCGCTTACTACGAGCCAATTTAATTAATTTTATATTGCGTAAGATAGTTTGATTTATTCTTGCCTAATTACTTACTTCAAACCGGGCAACTAATACCCGTTTAGCAACCAGTGATTTTCTTTGATTAGGCTTGTTGATTTGTCTCCATAAAATCCAACATAATTCGCTGATGCACACTTCCCAAAGGTCGCACTTCGCCAGCCTTTTGGGAATAACAGTTACCTTGGTGAATATCTTCTGGCGTCAATAACCCCATATCCCAGCCTTCATTCAAAACCAGTTGATTTAATTCCACCAAGAGTGGTGCATGAAAGACATGACGGACAAGTCTTTCGCTGGGATAATAGCCAAATTCAAAAAATGGTGGTAAGATATAGCCGATTTCTTCTAAAATTTCTCGCTTCACTGCTACCTCTGGTGTTTCACCCGGTTCGATATGACCGCCAAATAGTGCCCAGTAACCAGGGTAGAGAATACCGGGGATGTTGTCGCGCAGTTGCATGAGAAACTTGTTTTTTTGGTAGAGAATTGCGATCGCTACATGCACCGGTTGATTGTTCATTTTTAATTATTGATTACTCTTCTTCTAGATAAACTTCCCCCAATTCTTTACCACCTAAGGGGATACTTCGGTAGCGAACTTTAGCCTTAATCACCACTTGCGCTCCCTCGGCCAGATTCTTTTGATTGGTGACAACCCAAATTTTGCCAGTCGAGTCATTAATTTGATAAGCCCACTGCTTCATCAGAGGAGCTTGCTTTTCTACCTGACCTTGGATGTAAACTATAGCCTGATTGTCTAGTTTGGGTTTAATTTCTCGAATTGGGGTGACATTGGTGCCAATTTTTAAGTTAACCCCATTCAAGCCAGAGGAAGGCAAACTACCACAACTACAAAGTCCCACCACCAAGAAAAAAATTAACCCCAGGCGGTAGGCAACAATTTTGTGTCCGTAGAAGAACCAAAGGAACAAATTTCTCCCTTGTTCGGTAAACTGACTTTTCACCGGATCTGGAACTCTCTTCTTGCAGGAGAGAAGCTTTGAATTCTCCCCATTCCCTACAAGGGTTAGGGATTGGGTTAGATTTCGCCTCTTCTTTTCCATATCACGTGAAAAGTCAGGTTTGATGAAAGCCACCGATTGAGCCAATTTTTGTGTAATTGTTTGCTTTGTCGCCAGTTTCATTAGGTCAGTTCCCATTTATAATGTTTTCATTCGGTTGCAGAAACACACTCTCAACTGAGCAAAAAATGTTCCGATTTCATCGTTTATCTTTATATTCTTCAGATAACGTCGTTGATCTGAGAAAATAAACATTATGGATTTACTCTGAGAAAAACGCTACAACCTCAAACAGATACACAATAATAGTTAAAAGTCAAGATTCAAGAATCAATATTTTCACTCTAGATTTTGGACTGTAGACTCCGCCTAGACCAGAAGCGGCTGAGTTTTGATAAAAGGCGAATATAGCTGGGAATTCTCATGGAAACAAAAACTGCCAAACTCATTGATGGGAAAGCAATAGCTGCAAAAATTCAGCAAGAACTTTCTGTTGCCATTACACAATTACAACCAAAAATTGGACGACCCCCTGGTTTAGCAGTGCTGATGGTTGGCGATAATCCAGCATCAGCGGCTTATGTACGTAATAAAGAAAAAGCCTGCGCTAAAGTTGGTATTGCCTCTTTTGGGAAGCATTTTCCCACCCAAACTACCCTTGGGGAATTAGAAGAGGCGATCGCAGCACTAAACCACGATGAACGTGTGGATGGCATTCTTGTGCAGCTGCCCTTACCTAACCACTTGGATGCTGTGACTCTGCTAAATCAAATTGATCCCGATAAAGATGCTGATGGATTGCACCCAGTTAACTTGGGGCGACTAGTCCGGGGAGAAATCGGTTTACGCAGCTGCACCCCGGCTGGTGTGATGCGACTGTTACAAGAATATGAGATTACCTTGCAGGGAAAACAGGCAGTAGTGGTGGGACGTAGTATTTTGGTGGGTAAACCGATGGCGCTGATGCTACTAGAAGCTGATGCCACAGTTACGATCGCTCACTCGCGATCGCATGACCTCAAAACCATCACCCAAAATGCTGATATTCTAATTGCAGCAGTAGGTCGTCCCGGACTGATCACTGCTGATATGGTGAAACCGGGCGCTGTTGTGATAGATGTAGGGATGAATCGCGTCACCGATGCTAGTGGCAAGAGTCGCTTAATTGGCGATGTCCACTTTGAATCAACCGCCGATGTAGCAGGATTTATCACCCCCGTTCCTGGTGGTGTTGGCCCGATGACTGTCGCCATATTGTTGCAAAATACATTTGCCAGCTATTCTAAGGCGGCGAGAGAATAAAGAGAGTGATGAGTTAAAAATTAAGAGTTATTAACTCCAAAATCCAAACTCCTGTACAGAGGCGATTAATCGCGTCTCTCCAAACTCCTAACTCCAAATTCCTAACTATTCATTTTTTCAGCCCCACAGCACCTTAAAATTGTCACGTATAAGACAAAAATCCCAAAATGTCAGGAATTTCAGAATGGTAGCAACTGATAATGTTCAAAAGACACCACCAGAGGAAGCCACGCTTAACTTAGCAGTCTATCTGAAAGAGCGACAAAAGCTTTGTGATACTGCTTTGGATCAGGCTATCCCGATCATTTATCCAGAAAAGATTTATGAGGCGATGCGCTACTCGTTATTAGCTGGAGGCAAGCGTGTACGTCCGATTCTTTGCCTTGCTACCTGTGAAATGATGGGTGGAACCATCGAAATGGCCATGCCAACGGCTTGTGCTGTGGAGATGATCCACACAATGTCGTTGATTCATGACGACCTCCCAGCGATGGATAATGACGATTACCGTCGGGGAAAGCTGACAAATCATAAAGTCTATGGCGAAGATGTGGCGATTTTGGCTGGGGATGGCTTGTTGGCTCTGGCTTTTGAGTTTGTTGCCATTCAAACCCCCCAAAGCGTCAACAGAGAGCTAGTCTTGCAGGTAATTGCCCGTCTTGGTCGGGCGCTGGGGGCAGCTGGTTTAGTCGGCGGTCAAGTTGTCGATTTAGAGTCGGAAGGCAAATCAGATATTTCCCTAGAAACGCTAAATTTCATTCATAAACACAAAACAGCCGCTCTTTTGGAAGCTTGCGTAGTTTGTGGCGGGATCATAACTGGGGCATCACCTGAAGATGTGCAGCGACTGACTCGTTATGCTCAAAATATTGGGCTAGCATTCCAAATCATCGATGATATTCTGGATATCACTGCTACTCAAGAGCAATTAGGCAAAACAGCCGGTAAAGACCAAAAAGCCAAGAAAGTGACCTATCCCAGCCTTTGGGGGCTTGAGGAATCGCGCTCAAAAGCCCAAGAGCTAGTTAAAGCAGCTTGTGTGGAATTAGAACCATTTGGAGAGAGAAGCAAACCACTCCAAGCGATCGCTCATTTTATTACCAGTCGCAATAACTAGTACCGCTTTGCGGAATTCGGAATTATTATACCGCAAGGGTTTATTGATTTGGAATGGGTGGTTTATTTACACTTTGCTGTAGTACTACCGCCCAACGGAATTCCAAATTTAAAATTCAAAAAGCTTATTTGATCAGCTTTTAGGCTATTTTGAATAATTGGTCTGTTTCCAACGTGATCTATTAGGTTAATTTGGGATTTTGGGTTGAATCTAAATGTTTCCTCAACCAACAACTGCTGCTAATATTTACAACCTAGCCGATAAGCTTAGAGCTTTAGTGACCAAGCGTGCCTAAATTAAGCGACTCGTGCAGTTCGACAAGCTTACTGACCACGGTTTTAACCGCATTGAGAATTGATTTTTGGTACGAACATTCGAGGTTATAATAGGATAATGCCACAGGTAGAATAACCGCTAGCACAGATGGGTAAGGACTCCCAAACGATCGGCTAGGAAACAATAATGGATAGTGGGTGGCGAACACCACGAATAAACATAGCCTTAGTAGCCAACGCGCACCCATAGCAGAAAACAACACTATTTATTGGACAAAGTACCGTAGGGCATACGGGAACTAGAGAAACGATTCTCTAACGCTTAGGGAGATAGAGCCACCTGGGGTTGTTTAAATTAGACTCGGTACTTTGTTCTATTGAACGGGTATCAGGTTTAAATATTGCCGCAAGGATGGACAATTTTAAGGTATGTAGTTGAACTAAGAATCTCAGCTTCTTTAGAGCTGAGAATGTCAATAACTTAACCAAAATACCATGCAGGACATAGGCAACATTTTAGACAACCGGGTGCTGTTGGTTGCTCTGGTAGCTTGTTTAATTGCTCAAGCACTAAAGCTCGTAATCGAGATCATCAAAAATCGTAAACTGAATGTGCGTGTTTTGGTGACAACAGGAGGTATGCCCAGCGCCCATTCGGCTCTGGTTACGGCTCTAGCAGCTGGTGTAGGGCAAAAACTGGGTTGGGCATCTCCTGATTTTGCCGTTGCGATGATTTTTGCGATCATCGTCATGTATGATGCAGCCGGAGTTCGCCAAGCAGCTGGTAAGCAAGCTCGTATCCTCAATCAAATGATTGATGAATTATTTGATGAAAAACCAGACTTTAGCCAAGACCGTCTGAAGGAATTACTCGGACATACACCAGTTCAGGTAATCGCCGGGTCAGCTCTGGGTATAACTATCTATTGGTTAGCTAGGTCTGCTTATTAGTCAATAGTCTACAGTCTACAGTTTATTGACTAATGACTAGAACCGTACAGTTGACCGCAGCAGAATTACCTTCCGACTATCTACTATGCTGGCAATAAAACCGCCATTGTTCAGCTTCTGCAATGTGTTGTATGCTTCAGTTTGGTTGGTGGTATAAACTGCTAACAAGTAAGGGCGTTGTCCATAAGAAACAAAACCTACATTACCTCCTACTAGTTGTTGCACAGTATTTACTAGTTCGGGACGGTTGTAATAATCTACCAGGACTGCATAACCCTCTCCTAAGGCTTGAGGATTATAGCTGACTGTCTGCTGAGGTGGCTGTGGCCGTGACTGTGCCTGAACATCTGGGGTTGTTGGTCGAGTGGTAATTATAGCAGACAAGCCAACAATATTGCTGACATATCTCGCCCAACGATTGGCATCATCAATTTTGTTAAAGTCTCCTACACGCGTCACAGTTTCGTTGAGATATTTGCAGGTGATGGTCTTAAGTTCAGACGGTAAGGCACTACGCAACTGCTTTTGATTATTTGCTGTGGGACTGACTACTAATAAAAGATACTCACCTACATTTGGTGGTTGACAAACGGGAATGGCTTGTTGGGCAAAGACCGAACTCATGCCACCAATCAAAAGAGCGTAAGCGAAGCTTGTCGTAGACATCGCTAATCTTAAAACACTTGGTATCTGAAATCTATGCACAAAAGTTAGATTATGTAAATCAAGGTGTCCTAGAAGATTTTATAAGAAAAAAGCTGAAACCTCGCTACTTCAGTATGGGGATTAAAGAGTGTCAAATAATATATTTTGTTCCTACAAAAATAAAATTGGGGAGTGGGCTTGCCGTGAGCGTAGCCGAATGGGAGATCAGGGGGACAAGGGGGACAAGGGAGAATTATTGAACAAGTTTCTTCTCAATGCCCAATACTTCTCTACAAGAGGCTTCTCTTTCAGAGACGCTAACGCGAACGCCAACGACTTTGCTCAGTACAAGTGCCCAATACTTCTCTACCAGAGGCTTCTCTTTCAGAGACGCTAACGCGAACGCCAACGACTTCTCTACGAGACGCTGTTCGCGTTCGCTCAGTACAAGTGCCCAATGCCCAGATTAGGAAACAGTCGCAAGCGATGCCAAAGCGTCGGGTATTGTCTCAGAAGGAGCTGGGAATTCCCCAGTGATGACGTACTCTAAACGCAGTTTTAACCAAGTAATAAATTGGGGATTAGTGGAAATAATCGCTACTGCTGGTTGGGGACACTTCACCTTTAGTTCTGCAAACTGGGGTGTTTCCAAGAAAGCTGGTTGCTGAACCAACCAAAAATCTATTTGTTTTTCTTGTTCGTGGTAGTGACGGGTACGTTCTTTGAGAACTTCCTGTATCGGTTCTTCTTGAATAAGAAAACGTTGACTAGCCAAAACGTAATAGTATGTTTGCATTTTCATCCTTGAGTTGCTATGTGAATAATTTAAGGGCACAGTACTGCACTGTACCCTTACAAACTAACTTTTGTGGGATTTCTTGAACCAAGAACTGAACGGACAACCACTTTTCTGGTTTTCAGCATTTGTCTGTTTGCCACCAGATGTGAGCTTTTCCAAGAACAGACTATTGTCAAAATAGTGTTCTAAGGAAATGATCTTCAAGTCATCGGTAACTTTTGCAATGCTCATGCCGATAATTTCTATTGTCTCTCCAGTCGGTGCATGATCTTTGTATTCTCCGTTAAAATGTCCCCAATGCCGCCACTTGAATGCCACATTTGGTGGCCCTGAGAAAACTTCTACCACTTCCCAAGGAAATCCTTGGGGAAATGTTGTGTGGAAGATTTTTGCAGATGATTCAAAGCTTTCTTCTGAAGCCTTGTAGTGTTCTGAATCAGCCATAAATAAATTGTAAGTACCTTGGGCTGATAAATCTGCTGCGGTGTACTCTACTCCGCCGTTGGTACTCACGCGAAACTTATCATTCACAATAGATAACCACTGTTGGGGGTTAGCTTTAAAAGATACCTCCATCTCTAAGGTTCGCACCAAGTTTTGCGCGATCGCTTCTAGTGTACCTTCAAGGTGATTGTGGATACTTTCTTGGGCGAGATTCTCTTTTGAACGGGAATAATCAGGCGGTGTCTGATACCGCCACTCGACATCAGTGCTTTCTGCTATCACCTTATCCCGATCCTGTACCCAAAGCGGCAGGTTGTTAGATTGTGTTGCGCTCATAGAAGTTTTTGCTGAAGAATTAAACTCAATTTCTAGATTTCGCAGTGACAACCCCTCTTAAGTTTAAGGGAGTGGGGAGATGAGGGAGATGGGGGAGATGAGGGGGATGGGGGAGATGAGGGAGATGGGGGAGATGAGGGGGACAAGGGGGACAAGGGGAATGACCCATGTCCAATGCCCAATGCCCAATGCCCAATACTTCGACTTCGCTCAGTACAAGTGCCTAATACTTCTCTACGAGAGGCTTCTCTTTCAGAGACGCTAAGGCCAACGCCAACGACTTCGCTCAGTACAAGTGCCCAATACTTCTCGACGAGAGGCTTCTCTTTCAGAGACGCTAACGCGAACGCCAACCACTTCTCTACGAGACGCTGTTGGCGAACGCTCAGTACAAGTACCCTATGCCCCATTCCCTCTTATAACTTGTTTCATCTCGCGCACTGCCCTTTCCATACCTACTAATGCAGCCCGACTGATGATAGTATGACCAATGTTGAGTTCTTCCATGCCTGGAAGCGCAGCCACCGGATAGACGTTCCAGTAGGTGAGTCCATGACCAGCGTTGACTCGCAATCCACCTTGAATCGCTTGTTCACACCCTTTAGCTAATATCGCTAATTCTCGCTGGCGATTTGTTTCATCCTTAGCCTCAGCATATTGTCCGGTATGCAATTCAATAAACCGCGCCTGCACCTTGACAGATGCTTCGATTTGTGTTGGGTCTGCGTCAATAAATAAACTAACTGGAATGCTAGCACTTTGCAATTTATCAACTATCTCACCTATTCTAGCAATTTGTCCGCTAATATCTAGTCCACCTTCTGTTGTGACTTCTTCGCGCTTTTCGGGGACTAAAGTCACGTAATCTGGTTTGATATCGAGAGCGATCGCTAGCATTTCATCTGTAGCGGCCATTTCTAAATTAAGATGCGATCGCACTGTTTGCCGCAAGAGTAGCACATCCCTGTCTTGGATATGCCGTCGATCTTCGCGCAGATGCACCGTAATCCCATCTGCACCCCCTAATTCTGCCAGCACCGCCGCCGCCACGGGGTCTGGTTCCACTGTCCGCCGTGCTTGCCGGATGGTGGCGATGTGATCAATGTTAACCCCAAGTGTAGGCACCCTAAATTTCTCCCGAATCCACAGTCCTCAGAACTTAATTTTAGCGGAAATGTATATGCCAATTTTTTGGCAGTTTCTTGCTAGTTTGAATTTTTACTCCCGCAGTGATTATACCCCCTACCGATCCTGAAGAGGCGATCGCAGATAAAAATTACCCGGAATTATATTTTTCCATTATCTGGTTGCAGCGATCGCCTGATAATATTGCCCGCCAAAGTGGGAATGCCCAATTGATATTTAACGTACAGTCATCGAATTACACAAAACAAAAACCTCACCCTATCCTGACAGACGTCCCTCTCCGAACTCCCGGAGAGGGACAGGTTTTGTGTAGCAAAACCAGGGTAAGGTTTCTTTAGGCTATTTGATAAACTGTAAATTACTTCAAGAGAGACTTGTGTATAGACGGTAGCCCCTTTTAAGAGAGGAATGAAAGTGAGGTTTTCCCGATAAAAGTGAAAAGTCAGACCAAAACTGACTCGTGACTAATAAATCACTATCTGAGGTTGCTTAATTGTGCCATCAGGCATAATAGTATCCCGAAACTTCGCATAAATCAGCTTTGTCTCCCAAAGGTTTGCCTTATTC
This sequence comes from Nostoc sp. NMS7, assembly GCF_017115085.1. Taxonomy (GTDB): domain Bacteria; phylum Cyanobacteriota; class Cyanobacteriia; order Cyanobacteriales; family Nostocaceae; genus Nostoc. The sequence goes on along the minus strand of NZ_JABXKJ010000126.1, from coordinate 14,886 downwards.
AAGTTTGCCTTGGTTAAATTTGCCCATGTCAGGTCTGCACCAGTTAAGTTGGCCTGAGTCAAATTAGCTTCTAGTAATTTTGCTCCACATAGCTTTGCTCCGGCGAGATTTGCAAAACTTAAGTTAGCTTCAATCAGGGATGCTTCAATTAATTTAGCTTTACTTAGGTCTGCTTCTCTCAAATCCACATCACACAAAGAAGCGCCCCAAAGATTACTACCTGTGAATTTCACCCGCCATAAAAAACTTCCACATAAATTTGCTCGTGTTAAATCAGCATTAATCAAATTGGCTTCACACAAAGAGGCTTCATACAAATTAGTTTCACGTAAGCTAGCTTCGATTAAATTTGCGCCACTTAAATTTGCACGAGTGAGGACACAGCCAGATAGATTTGCACCACGTAAATCCGCTCCTATAAAGTTAACACCACTTAAATCAATTCCTTTTAGGTCAATTCCACTCAAGTCACATCCACTAAAATCTCGGCGCTGAAAATACTTATTTGTGATTTGACTTAATACAAATTCTTGCTTATCAGCATAATTTTTCATGGTATTCACCTCTGGGTGTAATTTATCTCAAAGTTATGTGTGGTAGTTACCGTATATTGAGAGTACACCCCAAATGGAGATCAACTCAGTAAATAATCAAAAATAAATTCCCAACAAATCGCCAATCACCTGCAAATAGGCTTTTGAAGTGGTTTTTAAAACAAAAAATGCTGACATAAGTCAGGAAATATTCATACAACAGAAGTTAGGAGGCAAAAACTTTCTGTTTGCTCCTCTCCTTTTTTAATGCCCAATGTTCAATCGTTAAAATTCGCGTTGTGAAAAGATCAAAATAGCGATCGCTAACAACATCACACTATAAAGTAAGCCATAGCCAGCATTTGTAATCAGTGCGGTTGTGTCAGGTAATGCTTGCAGACCATAAACGGCATCATTTTTCAAATCTAATCGAGATAAATCTGGCAAGATGAGAAACAAACCTTGAGTTAGACCTTCCATACCAGGGTTGTGGCTAATTCGCCCAAGTTGTACTAAATCTTGAGTAATATTTCCGATTAAATATACCGCAAAGCTTAAAACAGTCGCTAGCAGGGAAGCAGTAAAAACACTGAAGGCTATAGCTACAGAGGTGATTAATGATAACTGAAGAAATAAGAAAATTGCCGCAATTAGAATGCTTGTCGTTGGATGAGGAATGTTACCAAATTGCAGAAATATTAGATAAAGTGCTGTCATCATGGCGACAAGTACAGCTAGGATTGCGGATAAACCCAAGTATTTGCCGACGATAATTTCGCTGCGGCTGACAGGTTTAGCAATTAACATCAAGATAGTGCGTTTTTCAATTTCTTTATTAACCAGTCCCGTACCAACAAATATCGTCACAATTAAGCCGATGGCATTCATCGCCGCCAGCCCAAAGTCTAAAAACATTTTGTCTTCAGTCGTAGCTGCAAATTCAGGAAGAACGCGGAAGGCAATGGCGAGTATTAGTGCATAAAAACCGATAATATATAGGATGCGATCGCGTACCACTTCCTGAAACACATTGTTTGCCAATACAAAAATTCTGTTAATATTCATTTTTCATTTGTGATTTTTCATTTGTGATTCCCCTTGTCCCCCTCATCTCCCATTCGGCTACGCTCACGCCAAGCCCACTCCCATTCGGCTACGCTCACGGCAAGCTCACTGCTGCGGAGGCGGTGATCCAGGAATCAATTTACTAGCGCGATCGCATTCAATTTCTGCAACTGTAATCTTATTCCCGGAATTATTGGTTGCTGCAACTGGTTCAATGCGACAAGATTTTTTCAAGTAATAGCCGCGTGGATTAGAACTTGGGCCTATCCAAATACTTAATAAATCTAATATATATCCAGACTTAGTATTAGTCACACGCGGTTCAATGCGCCATAGATCCTTCTCTTCATATTTATCCAAGTTGATTTTAATTATTTCCCTACCCAGAGTTCCTACACGCTGTTTTGCTTCTAGCAACCATTTCTCTACTTCCGACCAAGGTTTTTCGGCTATTTGCTCTACTACTATTGGTTGAAGTTTCTCTAGAATTACAACGCCGTTTTGGGGAATTTTTACTGCTTGTTCTCTTCTGACAATAAAGGTACTACGTTTAAAAGTATCTGCTTGCAAACTGGGATATTGTTCTAACCAATTATCCATTACAAAGTAAAACTGAATCCAGCAACTTAGCAGCATACTACTAGCAACTAAAATTATGATTCTTTGGCGGTCTTGTGGCTTAGGAATGCGAGCTTTAGCATCGGTATCATTTCCTTCAATAAATTCTGGTATTGCCGTAATTAGTGCTGAAATTGTCGGCCAAAAAACAATTGTTCTTGGTGTAATTACATCCTCTTGATTTCCAAATGCGAAAACACTCACTAAAAATCCCGTAATTACTGCCCCGACTGGCATAAAAGTACCAGGAACCCTCAAAGGATCTTCAGTTGTATACCAAGCTGTACCGGCAATTAAAAATAACCAGCCGAAAAAGGCAATTACATCTTTGATATAGCTTGTAGCAAAATATGAAAGTACCCAAGAAAAAACACTCAGATAGATAAATGTTTGCCAAGAATAAGCTTTGGGTGGAACTAATACCTTTCTAATTCCTGCATAAAGCCCTTCAGCAAATTTTAAAACTCCAAATACATCTTTAAATAGCGTATTCATTTTCCTCCCTACACCTAATTAATCAATCACGATTTTTCCTCGGAATTAAACAAGTCAATCCCTGCTATTTTGAGCGAAACAATAAAATAATTGTGATCACACTATAACTCAGAGAATTTGCTATTAATGTAGTAGTAAGTAAATTGGTACTTTGTAATTTAATATTACTAAAACCACGGGGTCGCCGCCGTTGAGATATTTCCGGCTCCTCTTCTTTTTTAGCAACTGGTTCATTCAATGATAGTAGTAGTACCCTTAAAGCGAAAAATTTAGTTAAAAAAGTAGCAAAGAAAATTATGAAGGCAGTTAATATAACTAGAGTTTGTGTTTTTGGTGATTTAAAATTATTAAAAAACATATAATTAATTAATTCTGATTTTATCTGTATCGGCAACAGTGGTTCTGATACAAAAAATATCAACCAACCAATTACACTAGAAAACAGATTGATAGAAATGGCATAAAAAGTACTAGATTTTTTGTCAAATTTCAGCCGAGAGTGCAAAACATATGCTTCGATGGGGATGGCAATCAGTACAAATAAAAAGTCAAATAGAATTCCACCAATGGGAAAAATCCTGGGAAGCATCCAATTTTCAGCCATAAATGGTCAACGGTAAGGGTTAACTGTAGTGAGTATAACTGGGATAGTGAGGGTGATGGGGGAAATTATTCTATTGTTCTTATCCTTTACTATGGTGCTGTGCCAGTATTCATCTATTGATATTGTTAATATTTGTACGGATGCGGTGAACAGGCAATTTTTCAGATGAGAGTACAAGACGTTAGGTAAGATTAAAGACTGCCACGTTATAGCTTTTCGAGAGATGACAAGGAACGGTATCGGTATTCGCACGGCGCAAGTGCGCCCAGAACGGATCATTGGTCAAATTCACGTCTACGATGGCGTGGGTAAAGGTAAGTCACAAGCGGCTTTGGGGGTGGTTTTGCGTTCCATTGGTTTGGGTATAAATATGCCTAGCAATTCTAACCGCGTTTTACTGCTGCGGTTTTTAAAGGGGCCGGAACGTGATTATGACGAAGATGGCGCGATCGCAGCTTTGCAGCGCGGTTTTCCCCATTTAATTGACCAGGTTCGCACTGGGAGAGCGGAATTTTTTGGGCATGAGGAAATTACCACCTTTGACCGAGAGGAAGCCGCGCGGGGTTGGGATGTAGTCAAAGGTGCGATCGCTAGTGGTTTATATTCAGTTGTCGTCTTAGATGAAATTAACCCTGTTCTGGATTTAGGTTTGCTACCAGTGGATGAAGTGGTTAAGGCATTAAAATCCAAACCCCAAGAGTTAGAAATCATTGCCACCGGACGCGCCGCGCCGCAAAAATTGCTCGATATTGCAGATTTGCACTCAGAAATGAAACCTCATCACCACCCAATAGCTAAAGCCCTCTTACTTGAAGGGATTGAAATTTATACTGGTGCTGGGAAAGGCAAGTCTACTAGTGCTTTGGGCAAAGCCTTGCAAGCGATTGGTAGGGGAATCAATCATCCTGGATCTACCCGTGTGTTGATTATGCAGTGGCTTAAAGGTGGTAGTGGCTACACAGAAGACGCAGCGATCGCCGCCTTGCAGCAGTCATATCCAGAAGTGGTGGATCATCAACGCTGTGGTGGAGATGCGATCGTCTGGCGCAATTCCCGGCAAGAATTAGACTACGTAGAAGCGGAACGGGGTTGGGAAATCGCTAAAGTTGCGATCGCCTCTGGACTGTATAAAACTATTATTCTCGATGAACTCAATCCCACTGTTGATTTAGAACTACTCCCCGTTGAACCCATTGTTCAAGCTTTACTCCGCAAACCCCGCGACACCGAAATTATTATCACTGGCCGCTGCCAAAATCCACCCGCATACTTCGACTTGGCTAGCGTCCACTCAGAGGTTTATTGCCACAAACATTATGCTAATCAAGGTGTAGAACTTAAACGAGGGGTAGATTTTTAGATGTTGCTGATTAGTTGATATCCTAGATTCTCTAGAAACATAACAAATTTATTTACCAAAATGGTAAACTTATATTAGTCTAGTAACGCATGGAAATCACTTTCGCTGACGGCAAACTGCAAAAGCTATGCGAACAATAAGACTCAGCGCAAATATAATTGGGTACAAACTGTGCCAAGAAATTTAGAACCCAGTTGGCTATTGTTGGCGCTGCTAGTTGTGTCACGGAATTAGTTATAGGTCATCCCCATCCCTTAAAAGGAGATAGGGTAGGTGAATTTGCAGTAAACCTAAAAGGTGGTAAACGACTTGTATTTAAGCCAGACAACGACCCCATACCTCTTAGTCAGGATGGAAGCATTGATTGGTCAAAAGTTACTGCTGTTTGTATTGTTTTGATTGGAGATTACCATGACTGAGACAACCCGAACATTCACTCCAGATTGGGTATCTTCTCCCGGTGATGCCATCGCTGATTTATTAGAAGAGCGTGATTGGACACAAGCACAATTAGCAGAGCGTTTAGGCTACACCACAAAACATATTAGCCAGTTGATCAATCGCAAAGCACCGATTAATGAAGAAACAGCCCTGAAGCTAGAACGGGTTATGGGTAGTACAGCAGCATTCTGGCTCAGATATGAAGCTCAATATCGCGCCGCTTTGGCAAGGAAAGAAGAAGAAAACCGTTTAAAGGTGAGTTTGCATTTTCAAGGGATAGAATAAGCAGACGATAATATAAATCGATATGTTAAAAATACATGGAAATGTGTGATTGGGGACTTCAAAAAAATAAAATATTCCTTAACAAATAATGATTAATCACTATCAGGAGCAATCAGGGATAGCCAAGGGCTATCCCTGATTCCCTATTTTGTTATCAAGGATTTCTGGAATCCTGTTTAGTGAGATTGAAGTTATAACTCAACGTTAACAAAAGATTGATATGCGCTTGCCTATTGCTATTGGTGCAATCTTAGTAGCATCTGTGAGTTTTAATGCCCCAGTAATGTCTGTGCCTCCTACGCATGGAGTACAAACAGAGATTGCTAGCTCAAATTTAAAACAGCTAAGAACTAATCGCCGATTGTGGAATCAACGAAAAATTGACAACTACCGCTACAAACTTAGCAATAGTTGCTTTTGTATTCCCGAATTTAGAGGTCCATTAATTATTGAAGTACGTAATGGCAGAACAACTTCTATCACCGATGCAAATACTGGGAAGCCAGTTAATTCAGAATCATTACGACAATATAGTACAATTCCTAAACTCTTTAATTTGATTGAGAATGCGATCAACCGTGGAAAATCCGAATTAACTGTGGTATACAACCCACAACTTGGTTATCCAACCCAAATCAATATCGGTAATCTAGCTGCCGATGCTGGTGTATTTACTACAATTAGCAATTTTGAAGAACTTCATTAAGGTTTATAACATAAATCGATGAAGCTATTTTTGATATGTGCTGCGCCCCGAATGTCATTAAGAAAACGTGACTCAAGAGTTGAGCAAGGTAGAAGCGATCGCTCGGTTCTATAGCAATCCTGAATCAAACGCGCAGAAACAAGATCCCTGACTTCTTAAAGAAGTCGGGGATCTGCAAGTTGCAAATAGGACTCATATCATTTTTAATCACATTTACAATTATCCATAAGGTTGAAATTACAATCCAGAATTTCATCCCAAATTAAGTTAAAAAAAAAGAGTGTCAGCGATAATTTGTGGACTTTAGAGTGTTTAATAAAGTTATTGCCAAAAGTCTAGTAGAAGCAAAAACATGAAAGCTTTCAAGAAGCTATCCTCAATAGCAATGTTGCTATGTGCCTTTGTTTATCCGCCCTCATTAGCTGAAGCGAAGGATATTTCTCTAAATAATATTCGCAATGAACAGAGCGCTGCACCAGAGGCTAACCTAGTTGGAGATAAAACCGGAGAGCTTTTAATTGCTCAACGGCGACCATTAAGACGACGGCAGATTATCCAACGACGGCGACCATTAAGAGGACGGCAGATTATCCAACGACGACAGCAGTTAAGACAGCGCCAGATTATCCGACGACGGCAGCCGTTAAGACAACGCCAGATTATCAGACGACGCTATTGATGACTGCTGATAGAACTAACTAATGGTTAATGTTTAGTGGTTGTTCTATTAACCACTAACCATTAACTATCGTTATTAGGGCTTACGCAAAACCACACGCTGTAGAGGCAATACCCTGCGGAAAGCTAAAGCTAGATGAATTGCACCTACGAGAAAATCACTCTTTTCGGCTATTGTTTGCGTAAGTCCTAGTTATGTTGTAAGGGAATACCAAAAAATAAATTATCCATAACCTGGCGGTGCGTTAAGGCTTTAGCCTAACGCATCCTACTGCTTGGATATTTTTTAATTGGAAGTCCCTAATGGGTTGCTACTACCTCTGCTTCCAGGCGAACTAATCGGTCTGCCAAAAGTTTCTCAAGGTCTTCTAACGCCTTAGTGAAACCTTTGATGCCCTCGTCTAGTTTGTCAGTTGCCATGCGGTCAGCAGCATGTAATTTGTCATAGGTAGCTTTGTCAACAGATATCTTTTCAATTTCCAAGTTTGCTACCTTGGCAGGGTCAAGTTTGCGTGGCAGTTCTCCAATCGTTGCGTGCAATTCACCCAAAAGTGCCGGGGAAATTGTCAACAAATCACAACCTGCAAGTTCAGTAATTTCACCAATGTTGCGGAAACTAGCTCCCATAATTTCGGTTTTATAGCCGAACTTCTTGTAGTAGTTGTAGATTTTGGCGACAGACAAAACTCCTGGGTCTTCGGCTGCTGGGTAGCTATCGCGTCCGGTATCTTTTTTGTGCCAGTCGAGAATCCGACCGACGAAGGGAGAAATGAGAGTGACACCAGCATCAGCACAGGCGATCGCTTGATGCAGACCAAACAACAAGGTAAGGTTACAGTGAATACCTTCTTTCTCCAGAATTTCCGCAGCGCGAATCCCTTCCCAGGTGGAGGCAATTTTAATTAACACGCGATCGCAGCCAATTCCGGCGGCCTTATACTGAGCAATTAATTCCCGTGCCTTAGTCAGGGTAGCTTCAGTATCGTAGGACAAGCGAGCGTCCACTTCCGTAGACACGCGACCGGGAATGATTTGTAAAATCTTTAATCCAAAAGCAACTGCCAGACTGTTAAAAGCTAAAGAAACTATTTGTGGTTGGGTAGCTCCGGCTCCAGCATCTTTCTTTGCCTGGAGTAAAGTTTGATCGACAATTCCCTGATATTCCGGCATCTGCGCCGCAGCAGTAATTAGAGAAGGATTGGTGGTAGCGTCTTGGGGTTTGAACTTTTCAATTGCCTGAATATCCCCTGTATCTGAGACCACAACAGTCATTTTCAGCAATTGTTCCAGTAAATTCTTAGACATAAAATACTCCATGATGTTTGTTTAGGATTTACTTAATTCCCCAGTTCTTTACACTCTTTACTATTCCTTCAATTCTGATTCTGACAATTTTTCGGAATCATTGCCCAAGTTTGCTTATTATCCACAGCCACAGACCTATTCTAAGAGTCTTATGCTGAAATTGGCTGTCCAATGGAATGCACTTTGATTAAACTAGTTGTTCCCGATTTACCAATTGGAACACCAGAGGTAATTACCACCTTATCGCCCTTATTCGCTAGACCCATCTCTACAACTGTGTTTACCACATTGCTAAACATCTCTTCAGCATTGTGGACTGGTGGGATGAGCAAAGGTTCCACACCCCAAGAAAGTGCTAGCTGCCGATAAGCGGTGATGTCAGGGGTGAGGGCAATAATGGCAGAAGTTGGCCGATATTTAGAGACCATTCTCGCCGTATTTCCTGAGGTCGTGTTACAAAGAATCGCCCGTGAGCCTGTTTCATAAGCGATGCGACACACCGATTCTGCTACGGATTCGGTAACGCTGAGACTGCCTGCCTCATGGCACCAAGAATGTCTGCTACCCTCATCTAAAGCTTGTTCTGTCCGCACGGCGATATTGTGCATCATCTGGACGGCGGCGACGGGATATTGTCCGACAGCTGTTTCACCAGAAAGCATTACCGCATCAGTACCATCTAAGATGGAGTTAGCAACATCGGTTGCTTCGGCGCGGGTGGGATCGGGGGAGCTAATCATCGACTCTAGCATTTGCGTGGCTGTAATCACCGGCTTGCCAGCATAATTGCAACGGCGAGTTATATCTTTTTGAATCAGAGGGACTTCATGAATCGGCATTTCTACGCCTAAATCGCCACGGGCAATCATGATCCCGTCGGCAACCTTCAAAATGGAGTCAAACTGCTCTACTGCCTCTGCTCTTTCGATTTTGGCAATTAAGCGGATGGAAGCGCCAGCTGCTTCAATCATCCTGCGGGCGGGTTCTAAGTCTTGTGGCGATCGCACGAAGGATACTGCTACCCAGTCTACACCCAACTGAATCCCAAAGCGCAGATCCAGCAAGTCTTTTTCGGTGATTGAACTCACAGGTAAAGGAGTTTGTGGCAGGTTCACTCCCTTGTGTGTGGAAATTAACCCGCCAATTTTCACTTCTGCCCGAATGCGATCGGCATCGCGATCGGTAACAATCAACTTAACACGACCATCATTAATCAAAATCGGTTCGCCTGGTCGCACCATTGCAAACAAAGTCGGCAATGGTAGAGGTAGCTCGTCGATACTCTCACCCTTTTGTTGCAAAACAAAAGTGACTTCACTACCAGCTTCCAGATTTAACCCTTCTGGTGGTAAAATTCCCAAACGAATCTTGGGGCCACAGAGGTCTTGCATAATTGCGATCGGCTTTTGCTGCTCAGTACTAATCTGCCTGAGATACTGAGCCGTTTGCGCGTGAAATTCATAGGCTCCGTGGGAGAAATTCAGCCGCGCCACATTCATTCCAGCTTCTACTAACGCTTGTAGCTTTTCAGGTGCAGATGAAGCCGGCCCAACAGTACAAATGATTTTGGTTCGACGCATAGGGATTGGGGGTTGAGGAATAACCTGCAAATTTGGATGCCTTATACCAATTCGTAATTCGTAATTCGTAATTAAGAGACTTCAGATTTGATTTGAGTTTCCCGGTTTAAATCTTTAGCCTTCTTTTAGAGAATTGGTATTATGCGGGTGCGTAGGCGTAGACCATCGTCGCGATCGCGCAAAGCATCCAAATTCACATGTGCTTCATATCACTTGTTTGCTAAAAAAGTTACTTTATTTAGTGTTGTTCTCAGAGTATTTACCATCCCAAATCCCAAAAGTCCCTAGTCAAAAGTCAAAAGTCAGGAGTTAGTATTCAAAAGCTAATGACTAATGACTAATGACCAATGACAAATGACCAATCAAACCACAGCTGCTGTCGGTGCGAGTTTTTCCTTCTGTGACATAGACAACATCAGGTCAATGACGCGATTTGAGTAGCCCCACTCATTGTCATACCAAGCAATTACCTTGAAGAAATGAGAGTTCAGCTCAATACCAGCACCTGCGTCGAAGATACTGGAATGAGTATCGCCTTGAAAATCTGTAGAAACTACTTCTTCATCTGTGTAGCCCAAAATACCTGCTAGCGAACCTGCGGCAGCCTCCTTCATCGCAGCAGAGATTTCTTGATAACTCGTGGCTTTGGCAGTTTTAAAAGTTAAATCAACTACAGAGACATCGGGAGTCGGAACTCTAAATGCCATACCAGTCAACCTACCCTTCAATTCTGGTAAAACCAGTGCTACAGCTTTAGCTGCGCCTGTGGAGGAGGGAATAATATTTTGGGCTGCACCTCGACCACCTCGCCAGTCCTTCTTGCTGGGGCCATCTACAGTTGGCTGGGTGGCAGTCATGGCGTGGACTGTGGTCATTAACCCTTCGGTCAACCCAAAGTTGTCATTGATCACCTTAGCGATGGGAGCTAGACAGTTTGTAGTGCAGCTAGCATTGGAGACAATGAGATCCTTGCTGGGGTCAAAAAGGTGATGATTTACACCCATCAGCAAAGTAGGAACTGTATCTGGATCTTTAGTGGGAGCGGAAATTATCACTCGCTTTGCACCTGCCTTCAGGTGGTTTGCCGCCCCTTCATAGCCAGTGAAAAGTCCCGTAGATTCTACCACATAATCTGTACCTAATTGTCCCCAAGGCAACTCGGCTGGATTTCTCACCGACACACAAGGGATAAAGTGTCCGTCAATGAGGATGCCATCTTCCTTGGCTTCAACTTTGAGCTTTAGTTTACCGTGGGTTGAGTCGTACTTTAATAGATAAGCGAGGTTATCTGGTGGTACTAAGTCGTTAATGCCGACAAACTCAATGTTAGGATTATCGATGCCAACGCGAAGCACAAGTCGCCCGATTCGACCGAAGCCATTGATACCAACTTTTAATTTAGTCAAGATTAAACCTCCCGTTGTGGAAAGTTGAACAAAAGGAGAAAGTTAAAAGTCAAAATAGATTGCCTTTTACTCTTTACTTTCTGATCCTGACAGTTTCAGTCGGTTAAGCCATATTTACTTGGCATCTTTTAAGGATTGGGGCATTGGGCATTGGGCATTGGGCATGGGGCATGGGGCATTGGGCATTGGGCATTGGGCATTGGGCATGGGGCATTGGGAAAACCCCGATTTAAACAGTCTGATACGTTGTAAGATCGCCCAGGCTATTTAAATAATTTGCCCTTGCAACCCACGATTTGTTAAAAGGTAAACAGCAAAAGTTCCTAGCCAGTGACTAGCTGCATAATGTTCACTGACAACATTTGCTAGTCCATGCTGACGATGGTGAACCGCAGCAGAGCGAAGTGTTTCTATGCGGCGATCGCTATTTGCTAATCTAGAGATGATCCCCTCAAGCATCCAAGCACGACTGAGATTAAGACCGTAGAAGTGGGATTGCATATAATCTTGAGGATTATCTACTATGTTCGGTTCTAACCAATTTGCTGAATTCTCAATCGGTATTTGGGGAAGAAAATTGGTCAGCCAGTCAGTAAAAACTGTTGTTGGGAGGACTCGCCGCATCAAGTCTGCTTCCGCAAGTCCAGGAGAGAGAAAATCGTACCCAAGCGGCTCAAATTGTAACGAGTAATTGCGATCGCTAAGATAGAATTGCCGTGCTTTATTCTCCACTAACTGAATGAAGTCAGCATTTTCGGTAATTCGTGCCCAATCTAGCATCAAACCAAGTGCAAAAGCTGTTTGGCTATGCATCCCCGTGCGATTTGGGAGTTTTAGTGTGTCAATCCAACGGTGTAAGTTAGCTGCAATCAACTTTTCTAGCGGTTCCAATACAAGCCGCCATTTTTTCGCTTGGGGATGATTCCACTCATGAAGTTCCGCAGCCAATTGCAGAAGCCATGCCACACCATAAGGAAATTCATAAAAGGGTAATCGTTGAAAATGAGCAATCTCTCCTTGAATCTTCTCCGGTGTTAGGCTTTGATCAAGTGCTTGCTTTGACGCGACATTGAAGGAGGCTTCAGGAAAGTGACGCATCAGACGTACCAGCAACCAGTGACCATGTACGGCTGAATGCCAATCTAAGCAGCCATAAAAAGCAGGAGTCAATTCACGCGGTGGTTTTATATCCTCGTCGCTATCAGCCCAATACAGATTACTGTTGGGATACTCCCGCGCGATACAATCCAGCACTAATTGAGCAAATTGTGCCGCAGTCGTTTCATTAATCTCCAAATTATCGGCTGGCATGGTCACTTAGTACAGTTTTGCGTAAAAGGGTAGCGTTTTGAATGCAGGGGAACGCATTGGCATTGCATCGGGATGCATTGGCATTGCAGGGGGATGCATTGGCATTGCAGGGGGATGCGTTGGCATTGCAGGGGGATGCGTTGGCATTGCAGGGGGATGCATTGGCATTGCATTAGATTATGATGCAATCTTAATGCGATCGCTAATACCGTTTAACTTTAATAGGACTTACGCAAAACTATACGCGGTAGGGGCAATTCATGTATCTTTAGCTGACCGCAGGGTATTGTCCTTACCTATAAATGAGGGTTTCAGCTATTGTTTGCGTAAGTCCTGTTTAATAATGATACAAATACGTTGGTAGGGGCACAGCAATGCTCATACGTGTCAACTTAACGTATAACCCATGTTCCGCAAGGAACTGAAGTTCCTTGCTCATAGCAAAAGTCATCTGAAGATGACTAAATATCTCTCCAAATCCTTAGTCTACTTCAGTAGACTTTAGCTATTAGCCCTGAAATTTATTTCTGGGCGGGACTGGAAGTCAACAAGCGATTTCTAGCTTAAGTTGACACTAATGAGCAATGCTGTGCCCCTACGAGAAATCTATATGTATCAGGCTTTGTGTGAAATGGTAATAACACACCCGACAATTTGTCTTAACCCAAACGTATTGTGATCTGAGTTATTATTTGAAACTTCCTAACACTTCCATCACTTCTGCTTCCGGTTTTACCCTAGCTTCTGCTTCCAGAAATTCAGCTACTTGAGCCTCAATTTCATCCCGGACAATCTGACGATACTCCAAGAAATGCTCAATTTGGGCACAAACAGCTAAGTAACTACTGACTCCACCCGGATTATGCTGATACATATTCCACAAGTTGCGCCAGAATTGCCAGCGCGTCTGACGACGTACACCCTGCCGCCAGCAAATGATTAGAAACGCTCGGAGTACTTTCCAGTTCAATGGTTTCTTAGCAGCTTTGCCCTTTTTCGGGTAGGTTGCTTCGCCCAAAAGCCGGAAGTGTTTGTATGTACGCTCCAAAAACCGCTCTGGTTCATACAAATCACAGAACGCCTGCACATATTCACGAGCGATGTCTTCTAACGGTCGAGTTGGCACAAAATTCATCAACGTGGTTTGGTTGATGTTGGCAGATTTATTACGGAGTCGTCCTTCCTTTTCTAATCTATGCCAGAGGGCTGTATCTGGAAGCGCTTGCAGCATACTAAATAAGGCTGTGGGAATTGCTGTTTCTTCAACAAACTTGACAATTCGTGCGCCGGCTCCTACTTTCTCGCCATCAAACCCAATGATAAAGCCTGCCATGACTCGCAGCCCTGAGCGGGTAATCCTATTCACAGCTTCACTAAGCGAGTCTCTGGTATTCTGGTATTTCTGAGTGAAAGTAAGACTTTCTTCGTCGGGGGTTTCAATTCCCAGAAAAACAGCACCAAAATTACACGCTACCATCAAATCCATCAGTTCTTGGTCTTGAGCTAAATCAACTGAAGCCTCTGTAGCAAAGGAAAAGGGATAGTTATGTTCCACCATCCAGGGCAAAAGGGACTTCAGAAATAATTTCACATTCCGCTTATTGCCGATGAAGTTGTCATCCACCATAAAAATGCTGCGCCGCCAACCCAGTTTGTAGAGATAATCAAGTTCTGCTAATAATTGATCTGGGTTTTTGGTGCGGGGTTTGCGACCGTAGAGTACAATAATGTCGCAAAACTCACACTGAAAGGGACATCCACGGGAAAATTGCACCGACATCTCCGCATAGGCATCAAATTCTAGTAAGTCAAAGCGAGGAATCGGAGTATTGGTGACATCTGGTTTTTCACCATCAGAGCGAAAAATGCCTGTGCGATCGCCGCGTGCGATCGCTGCTACAAATAAAGGTAGGGTGATTTCCCCTTCATCTAATATCAAATAGTCTGCCCCAACGGATGTCATTTCATTCGGTAACGCTGTTGGAAATGGCCCACCTACAGCAACCCGTTTCCCTCTCTGCTTTGCTTCTAATATCTGAGAAAGCAAATCCTCTTTTTGCACAATCATCGCCGACATAATAACCAAATCTGCCCAAGCCCATTCTGCTTCTGTACAGACGCGAACATTTCGATCTACTAGCTTAAACTCCCATTCTTGGGGTAAAATCGCGGCTACAGTTACCAAGCCTAAAGGCGGTAGCATTGCTTTACGGTCTAATAAAGCCAGTGTCTTTTCAAAAGACCAAAAACTTTTTGGAAAACGGGGATATAAAAGTAAAATGTTCATATTCGATGCTTATAACCCTTGATGTTTGCTGCTAGTTGAGTTTATCTAAAGCTGAATCAATCTGACAACAGATTAGAGGAACTTCTGTATACAGTAGTTGTAATACTGTTTGACTTCAATTATGATACAAATATATTGGTAGGGGCACGGCAATGCCCATTGGTGTCAACTTAAGTTAAAAGATGTAATCTAGGAGCATTGAAGCAGATGTT
>NZ_JABXKJ010000144.1 GCF_017115085.1 Nostoc sp. NMS7 | reverse complement strand
TAGTACTAGAGTACTATTTGTTAGCGATCGCATTGTGCCAGTTGCGTAAGTCCTGGAATTAAAGATTCTGCCAAGTAGAGACTATTAAGATCCTCTCTATGCAAAGTTGTTGAAAGGGCTTGTCGATGAAGTTCACGATCATCTGCTTCGATCCCAGTAAGTATAAATACAGCTTTTAGTGTTTTCCATCCAAGCTGAGGTGCAGATCGCCATCGTCTTTCTCCATCAAACAATAAGTATCTACCATTAGACAAAGGAATGAGAATTACAGGAGTATGCTGCCCTTGTTTTCTACATCTTCATCACCCGCCAGCTTGTGGACATCTTCTAAACTTGTCACCTGATCAAGCATTGCCAAAACATTCGCTTTTTCAACAGGTGCTACTACAGAATCACCCGACTCAGTTGGATGTGAAAATTGGTGTAGTCCATGTGGTTTAAAGGTTTGTGGTGTTTTTGGTTCAATCAAATCCTCTAAATCCAGATGCATTGTCGTTCGCACTAGACCAGCAAAGAGATCGGTACTAACAATTGGCCCCAAAAGACTATTGCCATCGCGCGTATCTTGCAACAGCACTTCTGCATGAGACTTCAGAATATCCGCAATTTGACTGAAGGCAACTGTTACGGTTGATAACTGTGCTTCTAAAGGTAAACTTTCTAGCTAGGCATCTAAACATTCCCACACAGGTGCTAGTGTTGATGTTGGTGGAGCTGATGACATTTCATCAAGCACATCCCAGATTGTTAATTGACGGTATGTGGTCATTGTTACAATTCAGGATTTAACGGGCAGGGTCGCACTGGGCAGTAACTTGAGGTAATCTCAAACATATCCTTATATTGATATAGTGAGACACCATATTGAAATGCAAA
Source organism: Nostoc sp. NMS7 (assembly GCF_017115085.1). Classification (GTDB taxonomy): domain Bacteria; phylum Cyanobacteriota; class Cyanobacteriia; order Cyanobacteriales; family Nostocaceae; genus Nostoc. The sequence goes on along the minus strand of NZ_JABXKJ010000144.1, from coordinate 23,297 downwards.
TGCCTGCAACACCTGATCTGTATAGGCACGGATCTTGCCAGCCGTTAGCCCAAAACAGTGAATTGGTTCTAAACGGCAAACAGGTTTTTGCCCCAGCCAGAGTTCTGCACCCAAGGCGTGTAATGGTTTATCCCCCGCTTCTTTATACAAATACAGAACTGCAAAATATGTTGCTGGTGGTTCGACTGCGATTGCATCAATTTCTGTCCCATTGTTCTCATTCTGGGTTCGGCGGCGATAAAACGAACGGCGATTGTGACAGACTTTGGGATTCCAACATCCATCCCCTGCTGTTCCATGTAAAACTTTAGCTTGAGTTGTTGGCAGTTTGGCGCATAACTGACACTTGGGATCGAGTGGCTTTGGCATACCTTACTCCGCTTCTTCGCCGATTGCACGATAGTAGGCAGCGATCCCCGCTGACTGTTCACTGCGGAGTGTATACCGTCGAAACGCTTTCTCACTAGTATGTCCTGTCAGCTTACGCGCATGGCTGGGGTCAACTCCCAATAGCAATAAATCAGTGGCGTAGGTGTGGCGAAAGGAGTGAGGATGCAAATCTTCAACACAAGCGAGTTCACCTATTTTTTCTACAGCAAAGTAAATCCCGTGATAACTCAAGCGTTCACCCTTGTATGAGGCATGGTGTGAAATCATCAGTGGGCTAAGGCTAGTCAAAACCTCCCCCTGCTGTTCGCGCAATTGTAAATATTCTGCCACCACTTGGCGACTTTCTTGACACAGTGGCACTAGGCGTGGTTCATTCGTTTTGGTATCTGGTAAAAACAGTAGCTTGCCATCAAAGGAGCCAACATTTAAATCCACAACTTCCCCAGCCCTTAAACCATGACTAAGGATGTGGACAAGTGCAGTATCTCGTTGCTTTGTTTCTCCTAATAACTCCAATGCTGACCAGACCCGATCCATCTGTTCGGACGTTAAACTCTGGGCTGGTGGCAGAGGCACTTTTTCCAGTTTAATCCCCAGTGTCGGATTAGTAGCAATGATATCAGGATAGGTATAGCACATCCATTTAAAAAAGCTTTTAAGGGCAGCAATTCCCGCATTGATGCTGCTTTTTGAAAGCGGTTTACCAACATCAGTCCGCAGTTCATCCCGCAAGTACTCTTTATATAGCGCGAACTGACGTGGGCGTAGTTCATGATAGTGTAATTGCGTCCATCCCAAAAACCGCTTCAGTTCGCGCTCCTAAAGCTTGCGGCTATTGGGTGCAAGGTTATTGCTGCGTAAAAATTTCAGTACCTTTACCCACCGAATATCCGTAGGTGCAGACGTTTTTGTACTCCTTATTCCTTGAATATTCAATGGATTTTCACCATCAAGAGAGATAAGTTTGATTGCAGGTAAAGAATCTGTGTTGTAGTTCATTGGCTTAACTAACTGCATAATCTGTAAACTGGTGTTTAAAAGCAGAGTGAAATCCAATCACAATATCTTGCTTAGGAATTCCTAAATTTGCCAATTGTTCAGCAACTTCGTATTCTGTACCATTGTGTTGCAGCCAGACTTTCCCATCTTTAATATCAATGTGTAAAAAACAACCATAAACGCGGCGTTGATTTTTCCAACCCACATTCATCAATTGGTAGTGGTCGCGTTCAGTATCAAAGACTATTTGTGTTTCTACATCTGGATCAGGACTACCAATTTCTGCATATTCACGTAGCAGTTGTTGCACGATTTGTCGATACTGTGTTAGTTTATCCACTCTACTATCTCCTCTGTTTCTGGGTTATAAACTATTAATTTCAGTTGATGAATACGGATAATATTTTGTACGAGCCTAATTGTAAAAAATGAACTGTAAGCATCAATTGGCACTGCTAAATACAATGTGCGTTCTGGTTCTTGCTCAGAAAGTGCCAGACGGTAGTTAATAAATTGTCCTAATGCTGTATGAAATTCGTAGATTGCTGAAGTTCTGACAAAACTTTTAATCTCTACCGCAATTTTTTCCTCCCCTCTTTGGGCGGCCAAAAGTTTTTCAGCACCCAAATCAATATACATATCCCCCAATTCAAAACTAACTGGCAATGGGTCATGGGTAATTTTCCATCCATTGGCAATTAATCCATGCTTGACTGGACTGCATCGTGAAAAACATCTCTTGCTGGCATACCCCATATCTTTCCGAACACCGATTCCCTATTCTAGGGCTTAATTTTTGTAAGCGATCTCAGACTAGCGATCGCTTGAAGGCAGACACTCCACGTCATTGCCCTCATTTTACACCGCTTCAAGACAAAATAAGATACCCTTATCTTTTATCCGACTAAAACTACGATTAATACCACTTCCCCGGATACACAACATTTTCACCAATATGCGATCGCGGAGGGAGCATATTGGCAACGAAAATAGAAACTATTGCGCTGCCGAGAAATTTTGGTTGTCTTTGTTATCGCCTCTGATGCGTCATTCAAGCGATACACACTTACAAACTGCTATGGTTTGCACTTAATAGCTATAATTAGCCGTAAGTAGGTGGGCGAAAAAATTTACAACTATGTAACGAAAAGTTAAGTAGGAGATTTAGGGTTAAATTTTACACGCTCTGTACTGTAGTTACCTTTTTCTCCTCTAGCTTGAACACCATCAATTACGGCATAAGCAATGGTAGTATTCGTCATCAAATATTCGCCCAGATAGTTCATTTTTCTTAAGATGTTGCCACTCCAACTCAATCGGGTTCATTTGGGAGCAATATTTGGGCAAAAAGAAGATGTATAAACCCATGCATTCCCATTTTGACCATAACTTTTGTACCTCAAGGGATCGATGTATCGGTCCGTTATCCTGGACAATTACCCTAGTACGTCCCGTTCTTTGGGCTGACTCGGCTTCTTGCTCCATCATTTGGATATAAGACTTACGGTTAACACCCCCGATTACCAAACCGTAAACAAAACTGAGCAAAGGTTGAAGGAACCCAATAATGCTTAATCTACGACCACGACGTTTAGTCTGTTCTAAGCGTTTTTGCTCACCTTGAAAGTAATAGGTGTAACCCGGTTCGCTCCAGGCACAAAACCCAGATTCATCCAAATACTTTAGGTCTAATTCTCCTGTCGCCGCAGCTAATTCCAGCATATCGAGGTCTGCTTGTTTATTTGCTCGTGCTACAGGGTCTTGTTTTCCTTTATGACTTTCAAAAGCTCGTTTCCAATTAATCCCCTTTTTTTGAGTACCCGTCTTAATCTGTCGGGACTCAATTGCACGTTACGCTCTGCATTTAACTTCTGTGATAGTTGGGAACTATTATATGTGCGTGGCTCAATTCTTAGGCATTGTTCTAAAAACACGACATCCTCTTCTTTCCACTTGGGTTTTAACCCTCGACCTGGTAATTCCCAAAGGCTCTCTAAACCCTGCTTTCTCCATTTATGCAAAACATCTCTAACTGTTTGCTTATCCCAATCAAAGTGGACTGCTATTTTTTCTACATACCAGCCATGTGCGTTTAACCTGATTACTTCTGCCCTATCTTTAACCTTCTGCGGCACCTCAAGACTTCTTAGATTTAACAGAGTTTGGTCTTGCTCACGAGTTAGAAATACCCTTAAACGAGCGCCCATATATTAAGCCACCTCATGTATATGCATTCTCCATATTTACTTATATTTACATAGTTTAGTTTTTTTATGCCCACCTACTTAATCAAGAGAATAAAAGTGGGAAAAGTGAAAATTTTTTTTTGTAAAGATGTAAATTTTACTATTGATATGTTGTAAATTAAATTTATATAAACAATAATTGGATAAATACTAGAGAGGTTAAAAACGTTGAAAATAAAATAAAACTAAGGTAAACAAAGTTTGGCGGTTTAAGTTCCCTGCATCCACAGGGAGAACGTTTTGGGTCGGGGTCTAAATCTCCATCATAAAATGTAATTGCGAATTAGTTTCAGATTATTCTTTTTGGTAGAATAGCAAGCTTTAAGAAATTCCGAATTTAATGCTTGTACATTACAATTTATAGAGAAACATAATTCAGTCCTTAAAAGTCGGAATTAAGTTAGGTATGCTGTATGATTTACGGATGAATGAGCCGGTTAAAGATCTCCTGTCAATGTATAATTCTTTGGTTTTTAAGACGCTTGCAGACTCTATAAAGCTAGGCTATCATTGGTGGATTCTAAGGGCTAAATTATTCTTTAAAGTGTATTTTTTTTGATTTGATGAAGTTTAAACTTAAATATTTTTTTCTAGTGTAATAGTTGTAATTTTAAACCTCTAAAATTGACTGGAGAATTTTTCTAATGGCCTTAGAAAATTTGAGTAATCATTTAAACTTTTCTGGAGGCCCTGGAGCATTACCTGAGCAAGTGCTAAAAGTTACTCAAGCAGCCATAATGAATGTGCCGGAAGTTGGCTTGTCGGTTTTAGGTATCAGTCATCGCTCCGATTGGTTTCGTGATGTAGTAGACGAGACGGAAAATAATTTGCGGGAATTACTCGGAGTCCCAAGGGATTATCATGTTCTTTTTTTACAAGGAGGTAGCAGTCTACAGTTTTCCATGATTCCAATGAATCTCTTACATGGAAGCAAAAAAACTGCGGAGTATATTGTGTCTGGTTACTGGAGTGCAAAAGCAGTGCCTGAAGCAAGCATTGAAGGAGAAGTACGGGTGGTGTGGGATGGCAGAGATAGCGGTTATAACCGATTGCCAGCAGCTGAAAAACTAGTACTTTCGTCGGAAGCTGCCTATTTACACTATGTCTCGAACGAAACAGTAGAGGGAGTACAGTTTTCTTACCTGCCTGGGATGTCTGATGTACCGTTAATTTGCGATATGGCTTCAGATTTTTTATCTCAGCCGATAGCAGTTGACCGTTATGCATTAGTATATGCCCACGCACAAAAAAACCTTGGGCCAGCGGGTTTAACAGTAGTGATACTTCGAGATGATCTTCTCCAGAGAATTCCCTCTAATTTACATAAAATGTTAGATTACCGTACTCATATTAAAAGTAAGTCAATCTACAATACACCTCCAGTGTTTGCCTTCTATGTAGTGATGCAAGTTAGCCGTTGGCTACGGAAAGATATTGGTGGATTGGCGGCAATGGCACAGATAAACCAAGCCAAGGCAGCCACTCTTTATAAGGTGCTTGATGAAAGCGGAGGATTTTATCGAGGTCATGCTATTCGGGAATATCGATCGCTGATGAATGTTACGTTTCGTTTAGCAGACCCCAATTTAGAGCCTCTATTTCTCAAAACCGCACTAGAAAACGGATTTTATGGCTTGGATGGACACCGTTCAATAGGAGGTTTGCGGGCATCACTTTACAATGCTGTCACTCAGTCTGGAGTAGAAGTCCTGGCTGCATTTATGGTTGACTTCCAGCAACGCTACGGTTAACACGATTCGTAACAAAACAATTGCTATATGAACTTTTTAGATGTTGTTCATTTGATTGCCAGAGTTGAGATGCAATTCTCAGCCAAGTTGAGGAGTGAATACTATGAATATTGAACCTATTGCCATTATTGGGATCGGATGCCGTTTTCCAGGTGCAATCACTCCCGAAGCTTTTTGGCATCTACTCTGCAATCAAATTGACGCGATCGCACCGATTCCCTCCGAACGCCAAAATCTACATTCCTGCTTTATCCCCAGTCCTAGTTCATCACAGGCGCAACTTATCCAAGGTGGTTTTTTAGAGCAAATCGATCAATTTGACCCGCAGTTCTTTGGCATCGCCCCCCAAGAAGCCGTTAGCATCGATCCTCAACAACGGCTGTTACTGGAAGTCACTTGGGAAGCTCTCGAAGATGCTGGGTTAGTCCCTCAAAAACTCTCAGGAAGCGCAACAGGAGTTTTCGTTGGTATTGCCGGTTCTGATTATTACGAAATCATGGCAGAAGCACGCACAACTAATGGCTATGCAGCCAATGGCAATCTCAGCAGTGTTGCTGCTAACCGTATTTCCTACCTGCTTAACTTTACGGGTCCGAGTTTGGCAATTAACACCGCTTGTTCCTCTTCTCTAGTAGCAGTTCATCTTGCCTGTCAGAGTTTGCGTAGCCGGGAATCTAGCCTAGCTTTAGCCGCCGGCACCAACATCATGCTATTTCCGGAAGTGACAGCAAGCCTCACAAATGCAGGGATGATCTCGGCTACGGGACGTTGCAGAGCATTTGATGCTCAAGCCGATGGCTTGGTGCGGAGTGAAGGAGTTGGTGTTGTAGTGCTGAAGCTGCTGTCTCAAGCATTGGCAGATGGCGATCCCATCTATGCGATCATCCGGGGTAGTGCAATCAATCAAGATGGACGTAGTAATGGACTGGCTGCTCCTAATCTGCAAGCACAACAGACACTACTACAGCAAGTTTATCAAGATGCCGGAATTTTACCAAGTTCAGTACAGTATGTCGAAGCACAGGGGACTGGAAGTTTGTTAGGGGATGCGATTGAGCTGAAAGCCCTGGCAAATGTCCTAGTAGCGAATCGCTCTTTTGGAGATAAATGTCGGATTGGTTCTGTAAAAACCAATATCGGACATTCAGAGGCCGCTAGTGGAATTGCTGGATTGATTAAAGTGGCATTGTCCCTCAAGTATGGAAAGATTCCGCCGAACTTGCATTTTCAGCAGCCAAATTCAAATGTGGCATTAGATAAACTGCCTCTACAAGTGCAGCAAACCCTGGAACCTTGGCCAAGCGATCGCCCCTGTATTGCAGGCGTGAGTGCGTTCGGCTTTGGCGGTACAAACGCTCATATAGTGATGGAAGCAGCACCCTCCAAAGTTGTGGAATCTTCTGAGATTGATCGTCCTTTACATCTGCTGACTCTATCTGCCAAAACAGAAACAGCATTGCGATCGCTAGCCCAGCGTTATCACGAATTTTTAGTTAACCATCCTGATATATCAATTGCGGATGTTTGTTTTAGTGCTAATACTGGCAGAACTCTATTTAATCATCGGCTGGCTGTGACTGGGGACTCTACAGCACAATTTGCAGAACGCCTGAAGGCATTTGTGTTATCTGGACAGTCTGCGGGGTTGGTGAGTGGCTGTGTGAAGCCAAAGAAGACTCCTAAGATTGGATTTTTGTTTAGTGGCTTGAGTAACTACACACTAGGACTAGACCGTCAACTATACGAACAAGCACCCACCTTCCGCCGAGTACTTGATCGGTGTAATGCGATCGTTCAGCCATTGCTGGGAAAGTCTTTGCTTGATATTCTCTATTCCCCCAATACCCCAGAAAATTCTACCAATGAAGTATATTCTGATTCAGAATTATTTATAGCAACATTTGCGCTGCAAGTAGCACTTTGCGAATTGTGGAAAGTTTGGGGAATTACACCCACAATCATTATGGGAATAAGCATAGGAGAGTATGCGGCTGCCTATGTTGCTGGCTTGTTCAGTTTGGAAGACGCACTCAAGATTGTAATCTCTGGACAGCGGCATATCCAATCTGAAAACTCAAAGGGGACGATGGTCGGCGTGCTTGCAGATGAACAGCGAGTAGCGGTTGCAATTCAACCTTATGGTGACAAGGTTGGTATTGGCTTTTATGGCGGTCCGCAAATTGTAATTTCCGGTCAGCAAGAGGTAGTTGATGCAGTTGTGGCCGATCTCAAAGCGCAAAAAGTCAAAACTGTTCGCTGGGACACATCCTATGCCTATCATTCCCCACTGATGAAATCGCTGGAGATTGATTTTGCCCAATATAAGTCAGACTATACCCCCTCTCCCGCACAAATTCCTTTAATTTCTGGTGTTACAGGTCAGCTATCTCCTGATGCAATGACCAAAAAAGACTACTGGGTAAGTCTAATCCGTGAACCCGTAAGATTTGCAACGGGTATGCAAACTATGCACGAGCAAGGAGTTACAGTATTTCTCGAGATTGGTCCCAAATCCAGTTCATTGTCGATGGGTATGCGTTGTCTACCTGAAGGGGCTGGAACTTGGCTGCCAAGCCTACGTTCGGGGAAATTCAACTGGCAGCAGTTGTTGTCCAGTTTGGCACAACTCTACGTTTTAGGAGTACCTGTTAATTGGTCAGGATTCGATCGCGATTATCGCCGCGATCGCCTACGACTACCCACCTATCCCTTTGAGCGACAAAGCTATTGGTTCAGCAGTAGTCGCTCGTCTCAACCAAGCGCTCTATCTCCACTACCTCACCGTTCTTTGATTTCTAGTTTACTTGACCGGGAAGATTCAGCAGAACAGATTGTTCAAATTCTTGCCCAAACAGAATCATTTTCATTACAGGAAGTGCAACTCCTACCAAAACTCATCACTACTCTAGTTCGACATCACCAAGAAACTGCATTTTCCACCGATGAATATGAATCTTCTTTGACCAGCCAAACCATAAATCTAGACGTACCTACTTCTGAAATTCTTGTCCCTGAATCGAATATTTCATTAAGGCGATTGTCCTTCTCCTGTCGGAGACGCTGCGCGAACGGACACGCTACGCGAACGCAACTTGCAACATCCCCAGAAGAACAGCAGCAACTGCTTGAAGAATATTTGATAGAACAAATTGCTAAAGTGTTGCGATTGCCTCCATCTCAGTTAGATGTTGAACAACCGCTCAATACTTTGGGGTTGGACTCGTTGATGTTAATTCAACTAGTAAACCGTGTAAAAAAAGACTTTGCTTTAGAGTTGTCAATCGAGGCGTTATTTGAAAACATGACCCTGCTCGATCTGGCTCAACAATTACAGACCCAATTGACCTTGTTTAAAAGTGAATCTGATGATGCTCCCATCATGGTTACGAGGACAGAGGCTGTTGCTTTGCCTTTGTCTTTTGCTCAGGAGTCATTTTACTCGCAAATAAAACTAGACCCAAGTAATCCCTTTGCCAATCTACCCTTCACCCTACACTTTACGGGCGAACTCGACATTCCAGCCTTAGAACGCAGTCTGAATGAGTTAGTGCATCGTCACGCTGCTTTGCGAACCACTTTTGATATTGCCGCACAAAAACCGACTCAAATTATTCATCCGACGATGAATCTACCATTGTCGGTGGTGGATTTGCGATCGCGTAGCGTGTCCGTTCGCGCAGCATCTCCGACAGGAGAAGGACAATCGCTATCTCAAGCAGAACAACAAATAACAATGCAAAAGTTGTCCCAAAAAGAAGCTCACGAATCGTTCGATATTGTTCGAGGGCCGCTTTTACGAGCCACACTGCTGAGACTCTCAGAAAATCGACATATATTGCTGATTACTCTCCATCACCTGATTACAGATGGCTCTTCTATGGTTATCTTTCTTCAGGAACTTGGAGCAATCTATCAAGCATTTTCCCAAGGGCAATCCTCACCTTTACCAGAATTACCAATGCAATATGCAGACTTTATTGTCTGGCAACGTCAATGGCTGCAAAAAGAGGTACTGGCAACACTACAAGGCTACTGGCAACAACAGCTTGCACCGCATCTGGTCGTCCCTGAAATCAAAACAGATCAACCTCGTCCTGCTGTGCCGGGATTGAGAGCAGCCATCTACCCTTTCCAACTATCTGAAATTTTATCAGCCCAACTCCAAGCACTCAGCAAACAAGAAGGTTGTACTTTATTCATGCTTTTGTTAGCAGCTTCACAGATATTAGTTTATCACTATACAAATCAGCTTAACTTCTGTATAGGTACTACTGTTGCTAATCGCAATCGATCTGATATTGAAGCTTTAATTGGTTGCTTTATTAACCAGATTCCAATTAAAGCAAAATTAGAAAACAATCCCACATTCCGACAGTTACTTTATCTTGTTCGCAAAACCACTTTAGAAGCGTATGCCTACAGCGCTCTTCCCTTGAAATATATTCTGGAAACTGTACCCCTGTCCAAAACAGATAATGCTCACACATTTCCTCTACCAATAGTAGTAATTTTTCACAATGAGATTCCCTTATTAACTGAGAATGTGAAAATTTCAGAACATCTTTCTGTTCGCATACAAAATAGACCATTCAGGGGAGCAAGACGAGACTTAACTCTGCATCTGGGAATAGGGGCAAAAGGCATTTGGGGAGAGATGGAATACGATGTCGATTTATTTTTTGAAAGTACAATTAATACAATTTTGGAAGACTTTATGATTTTACTTCAAGATATTGTCATTAATCCAGATATCCATATTTTAGAGATGCAGAGAAAAGCTATTTAGAATAAATTTATAATTGCTTCCATTACAAAACAGCGTACTTGTTGGATATTTCTAATTTAAAAATGGAGAAAAAGAGCCTTGTGAATGTAAGATTTCGTGATATTTTGATATGGACAGTTTACCCAGGTGTCATGTCGATTGGTCTGATAATTTATTATGGACTGAAAAGTTATGGCATAAACGTATTCCTTAGTAGTTACGTAGCTACAATCATTGCTGGAGTCGGTCTAATAACTTTTTTTGAACTTGTACTTCCTTATCGGAAAGAGTGGTTGCCCAGTAAGAGCGATGTTGGAACTGATTTCATTTTTATGATGTTGGTACAGGTATTACTCCCTTACCTTCTTTCCATTTTCTCAGTGAGTTGGTTATTCGACTTTATCAACAACAATAATTTGAACTTAAGTGATTTATGGCCGCACAACTATCCTATCTGGATACAAATCTTGATTATGATATTGTCTGGTGATTTCTTGAGATACTGGTTACATCGTGCAGCTCATACATGGAATCTGTTATGGCGATTTCATGCCGTACATCACTCAGCTCACAAATTATATTGGCTTAATCTTGGGAGATTTCATCCCTTAGATAGATCGCTGCAACTTTTGTGCGATAGCTTGCCCTTCATTTTTCTTAGCGTATCCAAGGAAGTACTGGCACTTTACTCTGTTATCTACTCAATTAAAGGATTTTTTCAGCACTGCAATATAGACGTAAAACTTGGCTGGTTTAATTATATCATCAGTGGCCCTGAGCTACATCGCTGGCATCACTCCACAAATATTAGTGAATCAAACAATAATTACGGAAATCATGTAATAATTTGGGACATTCTTTTTGGCACTTACTTTCTTCCTAATGATAAAAATGTATCCGAACTGGGTCTTTTAAATCGAAATTACCCGATGAGTTTTTTGAAACAAATGCAAGCTCCATTTATCAAAGGGATCGATATAGCTCACTGACAATTTATGCTAGTCTAAATAGTTAGTTGTGATTTTCACTGTTTTTACCGTTGCTAAATTCTATTTCAAATACAAAAGAGCTATGAATAACGATTTATTTTTACCACATTCTCCACAAGAAGCAACTTTAGTTAACCTATTACGTTATAGGGCAATACAACAACCAAATCAAGCGCCATATACCTTTTTGGTAGATGGAGAAACAGAAAAAGTTAGCTTCACTTATGAAAAATTAGACCAAAAAGCACGCGCTATTGCAGCATTACTTCAAAGCATGAAAGCTTTTGGAGAAAGAGTCCTACTTCTCTATCCACCTGGACTGGAATTCATTGCTGCTTTTTTTGGAGGTTTATATGCAGGTGCAACTGTTGTACCTGTGTATCCACCACGAGGTAAACAACGGATGACACGACTGCAAGCTATTGCACAAGACGCACAGGCAACTTTTGCACTCACCACATCATCTGTGATTACTAAATTAGGACAAAGCTTTAAAGAAGAACCAGAATTAGTAGCTTTACAATGTATAGCAACTGATGAAATTCCCAACGAATTGTCAGATGATTGGTTTTTTCCTGAGATTACTAACAACTCCCTAGCACTTCTCCAGTACACCTCTGGTACGACAGGAAACCCAAAAGGGGTAATGGTGAATCATGACAATCTAGTATATAATTCCGCTTTAATTTATCAGTCTTTTGAGCATACATCTAACAGTCGAGGTGTAATTTGGCTGCCTCCTTACCACGATATGGGGCTGATTGGTGGAGTGTTACAGCCTCTATATGGTAGTTGCTCAGTCACACTGATGTCGCCAGAGTCTTTCCTACAAAAACCCTTTCGCTGGCTAAAAGCCATTTCTGACTATCAGGCGACTACCAGTGGCGGGCCTAATTTTGCTTATGATCTATGTGTTGAAAAGATTACATCTGAACAACGTAAACACCTCGATTTGAGTAGTTGGGAGGTTGCTTTCAATGGCGCTGAACCTGTATGGGCAGAAACTATTGAGAAGTTTTCAGAAACCTTTGCAGATTGTGGCTTTAGAAGGAGTGCTTTTTACCCCTGTTATGGAATGGCTGAAACAACTTTGATTGTGTCTGGAGGTTTGAAAACAGCACCGCCAGTGATTCGCTTTGTGCAAGAGCAAGCTTTGAAACACAATCTCATTGTGACTACTACCAAGGACGCAGAAGATGCCAGAGCGATTGTTGGTGTTGGTTATAGTAGTTTAGACCAAAAAATTGCGATCGTGCCTTGCACGGCTCCCTCTGGGAGCATCGCCAACTCAGAATCATTAACTCGCTGTCTGGATGGAGAAATCGGAGAAATTTGGGTTGCAGGGCTGAGTGTAGCTGGTGGCTACTGGAATAAACCTCAAGAAACGCAACAAACATTTAATGCCCAACTAGAAGACACAAAAGAAGAACCATTTCTACGCACTGGAGATTTAGGATTTCTGCTTGATGGCGAACTATTTATCACAGGTCGCTTAAAAGACATGATAATTATTCGAGGGAAAAATCATTATCCACAGGATATTGAATTAACAGTCCAAAAGAGCCATCCTGCACTGCGAACAAATTGCGGCGCAGCATTTTCAGTAGAGATAAAAGGTGTTGAACAGCTAGTTATTACTCAAGAAATAGAGCGTACTTACTTACCTCAGTTGGATATTAATGAGGTCGTTAAGTCTATTCGTCAGGCAGTGTCCGAGCAGCACCAATTACAAGTTTATGCCATTATCCTGCTAAAGACAGCGAGTATCCCGAAAACTTCTAGCGGCAAGATTCAGCGCCATGCTTGTCGAGTTGGTTTTCTAAATGAAACTTTGGATATTGTCGGCAATTGGACTGCAAATCTTGAACAAATAGACTTACTGCAACTTCAAGCAGAAGTAGAAGACCTTTCAGAAAAAGTGCAGAATTCAGATGTTAATCAATTTAAAGATAATCAGAAACATTTCAAGCCAAACCTGACAGAAAAAGCGATTCAAACTTGGCTAATTTCTCATCTTGCCTTGTACCTGAATATACCGCCTGATGACATAGATATTCAAGAACCTTTTGCTGCATATGGGTTAGATTCAGCAGTGGCAGTTAGCATAACAGGTGAATTAGGTCAATGGATTGGTTGTGAACTGGGAATTATTCTTTTTTGGGAGTATCCCAGTATCGAAACTCTAGCTAAATACTTAGTAGAGGAATATCATTTATTACCATCAATCCAATCTTCAGTTAGTGTTTGAAAAAAAATGTATGAATCCAGAAGTAATTAGTACTCAAAATACCGATAAACGAGAGTTAGCAAAAGCATTTAAATTCAATCTTTTTGACCCTAAATTTAACGCTAATCCCTATCCAACTTACCATCGACTCCGCTCAGAAGATCCGGTACATCGATACTTTGTTGGAGGTGATTGGATAGTTACCCGATATGCTGATGTAAAAGCGGTTTTAAAAAGTGGTTGTGTTCGGACTGATGACAGACCAAAATCAATCCAAGAAAGAAACAAATATCTCCAAGACAAGGGAAAGAATCTAAATACTCTTGCTTATACTACTAGCCGATTTTTATTTTATATGAACCCACCAGACCACACTAGATTACGTGCGTTGGTGAGTAAAAGCTTTTCTCCGGTGGTTGTTGAGCGTATGCGTCCCCGTATTCAGGAAATTGTGCATGAGCTACTTGACAAAGTTCGGCATCAAGGAAGTATGGACATTGTTGCCGATCTTGCCAGTCCACTTTCTGTCAGTGTAATTAGTAGATTATTAGGAATACCAAAAGAAGCTCAACAACAACTTCATCAGTGGACTAATGTTTTGTCCCGTATTTTAGACCCACTGGTGTCACTAGAAGAATATGCAGCAATGAATAAAGCTACAAAAGAGATTCAGGAATATTTAAGTACTCTAATTGCCGAACGAGAAAAAGATCCACAAGAAGACTTGATTAGTAATTTGATTACAGCTAAAGAGCAAAATGACAGGCTAAGTCAAAATGAAATATTGGCAATTTGCACATTATTATTTGGAGCTGGTGAAGAAACTACAGGCAACACAATAGGCAATGGAATGCTGGCATTACTACAACACCCAAACCAAATGGAAAAACTCAAAAGAGAACCAACATTAATCCCAAGTGCTGTAGAAGAAGTAATTCGCTACGATAGTGCAATTCAAATGTTAACCCGTATCGCTACTGATAATTTAGAAATAGGCAACCAAACAATTAAAGCAGGGGAAAAGATAGTTCTTTGTTTGGGAGCAGCTAATCGAGATCCAGCACAGTTTTCAGAACCCGACGAGTTAAATATTAATCGAGAACAGAATCAGCACGTTGCTTTTGCCGATAGTATTCATTATTGCTTAGGAGCTGCACTAGCACGTGTGGAAACTCAAATTGCTATTAACACATTAGTTCAAAAGTTTCCTGATTTAAAGTTAAAATCAAACAAGCTTGAGTGGAAAAAGAGCATAGTCATACGTGGCTTAAATGCTTTACCTATAAGTTTTACTTGCTAAGTCATTTCTGTCAAGTTTAGATATTCACAGGAGATGTGTGAAATGGAGCCAATTACTCATACAAATAAGACTCAAAAATCAGGGATTGCAAAAGCTCTCAAATTCAATCCTTATGACCCAGCATTTCGGACAAATCCCTATCCTATTTACCACAGTCTTCGCTCTGTTGAACCAATACATCAAAGCTTTAGGGGAATGTGGGTACTTACTCGCTATGCTGATGCCAAAGCAGTTTTGCGCGATTCTCGCTTTTGTGTTGATAAAATGTCAAAAAATGTTAAACATAAAAGCTATTATTTGAATCATCAAAATCTCGATAGGCTTGCACAAGTTATTGACAAATGGCTAATATTTTTAGATCCGCCTGAGCATACTAGATTGCGAGGACTAATTAGTAAAGCCTTTTCTTCTACAAGTCTCCAATTTTTGCGTCCCCAAATTCAACAAATTGCAGACGAACTGATTGATAAAGTTCGACACAGAGATTCGATGGATATAATATCCGATTTTGCTTGTCCATTACCTTGCAATGTCATTGCCGTAATATTAGGAGTACCTATTAAAGATTGGTCTAAACTATATCATTGGTCGGATGAACTGTCTAATATTTTAGATCCACTCAGGTCTTTAGAAGATTATGAACACATGAATAAAGTGGTGTTGGAGTTTACAGATTATTTTAAAAGCTTAATTGCACAACGTCAAAAAAATCCTCAACAGAATTTATTGAGCGCCTTGATTGTAGTCAAAGAACAGGATAAAAAGTTAAGTGAAGAAGAAATTATATCTGTCTGTATGTTGTTATTCTTTACTGGTGAAGAAACCACAGTGAATCTCATAGGTAACGGTATGCTTGCTCTATTACGTCACCCACAGCAGATGCAACAGCTAAAATCACAACCAACACTTATCCAAAGTGCTATAGAAGAAATACTACGTTATGACAGTCCAATCCAAATCACTACAAGAGTAGCAACTGAAGATGTTGATATGGATGATATTACTATTCGAGTTGGCGAGAAAGTTCTTGTTGCTTTAGGTGCTGCAAATCGCGACCCTGCACAATTTCCTGACCCTGACTCCTTTGATATTACACGAGTTAATAATAGTCACTTAGCTTTTGCTGATGGTATTCACTATTGTTTGGGTGCAATATTGACACGGATTGAAGCTGAAATTGCCATTACTGCACTTGTACAGCAATTGCCTGAGTTAAAGCTGTCACAGGACAAGCTTGAGTGGCGCAACAAGGTTGCTTTTCGTAGTTTAAAAGCTATCCCTGTTATCTTCAAACCAACGAATATAAAATAATCAAAAAATGTTTTACGAAACTACTAATTTCAAATTTACAGAGAGCTTGGAATCTAACTGGCTGCTCATTAAAGAAGAGTTAAATAGTCTACAACAATTTAATTCTAATCCTTGGCAAAAAGAGTTTCTTTATAATAAAGGCTGGGATATTCTTGCTTTGTATTCTTTTGGTAAAAAAATAGAGCATAACTGCCGCTTATGTCCAGAAACAACAAAATTAGTAGAATCCATCTCTGGAATGAGTACAGCAACTTTTTCTTCCCTTGCACCTGGAACTCATATTGTTCCTCATGAGGGATATATAAATACTGTACTTCGTTGTCATTTGGGTTTAATTGTGCCTGATAACTGTGAGATACGGGTGGGGAATGAAACGAAAACCTGGCAAGAAGGCAAGTGCTTAGTTTTTGATGATACGGTTGAGCATGAAGTTTGGAATCGCAGCAATATCAGTAGAATAATTTTATTGATCGATTTCAAAAAGTCTAACTTTTTAAAGCTATTTTAGGTATAGAATTCAACCTAAATCAGAAAGATTTGATAACAATAAGTCCGAGATGATCAAATTGCCATTAATTCACTTTTTTAATAATTGCTTGATATCTATTCAGTAATCACAAGATTAGCTTGAGTGCTGCAACACGGATATTTCCCACAGGCTAAAACCTCTATCTATTACTTTTAGCTATTAATTTAAGTATGAACATATACCGCTATGCAAAGTTTGAGATTTTTCATATACTACGCAAAGATACAAAAATGCAGAGTTTTTAGTAACTAATTAGATATTATTGAGATTACTAAGATTAACTATTGAGCGTGGGGTAAAGATGGACTTAGATAAAGAAAGCCAATTATTTAAAAAACTCAAATATAAATGGAAAATAATTCTAACAATTTCCATTGCATTAGCTATAGCTATAGCAGTAGCATCTATCTATTTTTTACGGTTTTGGTATCATGTTGAAACTCAGCCAATAAAATCTATAAAAGCAAATCCTAGTAGAGTTGCAATTACTGGCTTGGGATATCTAGAGCCTGAAGGCGAGGTGACTCACTTATCGGCTCCCAATTCACAAAGCGGTGTCCTGGTAGAAAAATTGTTAGTCAAGGAAGGAGATGAGGTTAGATTAGGGCAAGTCGTAGCGTTACTGCATGGTTATGCTGAGGCTAAAGCATTTCTACAACAATCACACGACAAAGTTCAAGTTGCTAAAGCTCAATTAGCACAGGTCAAAGCTGGAGCTAAATTTGGAGATATTGAAGCCCAAGGAGCTACTGTCAGTCGCTTAGAGGCTCAAATAAAAGGAGAAATTATAACCCAAAAGGCAACAATTACCCGTTTGCAAGCACAGTTAGATAATGCTCAAACTGAAAACAATCGGTATCAGTCTTTGTACAAAGAAGGTGCAATTTCCGCTTCTACTTCAGATAGTAAAAATTTGGAATTTAAGACAGTACAACAACAGTTAAAAGAAGCTAATGCTAATCTCAACAATACTGTGAGTAATCTTCAAAATCAGATTAAGGAAGGACAAGCCAAACTGACCAGTATTAAAGAGGTACGTAATGTAGATGTCCAAGTAGTACAAGCCGAGATTAAGAGCGCTATCACTGCTGTGGCACAAGCACAAGCACAACTGAATTTAACTTACGTCATATCTCCTATAGACGGAAAAGTTTTGAAAATCCATACCAAAACTGGAGAAGCGATCGCTTCATCAGGGATTATGGATATAGGTAAAACATCTCAAATGTATGTAGTTGCAGAAATTTATCAAACTGATATTGAGAAAGTGTCTATTGGTCAAAGAGCGATCATTTCCAGTACTGCTTTTACTGGAAGATTAATGGGAACTGTGAGTAAAGTTGGTTTACAAGTGAGCAGACAGAGTATTTTAAGTCCCAACCCACAAGTAGATACAGACCGCAGAGTGATTGAAGTAAAAATCCGCATTGATAATCCAGTAGATAATCAACGAGTCTCAAGTTTAACTAACTTACAAGTAGATGTTGCTATTCAAATCTAACTACCAAATCAGAAGTTTTTAGTAAATTATAGCCTAAAATGATGTTTTCTAAAATTCCTTTAGCATGGCTACAATTAGTCCGAAATAAAGATCGTTTTTTAATCACTGTGGTTGGTATTGCCTTTATTGTTCTTCTAATATTTATACAGATAGGTTTTCAAAATGCTCTCTATTCCAGCGCTACTCAGTTACATCATAGTCTGCGAGGAGATTTATTTTTAGTGAGTTCTCAATATAAATCCTTGACAGCCAATCAAAGCTTTTCTCGAACTCGTCTATATCAAGTTTTAGGATTTAATGGTGTAGAGTCTGTCAGCCCTATGTATTTAGGATTTGCTAAATTTAAAAATCCAGTTAATGGTGAAAAATACTCAATATATCTTATTGGTGTTGAACCAGGAAAAGTAGCTTTAAATTTACCAGAATTACCAGATAATTTAGATGAACTTAAAATTCCTGATGTAGTCCTATTTGACAGAAGTTCTCGTCCAGAGTTTGGGCCAATCGCTGAGAGATTTGAGCAATCTAATACTGACCAGACAGTTGAAATTTTTCCCTTTAATTCCGTGCAAGGTTACAAGGTTAGAGTAGGCGGGTTATTTAATTTAGGACCTTCTTTTGGAGTTGATGGTAATTTAATTGTCAGTGATTTAACTTTCTTGAGGATATTTCTAAATATTCGTTCATCAGAAATGATCGATATCGGTATAGTAACTTTGAAATCCGGTATTAATGTACAAAATGTTGTAGAAAATATTCAAGCATATTTTGCTAATGATATTCGAGTATTTACCTACCAAGAGTTTAACGATTTTGAAAAGAAATATTGGGCTACTAGAACACCTATTGGTTTTATATTTAACTTCATGTTAATAATGGTTTTTATAGTTGGTGTAGGAATTGTTTATCAAATTCTTTATAGTAATATTTCTAGTCAAATAATTGCTTATGCTACTTTAAAAGCTATAGGATATAAAGATATTTATTTATTGAATGTCGTATTTCAACAGGCTGTCATCTTAGCAATTTTAGGTTATATACCTGGATTCATTATTTCTCTAGGTATATACAATATTGCGATAAAAGCTACTAAATTACCAATAATAATGACTTTAAACAATATGTTAGTTATACTTTTATCAACAATTTTAATGTGTATGATTTCTGGATTATTAGCTACCAACAAGCTCCGCTCCGCAGACCCCGCAGACATATTCTCATGATTTGTGTGATTTGAACCATAATTTAGCCAAATGGCCACGAAATACTTCATAGCCTGTGTAGTTGTGACTTAAAGGAATTGTTTGCCGTTTTTTAAAGGATAAAGTTGCCGTGACAGAGGCTGAAAGCATTATTCTCTCAATTCTTTCGGATCTTTCTGAATTAGTTGTCGAGTTCCATTAAATAATAAAGTTGCCGTGAGTCCATGACAGAATAAGAGTTTTGGGCTTTGCGATCGCGCCATGACAAAGACAGAAGCTAATTAGGGGTTGCTGAAAAAGAATGAGAAGCTCACAGTATATAGATTATCTGACCAAAGAAGTATATTCAGGTGCAAGACTTGAGGGTAAAATAGCCCAAAATCCTTGCATAACCGCGACCAGCAGTACACAAGTGTGCTGTTTGTAACTATGTACCGAAAACCGGGGCAAAATTTAATCTCACCAGAGAACTTTGAATTTCCGTTTTCAGGCAAGTTATCATCAGATAATCGTTGGGTAGTTCTGGCATCTTTAATACCCTGGGCAGAATTTGAAGACGAATATTCTGAGGAATTCTCTCTCTTAGATGGGAGTGCCAGCAAAGCGATTTCGGATGGCATTAGGGGCATTTCTAGAAAATTTAACTAATAGACAATATAAGATGTTGCTGGTAGTAGCAGAAGTAGATCGTCAACAACTATGGTTATATGAAAATAAAAAACAGAGTATTGATGACCGCATTGTTAGTTTAAACCAACCACATATACGCCCAATCATTCGGGGAAAAGCGGGTAATCCCGTGGAATTTGGCGCAAAACTGTCGGCTAGTTGCTTTGAGGGATATGTGTTTTTAGACCATATTAGTTGGGATAACTTTAATAAATCAGGAGATTTAAAAGCACAAGTCGAAGCCTTTAAAAACTACACTGGTTCTTATCCAGAATCTGTTCATGTTGATAAAATTTATCGCACACTCTTAGAACCGAGCTTGGTGCAAAGAAGAGGACAGCCGCGTGGGCGGGTTCCCCGACTTGGGCGGACTGTCCGTCCGAGGTATTAGAATTAGTGGTTCCCCTTTAGGTAGACCTCCAGCCAATGTGAGTAAAGAAAAAAAGAAGCAAGCTTTGTCAGATGAAAGGATTCGTAATTCTATTGAGGGAAAGTTTGGTGAGCCAGTGCGTTGGGCGGGTTCCCCGACTTGTAGCAACTGGCGAACCCGTAAGGGACAAGGTAAAAGAAGATTTAGCCTCAATCGAGTGATGGCGAAACTGTCTCGTAGGGACGCGAATCATTTCGCTGGGTGGGGATTTTTGTTCAGGCATTTGATATCAGTTTTGATAGCAATGAACTGATAATAGATGAAAAGCGATGTCTATTTTCTTAGAGGAAACTTGAGCGATCGCGCTGTTCCATCGCTCACAGGCATTTACCTTGCTGATACAGTAAAGTATAAAGATTTACTTTGTTTGCTGAGGCAACTTGCGGTTTAAGCGATCGCCTTACATACTATTGTTTAGATATTAAATAATTCTTAAAAAGAAAGCCAAGTCAAATTGAAGACTATCAAATTTATATTAATCGGATATAATTTTCTGTCCAATGTGCCTGAAAATATTCAAGACACGATTGAAGAAAAGATAGATATTCAGTGAGTTTTTGTCAAGTTTCTACAACCTTAGTAGAAAGCCCTGCTAAATCACCTGTTGGGGTTTCGCCGACGATGTAAGCATCAATTTCGATTTGTCCTAAGCGATACACCTGCGGGTTTTTTAAGCTCGATTTTATTATCTCTAGTAGTTTTTGAAATCTGGCAACTATAGCCTTTTCATCATCCTCATGCCAATCTTCGGGGGTGGTCGCTACACTAAAAAAGCTGTCAATATCTACTACTTCAATAGTTGTGTCTTGAGGATGACTAGTCAGTTGTATGACTTTTTCGGGTATCGCGGGTACAGTAGTCTCCCACAAAAATGCTTCTAGGGGGTACTCAGACTCGCTCATCATGAGTAAGCCATCAGATGCCCGTTTTAGCTGTTCTAGGATTTCTGAATTAGTTTTAGTCATAAGCCATAATAGAGCGTAGTTTACCGCCGCAGGTCTTACCCTGAGCCTGCGCCGTTCGCGCAGCGTCTCGTAGAGAAGGGCATCGCACTTCACAAAGTATCATCCCAAAAGTTGAGTTTATTGACACCCTATTAGGGACTTAATTATAAATAAAATTACTTATAAAAAGCGAAATTATGATTAAAATTGTCTTTTGGAATGTGATTTTGGGATTTTTGGCTGTACTAATTGCCATACTTATTTCAGTTACAATCCAGACTTGGGAAGCAAACCCCAATAATGGGAGAAAATGATTTATAAAACAACCATCGAAAAGTAAAGACTATGCCAGACTTCAGTAGTGAACCGATACCTGAATTAAAAAATCCGAAAGATTTCTTTCATTCTGGTGACTTGACCTTGAGAATCGAAGGAGAAGTAGTACCTGTAGTAGATGTCCATCTAGGGCAACAGCAATCGATTTACTTTGAACATCATATTCTGCTGTGGAAACATCCGAATGTTCGCCTTGGTGTCAAAGGCTTGAAAGGGGCAGCCAAACGTTTTTTTGCTGGACTGCAAATTTTTATCAGTGAAGCACATGGGCCAGGGAATATCGCTTTCTCTCGTGAGGCTCCAGGACAGATTGTGGTGCTGCAATTAGAGCGTGGACAGACCGTTGATGTTCGAGAACATCAGTTTTTATTAGCTACCAGTAATATTGAGTACAGTTTCTTTTTCCAGCGAGGACTGGCAAACCTCTTTTTTAGTCGCAGTGGTGGTTTATTTATTGACCGCTTCATTGGTCAACAACAAGGAGGGCTGCTTTTAATCCACGGTTACGGTAATGTCTTTGAAAAGTACCTTGCTCCTGGAGAAGTACTGGATGTAGAGCCAGGAGCATGGTTATGGAAAGACTCATCAGTGAAGATGGAGACAGTAACAGCGCTGCAATCTAGTGGCGGCATTTTAGGGGCTATTGGAGTAATGCTTGGCGGTATTTCATTCACTCTCAACCGTTTTATTGGCCCTGGTCGTTTGGGGTTACAGTCTATGACTTACCACCCACCAGCACCCGAGGGAGCAGCCCAATTAGGTGGCAGCAGTAATTTGAGTTAAAGTGGCAGAGAATTGCACATCATGATTGCGATCGTCGCTTTTCGTTCCGCCGTAGGCATCGCCCTTCGCTCAAAGTAAACGCACGAATGGCATTGAAGAAATGAGTTTTAATAGCCTCAGATGTTCTCACCCTTACGGGTTCGCCAGTTGCTTCAAGTCGGGGAACCCGCCCAACGCACTGGCTCACCCTTACGGGTTCGCCAGTTGCTTCAAGTCGGGGAACCCGCCCAACGCACTGGCTCACCCTACTATATTGATATGTATCTTGATTTCATCAAATAAATCTTTGGGTTCATACCGCTCACGCAGCAAAAATCTGTTGACACTATCGTGAGATAAATCTTCCATGATTTCTGCCAAACGTGTGCAGCCTGGGTACTTTGATTCTGAAAGTATTAACAGAGTATAAGTGTTCAGGTCACACTTGGCACTCGATGGCTTGGTAGTCGCTCTGATAGTCGTCACCCTTAATGCAGACAACCTCAGTATTATCCGTCTTTCAATGCCTTTGGTGATTAGCGATGGCTACGCCCGCCGCAGGCATCGCCTATTTATTCCTGATTTATTCCATGCATTCTCCGCCTATTTTGTCAATGCGTAAGTTCTGTAATTGGCGAAATCAGCAGAGAGATGAAAACTTGCTTGACTTGCTCCCAGTTGATGCCCTGGCTTAAACTATGGCCTGGCGAGATTACTGAATGCGCTAAACCAACTCCCATAATGAACTAGCACGGTTACAGGGTGAATACATAGATGCATCTATGGCCTATGGGACAGAAGATAATCCCGGTTTGTCTGTACTACACTTTACTGATCATCCAGTGGGATTTGTAGAATTTCCCATTCGTAGTCAAGATTCACACCAATACGGTTCAGTTAAGGCTAGAATAGCTGTAAAATAGGCATTGTTTCCAAAAATGGAAAT
>NZ_JABXKJ010000237.1:126873-133987 GCF_017115085.1 Nostoc sp. NMS7 | reverse complement strand
CGAAAAATAAAAAACAAGGGTAATAGTGACTATGTTGCAATTTAAATGCCGATTAGCTTAGTTCTTGCATCGGAAGAAATGCAGGCGGCAGAGAGAGCCGTAGTGTCCCTGTCAGTTCCTGCTGCTGATTTTCAAGGATAAACAAGCCAGTTTCAAACGCCTCGAATCCGCGAACCGCGTATTCATAAAACGTTGTACCTGCTTGAGTCATTCGTAAATGGCGTGTAGAACGTTCTAAGAGTCGAATACCGAGGTCTTTTTCCAGTTCCGCAATCCACCGACTCACGGTTGCCACCGGGGTATTTGTCCGTCGGGCAGTCTCCGAAAAGCTGCCATACTGAACCACTTTGACAAACAAAGCAGCCGAGTTGAAGTCCATTGTATCTTTCCATATTTGAGAAAATACTTCTCAATTTTACCTACTACCCATCAAATCTAAGAATATGTACACTGCTCAATAGGTTAAAAAAATCTCAATTCAGGAAAGTATCTATGAAACAGATTCAAGAAGTTCTTCAGCAATATGAGCAGGTTTTGAATGCGTCAGATGCGAATGCGGCACTGGAACTTTACAGCAGTGATCCGATATTCATGCCCCAGTTTGCACCTGCTCAAGTAGGACGCGATGCAGTTCTTGATACCTACAAGCAAATTTTTCAAACTATCCAACTCCAGGTCAAGTTTACGATCCATGAGGTAGAGGCAATGGGGGAATTTGCCTATGCTCGCACCTCATCATCAGGCACAGCAACTATTTTAGCCGACAACAAAACTACGTCTGAAGGAAATAATGAGATGTTTATCTTCAAGCAGGAGAACGGCAATTGGAAAATTCATCGGTATTTGTTTGCCTCTTCACAGGCATCCAATTAACTCATCCAATTAGCCAGTAGATCACGGCGGAAATAAACATACCATTCCAAATGGCGCAAAAGCTTGGAATACAATACTTTTGACTTTTGACTTCCGCGCAGAGGTACTAACTGTAGCAGCTTGCAAACATAAATGCTCCGGCTTACAGGCAACAAACCCTTCTATGATGGTGTTCATCCAAAAACTGGGTTTCACGGCATAGAACCAGCTGATTTAGTCTCTGATTAACGTTATGAAAGCAATTGTTTTAGAATCTCCCGGTGATCCGACAGCCCTTCAGTTACAAGAGATTACAAAACCATCTCCTCAGCCTGGATGGGTGCTAATCGAGGTCAAAGCCTTTGGTCTAAACCGTTCTGAGATGTTCACGCGTCAAGGGCACTCTCCCAGTGTTCAACTTCCCCGAGTTTTGGGGATTGAGTGCGTTGGTATTGTCGAAGCCGCCCCTGACACCCCATTTCAGCCCGGTCAGAAGGTAGCAGCGATTATGGGAGGTATGGGACGAGCGTTTGATGGCAGCTATGCCGAATACACCTGTGTCCCGCAAGCCTGCGTATTTCCGATTAAGAGTAACCTCGACTGGTCAGTGTTAGGAGCCATTCCAGAAATGTTCCAGACAGCTTACGGTTCTCTCATGTCCGGTTTGGGCGTGCAGGCTGGGCAGACGCTATTGATTCGGGGGGGTACTTCATCAGTTGGTATGGCCGCAACACACCTTGCCAAAGAACTGGGGCTAACCGTTGTGGCGACTACTCGCAATTCTTCTAAAGTAGAAGCCTTGCAAGCAAATGGGGTTGATCGCGTTGTAATAGATACAGGAGCGATCGCAACCTCTATCCGTCAGAATTTTCCCAAGGGGGTTGATCGCGTTTTGGAACTGGTAGGAACCTCTACCCTGCTGGATTCCCTGCAATGTGTTGCCCCTAGTGGCATTCTCTGCATGACCGGTATTTTGGGTAACGCCTGGACATTAAACGACTTTTCGCCAATGGATGATATTCCTCACACGGTAAGATTGACCGTTTATACCGGAGGTACTGAAGATTTATCTATTGAACACTTGCAACGATTTATTGATGGTGTAGAAGTGGGGCAAAACCGGGTCAATATAGACCGTGTTTTTCATCTGGACGAGATTGTTGAAGCACACGAATATATGGAGTCTAATCAAACAACAGGAAAATTAGTGGTATTAGTAAATGAGCCGAATGGCACTAAGAAAAGCCGAAACACTTGAAATTTTAGCAGTTTGCAATTGCTTGCTCCCATTCGTGCCAGCGTTTCATGCCCTTCAATTGGTTCGTTAGGATGAACCACACCGTTTTGGAATGTGCCTTTGACTGACAGCATAGCTTTTTCTTGCTTCTACGATAAATCATGATAGAGTACCATTCTGGTTAAGAATATTGCCACACAATCTTTATTGACCAAGTTTCGTTAAGATGTTGTAACCTGGGCAATAGCGACTCTCTCAGGCGATCGCTTTTTCACATCCATGACTACAACCATCGATTTTCTCAGTCACCTTAACCCTAGCCAACGTCAAGCCGTCGAACATTACTGCGGCCCGTTGCTAGTAGTTGCTGGCGCAGGTTCCGGTAAAACACGAGCGCTGACTTATCGCATTGCGAATCTGATTCTGAAACACCGCGTTAATCCAGAAAACATCCTGGCGGTTACTTTTACCAACAAAGCCGCGCGGGAGATGAAAGACCGGATTCAACGGCTGTTTGCGGAACAACTGGCTATAAAGCAACATGGTCAGCGTTTTGATTTGTTGACAGAATATCAACAAATGCAATTGCGATCGCAAGTTTACAAAGATACGATCAAAGACTTATGGTGTGGCACTTTCCACAGTCTATTTTCTCGCATTCTCCGCTTTCATATTGAAAAATACGTAGACGAAAAAGGACGACGTTGGAATCGCAATTTCTCTATCTTTGATGAATCAGATGTAATGACTCTGATCAAAGAAATCGTCAATAAACAGCTAAATTTAGACGATAAGAAGTTTGACGCCCGCTCTGTCCGCTACGCTATTAGTAACGCTAAAAATCAAGGTTTATCCCCCCAAGAATTTGAGCAAGAACAACCTAATTATCGCGGACGGGTGATTGCCCAAGTTTACAATTTATATCAAGATAAGTTAGCACAAAACAATGCTCTCGACTTTGATGATCTAATTCTCGTACCTACTAGATTATTTCAACAAAACGAGCAAGTATTGGATTACTGGCATCGCAAATTTTGCCATATCCTTGTAGATGAATATCAGGATACTAACCGCACTCAGTATCAACTCATCCACTTATTAGTCACTAATGGTGAAACCAAAAAGAGCGAATGGGAATGGGAAAATCGCTCAGTTTTTGTTGTCGGCGATGCAGATCAATCCATTTATAGCTTTCGGATGGCAGATTTCACCATCTTGCTGGGATTTCAGGAAGACTTTGGCGATGGTTTGGTAGATGATGACACCCGAACGATGGTTAAGCTGGAAGAAAACTATCGTTCTTGTGAAAACATTCTGCAAGCGGCGAATGAACTGATTGAAAATAACACCCAACGGATTGATAAAGTCCTCAAACCGACGCGGGGGCCGGGTGAGCAGATTTATTCTCAAAAAGCGGATAATGAACTAGAAGAAGCCGACTTTGTAATTAATCAGATTCGCACTTTAGAACAGCAAAATCCAGAGTTGAACTGGGGTAGTTTTGCCATACTTTATCGGACAAACGCCCAATCTCGCCCCTTTGAAGAACTGTTGGTGAAATATCGAATTCCTTACATAGTTGTGGGAGGAATGAAGTTTTACGATCGCAAAGAAATTAAAGATGTCGTCGCATATTTAAGAGCGATCGCTAACCCAGCTGATACAGTCAGTTTATTACGAGTCATCAATACTCCCCGGCGGGGAATTGGCAAAACCACTATTGACGCTTTGGTTAACGCCTCCCAGCAATTAGGGACAACTTTGTGGGAAATACTCAGCGATGAGACATCAGTTAATACATTAGCTGGACGGGCGACAAAAGCTGTAAATAGCTTTGCCGAAATGATTAGCCGTTGGCAAAAACAAATCGCCACGGTTCCCGTAACTGAGGTTTTGCAAGGAATAATAGAAGACTCTGGTTACGTTCAAGACTTGATGAATCAAGGCACAGATGAAGCCACAGATCGGGTACAAAACGTTCAGGAACTTTACAATGCGGCGTTGCAATTTCAAGAAGAAAACGAAGAGGTTTCCCTCCGAGATTTTCTAAGTAGCGCCGCCCTCAGTTCCGATTTGGATAACTTAAAAGAAGGACAGACAGCCGTTTCTTTGATGACTTTGCACGCTTCCAAAGGTTTGGAATTTCCTGTAGTATTTTTAGTGGGATTAGAACAAGGGCTATTTCCCGGCTACCGATCGCTGAGTGATCCCGCATCTTTGGAAGAGGAACGCCGTTTGTGTTATGTGGGGATTACTCGCGCCCAAGAGCGGTTATTTTTATCACACGCGCGAGAACGTCGTTTGTATGGTTCTCGTGAAGCCGCCATGCGATCGCAATTCCTCGACGAATTACCAGATGAATTAATAAATACTCAACGCCTGAGTCGTCAAACTTATACTAAAAGTGCCTCTACTTCTAGTGCGAAACCAGATACAAACCAGAATTGGCAAGTGGGCGAGAGAGTATTACATAAAACTTTTGGGCTTGGTGAAATCACTCATGTTTTCGGAACGGGTAGTAAGATGTCTGTGGCAATTAAATTTTCTAGCTTGGGACAAAAAATTGTTGACCCAAGAGTAGCACAGTTGCAAAGAGTAGAGTGATACAGCCACAGATCCCCGACTTCTTAAATAAGTCGGGGATCTTGTTTTTCATATTTCAATTTCTTCAAAGTGTTCAACAATGGGAGATGGATCATAAAAATGATGCAGAAGTTTTTTCCACTCTTGAAACTCAGCAGAGCCTCTAAATACAACAGTATGAGCTTCTAAATTTTCCCATTTAACAAGTAATAAATATTTACCTTTGACTTCTATGCACCTATGCAGTTCATGAGATAAATATCCGTTAATTGAGGAAATAAGATTGGAAGCTTTTTTAAAAGAAGCTTCAAAATCAGATTCTAGCCCTGGTTTGACATAAAGCATCACTGCCTCAAGAATCATAAGCTTTTTTGGTGATAATTAAACTAATTTTATATTGTTAAGGGAGAATTTATTAATAAAACCTTCCTCAAATTTTGGGACTATAAAAATAATGCAGGTGATACATCGAAAAAACTTCCTAGTGCTTTGGCTTGACTTTTACTAATACTTCTTTTTCCATTTATTACCTCTGAAATAATACCTTTGGAGCCATTTACACTTCTTTTCTAAAGCATTCGCCTTGACAACACGATCATTCACAACCACATAATAGCGTAGGTGTAGCCCGTTGTAGACATCGCTTTATGGATTATGACACACTCAAACCTCTATAGGAATTTGTTCGAGCAAATAACTACCTGTGGGAATTTCTTTATTTTGTTGACGATAAGCAATAACCATTTCTTTTGTTGCGTCTTGCAACATAGCCCTGCATTCTTCTATGGTTTCTCCTTCTGTGATAACTTCTTGCCATTCAATGAGTTGTCCCATATATCCGCTATTAGTTTTTGTATATTTTGCAGTGTATGTAATTAACATTGCTGTGTTTGTGAAGATAATTATATGATTGATCGTAGCTGATTTTTTGTTGTGGGGGCAATTGCTCTCTATCATTCATAACCACATAATAGCGTAGGCGTAAGACATCGCTTGTAGATTTACGCTTTAAACTAAAGCCTACGCCTTGACAACACCATCATTCAACCGGGGTAAAGCGTCAGAGAAATAAATTTTTTAACGTAAGATTAAACTGGTAGCACAACACGAGATTTCATGGTGATAAGGTTTATTCTGAGCGACTATGTTGAGCGAGCGATCGCCCAGGCAATTTATGACAAGTTAGAAGATGGTACATTTGCAGGTAGAATTCCTGTTTGCAAAGGAGTGATCGCCTTTGCATCGACTTTGCGCGAGTGTGAGGATGAATTACGCTCAACACTGGAAGACTGGATTTTGCTTGGGTTAAAGCTGGGACATTCTCTACCAGTAATTGATAATATTGACCTCAACAAGGAGCCTACCCTTGAGCCGATGGATACCGTGTAAGCGTCGGGATTTTGTGAAAAAATTACGATGGATTGGGTTTGAGGGGCTTTATTCTGGAACAAGACATCAGTTTATGGTTTATGGCCAACATCGTCTAACTATTCCCTCTAATGATGAGTATTCTGTACCGCAATTGCGGATGATGATTGGGGAAGTTGAGGTGATTTTAGAGCGGAAAATCACGCTAGAAGAATGGAATAGCCTTTAAGATTTGCCGAGAAGCGATCGCTCTTAATGTAGTGTAATGAGTTTTAGGAGAGCGATCGCCCTCACAACACCATCATTTCACCTCAGAACACGACACTCCGAGTTCAGAACACGACACTCTGAGCTTGGAACACGACACTCTGAGCTTGGAACACGACACTCCGAGCTTGGAACACGACACTCCGAGCTTGGAACATGAAACTCCGAGCTTGGATCATGAAAGGCCGAGTTCAGAACATGAAACTCCGAGCTTGGAACACGAAACTCCGAGTTCAGAACATGGAAACTCCGAGTTAAAGCGATCGCTCTTTTCAGTTTTATTACGGTATGCTTTGCCCAGAAGTCAAATTTTACTGTGGTGGGGGGAGGCGATCGCGAAGATTTGCCAAATTTTCACGACACTTAAGAGTCCAAGGATGGTTCACCTCTAATTGTTGCTCAAAAATCTCTAATGCTTGCAGATACAATGGTTCCGCTTCGGTATAACGTCCTTGTAAGTGGTAAATTTTTGCCAAATTGTTAAGACTAAGGGCAAAAAATGGATGTTCTTCTCCCAGCAGTCTGCGCCTAAGTTCCAAAGCTTGGATGCAAAAGTGTTCGGCTTCGTTGTATCTACCTTGATCACGGTAGAGAGTCGCTAGGTTGTTGAGGCTAGTGGCGACATTTGGATGTTCTTCTGGCAGCAGCTTGCGATTGAGTGCTAAAGCTTGGATGTAAAGGGGTTCGGCTTCGCTGTCTCTGCCTTGGGAACGGTAGAGTCCCGCTAGGTTGTTGAGGCTAGTGGCGACAGATGGATGTTCTTCTGGCAGCAGCTTGCGCCTGAGTGCTAAAGCTTGGATGTGAAGG
>NZ_JABXKJ010000237.1:0-126773 GCF_017115085.1 Nostoc sp. NMS7 | reverse complement strand
TGGATGTTCTTCTGGCAGCAGCTTGCGCCTGAGTGCTAAAGCTTGGATGTGAAGGGGTTCGGCTTCGCTGTATCTGCCTTGGGAATCGTAGAGTACAGCTAGGTTGTTGAGGCTTTGGGCGAAATCTAGATGTTCTTCGCCCAGCAGGTTACGTGTCAGTGCCAAAGCTTGGATGTAAAGGGGTTCAGCTTCGCTGTATCTGCCTTGGGAGTAGTAGAGTAACGCTAGGTTATTGAGGCTAGAAGCGACATCTACATGTTCTTCTGGCAGCAGCTGGCGCCTGAGTGCCAAAGCTTGCATGTGAAGGGGTTCAGCTTCGCTGTATCTGCCTTGGTAGTCGTAGAGTAACGCTAGGTTATTGAGGCTAGAAGCGACATCTGGATGTTCTTCTGGCAGCAGCTTGCGCCTGAGTGCTAAAGCTTGGATGTGAAGGGGTTCGGCTTCGCTGTATCTGCCTTGGTAATCGTAGAGTACAGCTAGGTTGTTGAGGCTAGTGGCGACATCTGGATGTTCTTCTGGCAGCAGCTTGCGCCTGAGTGCCAAAGCTTGGATGAAAAGGGGTTCGGCTTCGCTGTATCTGCCTTGGGAGTAATAGAGTAACGCTAGGTTGTTGAGGCTAGCGGCGACATCTGGATGTTCATCTCCCAAGCGCATTATAGTGACTTCTAGACATTGTTCATACCAGGGTAAAGCTTGGTTATATAAACCTTGACCATAATAAAATTTAGCGTTGCCGACGAAAGGCCAAGGTAAATCATCATTGCTGAGGTATTGAATGAGATGATTCGCTACTTCAGCTATATGAGGAATGGCGGGAGAAACGGCGGTGATTTGGTCAAGAGTGGGCGAGTCAGAAATCTTCTTGGCATCTGCTACCATTACCCGACAAAGCGATCGCTTTAATTCTTCCACTTGATTAAACTCAGCTTGCTTAAGTTGAAAAAATTCCCGAATGAGTTGATGTAGTTGGTAGCTATCCTCACCTTGAAGCAGATGCAAACTCTCTAACTCAACTCTGCTATCTTCCAACTGTCCAGTATCTTTCCCCGTTTCTACATTTTCTACCAATGTCCAGGGAATAGGAGCTAAAGCAAATAAACTCAATAAAACACCTAACTCCTTGGCATCATCATTTAATTCTTCCCAACTTAACTCAAAAGCAGCAGCAACACCTCGTTTAACATTCAGCGTCCAAGTGCGGTCATTTTCATCCCGTGCTAAAGATTCATGAGTTAACTTTTTTTCTTCTAACCGCCGCAACATTTCTGCTAAAGAGATTCTCCGCTTTTTCACATACCTCCCCACCAAATTCAGCGCCAAAGGCAAACAACCTAAACGCTGACAGATTTCTTTGGCATCTTCTAATTCCTGTGCGATTTTTTCTGCTCCCACCCACTCTTGTAAAAGTTCCAGTGCTGCGGACTCACTTAAAACATCTAGAGTAAATGACTGGGAAAAATCTAATTGTAACCTGGTAGTAATTAGCAGCTTAAACCGGGGTGATTGTGGTGGTAAATATTCTTCTACTTTGGCGAAATCGTTGACATCATCCAGCACTACCAACACATCTCCATCGTGCCAGCGTGACCAACAGAAATCAACTTGCTTTGGTAAATCCCAATCTTCTGGTGGTTTTAGTCCTAACTTGGGTATGGCAAACTGCAATATCTGAAGCCCAATATCTTCATCTCTAGCGCGTAACCAACAGATACCACCGGGGTAAGTGTTGAGTAGCAGGTGAATCAGTGCATACTGAGTTGCTAACTCTGTTTTCCCGACTCCTCCCATACCCTCAATAGCAGCAATCACCACTTGAGAACTGTGTTGTAGCCTTTCGTGCAGATTTACTAAAGTCTCAGCACGTCCGACAAACTTGACTATGCTACCACGAGGAATATTTTGAGGAACTTCTTTAGGCTTAAAAGATTCGTGCTGATAAATAAAGACCAGCAAATTGTCGATTATTGTTTGGGTAATATTGCCTGTAGTCAGATTGCCGCCTACTTGTACATTCTGAAGAATGCTCTGGAGAATTTCTTCTGGGCTGCGATTTTCACTCATGCTTTTAAGCCTTAATGTTCACATTACCAAGGTCAAGATCGTCGCCAAATTGAGAATCAACCACCGCTTCTTGATTCACTGAACCGTCTCTTGTTGCTGCCAAATCTATATCGCCGACTTTAGCCTTACCTTTTACCTCAACTCCCTTGAGAACAATTTGATTAATCGTTTCGTTTGATTTAAGTTGCGTCATTAATTCTTGTAACCGATTGGCAAAGGCTTCATCTTCCTGCATTTGCGTTTCCAATTCATCTTGGAACTTTGCGGTATTCTTCTCTATAGGATTTTCTTGCGCTCGTGTCAGTAGTCCTTCAGTTCCCGCAGTTTGGAACTTTTCACGAATAGCACTCAAGAGTTGAGCAACTTTTTCTGAAATACCTTTTCCTAAAACTTTCCCACCTTCTTTGAGGGCTTCTGAGAAAATAAGAGTTGCGATCGCAGCCGCCGTCAGTGTTACAGGTTCCATAATAATAAAATAGTTGATTTCACTGGGAGATACAAATGCACTTGTGTCTATTTCGGAAATATATCACACACATTTAGTCCATATCCCGCCATGCAATCAATTGCAAGACTAATACATTCACCACAACATAAAGGCGGTAGCTACGACCATCGTAGACATCGCTTGTGGGTTTAAAATCAAAAATAGAGCGATAGGCTTTACAATATCACCATTGCACCTCAGAACGAGCAAAAAGATTTTGGAGTGATAATTTATGTTAGGTCTGGAGAGAATTACATTTGACCCTAGCATTATGGCTGGACAAGCTTGCATTCGCGGGATGCGGATTCCAGTTTCTTTAGTGGTAAATTTGGTAGCTCATGGAAAGCCTATAGAAGGAATTTTAGAAGAATATCCTGATTTAGAAGCAGAAGATATTCGTCAATCTCTTCTTTATGCAGCGTGGTTGACTCAAGAACGGGTTTATACCTTCAAAAGTGCTTAACAAGTAATAATGAGGTTTTTGGCAGATATGGGAATTTCACTATGCACTGTAACTTGGTTGCGTGGTGCTGGTTATGATGTGGTGCATTTGCGCGATGAAGGTTTGTAAAGACTACCAGATGACGAGATTTTAATTAAAGCCCGTGCAGAAGGAAGAATTTTATTAACTATAGATTTAGATTTTGCCCAACTTTTAGCCCTGAGTGGGGATAGTTTACCCAGTGTGATTTTGTTTAGGTTGAGGAACGAAAATTATGATGCAATTAATGAACGGTTTAGGCAAGTTTTGAGTGAATGTCAGAAAGATTTAGAGTTAGGGACAATTATTTCTGTAACTAATGAAACTTTCCGAGTGAGGCGATTGCCTATATAAATAAAATGAGATTGGTGTTAAATGTGAGTTAGCGATCGTGCAGCCTTTGGTTAGACTAAACCTAACTTCACAGCTTATTCATTTTTGGAAATTCCCTATTCTAAATTTAATTTCATATATTCCCAGCAAACCTGCTGCTAATAGCAAAGGTAAAAAGTAGTATATTCCCCGATAAACTAGCATTGATCCCAAAACTGCCGCCGCCGAAACTTTATCAGAGAGAATCAGCAAAATTATAGTTTCAAATACTCCCAAACCACCGGGGACATTACTAACAACACCTGCAAACATCGCTAATAAATAGATTCCCAAAAAGTCTAGATAGGACAAAGATATATTAGTAGGAAGCACAACATAAAGAACCGCCGCCGCCAGAATCCAGTCAAAACTAGAAATTGCGATTTGAGCCAGGGATATTTTCAAAGTAGGAAATCGAAACTCTTGTCCCCGAATTATTAATGGTTGTTGAATAAAAATACTTCCTAATAAATAGGTAGCAACTAATAACAGAAAAATCACGCCGATGGGACGCACGGTGGCAAAAGGTAGATGTAATTGAGTGGGAATTTTGAGGGGGTTGATGATAAACAACAAACCTGCAACGGCAAACATCCCCAACCAGAAGGTAAAATTGGCGAAAGCAATTACTTGAGCGATCGCTCCTGCTGACACTCCCCAACTAGAGTAAAATCGATAACGGATAGCACTGCCAGTCAGCAAAGCAAAACCGATGGTATTACTAAATGCAGAGCTAATAAAGCTGGTTAGAGCAATCTTATTCCAACTTAGGGAACGATTAATGTAGCTAAAACCTAAGATATCGTACCCAACCATCACTAGATAGCCCAAGGCTGTCAGCCAAACTGCCCAACTTAAGCGACTTTTGGGGATAGCAGCTAGAGAGTTGAGGATATCACGATAATTATACTCATGCAATTCCTTAGCGATCGCCCACACAGAAAGCACCAGCAGCGACAAACCGAACAGCGTGCTAAATTTGAGTCGCAACTTTTTAAGCATTTTAAATGACTCCTGAATTCTGACTCCTGTAGGACTTACACATCAAGTACGAAATGTAGGGGCAATACCCTGCGGTCAGCTAAAGCTACATGAATTGCCCCTACAGTAAATTAAGGCTTTTACTGCCTTTTTGCGTAAGTCCTGACTTCTGACTCCTGAATTCTTCTTCAATAGCAGTCGCAAAGTTTCCATCAGGTTGACACATAATTGACATATCATTTGCATAAGCTTTTGAAGATAAACACCAGCTACAAAGTTTTTTTTATAGTAATAACTCAATAAATGAACTACAAAAAATCTAAAATTCTCTTGCTAGTTTCCGTATTAACTCTAGTTGGCTGTAATTACAGTCAAAGTGTAACAGCAAAACCACCTCAACAGCAGGATTTACAAACAACGCCTTCCCTTATTTCAACCCAGCCCAATACTAGCGATTTAGTTACTCCTCTAACTTACAAGGTTGAAACCTACAAGAGTCAAGTAATGGGCGCAAGTCGTACCTACGGCGTTTCTTTACCACCGGGCTATAAGCAAAATCTAAAACAAAGTTATCCTGTAATCTTTCTCCTCCACGGTGGACATGGTTATCCCACTGATTGGTTTATTCAGAACAAGGGAGAAGCTCTTAAGACTGTAGAACAACTTTATACTACAGGTAAGTTGCCACCCAGCATCATCATTACACCAGATGGCAACGACAAACGTGGCTCTAGTCCCTACTGGGACCCCCAATATATCGATGGACCTAACGGCAAAGTCTCCACAGCCGTGGGGGATGAGTTAGTAAAAGTTGTGCAAAGCCGTTATCGGACACTAACTAATCCAGATTTTTGGGCGATAGGTGGTTTATCTTCTGGCGGTTGGGGAGCAATGAATGTGGGATTACACAACCTGGATCATTTCTCCATTTTATTTAGTCATAGTGGTTATTTTCAGGATAAAAGCGGCCCGAAGAATAGCCCAATAACTTATATCAAAACCATTTCCACACCAGCTAAAAAAAGATTGCGGATATACCTAGATTCAGGTAAATCAGATATTGAAGAAATCGGCGAAGCCAAAGGATTTACTGAAGTCCTAAACAATCTCAAGATTTATAATTCGTTTCGTCAGTTTCCTGGGAGTCACACTTGGCAATACTGGCGTGAACACTTAGCGGATTCTTTGACATTTGTGGGAAAACAATTTAGAGCTTCTGAGATAGCTCATAGAGATGAGAATTTAGGTTTTAATCGTAGTAAAAATACTCGAACTTATTAGAACTTTCACTGTAAATAAGGCGATTTTGCCAAAACGTTGACCAATGGATGTCAACGTGCAAAACTTTGCTGCAATTTTTCAGCAGATTAACTATAGTAAGTTCTAATGGAGGTGATTTTTTTTAACCGCTAAAAGAATATGAAGATTTCTAAATTTTTAATTAGCTTAGTAGGAGCGATCGCACTCCTGACGACCGCCGGTTATTATTATGTATTCATCTTAGGTGCGCCACAACTAGACCCGCCCCCAGAAGAGGCAGATACTGGGCTAAAGTTTCAATTAGCAACCTTCAACTCCCAAGCAATGGGTGCAGTCCGTAACTACGGTGTGATTTTGCCCCCTGGCTATAACAAAAATCAGCAAAAGCGCTATCCTGTGATATTCTTATTGCACGGTGGTCATGATGATGCTCGTGCTTACGCTGATAAATACGCACTTTTAGACGTACTGCATCAACTTTATCAAAGTGGAAAATTACCGCCCTCGATTGTGATTACACCTGATGGTAATGATAATCGCGGTTCTAGTCCTTTGTATGATCCTGATTATTTTGATGGGCCGAATGGCAAAGTGGGGACTTTGATAGGTTCAGAATTAGTACAAGTTGTCAAGTCGCGCTACCGCACTTTGGAAGAACCCCAGTTTTGGGCGCTGGGAGGTCTGTCTTCTGGGGGATGGGGGGCTTTTAATATTGGGTTACGCCATGTTAACAACTTCCACATTCTGTTTAGCCATAGCGGTTATTTTACCGATAATAGTGGTTCACAAAATAGTCCCCAACAAATCGTGCAACAGCTACCAGCTGAAGATAGAAAGCAATTGCGTGTTTACCTAGATGCGGGTCTGAACGATACCAATTTGCTAGCTTCTACCAAAACCTTCAACGAAACCTTAAATAAATTAGGCATTGCTCACGTATTTTATGCATTTCCTGGAGGTCATGGTTTGTCTGGTGCAGATATAGGCTGGAACTACTTTCACAAACATCTCAAAGATTCGCTATTCTATGTAGGAGAACAGTTTAAAAAAGTTAAGAGTTAGGAGTGGAGAGTTAGGAGTTAGGAGTTAAGAGTTTTAACGCCAAAACAAATGACTAATGACAAATGACTAATGACAAATGACTAATGACAAATGACTAATAATTTAAAAACTCAGATTGGGCTTTGGAGTGCAGCTTTCCTTACAGGTTTAGTCGGAGTAGTAAATTTGTTGTCAGCAGTGACACCTAACCTGTATGGGCGAAATCACTGGTTGAAGGAATTTTTACCATTTGAAATTCGTGCCAGTGGTCATATATTTGCAGCGTTGACTGGGTTTGTTTTACTAGCACTTGCTACTAACTTATTACGCCGAAAAAGAATCGCTTGGTTACTGACAATTACTTTACTAGTGATTTCCATTTTCAGCCACTTGCTGAAGGGATTGGACTATGAAGAAAGTCTACTCTCTGGAGTTTTACTGCTGCAATTAATTTTGATGCGCCATTTTTTCACAGCGCAATCAGACCGTCCTTCGATCGCACGGGGAGTTCGAGCGCTGATCGGTGCTTTACTATTTACCCTGGCATACGGAACTATTGGATTTTACTTGTTAGACGGCAAGTTTTCCGAGAATTTCAATTGGCGGGAAGCGATAGTTCAGACTTTAGCGATGTTCTTCACCGCAGATAATTGGGGATTGCAACCAAAGAGCCGATTTGGAGATTTCTTTGCTAATTCTATCTATATTATTGCCGCAGTTACTATTACTTATGCAATGGTAATGCTGTTGCAACCTGTGTTTTGGCGGAATCTGGCAACTACACATGAGCGGCAAAAAGCTAAACAAATTGTCGAGCAATATGGATGTTCTTCTTTAGCAGCGTTCACACTCTTAAATGATAAAAGTTATTATTTCAGTCCTTCGGGTAATAGTGTAATTGCTTATGTTCCTAAAGGACGGGGCGCGATCGCTTTAGGAGATCCCATCGGGCCGATTGAAGACCGCAAAGAGACAATTGTTGCTTTCTGGCAGTTTTGCCAGCGTAATGACTGGTATCCTGGTTTTTACCAAACTATGCCCGATGATGTTGAGCTTTACAAGTCGTTGGGGTTTAAAGTACTCAAGATTGGAGAAGAAGCGATCGTTGATCTAAAAAGTTTTACGTTACAAGGTAAAGCCGGTAAAAACTTTAGACCATCAATTAGTCGTTTAACTAAGCTAGGATACCAAATCGAGTTTTACCAACCACCCATCGCCAATGATTTATTGCACCAGCTCAAATCTGTAAGTGATGAATGGCTGAAGATGGTACAAGGTTCGGAAAAACACTTTTCTTTGGGTTGGTTTGAGGAAGCTTACCTGCGAGAGTGTGAGATTGCTGTGGTGCATAATCCTGAAGGTCAAATCAGTGCCTTTGCCAACATTCTCCGGGAGTACCAACTCAACGAAGCCACTATTGACATGATGCGACATCGTGCGTCCCTCGAAAATGGCACAATGGACTTTCTATTTATTTCCCTGCTTCAACATTTTAAAGAGGGTGGCTACGACAGCTTTAATTTCGGTCTTTCTGCCCTTGCGGGAGTTGGAGACAACCCAGAATCACGCCGCTTGGAGAAAATATTGCACTATCTTTATGGGCATTTGAATCGTTTCTACAATTTCAAGGGACTGCACGCCTACAGAGAGAAGTTCCGTCCCCGTTGGGAACCACGTTATTTGGTTTACCCCAGTTTAACCGCCTTACCTGATGTAGTTGTAGCATTGATTCGCGCAGATTCAGGCGATCGCC
Organism: Nostoc sp. NMS7; assembly: GCF_017115085.1. GTDB lineage: Bacteria > Cyanobacteriota > Cyanobacteriia > Cyanobacteriales > Nostocaceae > Nostoc. The sequence continues at coordinate 118,337 of NZ_JABXKJ010000237.1, read as the reverse complement.
TCTTCGATTATTTCAAACCTGGAGCTTAAAATAATTCGTAATTCATAATTCAGTTTTGTAACGGGGATTTTACCCCGACACAACGCTATGCCTACACAACTTGGCATAGTTATGATACAATTGTACTATAAAGAAAATATCCGGTGAGTATGCAACGCGAAGTTTGGCAAGTGATGCCCAAAGTTTGTAATAATTGAACGCCTATAGTAGTTCGTTGGTGAATGCAATTATGATCGCACAATATTTGTGTGGCCTATGTCAATTTTAGGATATATTTGACATCAAATTTTTATGTGTTTGTGCTTCAATTATGCACGGTTGTAACAGCTTATTTTGGAAGAATAATCGACTTCAGGGACTTCCAAAAATATCCCAAAACTGATGCAAAAATCCTCTCTATTTCTCTTCTCTCTGTGTTAAGCTGTCGCGCATTTAATTTGCACAACTAGGGCGGGCAAGATGCCCACCCCACAAGAGATTCATTTTTTTGAGGATGCAAATTAAAAGATTTTTAGCTTACACCAGTTGCTACAACGGGGGGAACCCCCGCAACGCACTGGCTTCTCTGCGTCTGGAGCGGTTCGTTTCTTTGGATAATTTATTTCTTGGAAGTCCGTCAGTAACCGTAGCTTGAAAAGATTCTTGACCTTTATAAGGTGGCAATATGACAAATAATCAAATTTCTCTGGTAGAACTAATCCAAATTTTTGCAGAATATCGCCACAATATTATTATCAATATCAAACACCTGCAAGAACATTATCAAAGAACAGGTATCAAGCGTGTTAAAGGTGTTAGAAACGAAAACGGGGAACTGCTTCAACCTTGGTTGAGAACAGAATATATGGATAATGCTGAGTATGTTGGTATGGGGGAGTTTCAGTTTAACCGCAATACTGCTACTATCAATATGCTTATCAAACGTAAAGTCAAACTTGCCAAATTTCAAGACCAAACCCCCACTCTTGAAGTAGCAGGTTTGTTGGTAAATGACCTGAATAGCTTTAATAACTACACGATTGTAAGTGACGGCAAAATCAATATAAAGTCGTTACAAGTTAAAATTAGTAGTAAAAAACTCTTTGACTTGCTCAAAGAAAAAGGCATACTTGATGTAGAAGAATTTAACTTCAATGCTGAATATTCCATCCAGTTAGATAACTTGCCGCTTGTAGCTGCTAATAGTTGTTATAGCAGTATTGATAGACTATTTAATGAACTAGCAGAAATTAAAGTACTGACTAGTATTATTTGCGCTCACTTGAAAAAAGAGTCAGATGTATTTATAGCGGCACAGTTAGATGAGTTTCAAAAGCACTATCTGTCTAAGAATATTTATATCAACTTTCCCACAACCAACGAATACACTGATATCCATGAAGCTTTAATTAATGGAACTCTTGACTCAAGATTGAGCTATAAAATCGACATCGGTAGTCAAGATGTTCTGAATCTCAGTAAGTTACCCTCGGCTAATAAGTTTCTGAATAGAATGTATCGTCTTTATGACAAAGAAACTGGAGAAATTATCATGAAGGCGAGTTTTCAAATGGCATTTGATGAGAATCTCGCTGTTAGGCCCAGGTTACTGTCATCACGCACCAAGATTACGAAAGTTGACGAGTTGATGAAACCAATTTTTGATGATTTTCTTGGGCTTGAACAAAATGGCATTGTTGCAGGTATTCTTAAGAAAGTTGGTGCTGATAGCTTGGCGCAGTTATTGCAGGATAAACAAACTGGTCAGCAGATTAGCAAAGAGGAAATGGTTGCAGCTTTAACGATGGCAAATAAGAAGCTAGAACAATATGCAGAAAATATCTATCAAGATCAGATATCTCCCTTGGTATTTTATATTGGTTGTACTGGACTATTGCCAGATAAAATGGAAGCAAAAGCCATGACTGCTGAAGAAGCTGCTGCTAAATACCCCGATTTGCAATTTTATAAAGATGAGCAAGAAGGTACTTTTTTTGCAATCGGTGATAGTATGATCAGCATCTATGCAAAAACTGAATATTACAGCAAACTTACTTCTGTCTGTATTGACAATTAGATTGCATAGCAATTCTAATTTTTGCCCAATTTTGTACAGTGTGTTAGCGCACAGAATACGACCAGAGCTATTTCATTCTAGACAGAAACCGCCCAGAACTGAAGTTCAGAGGCTCATAGCTAAAGTCCGTTTTAACGGACTATAACCTTTTGTTAGTCGTCTTTAGACGACTTTCGCTATTAGACTCAGAATTCATTCTGAGGCGGACTAGATGAGAATGAAATAGCCCTGAGAGTAGGACACCATCTTGAACTGTTGCGATCCGTTACACGTTCCGTCTAGCGCACCCTACAATTAATGGATCATGGGTTGCCTAAAATACAGCTAGAGCTTGGACGAATTGCAGACGAAATTGAACTTGTGGGTGATGACATCAAAACAATAATACTACCTATAATCTGTAAAGATATTAACAAAAAAATATTGTAGTAAATTATTTTTAAATCTTTATTAATAATTTGTAAATAGCGCTCTACAAAGGAAGAATAACCTGCAATTCCCACAGATCCAAAGCTTCCAATAATCAATAATCTCATCAATAACTCAATCGGAAGAAGTAAACGGCGATCGCTCCACAGATAGATGAGCTTTAGTTGTGTCTAACTGCATCTATAGTTTCATGTTTCTCTGACTCAAAATAGAGCCGCTATTGTCTGATCAATTTGGTATATCACTAAGCATAAGTTAATTTTATTACCTGAAATAGCAATAGATTTACTAATAATCTTTAAGAAAATTAGGCAGAAATCAACTTCAATGAGACAATCTGACCTAATCTTCTCAACCTAAAGTAAGACATGAGCGATCGCACAAAGGCTCTCCAGGCTCTCGCGGCTGAACGTTGGCGGGTATCCCTAATTCTCAGTGGAGCCATGATGTTTATTTACTTTGGCTTTATCCTATTAATCGCGTTCAATAAGCCCCTGCTAGGGTCATTAGTAGTTCCTGGTCTCAGCTTGGGAATTTTACTAGGGGCGCTGGTAATTGTCTCAGCATGGGTATTAATTTTTATCTACGTGCGTTGGGCTAATAACAGTTACGACGACCAAATCGCCAGGCTGACACGCAAGTAAATTAGCTATTAGCAATTTCTAGCCCCAAATCCAAATTATCAAACCCAAAATTAAGCATGAATAGTGTATGGTTCGATCTGCCACTAGCGGCGGATATTAGCAGTCTGGGTAAGTTTAACCCGTTAGCGATCGCTTTCTTTTTCCTGTTTGTTGCAAGTTCTTTAGGCATTACTTTTTGGGCGGCAAAGCTCACCAAAAATACGGCACAGTTCTATACAGCTGGCGGTAAAATTAGCGGTTTCCAAAATGGGCTGGCCTTGGCGGGAGACTTCATGAGTGCAGCTAGCTTTTTAGGTATCGCTGGGCTGGTGGCACTCAACGGCTTTGACGGCTTAATTTATTCTATCGGCTTCCTGGTGGGCTGGCCGATTGTCATGTTCCTAATTGCCGAACCACTACGCAACTTAGGTAAATACACTTTTGCTGATGTAGTGGCTTATCGCTTGCAACAAAAACCTGTACGTATCGCATCGGCGATTGGAACGCTGGTAGTAATTAGCTTTTACTTAATTGCCCAGATGGTAGGCGCTGGTGAATTAATCAAACTATTGTTTGGCTTTGATTATGAATTAGCTGTGGTTATCGTCGGTTGCGTGATGATGGCTTATGTGATTTTTGGCGGGATGATTGCCACCACTTGGGTACAAATTATCAAAGCAGTTTTGTTGCTCGGTGGAACGATTTTACTAGCTATCTTGGTACTGGCACGATTTGGCTTTAACCCGATCGCTCTTTTTGCGGCTGCATCCCAGAAGTATACAGGTGTATTAGCTCCAGGCAAACTGGTTTCTGACCCCTTGGATGCTATCTCTTTGGGGATGTCCTTGATGTTCGGCACTGCTGGACTACCGCACATCTTGATGCGTTTCTACACAGTACCCGATGCCAAAGCCGCGCGGCTCTCTGTTACTTATGCTACAGCTATTATTGGCGTTTTTTATCTCCTTACCTTCATTCTGGGCTTTGGAGCGATGGTGCTAGTAGGTCAAGATGCGATCAAGCAAATTGGTACTGGTGGTAATATGGCTGCACCAATGTTAGCAGAATTTCTCGGTGGTGATGCTTTCTTAGGCTTTATTTCGGCTGTTTCCTTTGCAACTATTTTGGCGGTAGTGGCGGGGTTGACGCTCTCAGGTGCGGCTGCATTGTCCCACGATTTATGGGTGAACGTGGTGCGTTCAGGTCATGCCGACGAGTCAGAACAGCTGAAAGTGGCTCGTGGTGCGACAATGCTTTTGGGGTTAGTGGCGATATTGCTGGGTATTTTGTTTAAAGGGCAAAACGTCGCTTATATGGTAGGTTTAGCATTTGCGATCGCAGCTAGTGCAAACTTCCCAGCGTTGCTCTTATCAATGCTTTGGCGACGCTTCACCACCAACGGGGCGGTTGCGAGTATGTTAGTAGGTACTGTCTCCTCTTTAGTGCTGATTTATTTGTCACCTACTATTCAAGTAACGATTCTCAAGCACGCTTGGGCACCTTTTCCATTGAAAAATCCTGGATTAATTAGTATACCACTGGCATTTATTGTGGCGATCGTCGTTTCATTATTGAGTACTGAACAGGAGGCGCAGGAAAAATTTGCGGAAGTTGAGGATCGCATTCATATTGGTTCTGGGATGTGATTTTGTCAACGCACAAATAAGTTTAAATTTAAGTCAGGGCGAATGGAATTCGCGGCTATACAAACAAAGTCCGCCTGCGCGGACGAAGAGAAAATTAAGGTTTTTTAACCCACGGAGGTGGGTTTTGCTTGTGTAGACGCGGTTTCTAACCGCCCTTTTACTAAGCAAAAATTGAGGTTTTTTTAACCCACGTTCGCCCTTGGCGTTCCGCAGGAAAGGTGGGTTTTACCTGTGTAGACGCGGTTTCTAACCGCCCTTTTCATGCCTACTGTCCAAGTTCTTTGATGTTATTCATCACTTGTTGATATAAATCGTTATTACCTTGACTTTGAAAAATGCTTGCTGCTTGTTGTAAGTCTTTAAGCGCTCCCTGTTTGTCTCCATTGGTGACGCGGGCATTTCCGCGGTTATTGTAGGCAGGGGCAAAGCTAGGATTGAGGCGAATGGCTTGATTGTAATCTGCGATCGCCCCCTGTGGATCTCCATTGGCAGCACGAGCATTTCCTCGATTATTATAGGCGATCGCATATTTGGGGTTGAGGATAATTGCTTGATTAAGATCATCTATTGCCCCTTTTTTGTCTCCATTGGTGGCGCGGGCATTCGCCCGATTATTGTAGGCTTCGGCATAGTTAGGATTAAGGCGAATCGCTTCACTGTAATCTTTGACTGCTTCTCTGTTGCTTCCCAGTGAGGCGCGAGCATTTCCTAAGTTATTGTAGGCTTCAGCGTCATCAGGGTTGATCCGAAGTGCTTGATTGTAATCTGCGATCGCTTTGTCCTTGTCTCCCAAATCAAAGTAGGCTAATCCCCGACCGTTGTAGGCAGCGCCATATTGAGAATTTTGATTAATTGCCTTACTATAGGAAGCGATCGCGGCTTGCAAGTCGCCGTTTAAATGCTGATCCTTTCCTTGAATATAGAATTTCCCACCAATGGATGTTGTCGCTGAACGACGGCTAGGTGGACTAACTCCTATTTCTGTTACCAATACATTCTCATTCTTACTGCAAGAAACACTACTAATTGCGGTCAATGTACTAAAAATAGCTATGGTAAATAAAGTATTTACCCTTGTTCGCTTTTGCCCAAATAAACGCCGTCTCATAAGTTAATATAAACTGCCATAACGCCGGAAGGAGATTATTACCAAAATCTAGATTTTAATTCTTTCACTCAATAATTATTCTAACTTTTGATACAACTGTAAAGTGAATTGACAAATTTACCTGATATTCAATAGCTTTATTTAATGGTTATTTGTCAAAGCAATTATCAACTATCAAGTATCAAACTTGCGAGATAAATTCTGATATTTGTAGCCTGATGAACAATTTACTCATCCTCAGTTTCACTCTCTTGAGTTTTGGAATTTAGCTGCCAATAGGTAGTTTTCTCAATATCTACAGACAGATGTTCCAGATTTTGCCCTAAATCTTTTTGGAGTTTCTGAGTTAGTGTAATCGGAAAATCTAAATTAATACCTTGAGTTTGTGCTAGCCTTGCCAACTCCATAAAAGTAGCTTTGATAGTAGTGCGTTCAGAACTAGTCAGCTTATAATTAGAAGTTTCCGATATATTCTGAGCTTGCATAGCTTTTTTCATGCGTTCTTCTAAATGCTCATATTCGGAATTCAACAACTTCGATTGCTGCTGAAGTTGTGAGTATCTCCTACTTAGTGATATTAAGTCTTCCGTTGCAGAGTCAGGGTTAGCTTTGGCTTGTAATCCTAACAAATTTAAGTGGATTTGAGCAAGATAAATACAATCTAAGTAAGCATACTCTATCTGTTCTTCAGTCAGGGGACGTTTTGCCCAATCGCTTTTTTGTTCTTGTTTGTCGATATTGTTAAAGCTACAAAGTGCTGTAGCTATGGTCTTGAGTTGGTAGTTGGGTAATGGTAAAAGATAGTAGGGAATTTTTTTTGCTATTTCCAAAGTGCAAGTAATATTTTTTGCTTTCTTGTTACCGAGAAACTTTAGATCATAACTAGCGTTGTGAAAAACTTTTTCAATTGCAGAATTTATCATAATTTCATCAATAAATTCAGCTATAATTTTAGGCTGATCTAGGACATCTAAAAGGTAGACGCGATCGCCACTCATATCTTGAGGATCATCTAATATCTGAATCAGCGATAGTCGCGGATTACGACTTTTATAGTCAGCCACTTCTGTATCTATCCACAGCGTTTTAGCGTTGGTATATTCAGCAACAAGGGCACGAATTTCGGCGGCAGAAGTAAGGTACGGCATTGGCTAATATTTCCTGATATTTAGGGCATTGTAAGCAAGCCATAGTTTTCTAAAGTAACATTTTGTTAGTAATTTTGCTGGCACAGTATTGCAAAAACACTGAAGTTTTGAGTTGCCGTAGCTACGCCCATCGTAGACATCGCCAAACAGACTCAAATCTGATAACATCAAGTCACCACTGTAGGATGGCACAGTCCTCAGCATCTACGTTAAATTTATAGAAAGCTACATCCTGGTTAGCAGCCGTCAGGAAAATTGAATTGGCATTTCTCAAAACTGGCCGAAAAATCTTAGCTTCAAGAAATCGTCCAAGTTTCAATTTTCAGTAACCTGAGTGCAAGCTTTGGGTAGATTTACTGCTTCACATTTGATTTTTTTTTAACATCTGCTCCTCACCATGACACACACTTCAAGAACTCAATTCGGAGATAGATAATGAAAAACCTAATTCCCTTACTAGTTAGCAGCATTTTGGTAGTTGGTACTTTTGGCTGTCAAGAGGCTCCTAAAACTGGTTCGGAAACTCCTAACACTACTAATGAAGCCGCTCAAGCACCAGCAACACCAGCTTCTCAAATAAATCAAACTACTACCAACATCCCAGGAAAAGAAACTAGTCCTTCAGTAGCTAGCACAGACACCAAAGTTAAAACCGATGCTGAAAAACCAGCAGCAACAAAAGCCAAGGGCGACTTAAAAACCGAAGTTAGCAAAAAGTTGAATAAAGGCTTACCAGGCAATAAGTTACAAGTTGAAAACAAAGAAGGTGAAATTATTCTCAAAGGCACAGCAGGTTCTGTTAAAGAACTTCAGAAAGCCGAAACCTTGGCTAAAGAAGTCCAAGGTGTGAAGACAGTGAAGGTGGAAGCAAAAGTTGAAGCTGTGAAAAAGTCATAAAAGCATAACTGAAACTGTCAGTTACAGTAGTTTTCATTTAATTCAACCACATATCTTGTAGGGGCACAGCAATGCTCATACGTGTCAACTTAACCTGAAAGCCAGTCTATAAGCAGCTTTTAAGATTGTCTCGTTAAGAGTCTCCGACTCTTAATGCTCGTCCTTGAGGGCTGCCGCCTCAAGACTTGCGGCAGAGCCGCAACGAGCAGCATTTTTAGCCTCTGGCTGGAAACGAGGTTTTAAAAGGGTTTTGGCTTAAGTTGACACTAATGAGCTTTTTCTGTGCCCCTACCGCGTGGCCTATTTAAGAAGAAAATTACTGTAACATCGGACTAGCTAAATCAGCTAACATCATCATGAAAGATAAACAGGATTTACTCTTTCCTCTTTTAAGTTGAACCTGATAAAGAGGAGCAACATTTTCATTCAGCAGCTACTTGAGACTAACCTTCCTATGCTTTTTCCATCACTTCTCTTTCAGCTTTCAGTTTCCCTAAGTAGGAAAGGTAGGACAAATTTTTCGTACATTTTAAATATGCATCAAATAAACTGTTCATACTGTTTTTCCAATGGGTATTAAATATATTTTTGTCTCAAGCAAGAATCTGGTTACCTAAAATATAAATTTTATATAAAGTCGAGAAAACACATGCCCTCTTAGAGATAATCAAGGCAAAGTTTCTGAGACGATTTAAATAAAAAGAAGTGTGACTGTATATCTTTTCCGGCTCATTCAAGTAGAAACTAGCGTAAAAATCATTTTTAAAGTTTCGATGAATGACCGTAAGAATACGAATAATCTAATAATTTTAATGATACAGTTTTTTTATTATCAACCTAACATAAACCAAAACAACGCCAACAAATTATTTTCATCATAGCCATAAGCTACAGCGTCTGGCTATCCAATCTCTATACCCATACAGGCTAAGGGTGTCCTTTTTTGTGTGCCTAACTTTTTACAAAAATTCATTACCGATGATCAATTCCAAATATTAACAATGTTCTCAAGCTAATACTTCGCGTATAACAGCCATCAGGCTAAACTTCGGCATACTTAATAGTTGTTATTGAGTTTAGCAATATATTATTAAATACCTGCCGTAGTAGATATAGAAGTGTGAATAGACATAACAATGCCAAAAGTTGACTGTGTTAAAGGTTATCGTTTATGGGATGCCGATTGAAAGTCTTTCTAAATAAAGAAGAAAAGCTAACTTTAGAAGAGTTAAGAAAAGCCAAAGATGTTCCTCAACGTACTAAAGATCGAGCTCAAGTTTTACTGCTTAATGCTCGCGGCTTAAAAAACGAGCAGATTGCTAAAGGCTTAAACTGGGCAATTTCAACAGTACGTCAAACCCTTCATCGCTGGGAAAAGATGGGTTTAGCAGGTCTCTGGGATGCTCCTGGCCGAGGAGGAAAACCCAGATATTCCGAATCAGATTTGGTTTATCTAGAAAATTGTTTAGCTCAAGAGCCACAGACTTATAACTCTAAACAACTGGCAAAAAAACTGGCATCTGAGCGTCAAGTAAGCTTGAGTGCAGATCGATTACGACGGGTACTTAAAAAAAGAGGAAGGAGGTTTGGAAACCCACGCACTCAACCCCAGAAACAGAATAAACCTGTTGCAAAAATACTTGAACCGCCAGGGAATCAAGCCCCTGGTTAATAGCAAAACTCCCTTTAAACCGATTAAAAATACTGTCATTAGTTGCTTTAAACCGACTAGAACTATAAGAAAAGGGCTTACGCAAAAAAGTTCCGAAGTAGCGGTAATTCATGAATTACCGCTACGACAAATCAGGTTTTTGAGATAATTTTTGGTAAGTCCTAAAGAAAAGGAAATTTATTTCCGGGCGGGTGTTCGACTTTTGCAAGAGGTCTAATAATTAGCTGATTGTTGAATAGCTGTTGATTCAGAAGTCAGAATCAAGACCCACTCCTACGGGAAAGCAATCTACGCGGACTCGCTATCCACCAGTCGGACTCCAATTGTTTCTGAATTCTGTTTAGATAAAACAAAATCCACCTAAACATTAAAGTGTTTGGTGGATTTGTTAGTTATTTTTAGTGGATCCGAGCAGAGTCGAACTGCTGTCCAAATTGGGTATTGACCCCCCGCTCATTCACAGGTTTAGCCTTTCTGACCCTCAAGGCGGGAATCGTTCATTATCCCGAACGTAGGATGCTCTGATTTAATCTTAGCCAGCAAGCCAACCAGAGAACGCTTACTAGAGCATCCGTTGGGGTTTGGTCTTCAGTCCTTAACGGAGTCAAACTAAAGACGCTCGAACCTATAAGAGGTGTTTAGGCAGCTACTAGAGCGTCCTTACGAGCAAAGTTAACGATGTTGTTCGCATTTACTTTTTTTTCGAGCCTTTGATTTCCGAGAGGAGACTCACTCTCGACCTGAATCACAGAGCAGCGTTCGCCAACCTGTCGAAACCGTGACGGACCCATGCGCTTCATTATTCAATTATAATACGCAATGTTTGAAATGTGTTACTAGACAAAAAATATTTGGTTGCTGTTTAACAAAGGTTTCTATTTTAAAATCTAAAGATTCGCCCTTGTGGTTCCAGATGTCGCGCAAAGGCTTGCAGAACAACCCCAGCAGCAGTTCGCTTTTCTAGCAGCATTGAATGAGCCGAAGGAAACAGCGAATTTACCAGAAATAAAATAGCCAATTGCTAATCTGAAAATATTACCAATTGGCTATTATCGCAACTAACAATTAGCTATATCCTAAGTTAGTGCTTCAGCGCCGCCCACAACTTCAAGGAGTTCTTGGGTAATTGCAGCTTGTCGGGCTTTGTTATAAGACAGCGTGAGGGTGTCAATCAGTTCACCGGCGTTATCGCTGGCATTACTCATGGCTGTCATCCGCGCTGCTAGTTCACTAGCTGCCGATTCTTGCAACGCCCGCAATAACTGGTTACTCAGATACAGGGGCAACAAAGAATCGAGAATCTGCACTGGATCTTGCTCGAAAATCATATCAGGAGCCAGCAGGCGGACTTGCTTAGTCACTTTTTCCCGTTCTACTTCAAATTTACCGCCACGGGATGTCAACCGGAAGATTTCATCATCGGCTGCTTCTAGACCTTGCGGATCGAGGGGCAGTAAGGTTTGCACCACAGGACGCGAGCTAACCAGGGAAAGGAATCTGGTATAGATTAATTCGATGCGGTCTACTTTTTCCGAAAGGAATAAGGAAAGTAGTTGGTCAGCAATCTGATTGGCTTCGGCTGCGGTGGGAATTTGCTCTAAGCCGCTGTAGGTGGCATCTATGGGCTGACTGCGGCGTTGAAAGTACTGTGTAGCTTTGCGCCCAACGATTACAAATGTGTAGTCTAAACCTTCTGCCTTAATTTCCTTGGCGCGGTTTTCTGCACGACGGATAACGTTATTATTGTAGCCGCCGCATAAACCGCGATCGCCTGAAATGACCAACAGCCCGACTGACTTAACTTGGCGTTTTTTCAGCAGTGGCAGGTTTGCTTCTTCAAATCTTAGACGACTTTGTAAACCATATAATACTTGTGCCAAGCGATCGGCAAAGGGGCGAGTCGCTAGCACTTGTTCTTGCGCCCGACGCACTCTAGCTGCCGCAACTAGGCGCATGGCTTCTGTAATTTTCTTGGTGTTTTTGACCGACTGAATGCGATCGCGTATTGCTTTTAGATTGGCCATATTATTGTTTTTAGTGCTTAGTCATTTGTCCTCTCTTACAAAGTTCTGATCGGAGGAAACCTCCGCTCAGACTTTGCGCTTTGTCCTTTGTCACTAGTCATTAGTTATTTACCAATGACTAATGACTAATGACTAATGACTAATTACGCTGAAGCTTTGAAGGTCTTCTTGTATTCGGTGAGTGCTTCCTTCAAGGCAGTTTCTTCTGCGTCACCTAGTGCTTTAGATGCTTGTACGCCCTGTGCATACTGGGTTTTCCCAGTCTTTAAGTATTCACGCAGACCTTTGGTAAAGGTGGTTACTTGATTTACAGGAACATCATCTAAGTACCCATTAATACCGGCGTATAAAATTGCCACTTGTTCGTATACCGAGAGTGGTGAATTTTGTGGCTGCTTGAGGAGTTCGCGCAACCGTTCACCCCGTGCCAACTGGTCTTGAGTGGCTTTATCTAAGTCGGAAGCAAATTGGGCGAAGGCTTGCAGGTCGTCAAATTGTGCTAGTTCCAATTTAATCTTACCGGCAACTTTTTTCATTGCCTTGGTTTGAGCCGCAGAACCCACGCGGGATACGGAAATACCAGGGTTTACAGCCGGACGGATACCAGAGTTAAACAGGTCAGAAGACAGGAATATCTGACCATCGGTAATGGAAATTACGTTGGTGGGGATGTATGCTGAAACGTCACCAGCTTGGGTTTCGATAATTGGTAGGGCGGTCATACTGCCTTTACCTAATTCGTCACTCAGCTTTGCTGCTCTTTCTAACAAGCGGGAGTGGATGTAGAATACATCTCCAGGGTAGGCTTCGCGTCCGGGTGGACGACGCAGCAGTAGGGACATTTGCCGATAAGCTTGGGCTTGCTTGGAGAGGTCATCGTAAATTACAAGGGTAGCTTTACCCTTGTACATAAAGTACTCGGCAATACTTGCGCCTGTGTAGGGAGCTAGATATTGTAGGGTTGCAGGTTCACTGGCACTAGCGGCGACAACGACGGTGTAATCAAGTGCGCCTTTTTCTTGCAATGTCTGCACCACGTTAGCTACAGTGGAAGCTTTTTGACCGATCGCAACGTAGACACAAATTACATCTTCTTCTTTTTGATTGATAATCGTGTCAATAGCGATCGCAGTTTTACCGGTTTGGCGATCGCCAATAATCAATTCCCGTTGACCACGACCGATGGGAATCATTGAGTCAATCGCTGTGATACCCGTTTGCATGGGTTCGTGTACAGACCGACGGGCAATGATACCGGGTGCTGGAGATTCAATCAAACGGCTTTCTGAAGTCTTGATATCTCCCTTACCATCAATCGGACGACCCAAAGCGTCTACAACTCGTCCAATTAAGGCTTCTCCTACGGGTACTTGGGCAATTCTCCCAGTAGCGGTTACAGTACTACCTTCTTGAATTTCCAGCCCTTCACCCATCAGCACCGCGCCCACATTGTCTTCTTCTAAGTTCTGGGCGATGCCAATTGTGCCATCTTCAAATTCTAAGAGTTCCCCAGACATCGCCTTTTCCAGACCATAAATCCGGGCAATACCGTCACCTACTTGTAGAACAGTACCAACGTTAGCAACTTTGACCTCTTGGTCGTATTGCTCGATTTGTTGTTGGATAATGCTGCTAATTTCGTCAGGTCTAATTGATATGCTCATGTGTCTATCTTTTTTGGTTTCGAGACTGAAAAATTAATTCAGTTAGGAGTGATGAGTGATGAGTTAAAAATGCAAAAATTACAAGTTATAAAGTCAAAATAAATTACTATTTACTTAACTCCTAACTTCTAACTCCTGTACAGACGCGATTAATCGCGTCTCTGCTCCTAAGTTCTAACTCCTAACTTTCTAACCACTGGTTAAGCGCAATGAAAGGCGGCGCAACTGACCCCGAATACTGGCATCAATTACCTGCGAGCCTACTTTAATGATCACACCACCAATTAACTCGTTGTCTACCTTGGTTTCTAGTTCTACCTGACGAGCATTCGTGATGGCAATGACCTTTTGGATGATTGCCTGCTGTTGAGCTTCTGTGAGGGGAACGGCTGAAATTACTTCCGCTAATACGGTTTGATTCAGCTGCCGCAACAGCGCCAGATATTGTTGAAAAATTGATTCCAAGAAGGCAATGCGCCGTTTATCTACCAGTATTAGCAAAAAATTGCGTAAGTACGGGTTAGCGCCTTCACCGAGTATTTGTTTGATCAGAGCTTTTTTGTTCTCAGACTGAACAAACGGGTTGCTGAAGAAGTTTTGTAGCTGTTTGTCTGCTCTCAGCAGTCCCAGGAAAGTACGCGCATCTTCCCCGAACTCCTCTGTCAAATTTTTCGATTGCGCTATTGACAAAAGTGCCTGTGCGTAAGGTTGGGCTACTTCGGCTGCTGCTACTTGGCTGGTCATACATTGCCTCCGAGTTGTGCGATGCTGCGGTCAATTAAACTTTGTTGAGCATCGTCGGCAATCCCGCCTTTGAGTTGCGATTCGACTTTTTGCAATGCTAGTGTAGCAACTCGTTGCCGCAGTTGAGCGATCGCTCGCTCTGTTTCGGTGTTTAAATCTGCTGCTGCTGTTTGTTTCAAGCGTTCTACGTCTTGCACTGCCTTTGCTAACAAGGCTTCTTTCGCCTTTTGGGCGTTTTCTTCGGCAGATTTGCGAATGCGTTGTGCCTCTGCCTGAGATTGCTTCAACTGCTCTTGCGCTTTGGATAAGGCAATCTTTGCCTCTTTTGAGCGCCCTTCTGCTTCCTGAATTGCAGTGGCAATATTGGATTGTCGCTCGTTCAGGATCTTGCTTAAAACTTTCCGTCCGAAGTAGAATAATATGCCAATCAGAATCGCTAGATTTATCAGGTTGGTTTCAAAAATGTCTAAGTTTAGACCGAAACCACCTTCTGCTGCGCCTTCTGCCAATTCAGAGTGAACAGCGTTTGCTTCTGCGGCAATTAATAAGAATGTGCCCATGATACCCATTTACAAGTGCGCTGCTCGCTTGCTAATACGTTAGTATTTTCCCGAAGGGAGATAAAGTATCTTTTCCCGTAGTAAATAAAGTATCTTTATCTAGTAGGGAAAAAGTGCCTTTTTTTGACACTTAATTAAGCGCTCTGGACTAGTGCCCAGTTGCGCGTATGCTTTGATAGAACCAGTCTTGTTAGCTTATCTAACTAGAGTTGGCCCCAATAGTTTTTCTAGAATCTGCCTGCTTAGAGCATCAACTCGTTGCTCTAAGGTATGTAAAGCTTCCTGCTTTTGTTGTTCTATTTCAACAGCAGCTTGTTCTCGTTGAGACTGAGCTTCTTTTTGGGCTTCAGCGATTTTCTCGGCAGTAATTTTCTTAGCTTCTTGTTGAGCTGCTTCTACAGTAGCTTGCGATTGTCTGCGAGCATCTGCGAGTTGCTGCTCATATTCGGCGGCTAAACGCTCGGCTTTTGCCAAGCTTTCCTTTGCCTCAAGGGTATTCGTTCGGATATAATTATCGCGATCGTCGAGTACCTTGGTCAGTGGCTTGTAGAAAATTACATTCAACAAAGCTGCCAATAGCAGGAACTGCAATGCCATGAAGGGCAAGGTAGCATTGAAATCAAACATTTCTCTCCTCTTTGGCTGGAGTAGCAGTTTTCATGGCTAGCAACATCATCCAATCTTTCATATTTTAGAAACCCAGAGCCAACAAGGGGCAGGCTATTTGGTATTTCGGATTTGCGATTTTGGATTAATACTAACCCAAGGGTATGTTGTTCTGGGTATTTTAGATTGACGACTTTAGATATGTTCTACCAACAAGCTTACGGGTATGTACCGAAAACTCTTGATAATCCAAAATCCAAAATCCAAAATATTGTAGAGGCGTGATGGTTCACGTCTCCACACTCACAAAAACTTTTAGGTCTTATCCTGCGAAGGGATTAGCAAACAGTAATACCAGGGCAATAACTAGACCATAAATAGTCAGGGATTCCATGAAAGCCAAGGTTAATAGCAGGGTACCGCGAATTTTTCCTTCTGCTTCTGGTTGACGGGCAATACCTTCTACTGCTTGTCCAGCAGCATTTCCTTGACCAATTCCAGGTCCAATTGCAGCTAAACCAATCGCTAAAGCAGCAGCGAGAACTGAAGCAGCTTGCACTAATGGGTCCATGTTGATTTTCCTTGGTTTGATTACAAAACTAACAAATGTACTTAACGACTAGAAACGTGTTTTTCACGCTGCACCGGGTTCTTTGATCGCGCTTTGCGATGTTTTGAGCGAACATGCTCTTGGAACTGTGCTATCAACTGAGAAGTTTAATGCTCCTCATGCTCTTCTTCACCATGTCCCTCGATCGCCTCATGAATGTATGCTCCAGCTAGGGTAGCAAAAACCAGGGCTTGAATGGCACTGGTAAACAAACCCAAAGCCATTACAGGTAGAGGTACAAATAGAGGAACTAGCAGAACCAGCACCGCTACTACCAATTCATCCGCTAATATATTGCCAAATAGCCGGAAGCTTAGGGAGAGGGGCTTAGTGAAATCTTCGAGAATTGCGATCGGCAATAGAATGGGTGTCGGCTCTATATATTTCTTAAAGTAGCCCAAACCACGCTTGCTAAAACCTGCGTAAAAATACGCTAAAGAGGTCAGCAGTGCCAATGCAACAGTCGTATTGATGTCATTGGTGGGAGCTGCCAATTCACCCGAAGGCAGCTTGATGAGCTTCCAGGGAATTAACGCCCCTGACCAGTTCGATACGAAAATAAACAGAAACAATGTGCCAATAAATGGCACCCAAGGGCGGTAATCTTTCTCACCTAGTTGGTCTTTCGCCAAACCACGAATAAATTCTAGGGCATATTCCATCAAATTTTGGATGCCACTGGGAATTCTTTGTGCATTACGAGTAGCTGCGATTGAAGCCACTACTAAAATGCTAATCACAAACCATGAGGTGAGAAAAACTTGCCCATGAATTTTAAGATTGCCCAACTGCCAGTAGAAATGTTGACCTACTTCTAATGCGGCGAGGGGAAAAGAATTAAAGGCGTTTAAGACACTAAGCATTTGCATTCTTCAAGCATTTTCCCCAACGATCGAGGATGGGATTACTATGTTTGTGAGCCTGACTTTTTAAGAATCAGGAATGAACGCAATTTGCACCATATACACGAGTAGCGTGGCTTTGTAAGTCAGAAATCCCAAAAAAATGGGGAGAATCTGTAGCTCACGCCATTGAGTTGCCACGATCATCACTCCCATAAACAGAGCAAAACGAGTTTTGCTCAGACTGGTTTTCTCACTACCGAGCTGCTCAACGTCTTTAGCCAGCATTTTTAAGTAAACCACACCTGTACACGCCCCAATTAAATAATTTAGGGCAATGTTCAAGGAATAAAAAATCCACACAGAGATAAAAATAACCCCCGTCAAGACAAGCGTGATTACCAACAATCGCTGGAAGAGCTGATGGAACTCTTGCATGGACTTACCTGATTCTGTGTCTTCAGAACCAGTTTTAGCATCTTGTTGCGTTGTCGGAGTGGGCGCAATTGATTCGTCAGACAAGCTCACGAGACTTGAAACCAGTACAGCTAAATTATGATGACTACACATTCAGTCAGCTGAATCATATCACGATCCGGTAACAATACTTTAGGGAAAAACAATTAACTTTTGCCAAGGTTAGACAGTCATTAAAGTCGCGTCCCCAGAAGCGAGAGAGCGGCTGATGATGTGAGGGACCCAGAGGGTGAATAATCAATAATCGCTGCCTGAAAATTCAAAATTTCTTCCAATTCCAGCTTTTTTGAGGAAATAATTGTCCTTCAAAGTCGTGAGATAGCATCTTGGTGTTTGCTCAAGTTGTTGTAACTAAAATCAACTGGTGCTTGAGGAGTATATGGACATACCGCAAATCCGAAATCGAAGAGTAGCGGCTTGTCATTAAACATTGCACCACTGCTGAATTCCAGAAAACTCCAACTTTTGGGATGTATAATACCCCGTTTCTGGGACACTTTTCTAATTTACATTAATTTACCAAAAGTGGTGATGGGCGATCGCTCCTGACCACGAGTATAAATTTATGAATGTTAATTCAGTATCCGAGTGCAGTGTAATTAAGCAGGTGTCAATAAAATCAGCTGTTGCTGAAGAAGCCTTTTTACCCCATCCAATCCCAGTTCTACACCTGCCAAAATCTCTGCAACTGTGGAATTATTATCACACTTTTGCATAAATTCAAACTCTGCTACTGATAAATTAACAATCTGGTAATCGTAATTAAACAAACATTGACTGGGAAATCCTTGAATACAAGGATTAAGTTCAGGAGTCGCCGTCAATAGAGCCTTATCCTCTGTCCAGTCGGCTTTGATTAAGGGAGGACGACCAAGGAAAAACTCGTAATGAGTTACTTCTGGATCTAGTAATTCTATCAGACGGTAAAGCTGGCGATCGCTTAAATCTTTTGTGCGTTCTACTAACTCTGGTGCTTTACCCAAAAGTCTCTCCAAATCCCAGAAACTCGGATTCGAGAAACCAATAAACTCCAATCCCGAAGCATCAATTAATTCAAACAGCGTCTCAATGTTGTAGTCAATTTCTTGGGGATGAACGTACATATCAGCAAAGTTTTCATCCTTGTGGTTTTCTAGTGACCAACGTTGTTTATCATATTTGACAATTCGGTTATTTTCTGGTAAAGAAGCGAATATTTGTCGCCCGACTTGGACACCATCGCGGTAGTCGCCTTTTTTGTCACCTTGAATCAGTGCGATCGCTTTTTGCATGAGTTGAATTTCCCAGCGTCCCAATTCTCCATACACAAAAATGTGCATCAAGCCGCCTGGGGCTAACTTCTTCGCCAAGGCTTGAATACCACGAATCGGATCGGGGGTATGATGCAAAACACCAACACAGTTAATTAAATCAAACTCACCCGTTAACTGTTCCACGTCAAACAAGCTGAGGTGATGAAATTCAACGCGGTTAGCCCCAGAACGCTGACAACGTTCTTTGGCTACAGCCAAAGCGCCAGTACTGAGGTCAATTCCCACAACAGAAGCTTGAGGATTGAGGTGAACCAAGTACTCTGTACCCACACCAGTACCGCAACCTGCATCTAAAATCCGAATATCTTGCTTTTGGGGTTTTTGACCTGTGCAAAAATTATGAGCGGCTAGCCAATTCCAACGCCAGTTGTAACCTGGAGGTGGTTCATCCAATAGGGCTTCCGGCGGAAAGGGGTAGGTATTGTAGAGTTTGGCAACAGCAGCACTAACAGTTTGGGAATCGGACATGATCAGGAATAACGCAGTATTTCTGAGTTTAGCGGATAGTGGTTGATTAGGGCAAAGACTACTATTGTTCGTAGTCAGGGCTTCAGCCCTCAAATTAGGACTAAAGTCCTTACTACAAACCTTGAATTATTCACGCCGCTCTACTTAATTATTCAACAGCAAAGTCTGTAAATTCGCGTTTATAAGGAGCGTGAAAACCTAATACAATATCTTCTTTAGGGACTCCAGCCGCGATTAATTCGTTAGCGATGCCGATTTCTGTACCATCTCTTTGTATCCAAAATTTTGTGTCTTTGATATCAACATGAATGATGACTCCATAAATTCTCCGTTGTTCTTTCCAGCCAATATTTAAGACTTGATAATGATGGCGTTCTGCGTCAAACAACAATTGAACTTCTGAGCCATTAGCCACGTCATTAGCGGAATGGTTACTTAAAATATCTTGAATGATTTGAGAGTAATTTATTCCTTCCATAAAACAATGTCCTGACTTAACGAATTAAATATTAAAAGTTTAATTTGATATTCTTTTAAAGAATCTTGAATAAATTGACGTGAGAAAAAGTCTTGGTATGTATCTTGGCTAATAGCTAGATATAAAAGGCGTTCTGGCTCTTCTTTTTTTAATGCTAGCCGATAATTCAGGGTTTGACCTAAAGCGAGATGAAATTCAGTTACTTCCGACGCACCTATAAAGGATTTAACTTCTACGGCTATTTTTTGACCTTGTTTTTGTGCAGCTAATAATCTTTCTGCTCCTAAATCCACAAAAAATTCAATGTCATCAACTTTCAGATGCAGTGGATCATGGGTAATGATCCAACCATCTTTTTTTAGAGCAGTGCGGACAGATTGATGAAATATATCTTTAGATGGCATAGGGAAATGGATAGGTATTGTAGAGTTTGGCAACAGCAACACTAACAGTTTGGGAATCGGACATGATGAGGAATAACGCAGTATTTATGAGTTTAGCGAATGCTGGACACTTCAGGTACACAAATAGGCTAAAATTTCAGTATTCTGCTGTCTTATGCGTTGCGTGACTAGTGGATGACTATTTTGAAATTAATATTTTGAACTTTGAAGTTTTATATTGATTATAACTGCTGACCTACTTGCAGCTAATTTTTAGTTCGTAGTGTACGCCTTAAGGGAAGCAAGCTACGCGTAGCTTCTCGTAGAGAGGGCTGAAGCTCTAAAATTAGCACTCTTCGTGCTGACTACAAACCTTTAATTATTTACACTAGGTTTATTTATCTATGGTTTGATTTTGATCATATTGTCTTTTGCGATCGCATCAATGATTTACAACCAATCAGAATTTGATTTACGCTGTGAATGGGGCTTACAAGGAGTTGCTCAACTCGCTCCTATCAGTGATGTAATTGTGATAGTTGATGTTCTCTCTTTTTCTACCTGCGTGGAAATTGCCACCAACAATGGCGCGATAATTTTTCCATACACAATCAGAGATGAATCTGTTATAGATTATGCCAAGTCAGTGCGAGCAGAGTTAGCAAGTCACAGACAACGTTGGACTACAACAGGATATTCTCTCTCGCCAAAATCAGTTGTTCAGATTCCGACTGGAACTAGATTAGTTTTACCCTCACCTAATGGTTCTTTTCTGACCTTACATACAGGCAATACACCAACTTTGGCGGGTTGCTTGCGAAATTGCCAAGCTGTAGCGGAGTTTGCTCAAAAGTATGGCGATAAAATCGCTGTGATTCCTGCCGGTGAGAGGTGGAAAGATGATGGTAGCCTACGACCTGCATTTGAAGATTTAATTGGTGCTGGGGCAATTCTCAGTTATTTAAATGGTAATTTGTCACCAGAAGCTGAAGTGGCTGTGGCAACATTTCAGGCTTTCCGGCAGGATTTACTGGGGTACTTGAAAAAATGCAGTTCGGGTAAAGAGTTGATTGAAAAAGGTTTTGAGTCAGATGTTGAACTGTCCACCGCCTACAACATTAGTGATTGCGTGCCTTTGTTTACTGATAATGCTTATATCAATTACAGGCTACAAGCTTAATTAAATGTCGCATTGATTGGTTTGGCAATATTTGGCATTATCTATAAACTCTTGCAACTTATTCAAGGGAATTATCAGCAATGCTGACCCATCCCGTACCTCAGCAGCGATGTAAGCAAACTTTTGCCCGCGATAAAACTGGTCACGTCCAACTTTGGTGATATATCGAGACTTCTGGAAGTCATTGGCAATATTAAAATTATAAATATTTTGTAACAATTTTACTGCTTTCGCATTTTTTGTGGTGAATTTGAGGCTTGAGTCACCACTCATAGTTATTCCTTCTTTAGTCACTGTCCCATTTTCAGAAGTGACATCAGCATAAAAGTATAATTTTCCCTTTGTACCCTCGTAGCCGTGGGCTTCGCTGTTATATCTCAGAGTTGGTAATTGAGGTCTGGTTTTTGCCCATTTCACAACACTGTTAATGTTTTGTTCTGGAAGCGCATTTGCCGGAGTCACAGCCAAAATAATTGCGATCGCACACAGGGTAACATTGAATAAATAGTTAAATTTACAACTTTTGTCCATAGTATTTTCCCTCTATGTAAATACCGATATTTACAGATTAAACCACCATAAATTAAGAATTACTTCCAGCCCGGTATCAGTTGTAAGTATAATTTTATTAGTATTAAAAATAACTTAACATCGTCTAATCATCACTGTCCGGTGACTAGGAAGCAGGAGAGCCGAGGAGAAATTAAACGAAGTCGGAAGTCGGAAGTCGGAAGTCAGTTTTGTGTTAGCGAAGCGGTAGCGAGTCTGCGAGCGTCCGGGTATTTAGACCCCGACCCAAAACGTTCTGCTTAAGAAGCAGGGGACTTAAACCCCTAAACTTTGTTAAATTTATCAACAGCAGATGACGGGATGGAAAAAAAAGAAATCGGTAGACAGTTCTCAACCTCCTACTTAGTTACAAAACTTATATTTTATCTCAGGCAAACCGAGGTAAGCATTTTAAGACTGGATACATTCGAGATCGAGGTTCTATACACTTCTTAATAAACCAGCCTTAAGAACGCAAAACGTTCTAATCTAAAAGCTAACTGGGTTAATTTACTGGCACTTTTGCAGGCAGTACTTTCAAGTTCATAAAGCATAGACACACCGATGTGTCAAGCCTCAAAACGACCCAGACTTAACATATAAACGATTATGATGGGAGTTTTACAAAGCCGATGAGTGTTAAGGCGAGTGGTGGAAGCTCAGTTGCGCGTCCGCAACTATATCAAACCCTAACTGTAGCCACAATTACCCAAGCGGATCAGCAAGACCGCTTTTTGGGAAATGGTGAATTAAATGAACTGGCAAGCTATTTTGCATCTGGTGCAAAGCGTCTAGAAATTTCCCAGACGCTGACGGATAATGCCGAGATTATCGTATCTCGCGCTGCCAACCGGATTTTTGTCGGTGGTTCGCCAATGGCTTTTTTAGAAAAGCCCAGAGAAATAGAAATAGTACCTGTTAGTGCTGGTGCTAATGTTCAGCAAGGGATGCAACTAGGAACTGTAACCTACGTTGAAAGTCGTGGTGGGTTCCTAGAAAATTTACGCTCAATCTTTAACTCATCTCCCAGCGGTCCGATACCCCCAGGTTTCAGACCAATTAACATTGCTCGTTATGGCCCAAGCAACATGGCCAAGAGCTTGCGGGATTTATCCTGGTTCTTGCGTTACGCTACTTATGCGATCGTTGCTGGCGACCCCAACATCATAGCGGTGAATACACGGGGTTTGCGGGAAATAATTGAAAATGCCTGCTCTGGTGAAGCAACGCTAGTAGCTTTGCAGGAAATCAAAGCCGGGTCACTTTCCTTTTTTCGCAACGATGCTGAGGCTACAGAAATTGTGTCTCAGTACATGGATGTTTTGTTAACAGAATTCAAAGCAGCCACACCTTCAAATAAAGTGCGTCAACGCCCCTCTAGCGACCAGCAAGGGTTGCAACTGCCGCAAATTTACTTTAATGCCGCAGAACGACGTCCCAAGTTCGTAATGAAAACTGGGTTATCAAGTAGCGAAAAAAATGAGGTAATCAAGGCTGCATATCGGCAAATCTTTGAGCGTGATATTACCCGTGCTTATAGCTTGTCGATATCTGACCTAGAATCCAAGGTGAAGAATGGCGACATCTCTATGAAGGAGTTTGTCCGTCGTCTAACTAAATCTCCCCTTTACCAAAAACAGTTTTACCAGCCTTTTATTAACAGCCGAGTCATCGAACTAGCTTTCCGTCATATTCTAGGACGGGGGCCAAGTAGCCGCGAAGAAGTACAAAAATACTTTTCGATTATTTCTAACGGTGGTCTACCAGCCTTGGTAGATGCCTTAGTAGATTCTGCTGAATATGGCGACTATTTTGGCGAAGAGACAGTGCCCTACCTCCGAGGTCTGGGTCAAGAAGCACAAGAATGTCGCAACTGGGGACCGCAGCAAGACCTGTTTAACTACAGTGCGCCTTTCCGCAAGATACCTCAGTTTCTTACCACATTTGCTGCTTACGAGCAACCCCTACCAGACCAACATCCTTACGGTTCTGGAAATGACCCCTTGGAAATTCAGTTTGGGGCGATTTTCCCGAAAGAAACTCGCAACCCCAGCACCCGTCCGGCTCCTTTTGGCAAGGATACCAAACGCATCCTAATTCACCAAGGAGCAGGGATTAATAACCAAAATAGCAATCCCAAGGCGCGGGGTGAAGCTCCTGGGACTCTAGGTCCCAAGGTGTTCAAGTTAGATCAACTGCCTGGTACTATTGGTAAAAAGGCTCCCAAAGGTTCTAGCGTCAGATTCTCCGAAAGCTCCACCCAAGCAGTGATTAGAGCTGCTTATTTGCAAGTTTTCGGTCGGGATCTCTACGAAGGTCAGCGCCCGAAGGTATTGGAAATCAAGCTGGAAAACGGCGACATCTCTGTGCGGGAGTTTATCCGCGCTTTAGCTAAGTCGGATGTATTCCGCAATCTGTACTGGACATCGCTGTATGTTTGTAAAGCGATCGAGTATATTCACCGCCGCTTGTTGGGTCGTCCAACCTATGGCCGTCAAGAAAACAACAAGTACTTTGACATTGCTTCCAAACAGGGCTTTTACGGGGTGGTTGATGCCATTATTAACAGCGTAGAATACAACGAAGCATTTGGTGAAGATACGATTCCTTACGAACGGTATCTGACTCCTGGTGGTGTAACTGGGCGACAATTGCGCGTTGGTAGCATTGGCGAAGATATCGGCATCAAAGTCCAGAAGGAAGTAACGCCGAGCTTTGTGACACTGGGTACAGTTACAGAAAACCGATCAGAACCAGATATTCAGTTCCGCATTAACCAAGGTGTCAGCAAGCAACGGGAACAAACCAAAATCTTCAAGCTGGTATCCAATACCAGTGACAAAGTTGCAGTCCAAACTTTGATTAGCGCTGCATATCGTCAGATTTTTGAACGGGATATTGCACCCTACATCGCCAAAAATGAATTTACGGCGTGGGAAAGCAAGCTGGGGAATGGCGAAATCAGTGTGAAGGAATTTATTGAAGGTTTGGGTTACTCTAACCTCTACCTGAAAGAGTTCTACACACCCTACCCCAATACCAAAGTGATTGAATTGGGAACTAAGCACTTCCTGGGACGTGCGCCATTAGACCAAGCCGAAATCCGCAAGTATAACCAGATATTGGCTACTCAAGGTATTCGTGCCTTTATTAATGCCCTGGTAGAAAGTGTGGAATATAACCAAGTGTTTGGTGAAGATACGGTGCCTTACCGTCGCTTCCCGACCCTACCTGCGGCAAACTTCCCGAATACCGAGAAGCTGTACAACCAGCTTACTAAGCAAAACGATGAGGTAGTTGTACCGAGCTTTAAGCCAGTGCAACCGCGCGTCGGAGTTAGTAACAATACACCGCTTTCGACGCAGGCGATCGCAGATATAGCAGCCCAAGCAAATGGTCTAAACCAGAGCCAGCCATCATTTGCTGAACTGGGTCGTTCCTACAACGATGGTAGCGGCCAATCTGTGGAACTAGGTGTGCGTAAACATGCACGTATTTATCGTCTCACGGAAAACACCAACCAAACCGAAAGACAACAGGCAATCAACGCCATTTACCGTCAAGTGTTGGATGTATTTAGCGAGGAAGTGCCTGATCATTTCCGCCGTATTGACCTAGAGGGCAAACTCCAGAATGGTGAAATTTCCATCCGGGAGTTTGTGCGTGAACTAGCCAGTTCCGAAATCTATCGGCAGCGCTTCTTATCACCTTATCCTCATGCCAAGGTGATTGAGTTCCTCTTCCGTCACCTGTTGGGGCGTACACCCGCAACTCAGGAAGAAATTCGCCAGTATAACCAGCAGCTGACCGATCGCGGTTTGTCAGCTGCTGTAGAAGCAATACTCGAAAGTCCAGAATATAGCCGCTACTTCGGTGAAGATGTTGTGCCTTACAACCGCTTCCCATCACTGATGGCAGGTAACTACCTCGGCAGTGTAGCGGTTGATTAGAGATTAGGGAATAGGGTACAGATTATTTGCTGTTCCCTGTTCCCTGTCCCCTTTGTAACCTTTTCGTAACCTTTCGTAAGACCGCTCTCAGATTGCAGCTAAAACAGTGAATTCTGAAAAGCAATATTACAAAGTGTTAAGAACAGTCATAAATGCTCAACAGAATACCGGAAAATGTTTTGCGGAAGGTAATTGAGTTTTAAAGCTTGTCTACTTATGTTGACTTAGCCAAACTCGTAATTTATTAGCCGTAGCAGTGATGAAACTGTTGTGTCTAAAAAGACGAGAAAAGAAACTCAGTAAACCAAATTTCAAGTCGCACCAGTTTAATCAAATCCTGGTTTCATTCGTATTGGAGGAATCCATTAATGAGTATCGTCACGAAAGCTATCGTGAATGCTGATGCAGAAGCCCGCTATCTCAGCCCTGGTGAGTTAGATCGGATCAAATCCTTTGTTGCAAGTGGTGAGCGCCGTGTACGGATTGCTCAAGTTTTGTCAGAAAACCGGGAACGGCTAGTTAAGCAAGCTGGCGATCAACTGTTCCAAAAGCGTCCTGATGTTGTATCTCCTGGTGGGAACGCTTACGGTCAAGAATTGACTGCTACTTGTCTGCGTGACCTCGATTACTACCTCCGCCTCGTTACCTACGGTATCGTTGCTGGTGATGTTACACCTATTGAAGAAATTGGTGTTATCGGTGCCCGTGAACTGTACAAGTCCTTGGGAACTCCTATCGATGGTGTTGCTGAAGGTATCCGTGGGTTGAAGAATGTCTCTGCTACCTTGCTGTCTGGCGAAGACGCTGCTGAAGCTGGTAACTACTTCGACTACCTAGTTGGCGCCCTACTGTAGGGTGAAACTGTTTACCTACTGAAACAGAAGTATTGCAATACGGTTGGAAATAAGGAATTAACAACATGGCTCAAGACGCAATTACCGCTGTCATTAACTCCGCAGACGTTCAAGGTAAGTACCTCGACTCTTCTGCTTTAGAGAAGCTAAAAAGCTATTTCTCCACTGGCGAACTGCGGGTACGTGCTGCTAGCACCATCAGCGCCAACGCTGCTGCGATCGTCAAAGAAGCTGTAGCAAAATCTTTGCTATACTCTGACATCACCCGTCCCGGCGGCAACATGTATACTACCCGCCGTTATGCTGCTTGCATCCGTGACTTAGACTACTACCTCCGCTATGCTACCTACGCTATGTTAGCTGGCGATCCTTCCATTTTGGATGAGCGTGTACTAAATGGCTTGAAGGAAACCTACAACTCCTTAGGTGTTCCCGTTGGTGCTACCGTGCAAGCTATCCAAGCAATTAAACAAGTAACCGCTAGTTTAGTTGGTTCAGATGCTGGTAAGGAAATGGGTGTTTACTTAGACTATATCTCTTCTGGCTTAAGCTAAGAGCTAGTTTGCGCTTAAGAATTTAGGTGCGGCTTTATTAAGGTCTGGAAATCAACCGTGAGTGCTAGAACGTTATATTGCTTATCTTGGTAAATTATCAGTGATGAGTGTTGGTGGTCTAGTATTGATGTTTGATTTCCAGCCTTTGAATGATTAAAAGATTTGCACTCAAGATTTTGAGATAAAAAAAGTTTTCACAAAGTATACAGGAGATTTTCAGAATATGTCCCGTTTGTTTAAAATTACTGCTCTAGTTCCCAGCCAAACCCGAATTCGTACCCAACGCGAACTGCAAAATACTTATTTCACTAAGCTAGTTCCCTATGAGAACTGGTTCCGTGAACAGCAACGCATTCAAAAAGCAGGCGGCAAAATCATCAAGGTGGAACTAGCAACTGGTAAGCAAGGTGCTAATACTGGCTTGTCGTAATTCTGTAAATAGAAAATTATTTTAGGGAATTGGTAAGAGGTCGAAAAAGACCTCTTTTTTGTTAACTCATCCCCCGGCTTCAAGCCGGGGGTAAATCGAAGTCATTAGTTATTAGTCATTAGTCATTAGTCATTGGTTCTAATGACTAATGACTAATGACAATGGAAAGGCGGGCGGCTATCCCGGACACCCCTCTTGTTGGGATGGGATTCCCGCCGATTTTCGTTGAGAATTGATACTACTATTGAAAAGCAATCGTCTATCAGCTAGAAGTTGTTATTATATTCACGAGCATATAATTGCAAAATAGGCAATTGACTCAGAAGGTAGCGCCCAACTGCCTTAAGTTTCTGGTATCCATGCATTGGTACTATAGACCTCTTACAAAAGTCCCTAATATCATGTCCGCTTGATTACTTATTAAACCCGAAGAACCCCACACGCCAGATGCTCCACTTGGGGAGACCCCAAGACCGCACTGGCTCCCCTTAATCCCCTCCCCGCCTGCGGGGAGGGGAGAGAAAGCGCAGCTTTGGCTCTTTGGGATGCAATGACTATAGGAATCACAACTAATTACCCGGACACGATATAACACCCCACCCGCAGGCGGCTACGCATTAGTCACATCTTTCTTAATATTGCTATAAATAAGCTAGGAAAAGGATTGTACAACAAGGCGATATGTGGATACTTGACAAAAGCAGGAGAATGTGAGTGACGAAAATTTTCTCAGCGATCGCTAACTACAAAGAAAGAGAATTTGAGTGGAGTAGTTTCCAGGTTGCAGCGATATCGTGTAATCGGCGTAATCCTGAGGAAATTTGTATTTTTAAGTCTAATTCACAACGGTGACTAATGAGCGATCGCCATAATCATACTACTGCTACACCTCTAAATGTCTACATCCAAGGTCAAGGATTCCCCATTTTGGGCTTACATGGCCATCCTGGTACTGGTCGTAGTCTTTCTGTCTTTACCAATCATTTATCAAAACGTTATCAAACTTTTACCCCTGATTTACGTGGATACGGCAAAAGTCGGTATAATGGGAATTTTGAGATGAATGACCATTTGACTGATTTAGAAGCGCTGCTAGACCGCTTTAAAATTGAAAAGTGCCTAGTATTGGGATGGTCACTTGGGGGCATTCTGGCAATGGAACTGGCATTACGTTTACCAAAGCGCGTTACTGGGCTGATTTTGGTGGGGACAGCTGCAAAACCCCGTGGCAGTCATCCGCCCATCACTTGGCAAGATAATTTATATACTGGCGTTGCTGGCCTACTAAACTATATAAAACCGGGTTGGCAATGGAATATTGAAACTTTTAGCAAGCGATCGCTTTTCCGCTACCTAATCCAACAACATACATCTACCAGTTACAACTACATCGCAAGCGTTGCAGTACCAGCTTATTTGCAAACCTCTGGTGCTGCTACTCGCGCCCTCTATAGTGCAATTGAATCAGGATACAACCGAGTTCCAGATTTGCCACAAATACAATGTCCTAGTCTAGTACTTGCGGGTGAACAAGACCGCCATATCACAGTTGATTCCAGCTTAGAAACTGCTCAACATCTCCAAAATTCTCAGTGGCAGTGCTATCCCAACACCGCCCATCTTTTCCCGTGGGAAGTTCCCCAGCTGGTGCTGAATGATATTGACCATTGGCTAGAAGAACATCAACAGGTAATTGGGAGTCAATAATCCAAAGGTTTTTGACTCCCAAAAAGATAATTCGTAATTTTGAATTACGAATTATCTTGACTCTTGCCTAACTTACATTTGACCGCCAAAGGCAGGCTGTACTTTGCGGTCAAATCTTTCCCCCAAGTCTTCAGCGATTGTTAAGGTATTAGGTTTGCAGCGCTTGACATGCACAGCAATTCCCGTAGCTCCTTCGGTTTCCAAATCTTCTATATATCCAATGCTTGACAATCTGGCATCAGAAGAACTCAGAAATGGCCCGAAGTAATACGTGCACCGGGGATTCTGCGTCACAATCTCTACCCACCAAGCCAAGCCGAGGTAGTCAAATGTGTTAATCAACACTTCCTTGAGGTTATGCCAAATGGTTTTCATGGTTTTCGCCGATTTATAAAGTGCTACAGGGTGTTACAGGATATGCTACTTGATTATCTTTTACATTTCTTTATACTCTCTTACTTACTGTTATTTTTTCAAAGAGATTTTTTGTATTTTATCTAAGTACAGCGTATTTAGCGATCGCTGGCGATAAATTTCATAAAGCGCCATACCCGCCGCTACCGAAGCATTGAGGCTGGGAGTCTTACCTTGTAGAGGAATCGATACTAAGAAATCACAGGAACGTTGAGTTAACATACTCAAACCTTCACCTTCTGAGCCGATTACCAAAACGATTGGGCCAGTAAAATTGATTGTATGCACGGGTTCGCTGCCACTTGCAGCCGTGCCGTAAATCCAAAAGCCAGCTTCTTTTAATTCTTCTAAAGCGCGACCAAGGTTGATAACTCTAGATACAGCAAAATTTTCTAAAGCGCCTGCTGCCACTTTCATGACAGTGGAAGTGATCCCAGATGCCCTTCTTTGAGGAATCACCAATCCTTGAGCGCCGATTGCTTCGGCGGTGCGAATAATTGCTCCCAAGTTGTGGGGATCAGTGATTCCGTCAGCCACGACAATTACAGCATCGGTTACAGATTTGGACTGCTCAATTAAATCCGCCAATTCGATGTAGCCGTAAGGAGCAATTTGTGCCGCCACTCCTTGATGATTGGCTCCGTTGGTGATGTGGTCTAAGCGCTTGGGTTCAACTTCATCAATAACTGTGCCATTTTCCTTGGCTTGGAGCAGAAAATGGTGAAAGCTGGGATCGTAGCGTAGACGGGTAGTAATCCAGAGACGGTTAAGATTGCGCTGATTTTGCAACGCACTCAATACGGGATAACGACCGTAGATGAGATCGCTATCTTCCGTCGCTGTAGATACAGACGGCTGGGATAAATTGCTATTTCGTTCTCGGTAGTTGCCAGAAATCGCGTTGCTATCTATTTTTCTGGGATTGCGAGTGGGATTAGCAACAGAAATCGCGTTGCTATCTATTTTTCTGGCATTGCGAGTGGGATTAGCAACAGAAATCGCGTTGCTATCTATTTTTCTGGGATTGCGAGTGGGATTAGCAACAGAAATCGGATTGCTATCTATTTTTCTGGGATTGCGAGTGGGACTAGCAACAGAAATCGGATTGCTATCTGTTTTTCTGGGATTGCCAGTGGGATTAGTAACAACACGCTTACCTTTAATTTTTACGGGTTGTCCACGATTGGGTTCGCTAGAAGTTTTGATTTTTCTTGGTTTATTCTGCATTTTACTTATGGATATAGCGTATGGTTGATTATCCCGATTACCTGAATTTATTCAGCCTAATCTACTGTTGTGGCCATAGTGAAATTGAGTTCTCACTCTTTTTTTACATGAAGTATTTGCAACAGTTCAGTTAGACGCTGGTAATCGGTGAGATATAAGTAGCCAATTAAGGTTTCTAGACTAGTTGCCTGTTGATAAATTTCGGGATTAAGTCGCTTAGGGCGTCCTGTAGCGGCGTTTCTACCCCGTCGGACAATTTCTAATTCGGTATCCCTGAGATGTGGAATCAGCGATCGCAAATGTAGCGCTTGAGTTTCCGCTCTTACCTGCTCCACTACCAGACGATGGTAAATTCCTGACCGCTGCAATGGCACTAGATAGAAAATTCTAACATACAACTCATAAATTGCATCCCCCAAATATGCTAAAGCACTAGGAGAAATTTTTTGCACTTGGGAGAGGGAAATCTGTTGGAATGGGGCTGTGGTTGCTAAGAGTGCTTGATTCCAAGATAAACTCTGTTTGCCCTGTTCATCTTGTCCATCTAATAGTTCCTCCTCTGACTTCACAAATAAATCATTCCTTGACGGACTACATTTGGCAGGCATTCTTCGCAAAGACTGATTTTTCTGAAGTATGCTATGATACTATACTTAGTATAATCACTAATATCATAACTACTTACTACTTTCCTCTTTTTGATTGAGATTTGGTATTTTAAATCACCCTGATGTCAACGCCCATAAACCTAATTTCGCCTACTTCTTGTAGTCTGCGCCTAAGATAATGTAAAATTTGCACATCAAACTCACCCTGTTGCTTGATCCCATTGCCATGCTTACTTACTAAGCGACAATTTTTAATTATACAGTATCAAGTCAAGTTAACCTATAGATAAATCTGCTGGCTTTGTATTTCTGACAACTTTTTCAGAGTTGATTGTTTATCGGAATATTCTAGCCAACTTTTTCCATACACCAGAAGTGGGTATCTATATCTTTGTTATTACTCAACTTTAAACATAATAGCTAAACTGGCCTTGTGCCTCTCCCACAAGGAGAGAGGTTTTCTGCCAGAAGTTTTAAAAATCAAGCTATCCGATGTTGAATCTGGATAGCTGAATTGATCTCTCGGTTCAAGCAATCAATACTACTTGACGTTTTCTAGAGCGTCTTCAACTGATTTTTGCAGGGAGAGAAACTTCTCTAGACGAACAAGCTTAACCGTTTGAGTAACGCGGGCATTGGTGACAATTTGCAAAGTACCCTCAGCAGTTTGAGCCTGCTTGGCTAGCTGCACCAAAGCACCCAAACCAGAGCTATCAATAAAGTCGATTTGTGAGAGATCCAAAATAATATGCTTAGGTCCCTCGTCAATCTTGCTGCCAAGTGTCTTGCGAAATGTCGGCTCAGAAAAGGCATCTAACAAACCTGTGAGGCGGAATAGCTGACAGTTATCCCGGACTTCACGAGTGCCTCTCAGGCTAACGGTTAGATTTAGTGGTTCAGCAATAATTCCCTCCTCATGAGTGAAAGTGAACGCTCAAGTATAGATGGTTTTTGAGCAAGTTGTCTACAATCTGCTGGAATAGGGCATTGGGTATTGTCCCTAGTCCCCCATTTGCATTTTGCTATTTTTATTTAATCCCAGATGCGACAACTTGACTCTCGCTTTGCTCCAATTCCAAATTAAAAATGCATAGTTCAAAAATAAATCTTTCATTTTGAATTTTGTTAGCGCAGCGTTAGCGAGTCCGCGATAGCGAAGCGGTAGCGAGTCATCGAGCGTCGCGTCATTTTTAATTTTGAATTCCCCGTTCGCGTAGCGTCTCGCAGAGAAGGGGTTGACGTGCTGTTCGCATGGCTTGAACAAATTGCTCAAACAAGTAATCAGCATCGTGGGGACCAGGACTGGCTTCTGGATGATACTGTACGGAGAATACAGGTAGAGATTTGTGACGTATCCCGGCAATGGTGCGATCGTTTAAGTTCAGGTGGCTGATTTCCACAACTGCCGTAGGTAAAGAATCTGGGTTAATCGCAAAACTATGGTTTTGGCTGGTAATTTCTACCCGTTGTTGTGAGCCAGCAGGCTGATTTAAACCACGATGACCAAATTTGAGTTTATAGGTTTCTGCCCCTAGTGCATGACCTAAAATTTGGTGTCCCATACAAATACCAAAGATGGGTTTTTGACTTAATAGGAGTGCTTTTGCAGTTGCAATCCCTTCGGTGACGGCAGCAGGATCGCCCGGACCATTAGAAAGAAACACACCATCTGGATTGTAGTTGAGAATTTCTTCTGGTGAGGTATCAGCAGGCACAACAATCACCCGACAACCGTAACTTGTGAGGCGACGCAAAATATTACGTTTTACGCCAAAGTCAAGGGCAACAACAGTAAAAGGTTCCCCAAGATTTTCCGCAGCCTCAGAGTTAAATTCCCAAGCTGGAATTGTGGCATCTGACCATTCATAAGCCGTTGGGGTGGTGACTTCACCAACCAGATTCAATCCCGCCATGTTGGGAGCCGCTAGTACCTGCTCTAGCAATTCCGCTTCATCGAGAATGTCTGTGGAAATGCCACCGTTCATCGCTCCGAACATCCGAATTTTGCGGGTGAGGGCGCGGGTATCGATGCCGTAGATCCCTGGTACTTGGTTTTGTTTCAGGTAGTCTGGTAAGGATTGTGTCGATCGCCAGTTACTTGGTCGCTGACAAATATTACGCGCGATCGCACCTCGCACTTGAGGCCGATCTGACTCCTCATCTTCAGGATTGACGCCAGTATTACCTAATTCAGGATAGGTAAAAATCACAATCTGACCGGAGTAACTTGGGTCAGTCAGGACTTCTTGATAGCCTGTCATCCCAGTGTTGAACACCACTTCTCCGATCGCGGTTCCCGTAGCACCGAAAGACCAACCGCGATAAGTCGTTCCATCTGCCAGGACAAATAAAGCTGGTATTGCGTCAGTCATAGTAGATTGGGCATTGGGCATTGGACACTTGTACTGAGCGAACGCGAACAGCGTCTCGTAGAGAAGTCGTTGGCGCAGCCTCTGGTAGAGAAGTATTGGGCATTGGGAAAACTCTTCCCTACTCCCTATTCTCCAATACTGCAATTGTTAATTATCTCATAAGTTGAGCAATTGGGAATTTTTAGGATAGTTAATTAAAATTAAAAGGGAATTAAATAAAGTAGCGGGAATGGATTTGGCAAAGCTTGGGCAGTTAGAATTAATTATGCTTCAGTCTTTTTTATCCCGTGCAACCCTAATTTTTATATCAAGCGCTCTAGCGGTTTTGTGTGTTGCCTGTAGTGAAGACAAACGGAACACTGCGACTGGTGGCAATGAGCAACCCACGCCAATTGGGGATCTGGCATCAGTACAGCCGACTGTCGAACCAGTAAAACCAGCAGCTATCCCAGAAGCGCAGCCACTAGAGCCATCTGAAAGTGAACCAAGTCTTTTTGAGATGGGGCGAGACAAAGCTGTTGGCGCTTGGAGTATCAGCCAATCTGCTCAATCTCCAGAGGATTGGAATTTGGTGGTGAGTCAGTATCAGGATGCGATCGCTCTGATGCGAAAAGTGCGGCGACAAAGCGTCGAATTTGCGATCGCTCAAACCAAAATTACTGAATATCGGCGGCAAATTAAATATGCCCAACAGCAAGCTAATCCTCGCCCTGTGAGTGTTGCTGCACCTAAGAGGGTAGTGGTTGTTGTTCCCCAGCTGGCAACTACACCAAAGTTCACTTTACCTCTATCACCTCGTGTAGCAACAAAACCGTTATCACCAGAGCGAGGTTTGCCCTCATCAGTAGTGCTGATTCCCGATCAAGCAGTATTTACAGCCCCGATTAAAAGGCGGATTGGTGGTACGCCAATTGTCGAAGTCACTTTCAATGGCCAGCAAAAATTTGAGATGATTGTGGATACAGGAGCCAGTGGCACTGTCATCACCCAGGAGATGGCCAATGCTTTGGGAATCGTGCCAGTGGGGAAAGCGAAGGCAAACACCGCTAGTTCTAGAGCTGTAGAATTTCCTGTGGGCTATGTTAATTCGATGGCAGTTGGCGGAGTAATAGTGAATAAAGTCGCAGTAGCGATCGCCGGTACGGAATTAGAAACTGGACTTTTAGGACATGATTTTTTTGGCAACTACGATGTCACGATTAAACGTAATGTGGTAGAATTCCGCCCGCAACTGCGATCGCCAATCAATTCCCCAGAAACTCAACTAACTGTTCCAACTTTGTCCAAGCCGCGCCACTTTGTAGGATATCCTTAGCGATTTTAATACCCTCGGCGTGATCCAGCAACGATATTACACCCGCTACTTGCAGCGCCAACGACGCATTCAACGCTACTGCATCCTGTTGTGCCTGAGTTCCCTTTCCTTGCAATACCGCCTTCAGAATCACCGCATTTTCTTGGACATCCCCACCCCGAAGCATACCGATGGTAGCAGGCGTTAAATCCAAATCTAGAGGATTAATCGTAGTTACCTGCACTTCTCCATCTGATAACACCGCTAAGTCAGTTTCATCTCCTAACCCAGCCTCATCAAGTTTTTCTCGCCCGTGCAGCACAATCGCCTTTTCCTTGCCCAAATTCTGTAAAGCTTCGGCAACTGTTGCCAAAAGCTTAGGAGTAAATAACCCTACCACCTGCCCAGTTGGACGCAAGGGATTTACTAACGGCCCAAGCAAATTAAAAATTGTTCGTACTTTCAAAGTCCGCCGTAATGAGGCAACCGCCTTGAGTGCTGGATGCCAACCAGGGGCAAATAAGAAAGTGATCCCCACTTCTTGTAGTGCTGCTTGCACTTTTTCGCTAGAGGCACTCAAGTTTACACCCAAGGTTTCCAAGACATCGGCACTTCCCGTTAGACTTGAGGCTGAACGATTGCCGTGTTTGGCGACGGGTACGCCATAGGCGGCGGCGACAAATGCAACTGCTGTGGAAATATTAAAGGTTGATGATCCATCTCCGCCAGTGCCACAGGTATCTATTACAGTAGTCAGTGCTGACTGGTGAGCGCTGAGTGGGGAACATTGAGATTGTAATACTTCAGCCATGCCGGTCAACTCGTCGGCAGAAATGCCTCTAAAGTTCAGCGCTGTTAAAATAGCCCCTGATAACTCTGGGGGAACCGCTTCACTGAGCCATCCTTGCATCAATTCAGCAGACTGAGTACGGGACAATGATTGGCCATCTATTAATTGTTGCAGCAGGATATACCAGCTAACAGAGGATTCTTGAGCAGCGATCGGGGAAGTTGTCATAGCTAAGGTTTGTATGTTGTAGCTATATTGAGAGCTATGGGAGTTATCCTACCGGAAAATTGTCAGCTATCAAAGTCAGGTTAAAAAATCAAGGCTTAACTGCAAAGCTGGATTCACAAGGTTCTGATTTTGAGCTTTTTTATCCAAATAGTAATTAGTAATGAATAACTCTTTTCCTTTAGCCGCACCACTCTGTCTATAGTTATTCATCCCATACTGCAATTCCCATTCAGAGATATTAGCCGATTGAAAACTTTCTCGAATTTGCGGTGAATCGTCGTAGGTAATTAGCCAGCGATGATGACATTGTTGCAAAAGTTCAGCAAATCTCTGATGTTCAAATGAGGTATGCAAGTCACCCCTTTTACCATATAGCTTTGATTTTGTAGCACTAAAATATGGCGGATCTAAAAATAAAAATACATTTTCTGCTTCTGATTTTAATAGATGACTATAATCTAAATTAGTAATTTGGACATTTTCTGATAGAAGATTTTCTAACTTTTCTAGTCGTTCGATTGAAGAATCAGTAAATCTTTTATGAAAAGCTTCTTGGGAAAAGCCACCTGATTCTATAGTTCCTGAAAAAGTAATTCTATTGAGGACAAAAAAGCGAACTGCTCTTTCTAAATCAGATAAATTGTTGACATCTACCTTACTCAATTCTGCAAAGAGTAATTTGCCATCTGTATATTTAACTTTAATATGTCGAATTTCTTTAAGTAACTGAACCAGATCAGATTGGGCAAACTTCCAGAATAAGAAGACTTCGCGGTTTAAATCGTTAATCCAAATTTTTAAATTAGGAAAGTTTTGTTTTACGTAAATGAATACAGAACCACCACCCACAAAAGGCTCTCTAAATTCAGAAAAGCTCTCTGGCAAGTATTCAGCTATTTGATTTATTGCTTTTGACTTACCACCAGGATATCGTAGAGGACTTTTGAGCATAACCAAAAATTATAATGTTTAAAAATTACTGGATACTTGTATTTTAAGTTTATAATTATTTTGAGCTTCTAAAGCCAATTTTTTGATAATTACTTTTTGATTTGTATTAAAATTTTTAATATTAACTTCTAAAAAATATTCTAGTTCTTCTAGTGATGCATCTGGAAAAACAATAGAACCAACAACATTGTTACCTGTAAGCTTTAGCTTGGTAGCAAACAATACTGGTTCGCCTTTCAATATTAAAGAATCTAAATTAGAAAATAAAATTAGCTTGAATAAACCATCTTCAATATCAGGGAGCTTTGGCAAAGATGCTTTTGAAGTATTTTTTGACTCTTGTATAATATACATATTGTTCTCAAATATTATCTCATCAGGAGTCAAGTAATAAATTCCCCCAAGATAGTTTTCAATACTAAAAGTTGCTTTTAATCCATCCACTAAATATTCTAGCTTGTGAGAAGTCAGCGCTTCCCTCTTACTAGCACTCTGAGAACCTTTAAGAGAAATATTTTTAAATTCTTCAAACTCGTCTTTGATTTTATGTAAATATTTATCTAATCCTTCTCGTGAGTGAATTATTACTCCAGTTTGATTAAAAATAGAATCATAAGAATTTAGAGCTTTTTCAAAAGTTTGTGTAAATCTTTCTTCAAATAGATTTTTGTTCCAATGGAGTGCGCTTTGGCGATATGCTAATATTTCACTGATTTGAAATTTAACAAAATCATTAGCAAATTTCTGATTACTCAACTTATTCTTATTAATTTGCCCCTTTTTGGTGCTTTTTTTGGCTGTTTCATAATAAGCAAGTATTATATATATATTAAGCAAATTCATCCAAGGAATTGTAGAGTATTGAATTTTATCTATATCGCCATCTTTACCTTCATCTTTAATCACCGGGATAAGAGTTATAACTTTCGATGAATTATATGTATTATAAATTCTGGCAAATGGATAACTTCTGGTTCTCTTAGGTGATACCCATTTTGAATAAGCAATTTCAGTTGTAGGTGACTTTATTAATCCATAGCCCCTTTCTTTATTGACATCAAATACATCTAAATTAATCGTACTTAAATTTTCACCTAAGCAAGTTTTATAGGTAACTCCCTTGATAAATCCTGTAAAATGCAGAACTCCTGCCATGTCTTCAAACTTTTCTTAATATTTGTCTATGCCAGAGTTTAGCTCAACTTTGGCTATTAAAGCATGGAAATGACTAAGCAAGAGTTAATTTCCTCCTTACTGGTTACAATTTTATCAAGTAACCTACTGAGGTTTATTGATTATTCTTATGCCCCGTTCTACATCTATCAACCTCGAGTGGAATTTTAGTTATGGCGTATGAATAATCTTATTCACAACAATCTTTCCCTGCGAATTATTGAGGTGATTGTGCTATGTGGAATTCTGACAGCAGTTTGTCTTACCTATATTTGTCTCTGCTAGTAGAGTCATAGGTAATTCGCTGTTGGCGCGTAGCTTACCGCCGTAGGCATCGCAAACCTGCCAATATAAAACTACGTGTCCGTAATATATATTCCCTAACTAAATTTTGTCCTGAGTTTATGTTGCATTTTTGTAAAATTCTGTTACATTACTTTACAGGCAGTCATAACTGTTACAACATAAAAGCTGGGAGTATTATTTATGGCAGACGTTAAAAAGACTACGCTTTCGGTTCCAGAAGATCCTAATGCTTTGCGCTGGGGCTTCACTCCTCAGAGCGAAAACTGGAACGGTCGTTTTGCAATGATTGGTTTTTTATCTATCGTTCTAGTTGAAGCCTTTTCTGGTCAAGGGATTTTACACTTCTGGGGCATCCTCTAGATTTAAACGTTTTTACCTTCATTAGATTATGAGGCAAGGCGGGGATTAGCAAAATTGTCTGCCTTGCCTCATAATCTCAAGAATTAGCAAACTCGCCAGCAACTACCGTGATGAGCGAAATATTACACGACCTGGAGATTCTTCCTGATTAATTCGCGCATATACCCGAAGACAAGTTAAGACTTCGCCAGGAATACCACCACAGTCTAGTTGTAAGTCATCCTTAGAGAAAGCACAGATATCTGCATAAAGCCCTGATAATTGGCGAATTCGCACTTCATTACCTGCATTAATTGCCTGATCAGCAACTTTTTTCAGGATGCGTCGTGATTCGTGTTGTAGCTTTCCCCACCAAGAATAGCGTTCAGCAGGTGGTATAAATACTAGTGAATGTATCGCTTCGTCCATGTCAATCCAGGCACGTAAAATTAAGAGGGCATCAGTATTTTCGTCAGCTTTTTGGGTGCGTTGGAAGCGATCGCTTAAAGCCTCAATATATTGATGGCGCTGTTCTGGTTTAGAGTGTAAAGAGATAACATCGAAGCTAAAAACGCTTTTTAAGGCATGATGTAAATCCGGGTCAATTTCAATAAATTTTAGATATAAATATAGAAATCCTGCGAATATATCTGATGTATTATCTTGGGTAACTTTAAAATTTAAAAGTGCTTTTTGAGACAAGCTTAATCCCTGAGTCTGAATAGTACCACTAAGACCGGGGTAGATAATTTCATCACGGATAAACGGAAGTTGAAAGGTATTAGAATGATCTGCGATCGCACCAACTTCTTGAGCCATATCCAAGGTGCGCGATCGCCAAGATGCAGCCAAATCTTCTGGTATCCGCAGCAGTTTGCGTTGAATTTCATTCCACAAATCTGAGTCTGTTTGGCTTTGTAGTTGGGAATTACCCAGATAATAACTAAGTTCTGTATCTGAATTAAAAGCTTCCCGGAGGTGACTGAGTTTTAAATCATCTGACGCATCTTCCCAACCAGTATTTTGCTGTGGGGGTGCAGGTTGTAACAGGCTATGAAGTTCTTGCAGCACATCATCGCATACCTTGGCTCCTGGATCTAGTGGAAATTCTGCGCGAGCCTGATTTAAAGTAGCCTCTAGTCCATACAGAGTAAAGCGCAATAACCGGGCTAACTCCGAGTTTTTTATTTCTAATAATTGACCCAAGTGCTGCATGAATATTGCCTCCAAATATTACCTGTATGCGATCGTTAAGGGACTTCCAAGTAATAAAATATCCCAATATTTCTTGTAGGATGGGCATCTCGCCCGTCCTGTGAACTGAGCGGCAGTTTTGCAGATATACCAGATGAGAAACAAAATTCTTGCTCCCTCTCCTTACCAAGCGATGCCCTGAGCTTGTCGAAGGGGAGAGGGTTGGGGTGAGGTTTTACAAGGTTTTTTACACTCATTGAGATGCTCCCAATTAATGTATCCCGCAAAATGGATCACGTTCTTTATCAACTTCGTTGGGCTGCAACTCTAATTCAGCAACATAAACACATCCCTCTTCCTTCAAGCATTCTTGACTTTTTGATGTCCAGTAAGGGACTTCACCAGCGTGCATCCGCAGAATGCCTTGATCATCGAGAGTCACACGATATTGGCAAGGATAATCTGTAGTGACATCTGGTTTGCTGAGTGCGCCAATTCTTATCCATTTTTTACTGTTGGTTTCGGCGTCTGTTTGATAAACATAGAAAGTGTGCTGGCCAGTTTGCGGGAAGGGAGGTAAAGGATTACTAATTAATCCGGTTCCTGGTTGCGTCACCCCATCGCGCAAATAGTGAAATTTTTGAAATCTTCTACTACCATCATTTCCTACTTCAAATACAAGATGATAGGCATCTGGTTGATCAACAGTTGCTGACTCGATAACATTGACAGCAATATCACCATCATTCAAGTCTTTATGGAAGCGTCCAACAGCAATATTCCAGTTCAATTTACCATCAGTAAATAACGCTGATGCTTCTGAAACTACCGCTCCTAAATCAATGCCAGCAATATCAATTAAATAATGGGGATTTCCCTGACAAAGCAACACATTAAATTCGAGGGTTTGGTCAATCTCAAACTGGACTTTGATTTTTTTCAGAAACTCTACTTCTTCCATTCCTAGTTTTTTCATCAGGTTTTTGCCGTCAAAGCTACCCCATAGTCGTAAATCTCCATCCTCATAGTCTTGACGGTAGATAATGTTCGTTAATTGCATTCCTTGCCAGCGAGTACGAACTTTGGCGACAGTTTCCCCAGGTGCAAGTTGATAAAGTTCTTGTCCAGCTTTGAATATAGTTAATAAATCGTTACTTTGGGTTTTGCGTTTGAAGTTGCAGGGCAAATAATAAAACAGGTTTTTGACATCAATTTCTAGCTGGTTAGCTCCCTTACGCAGCAAGCTTTTAGACTCTTCTGGATCGAATCTTAATCTTCGCAGTTTCTCGGCATAGCAAGCACCTGCGGAGGTGGCTAGCTTGGTAAATTCCAACACAAAGGTAATCCGTTCTGGATTCCAGACAAAATATGGAGACTTACTAAATTCCTGATAGATTTGGCGCTGCACTATGTCTAAATTACAAGTTTTTCCAGACAAAATTAACCAATCAACTTTTTGGGAATTCCAAGAATCTTTGGTGATATCATCGGGACGCAAACGACTTTCCATCAATCCTTTAGCAATACCGATCGCTTCTTTAATTCCAGAAGCGGCGGCTCGTTCAAATTGCTGGTTATCTAGGGTGACGCAGATGCTATTTGGATCTTTTACTTGCAATTTAACGGCGCTTTGGGTAAGCAGTTCAGAAATTTGCTGCTCAGAAAGTGTGAAGGTTAATAGAGAATTCTCGGTTGGTGGCTTTTGTCCAAGTTTAAGTTTAGCTGCTTCTGCATAATCCCAGAGAAGATAAAAGGATTGCAAACGTTGAGGTGCTTGTTGCCAACGGGTGGGCAATACTTTCTCAGCAGTATCTAGAGCATCTTTGTAAGCAATATCGCCTTCTGGATTCTCTCTGTCCAGACATTTTAAAAGACTGCCAGTTTTGAATTTACCTTGTTCTAAGAAGCGCTCGTTTAACTCAGAGTTAATTAAATCTTCTAGCTTTTCGCTTTCAATATCACCTGTTGCTACTGCTGTC
Organism: Nostoc sp. NMS7; assembly: GCF_017115085.1. Lineage (GTDB taxonomy): Bacteria > Cyanobacteriota > Cyanobacteriia > Cyanobacteriales > Nostocaceae > Nostoc. Next base: position 76,490 of record NZ_JABXKJ010000237.1, on the reverse strand, counting down.
AATAAAAAGTCGGCGATCGCAACTTTTAATAATCTAAATATTCGCAGTGTAATTAACTCACCGCCTAATTGTAAATGACCGGATGATCCTAATAGTTTGGGAGTAAGTTTGTAGTAACGTCCTCCTAAACCTCGGTCTTCATAATCAGCAAAGGTAGGGGTTTTATCTTCTAAAGTCAGTTCAATTAAAGCTAAGTCTGTGGTTCCCCCACCGATATCCAAAACGAGAACATTTTGTGACCATTTGTTTCCAGCATGGCGACAACGAGTTTTGAATGACTCAATACCAATGTTCAAATTACCGCCAAATTCTCGCCACAAAAAGAATATCGCCACAGAAACAGCTTCATCATAAGCAGTTTGCACATCGTCGATTCCCAACTGCTCAACTAATTCCTTAACTTCCTTGCGAACAACCGGTGGGGCGACGGTGGGGTAAGTGACAACTGCTGTTAAAAAATTCCCTTCTGAAAACCTGCGTTGTGCGCGTTGGCGATAATCTTCAGTTAACTCGATTAAATGCGCCCAAGCAGATTGTATTAACTGATTAGCGGTAATTATTTCTTCTTCACCATCCAAAATAACTGAAAACGATCGCTCCTGACCAAAATAGCGTTTGGGTGAATGATGAAACCTGCTGATAATTTCCTTTAAAGAACTACTTGTACCTTGAGCGATCGCTTTTTTTCTGTTATCTCTAGCTTCCCTACCCATCCGCAGTTTTAAGTCCCCTAACTGCGAAATTTCCGACTCGCTGGGAATTTCCGTATCGCGGCGATCAATATCCAGCACAACTGGGATCAGATTTTGTGACTCTAGGGTAGGAACGCGGAACACTTCATGATAGATTTGGTAAAGTTTTTTGCTGACAGCACGGCGGAACCTCTCGCTGTTTCCTAAAGAAAGTTCAATTTGGCGAATTGCTTCTAAAAATCGCTCTTTATTATCACTTTCAAAAACTTCACTTAAGTTTTCTGGTTCTATCTCCAGGTTTTTACTAATTTCTACGATAAACTTTTGCCAATCATCAGCGCTGACATCTGGTAAAGCTACTGAAGCGGGAGAACTTAGCCATTGTGATAAGCGATCGCGCAACCGCATTTCTTGTTCTTTGGGTAAAATTTCGGCGATCGGGACTTCAATGGGATCGAAAAGTGTGACTGTTGAATTCGATGTACCAAAATCTAAAGCAAACCATCCCGGAAATCTTTTTTGTTGTTTCTCACTTGGTTGTTGCTCAGTATAGTTGTTCAATTGGAAAGGGTTCATTATAGTATTAAATGATTCTGTTGTTCACTGGTTTTTTATCTTGGGCGATCGCGGCAGTTAAGCTGTTACTTATACAACTTGTATTATCAGGGTGGGCAAGATGCCCACCCCACAACCATGTTGAAAAAATATTAGTGCAAATTAAAGGCGCAACAGCTTACTAAGTTGATGTTGAAGATTCTTGTTCAGTTGCAAGTCTTACTTGTTTAATGGTTAAATTAAGTAATTGGCCAACGTCTTCCATCGACATACTAAGAGCTAAGAACTGAGGTACAAGTTCAAGTTTTAGTTCTTCTCGTCCTTCTTGTTTAGCTTCTTGATAAACCCTAGTTTCTTCTAACTTAACTCCTAACATAGCCTCTACCTCTTCACGACTTAAGTTGGCAAATTTATAAACAGCGTAGGCGTAGCCCCCCGTAGGCATCGTTGTGATTACATCTATTATCTCCTTTTTAGCTAAGACAGTTATCTGTTCTTGTTGCACTCGCTCAATTAAATTTTTCTGAGTTAGCTTATCTCAAATCATCTGAGTCAGAAATCGCGGCAATTTCTGAAAGAATCTGCAACCAAGTTGGAATTGGTATCTCAGATGGCAATTCCCCAGCCGCCAAATATCTCAGCAAAGTTTCTTTTTTTGAAATGTTTTGCAAACTCGGAATAATTTGATCCAAAATACCTGCTAATTCTGAATTAATTTGCTGATTAACTTCGCTAACATACTGCACAAGATGCAGGCTGGCGCTAGCAGTGATTTCATCTCGTAGTCGCAGAACTAAAAGTTGGTGATTGCTGGATCTGGGTAAACCTTGGCTTTTCTCTGGTGCCCAATCAAAGATTTGACCAACATTGTGTTTATCGTCCTGACGCGCTAAAGGAAAGATGATTTCGGGTGCAACGGTTTTGTCTTTACTACTAATTTCGGAGATGATTGCTTCTTTCCATTCGTTAGGATCGCATCCTAGTAATAATTTGTAAAATAGATCAGCATCTTCAAAACCAAATTTATCTTCGATTTCTTGCTCCATTTCTGGATGAAAAAATGCTTGTAATTGTTCGCGTTCTGGGGCTACATGATTTGATAATTGGTTTAATAAATCTACCACTGCTTGATGGATGCGATCGCGGGCAAAATCTTCTAATTCTTTAACGGTTTTCTCAAATACTGGATAAAAATCATCGCTCTTAGTCGGCAGGGAACTATTTACGCGGTTTCCTCGGTCAAATAATTTCCCAGCTGCACCTTTAGATTCTGCCAGAGCGATCGCTCCATTGTTAGCTTTGTTGAAGAGTAAAGTCCACTGATTCCAATTGAGGATTCTAAATGTCAGTTCGTCTTTCACTACATCGCTGACGACAACACCGCGTCGGTCTTTGAGTGGTTCTTTCCCGATATCTTTTTGGAAATTCCTGTAGATTTTATCCAAGCTTTCCACCACAAAACGCAATTCGATAAAAGCGGGACTGTCTCCTGTAGGGATGCCTTGCTCGTGAATTTCATCTATGATGTCTTTCAAATGATCTTGTTGCTGACTCACCACATCAGCTGCTCTTTTAGTATCTTCATAGAGTTGTTTCAAACCATGAGTAGCAACGTGGGTTTGAATCAATTCCCGCAGCTTACCAAGACCTCCATCTTGACCAAAGTAACCTAGCTGTCTGCCCAAATTGCTGCGGGGATCAGATTTTAACAGCTGTTCACTTAATAGCTCCCATTTCTCTTGCAGCCGTTTAGACCGATCTAAATAATCAGGATAGTCTAAGTTAGCTAAAAACTCTGGTGAACCTGCTTTCACTGTAGTAGAACGTTTTGCTAATTCAACCAATCCCAACAGTGGCGACAGTAAAACGATGCGGTCTTTTTGGGTTGTAAACGCTTCTGCACCATCAATGGTAGTTTGCAGAACTTTGAGTTTTTGGAAAACTGTTTCTTCCTGCAAATGGCTATCTTCAATCAGTTGGTCAAGTTCTCTTTCGCCACCTTCACTGTCTAGGGGTAGTTGATCGAAGCGACCTACACCGACGAGAATTAAATCTTTCAGGTCTTGTCCCGGTCGCTGCTGCTGCATCATCGTAAAGATTTTGTTGGCGCGATCGCTACCGGGAGATTTCCCATTTAGCAATACCAAAATCGTCTGTACTTCTGCCAATTCCCGCAGTGACAAAAAGGTATCCCTAGCTCCCGAATTAGCAGCCCCCAATCCCGGAAAGTCAATGAGAATAAATTTAGCTGCACCCGTAAAATCCCAAATTTCCCGTGATATTTTCACATCGATATCTACGCGGCGGATCAGTGGGAAACTGTTTTGCAATAACTTTGTTGGTAGCCTCTGGGGTGGACTCGGTAATCTGATATGCGCTGGAGGTAAATCCTCAAATTTCAGAGTTTGGATTGCCATTGGCTGTTCAACTAGCTGTAGCCCCTCCTGTGCGGTAATAGCATCAATCTGGTAGCGCCCACCACACATAACTTCCCCATAGGCCTGATAAGCCCGCAGGAATAATACCAACTCCCGCAGTAAATAACGTAGCTCCAAATTGTTACTACTATTCCATGCTTCTTCACACCAGCTAATAATATCCTTCCCAGAGTTGAGTTTCGATACTGGTATAGGAGGAAGTCCAGCTGCTGCTGTTCGTTTATTTGCTTCCCCTAGCATGAAGCGTAGACACTCATGTACTCCTTCATGAGAAAGATACTTCACCGTAAAATTAGTTAATTGAGTCGTTGCGAACTCCTCTTGCGGGATGATATGTATGGCGGTAACATTACCTGTAGTGGGGTTTTCACTCACTGGCAAACCATCTGCATATCCAATTAGACTTCCTAAAAGTAAGGTTTTCCCACTACTAAATTCCCCCATCACCCCAATTTTGACAGGCGAAGTTGCCAAGTCTACGGTTTTCTGGGCAGCTGACCGCAAACGCAGGAGACAGTCATCAAGACTAGCTGGAACCCAATCTTCTTGTTTAGAAGGGAACTGGGGCACAGAATCTATCTTTCGGAGGATGAATTCGCCGTACTCCTTAAAACGGCTTAGTTTATCTGGTTCCATAGAGTAGTTTCCGCCTAACATGAATTTCTCTGAGCTTTATAACATATAAAACGCGATTGTTAGCCATTGTTGCAACGTGTTGATCTCACATTTAGCATTTCTATCATTTAATTTGCGATTTTGGTATAAGGCATTTTGAACGGTCAAGACAATTTGGGAAAATCGCATTTTGCTGGGAAAATTAACAAAGAATGCATTTGTCATAATCCAGATTTAGGAAGAAATAAAGTGGGGTTTTATACCACAAAATGACTATATACTCCTTAGTATAGATGTGAGTATTAAACCCTTTTATACCCCTGATTTTAAGCAAGCTACATCGATCAGCCGGACTCTAATTCATGCTGAATTCTTCTTGATAAAAAATCAATATTTATTTGGTATGAAATTCTTTAGTATTGTGAATTTCTTATAAAGACCTCAGCGCCTTACAGAAAATCATCTAGTTTCCGTGAAGCTAAACCAGGTTTTTGAGCAATCCAATTACATAGCTTATACTAAGTTGCAATCAGATGTAATAGGGTATAAAAAGAGATTACTCTTAACAGATATCAAGTCTTATAAGTGGATATGAGTCAAGTTACGCAAGCCTTTCCTGATCTGGATTTAGAGACGGTAAAGCAAAAAGTAAAGTTGGCAACATCGCCCAATCGAGAAACAAAAATGGCTGGTTATATACAATGCGATCGCAGACCCACAGCGCTGGTTAAATTTCCTAGATTTCTCGGTAAAGAGGTTTGGAGTAGCCCTAATGACCATAGAGAATTTATTGAAAGCGGCGGGAAACTCAATTCCCTTGAGTGGGTGGAGAGGGATAGCAGCCGCGCTCAGTGACCACCGCCCCAACCCTTGGGGCATAGGGCATGGGGCAAACAGGTAACTTCTTCCCATTCCCCATTCCCCATGCCCAAAAACTCCATCCCCTTGTGGGTGGAGTTTTTTATCCTCATCATTCGTTGGGCAACGCTGGAGCAGTGGAAAGCCATACCCCAAGCCGATTTGCAGACTATCGAAGACAAATTCATCTAACTACTGGGAGAATCCTATCCGATACTGGAGTCAGCAGAGTATCAAGTACGGAAATTTCGCCATTTGTAGGTGCAAGATGACTCCCAACTCATCGGGGCGCATGGCTGTGCCTTGTTGTCTCCATTTTTCAAAGTAGGGAGAGGTTAAATTTCTGTACGCCATTTCTGAAGGGCTATCTCGTAATCCTCTGTTTTACTCTGATAAACACTCTGCCAATGAAAAAATAGTCCTAACCCCCATCCTAAAACTGGGAAGATAGCCCAAAAATAACTAGGACTAGTAATTAAATTCAACAGAATCAGGCATAAATTCACCGCTAGGAAGGAAATAAAGTGTGCCCAAAACGCTCTGCGTCGGAAAGTATTAAATGTGCGCCGCGAACCTTCCTCTTCTTGTTGAGCTAACCACTTTTGTTCAGTTGTTTCCAACATATTAGAAGAAATACCTAACTCAGATGCCATTTCTACAAGCTCTTCTCGTGAAAATTCACCTTCCTGTTTACGAGTGAGTGCTATTTGAAGGATTTGTTGCACATCTTCGGAATCGTAAGTCATTTTAATTACCTTATAAGTTTGTGTGTAAATACGCTTTTGATTTCACGAAGTTTTCCATAGGCTTCGTTCAATTCAGTTAGCAAATGCTTCCACATTTTGCACCCAATACTTAGTGACATTCACAAGCTTATTATTTTCTCATAATCGATTTAGGGCTACTGTATTTCTCAATACCTCTATATTGCTTTTCCTAATAAGAATGAGGTAAAGCTTAACCTCACCTCCTCTCCTTACCAAGGAGAGGGGTTAGAGGTGAGGTTTTGATGTGATCTACTTCATCCACCTGGGAACCGCTATATGACAATGCCCTAACAGCGATCGCTCTTAAGACATTGAGGCAAACATTATCTGAAAGTTGAATGCTACTAGTGTCAGAGAATGTTGACAATTTTCAAGGTAAAATTCTCGCTTTTGAACGGTTTTTTGATGTTAATTAAAAACCCCGGTATTTGCATCGTATTTGGATGCAATAGACACATTAATTTTAGATAAATAGTTCCAAAACGTTGTCTCATCTAGATTTTAGTTTGTGTAATCTGACGATCACCAGTCTCTCGATTTGGGAAATTAGATACTCAACTGCAATTCCCACTTATTCATGGGCATATGTGGTTTTTGAACTAATTCATTCCGCCTAACAACTTCCAATAAGCGTAAATTTCAATTTATCGGCCGTAAATTGATAAGTAGAAAGCAGAAAATGCAACTCACACGTCCTATGAACAACAGCATTTTTAACCGAACCGCCTCTCCAGTTGCGATCGCCATTATTGGTGGTGGCTTTAGCGGTTCTCTGGTTGCAGCTAATCTTTTACGCAACGCAACTATGCCATTATCCATCAAGTTGATTGAACGTAATTCGGAAGTGGGTAGAGGAGTTGCTTACGGGACACCAGTAGACTGTCACTTGCTGAATGTGCCTGCGGGTAACATGAGCGCTTATGCTGATGAACCAAATCACTTCCTCAACTGGCTGCACAAAAATGGGCATGAAGAAGTAACTGCATCTACCTTCGTTCCGCGTCGGGTTTATGGGGACTATGTGCAGGCGACTTTAAAAGCAGCACAGGTAAATGCACTGGCTAATGTGCAGCTAGAGAAGATTATCGATGAAGCGATCGCCATTGCAACAAAACCCCACAACACAATAGTTTACCTGAGCAGTGGTCAATGTTTGTATGTGCAAAAAGCGGTGTTAGCGTTGGGCAATTTCCCGGCAATTCTGCCTGCACCGCTCGCCGTTTTAGACAACCGCTATGTTAAAGATGCTTGGTCTGCGGATGCAATTACCGACTTAAATCCAGAGGATGCTATTCTGCTGGTGGGTACTGGGTTAACAATGGTAGATGCGGTTGTTGCCCTGCATCAACAAGGGTTCCAGGGACAAATTCATACCGTCTCGCGCCACGGATTGATGCCCTTTAAGCACAAATCAACAGCTGCTTATCCGGCATTTATTAATGTAGAAACTGCGCCAAAAACGGCGCGAGGACTGCTACATCTGGTACGTCAAGAACTGCGCCAAACCCTTACCCAACAAGACGCTCAAGATTGGCGGGCGGTAATCGATGCCATGCGCCCAATTATTTCAGAACTTTGGCAAGCACTGCCATTACCGGAACAGAAGCGATTTCTGCGCCATGTCAAAGCTTATTGGGAAGTTCACCGTCATCGGATTGCTGAAGGAATTGCGGAAGTAATGGATGCTGCAATGGAATCTGGTCAACTGAACCATTACGCAGGTCGGATTCAAAGTTGTCAGGAGTTAGAGAATGGAGTGAATGTGAGCATCTGCGAACGTGGGACGCAGAAAAATATCCTTTTGCAGGTGAAGCGGATTATCAACTGCACCGGCGCAAATTGTGATTACCGCAGATTGCAGCATCCATTGGTCGCTAGCATCCAAGAACAACGGCTCATCCGTCCCAACATCTTGTCAATGGGAATCGACACCGCCCCCAATGGTGCGCTGATCGATGCAGATGGAAATACATCTCAAATGCTCTACACCTTGGGGACACCGCGTAAGGGCAATCTTTGGGAAACCACTGCTGTTCCAGAAATTCGCGTTCAAGCGGCAAATTTGGCACAGGAGTTACTCAAATCTCTCAATCCAAAACCCGATGCTACTACTTTTGGGTTGATGAAACCTAGTATGTTATTTCGTCAACTATTCGATAAAGAATCTAGTACTTATACTTACTTAATTGCCGATCCAGAAACCAAAACAGCTATTCTAGTTGATCCTGTATTGGAGCAAGTCGAACGTGATCTTCAGATATTGCGACAATTGGGGCTGACCCTGCGCTACTGTATAGAAACTCACATTCATGCTGACCACATTACTGGAACAGACAAACTCAGGTCACTGACGGGTTGTTTGGCGATTTTGCCTGAGAATGCTGCGGCCACCTGTGCAGATTACTACATTGCCGATGGAAATATGTTGGAATTAGGGAACGTGCAGATTCGGGCGATCGCTACCCCTGGTCACACTGATAGCCACATGGCATACTTAGTTAACGACACTCACCTATTAACTGGAGATGCCCTGTTTATTCGGGGTTGTGGTCGTACCGACTTCCAAAACGGCGACGCTGAATCACTGTATGATGCCGTCACTCAAAAGCTATTTACATTACCAGATGACACCTTGGTATATCCCGGTCACGACTACCAAGGACAGACAGTATCCACTATTGGCGAAGAAAAGTGCTGGAATCCTCGTTTTGCTGGACACAGCCGCAACCAGTTTATCGAACTAATGAAAAACCTCAACTTACCCCAACCGAAAAAGATTCTAGAAGCTGTACCTGCAAATCAGCATTGTGGCAGAATTTTAGCTGCACTAGATTATCAAATTTGAACAAATATACCAGATGAGAAACAAGATTCTTGCTCCCTCTCCGAACCCACGGAGAGGGTTGGGGTGACGTTTGACAACGCTTTTTAGGAAAGTGAGATGCTTCCCTGTTTTTTTCTGAGCTTTCTAACTCATTGCCTTCTTTTTCTTCAGCCATATTCCCAACAACCCAGCAGTAACTATTATTCCTCCAATAGTTGATGGCTCAGGCACAGATTTTACACTTACATTATCCAAGTATAAGAATGAATGTCTATCCACAGACCCAAATTTTAACTCTGTAGATGATGCGTCTGCCGTGAAATTAAACTTATATGGCGTGTATGGTTGAAAAGAAATATTTTTTTGATCGAAAATATTTTTTCCACCTATAAATGTCTGAAATTGATTATTAAGGTCAGATGGCTCGTCTGTAGATGCTAAATAGTAACTAAGTTCGTATTTCTGACCAGGTTGTGTAGAAAGCGTCTGTGATATGTAGCTGAGGTCTATAAATCCACCAAGTGATAAGCCCTGATTACCACTTTCAGGAAAATTACTAATTCTCATCCCTGATGTATCCATCGGATCACCAAACTTAGTCCATCCTGTAATATTAGGATTTGTAGTGTCGGGATTATGAGGATCTACAAGGGGGTCGAGTTCAAATCCTCCGTTAAAAACAAGGTTTCTAGGATCTACAACGTAGTTGGGATCATATTCTGCTTGCGCTACTGGAATATAACTAGTAGTAATCACAGCAGTACTAGCTAAACTAGTGGTAAAACTAAAAACAATAATTGAGAGTTTTTTAGTTAACTTCATAAAACTTGATTCCAAATAATTCCAAATTACGACAATTAAAACAAGCAAATAATTACATCCATGCTGGCTCTAAGTATTGTCATTGAAGGTGGCAGGAGGAGCAAATCACTTATAGGATTCGGCACCTCCTGATTTGGAGCCAGACATTGAGAATGAGGGTTAGCTTGTCATCTGGGGTTTATTTATCCCCATAGTTTTCTCGTTGATGTTAAGGTATCGCTTTGACACTTACATCATCCAAATATAAAAACGCATACTTTGCTAAGGAACCAAACTTGATCTCTGTGGATCTTCCTTTGGCTTTAAAATCTAATCTGTATTGTGTGTAGGGTTGGAAAGGAGTATTGTTTTTAACAGAAACCTTCTGCCCAGCTATAAAAACCTTAAATTTATTCTTCAGGTCAGGTGCTTCCTCTGTGGATGCTAAATAGTAAGTAAGTTGGTAATGTTGACCAGGAACTGTATGGATAATTTGTGATATATAGCTAATGCCTGAAAATGAGCCAAGCGATAAACCTTGATTACCAGTTTTAGGAAAGTTGCTAATTGTAATACCTGATATATCTATCGGATCACCAGATTTAACCCATCCTGTAACATTAGAATTTGCAATGGTGGGATCATTAGGAGCTATGAGAGGATCAATTTCAAATCCCCCGTTGATAATCAACTCTTGTCCTTCTGCTTGTGCTGCTGACTTATAAGTATTAGTAATCACAGCAGTATAAAGGAAGGCAGTAGTCAAACTACAAACAATAACTGAAACTTTTTTAGTCAACTTCACGAGACATTACTCCAAATAGTTCAAAATTCACGACAATGAGTATTTACTTAACTGGTTTACTTTGTGGTGATTAAGGCAGGACAAAGCCATAATTATTTTTGAAAATATTCTTGGCAGTATTACCATTTAAGTAGTTAGAAAAACTCTGTGCCGTCGATAAAGCTGTAGTTCTGGTGAGTATACCTAGTGGATAGACAATCGGATTACTCTCTGTTGTGAGGGCAATGTCTACGACTCTTACCTTGTTAGAAATGGCAGCATCGGTTTTGTAAACCAAACCTGCACTGATAGTTTTATTTACACCTCCAACTAGAAGAGTTTTATTTTCAACAGCAGTTAAAACGTTACGCACATTACTAGCACGGTATAATTTAGGACTGACAGCAGTAAAAATACCTCGGCTAGTGAGAACTTGTTTGGCATAATTTCCGGCTGGCACAACTGGAGGAGTACCTGTGTAGTCACCGATAGCAATACCAGTAATGTTGGCATTGACCAAACCATTGAAGCTAGTGAGAGCAGCACTACCAGCACTAACGCCAGGTGTCGTAGGAACAATCAAAACTAGACTATTTTTAACAACGTTTTTACGGCTACCTGCAACCAATTTACTTGGGGTTGCATTCTGCAAAACATTTATTTGGTCGGTAGCAGCAGAAATGAAAATATCTGCTGGAGCTCCTGCTTGTATTTGGCTCAGTAAGGTACCAGAAGCACCAAATGTATAAACAACGTTGACACCTGGGTTAGCATTTTGGTACTGAGTCTTAATGCTATTCAGGGCGTTTGTTAAGCTGACAGCCGCATATACGTTAAGTGTAGTTATGGAGCTTGCTGGCGAGAAATTCACAAACTGCAAGCCTATTACCAGCGTCATGCTGCTAACTGCCGTAGCAATCCAAACAATAAGTCTTCTTCTGTTCATAAAAGTTATAGTTCGAGGAAAATATTACCTAAAAGTCTCATTGTTGACATACCTGACTTACGCGCAGGCAACGGAAAAACCAACCACAGAGATGTCAGTGGACATGGAAAAATGACAGTTTGAGTATTCTGGAAATAAACGGTCAATCACAATCGCTAAAAGCATTAGTGTGATGAACCATTTATTATTTCCAAGTAGAATTACACAAACAGCCAGTGAAATGTATTTAGTGATGAAATAATATCAGTTAAATACGCTCATTACCAACCTTTTTGGTTAAGAAATCCTGACAATAAGCAAAGGCATCTAAATACTCAATAAAGGCTGAACTGCATCCTGTATAAAGGTTTTATTATAAATTTACCAGATATTATTAAATATCTAAAATCCTAGATATACCAACAAAATAGTTTTAATTATCTGTTTAAACCTCATCTAAGTTGAGAACCGTAGTTTTTGCCCTCACCCTAAATCTGGGATTCGGGGTTGGGGGATGAGGGCAAATCCTTTTGATCACCGAAGAACTACAGGTTTCAAGATAGACGCGGTTTAACTAACTTTTTTGGTAAAAGCAGGGCTGTGTTGATAGTAGTGAACAGCGATCGCCCCTACCTTTGTGTAGAAAAAGGACGCATCCAGGAATACTCATAACTCATCCGCCCAAAATAATCCCGATATTATTCTTTATTCGGATAAAAATATATATAAACTTTTATGTTATCAATAGAAAATTTGATTTGACATACGCCTAACGATAGATAGATTTTATCGAACAAATAGTTTAAATTTGTAACAGGTTACACAGAACTAGGTAAAACACATGGCCAACATAATTGACACTGCCACTAATAATGGTTCTTTCACAACACTAGTTGCAGCAATCCAAGCGGCTGGTTTGGTAGATACACTCAAAGGTCCTGGTCCATTCACCGTTTTTGCACCCACTGATGCAGCGTTTAATAAGCTTCCAGCAGGTACAGTAGACGCATTACTCAAAGATATTCCTAAGCTCAAGAAAATCTTGACCTATCATGTCGTCTCAGGTAAAGTACTGGCTGCTGATGTAGCTAAACTGAAGACAGCTACAACAGTTGAAGGTTCAGATGTCAAAATTGATGCTTCTAATGGCGTCAAGATAAATGATGCAAAAGTTGCAACAGCAGATGTTGCTGCTGATAACGGTGTCATCCACGTTATTGACACAGTTTTGATTCCTGCATAAGCAAGCTTTAGAATAGCGAATGCTATTTGTGGGGCGGCGACTATTTATAGTCGTTTCTCCATCACTGTTTGGATGCTTTTTAGTAAACACATCTACCAACAAATCCATCTAGACACGATCTAGATGGATTTGTTGTTTAATTTAGATGTAATTAAATTTTTAGTTTTGCCAAATCTAAATAACGGATACCTTCGGGGGAAATGTCAAAACGACAAGGTAAGACTTCTAAACCAAGAGCGATCGCATCCCGTAATAATTTACCATATATAGGATCTGTGCGATCGCCAGGGGAAAACTCAGTACAATCACTGCGATTAATAAAGTAAAGCATCACCGCACGAGTTAGAGGTAGCAGCGCCATTAATTCTCGCAAGTGCTTTTGTCCTCTTGTAGTCTCCGTGTCAGGAAATAAGGCTAATCTCCCCTCAGAGAAAGTTGTATTTTTCACTTCTAAATAAATCGGGCGTTCTTCATCACTCCCCGTCAAGAAAAAATCTACTCGACTTTTTTTATCAAGTCCATAAACCACCTCCCCCTTAATTTGGCTATAGTCGCCTAATTCTGGGAAAAGATGTTTCGCCAAAGCCAGTTTTATCACCCGATTCGGTAAAAAAGTATTTATACCTACCCAAGTTGGCTCATTGTCATGTACTTGAATTAGTTCTAAAGTGTAAGCCAATTTGCGGTTAAGATTATCGCTTTTGGAAAGCTGTACAGCACTTTGGGGAGTCGATACTCCAGTCATTGGCCCTGTATTTGGACAATGTGCTGTCACTATTTCGCCAGAAGTAAGTTGAACGTCAGCAAAAAACCGCTTGTAGCGTTTTAGCAGAATACCTGGATATAAAGGTGGGTAACGGTAAAGCCAATCAATCATTATGAAACCTTGTTGTTGCTAGTAAATATACGTCGATTTCTTCTCCACCGAACCCCCATCAGCAAATCTTTTCAGCAGCTACTCATACACTTATGAGTATCAGGACTTACGCAAACAATAGCCCAAACCCTGATTTTAGGGTAGGGGCAATTCATGTAGCTTTAGCTTCCCGCAGGGTATTGCCCCTACGCTGTGTAGTTTTGCGTAAGTCCTAAGTATTACTTCGCCTTGTGACAGAATTTGAGTGATTTTTATATCATAAAGTGTCATTTTTTATAATTAAATTGACAACATCTTAATAAAAAGTAGCATATACTAGGTGTTATAAGCCTCCCATAAAAAAATCTGGGAGAATTTCAATGTGCAAGGAGGTAAATCCTATGCAAAAAGTGGGAACAGCAACGGAATTAGAATATGCTTTTCTGTTTACTTTAAGAAAGGTAAATTCGATCAATTTAGAAGGTTTTAAGCCATTTTTTAATAATATGCCTATTGACCCTTATATCAAAGGCAACTATCGTTCGAGAAGATTATCTCGGTTCACAGTCTCTGGAAATGAGTTAATCAAATTACCTCATGGCTACTTTTTCCAAAGTAAAGAATATAATCCATTAGCGGGTGACATAAAAAGAGAATTTCCAGAATTAGATGATGCACTCATAGAACTTGATATTTTCAGAAATCTTGTTTTGGCATTTAGTGATTCTTCTAAACTTCATCCAGAAGCTGAAATCGGAGTTCATCAAATTAGAATTATTTGTTCGCCAGACAATTCAGCTAATCCAGCACCTGAAGGTATCCATCAAGATGGTACTGATTTTATTGGCATCTTCTCAGTAGATAGAGATAATATTCAAGGTGGAGAAACACATTTGTATACTGCCAAAAAAGAAAAACCTGTGTTTAGCAAAGTTTTAAATCCGGGGGAACTCTTATTGGTAAATGACCATGAATTTTTACACTTCGCCAATCCCATAAAACCACTAACTGATGCTAAAGGAAGTTGGGATGTTTTTGTACTGACTTCTCCTAGCTTGCTTTCAGAATAATTCTAGTCAACTCTAAATATTTTATAATCTACGAGATATGGGGAATTGAATATAGTCATTTTCCCAACTTTTTTATTTGGAATTGGAAATAATCGGGCTAATATAGCAATACAGTTCAGCTAAGGGTTTCTTCCTTCTCTTTCTTCTCTTCCAACTCTTCTCTACGAGAGGCTGCGCCAAGGAGACGCTACGCGTCTACGTTAAAAAAATTGACTTTGACAAAGAGTTAAGCCTTAACTGAATCTATTTTCAATTGGATAATTGTGAAGTTATTGCAACAATTATCTGTATTGCAGTCTGAAAGAACGAATATGCGTACAACAGACAAAATATTATTAATGTCAATAGCATTTGAGATGCGCTTACCCTGGTTGGGGATTGGGAACTATGAATTACGAATAGTTACTGACTCTTGACCTTTGACTATTAACAATGTACTTTATGTAGTGTTTTAATTTTAGAGAAAACTAACTATTTATATGCAGATCAAGAAACTTTTCATTGGATCTTCTGTGTTAATTGCTGGTCTTTTTATACCGAATGCTGCCATTGCTCAAAATCGCGGTACTCCGGGTGAATTTGATTTTTATGTACTGACACTATCTTGGTCACCAGATTATTGTGCAGCAAATGGTACCCGTGACCAGCAGCAGTGCGGTTCTGGAAAGAAACTTGGTTTTGTACTACATGGTTTGTGGCCACAGTACAAAACTGGTTATCCTGCTAATTGTTCTACGGAAAAATTATCGTTGGAAGTAAAGCAGCAGTTTGCCAATTTGTATCCTAGCAATAATCTTTACGATCATGAATGGGAAAAACATGGTACTTGTTCAGGTAAAACTCCTGCGGAATACTTGGGATTGAGCAAAAAGTTAAAAAATGCGATCGCTATTCCCGCAGCTTATAAGCGTCCGAATAAACCCTTGCGTACCACAATTACAGATTTTAAAAATTCATTTGTAAATGCTAATAATCAAATTAGTGCTGATGGTATAGCACCTTTTTGTTCTGGTTCGGGAAGATTTTTGCAAGAAGTCTTCTTTTGTTATTCCAAAAACGGTGAAGCTGGTATTTGTAGCGCGGAGATTTTGAAGCGATCGCAAAAAAGTTGTGGTCAGCCAGATTTCTTATTGAGAAACGTTAGATAATAGTGATCAAGTCCTACTGGGTAATTGCGATCGCCCAGGTTAAATAAGATAGCCTCATCCCAATTGTGCCAAAATAAATACGGATAGAAGTCAGAGCTACACTAACTCTCATCCATCTAATTTGCAAATTGGATGGATGAGAGTTATTAAGTTAGTTATGTCCAGTCTGAGAATCATTTTGCTATATTCCTGAAATTAGCCTGATGACGACAATCAAAAAAATTTACAATTTATCTATGTATTCAGTCCGGTACATTATGGCATTCAGTCTAGTCTAAGGCATCGCGTTATATTAAATGCAGGTAAATACTAATAAAACTATATTTCTAAGATTGGAGAAAATCCCCCCTCCATCTTTAGGAAATGCCTGAACCTGAGAAAATCATCATACAGCTAATGTTTTCCTCTAGGCTGGTTACTTATATCTAAAAAGTAAGGTGAGCATTGGGCATTAGAAAACTCTTCCTTACTCACTACTCCATAATTTAAATTACTTAATTTATTATTTACCGTTACTTAATTCTTCCTTAACTTATCTATATTAATCTGCAACTGTAATTAGAACCTATTCTTATTTCGAGATAGTAGACGCAATCAGAGAATCTGTTCAGTAAATGGTTGTATTTATAACCATAATTTTTTAGGTAGTTCACACAATTACCATAATCCCAGGTTTTTCCTAGTTTTAATAGTCTTTTTTTGTAACACAACTTATTTTTGTCAGACTGGATTCTTGTCTTTTACTGGAAGTGGTAAATGGAATATTTATTTCTGGCTTTGGCGCTGGGTCTTGCACTCAGCTTTGAATTTGTCAATGGGTTTCATGATACTGCAAATGCAGTTGCTACAGTCATTTACACTCATAGCCTAAAGCCAAATACCGCCGTCGTCTGGTCAGGCTGTTGGAACCTAATTGGTGTGCTGACATCAACTGGAGCCGTTGCTTTTGGCATTGTTGCTCTGCTTCCCGTTGAGTTGGTAATTAATGTTGGTTCAAGTGCAGGCTTCGCAATGGTATTTGCACTTTTGATTTCGGCGATCATGTGGAACTTAGGAACTTGGTACTTAGGCTTACCTGCATCCAGTTCACATACGCTAATTGGCTCAATCATGGGTGTTGGTTTAGCAAATTCATTGTTGTCTAAGGGTCATGTCTTTGGCGAAGGCGTGAATTGGGCAAAGACGGAGGAAGTTTTCACATCTCTACTGGTTTCACCAATTGTTGGATTCACCTGCGCCGGACTGCTGTTACTGCTGGCGAAGAGACTGATCAGACGACCAGAGTTGTACCGTGCGCCAGAAGGGAATAAAACACCACCGCCTTGGATACGTGGTTTGTTAATCTTGACATGTACTGGTGTGAGCTTCGCCCACGGTTCAAATGATGGTCAAAAAGGTATGGGTCTGATCATGCTCATCTTAGTGGGCATTCTACCAGGTATGTTTGCACTGAATATGGATACCAATGCCGGAGCGATCGCTCAGTTGGCCGCTACGTCCAACTCTGTGATTCCAGTGCTGCAACAACAAGGAAGAGGAACATCCTTAAGTAGCCAAAACTTCACAGATGAGCTTTCCAACTTCCTCAAACCAACTGGCGAAGCCAACGACAAAACATTTGCAGCCCTTGCTGTCGAGAGTCGTACAATTGGAGATAAGCTTGCTGGTAAGACTAGTTTCAAGCAGCTTTCAAAGGATGAGCTTGCCTCATTACGAACCGATATGTATCTAGTAGCTGGAACAATTGGCAAGCTCGACAAGCAGAAAAAATTAACCGATGCTAAACAAGAAGAGGTGCTTACCAGTTATAAGAACCAGTTGGATAAAGTAACTAAATTTATTCCGAATTGGGTAAAATTTGCCGTTGCCATTGCACTCGGTCTGGGTACAATGATTGGTTGGAAGCGGATCGTGGTGACAGTGGGTGAAAAGATTGGCAAAGACCACCTTACCTACGCTCAAGGCGCTTCCGCCGAGGTAGTCGCTATGACAACTATTGGTGCTGCGGATTACTTCGGTCTGCCAGTCAGCACCACTCACGTTCTGTCATCGGGTGTAGCGGGTACAATGGCAGCGAACAATTCTGGTTTGCAAACAGACACTTTGAGAAATATTCTGCTAGCTTGGGTGCTGACCCTGCCAGTTTGCGTACTGCTTGGTTCTGCTACATATGCGGGAAGCTTGTACATAGTCTTTAATATTCTGGGTTTGAACTAATTGGGCATTGGGCATGGGGCATGGGACATGGGGCATTGGGCATTGGGCATTGGGCATTGGGCATTCGTTATTTTCCCCTTGTCTCCCCCATCTCCCTCATCTCCCCCATCTCCCTCACTCCCCACTCCCATTCGGCTATGCTCACGGCAAGCCCACTCCCTAAGCGATCGTCACATCCGGCGACAAATAAACATCTTGAATGGCGTGAAATAGCTTCACACCTTCCTCAAACGGGCGTTGGAAAGTCTTTCGCCCAGAAATTAATCCTGAACCACCAGCCCGTTTGTTAATTACAGCCGTGCGAACTGCTTCGGCGAAGTCATTTTTACCAGTGGCGCCACCAGAATTAATCAGCCCCACACGCCCAGAGTAGCAATTCAGTACTTGGTAACGAGTTAAATCAATTGGGTGATCAGTTGTTAATTCTGTGTAAACGCGCTCATCAGTTTTGCCGTAACTCTTACCAGTGGCTTTGGCAACTGCACCGTAACCATTGTTATTTTCGGGTAACTTTTGTTTAATGATATCAGCTTCAATCGTTACACCCAAATGATTCGCCTGTCCGGTGAGGTCAGCCGCAAGGTGGTAATCTTTATCTTGTTTAAAGGCACTGTTCCGCAGATAGCACCAGAGAACTGTCGCCAAACCAAGTTCATGGGCGTGTTTAAAAGCTTTGCTGATTTCCTGAATTTGTCTGGTAGACTGCTCTGAACCAAAGTAAATTGTCGCACCTACCGCCGCCGCACCTAAATTCCAAGCTTGTTCCACATCAGCAAACAATACCTGATCAAATTGATTCGGGAAAGTCAGCAATTCGTTGTGATTGATTTTGGTAATAAAGGGAATTTTGTGGGCATATTTCCGTGATACGATACCTAATGTTCCCAAAGTGGTAGCAACAGCATTGCAACCTGCGGCGATCGCTAGCTTGACAAGATTTTCTGGATCAAAGTAAATCGGATTGGGCGCAAAAGACGCACCCGCCGAGTGTTCAATCCCTTGGTCTACTGGTAAGATAGACAAATAACCAGTATTCGCCAGACGACCAGTAGAGTAAAGTAGCTGGAGATTTCGTAATACTTGGGGATTGCGATCGCTGTTGAGCCAGATTCGATCTACAAAGTCTGGCCCCGGCAAATGTATTAAATCATGAGAAACTTTTGCTTTGTGGGTAAGCAGGTCTTCAGCCTCTTTGCCTAGCAATGACTCGATAGAATTAGACTCTTTGAGCGTTGTAGTCATAGTATTATCCTCAACACTTGAGTAAATGACCTTGCTTTTAAGATAACATTTCTAATATTGCTAACCTGGTTAAGGTCGCATTAACTACACGTATAATATTTCTGATCTCGCAGTCTTAAATTATTATTGAAAAATCGATGATATCGATTATTATCTCAGATGTAAGCATAATTTGAGCCAAAATGTACAAGGAAAGAATTGTTATTTTCATAATTTTGGTGAATTGCAGACTTATAATTTGATACATTTTGGCTTTAATACTCATCACCTGATCATAATTAGGTTGGGAAGCAATCAGCCGTAAACTCCTATTGTGGTAATAATCGTTAATAGAACAAATATAATTCCATGAGTAAGTTTCAAATCGATATCGACTTCAGCAATATAGATTTAGCTTCCCTTGAGACAGAAGAAGATTTTCAAAGACAGGCAAAAATGTTACTACCAAAGGCACTGGTGAAACTAGGTGAAAGTGTGGGTGAAAAGACTTGGGAAGAATTACAGCAAAAGCTGCAAGGAACTGGAGGTAAACTTAAATCTTCTCCAAGCGAGAAACGCAAGTTTATTCAAGAAACCGGAAGAACTTATCAACGAAATGCTAGTAACAGAGAAAAACAAGAACTAGAAGACTATATAGTAGAGCAATTACGCCACCATAAGCAGTAAAGATCCACTTAACCTCTTTTATTTTTTGAGAGTTTGCACCCCAGGATATGCCAGAATTTTGGCATCAACAGTTAGTAACGGGCAGCTGTAAATTCTGGCAGTGGCTACAATAACTTGGTCAAATGGATCTCGGTGAAAACCTGTGAGTTTGGTTGATTCAACGATAATTGGAATTGTCAGTTCGAGTAGCTGCACTGCTGGATAAGCTAAAGCTCCTGTTAACCACTCCTCAATGGGATACGGTAGAGTTAGCTTGCCAATCTCTACCAATTTTGCAACTTCCCAACAGGACATAATGCTGACTCCTAACCCTTGTGATTCATATTGTTGCAGCCAGATCTGATGTTGTTTGGTCAGTTTTGTATCACCTTGAACCCACCAAACCCATATATGGGTATCCAGTATAATCATTGCAAGACTTCCCAATCTTCCAGAGGCACAGCAGGTTCAAAAGGATCATCATAACGGTAAGGTTGTTTGCCACGCAAAGGATATAAATTCGCTTCTTGGGGATGAGTGTGACTTTCTAGAATGATAATTTCAACGGTTTCCCCAGCCTGAAATGGTAGGTCTTTGATAATCAAAGTTCCGTCTTCAGTTAACTTTGTTTCAATTCGGTGCGCTTTCATAGTTACTCTGCAATTCCTCTTTAAATTTATCAGTGAACGAAATCTGATTTAAACGAATGGTGCTATGGTGCTATCTGTCTTAATCCTTCCTCATACCAATTATCATCATTCTCTCCTTCTTCTAAGTTAAATAATCTTTCTCTACACAGAATGTGTAACAACAGTAGCCAGCAGCAACTTTGTGTCAAAATCCACTCTACATCTTCATCAGTGAAAGCAATGAGCGAACTCGCTATCAATTCTCGCGCTTCTATCTCAGTCAATGCTCCCAGATATGCGGTGTAGTCTGCTATTAATATGGTGAATGGTCAATACCGAGTTGAAATAGCGCTCAATACTAAGGGACTTATTATTAAGTCAGATATTGCCCAAAAGCATGAAAGCAGAAATTTAGACCAGAAGACGATTAATTAAGAGTAAAAATTACTGATGAGTTAGAATCAATAACCTCTGAGCTTTGTCGATGAACCTCTGAGCTTTGTCGATTTTTTTAACCGAATCGTATTGTAACGCACCCTACCAAAACACTAAAGGACTAGAAATTAATAAGGAGTTAGGAATAAATAACTCCTAACTCCAAACTTTTGTAGAGACGCGATTAATCGCGTCTCAACTCCTAACAGACGCGATTAATCGCGTCTCTACTTTTTACACCCCACAAGTCAACTCGCCGGCTTTTTGACTAAAGCGGTGATTTTCTCGATAATCTATGGGACAATCTATCACCGCAGGCACATCTTGAGCGAGGGCTTCTTTAAGTGTGGGAATCAAATCTAGAGCCGATTCAACTCGGTAGCCTTTTAAACCCATGCTTTCGGCGAATTTAACAAAATCAGGATTGCTAAAATGCACAAAAGATGAGTTTCCTTTGCCAAATTGATTTTCTTGCTTCCACTCAATTAACCCATAGCCACCATCATTGAAAATTATGGTGACAAAAGGTGTACCGACACGCAAGGCGGTTTCTAATTCCTGAGAATTCATCATAAAGCCGCCATCGCCTGTTACAGCAACGACTTTGCGGTTGGGATGAACGAGTTTTGCTGCTAAAGCGCCAGGAATGGCAATACCCATGGCCGCGAAGCCGTTGGAAATTATGCAAGTATTGGGGCTATGGCAATGATAATGACGAGCCATCCACATCTTATGTGCGCCAACATCAGAGATGACGATATCATCTGGTCCCATCACTTGCCGTAAGTCATAAATTAACTTTTGCGGCTTGATCGGAAATCCGTCATCATGGGCGTATTGTTCGTAATCAGCACGAATTTCTGATCTTAAGCTGATGGCAAAGGGATCAGGTTTACCTTGTCTATCTGCTAATTTTAAAATTTCATAGAGGGAATCTGAAATATCTCCCACGACTTCGGCATTAGGAATATAACTACTATCAATCTCCGACGGACTTACCCCAATATGCACAATCGGAATTTCACCATTACGATTCCATTTCTTCGGGGAAAACTCAATCAAATCATAGCCGATCGCAATTACTAAATCTGTGTTATCAAAGCCACAGGTAATAAAATCTCTTTGCTGTAATCCCACTGACCACAATGCTAATTGGTGTGTATAGGGAATCACGCCTTTACCCATGAAGGTATTGGCAACAGGGATATTCAGCAAGGTGGCAAATTGTGTGACTGCATCACTTGCATGAGCGCGAATTGCCCCATTTCCGACTAAGATTAATGGGTTAACTGCTTGGCAAATTGCGGCGGCGGCTGCCCGAATACTCGCAAAAGACGCATAAGTTTTTTCGCTATTATCCTTACGCAAAGGTTTGCCTTCAACAGGCATGGCAGCAATATTTTCTGGTAAATCGATGTGAACTGCACCGGGTTTTTCCGATTGCGATCGCTTAAATGCTTTCCGCACTACTTCTGGTGTAATACTCGGTCGCACAATCTGCTTATTCCACTTGGTAACAGGTGCAAACATTGCCACCAAATCTAAATATTGATGGGATTCAATATGCATTCTATCTGTTCCCACTTGACCGGTAATCGCCACTAAGGGCGCACCATCGAGGTTAGCATCTGCTACCCCGGTCATCAAATTGGTCGCCCCAGGCCCAAGAGTAGAAAGACAGACTCCGGCTTTTCCTGTTAGGCGTCCGTAGACATCGGCCATGAATGCTGCACCCTGTTCATGACGAGTTGTAATAAATTTAATCGAAGAATGTTTGATCGCTTCCAAAACGTGCAAGTTTTCTTCGCCAGGGAGTCCAAAAATATATTGCACTCCTTCATTTTCTAGGCATTGCACCAATAATTCTGCTGTATTCATTTTATTTCCTAACTATTGATAATATTGGGCATTGGGCATTGGGCATTGGTAATTAAGTTTCTTCTCCATTACCTATGCCTTATTCCCTATTTCCCATGCCCCATGCCCCATGTCCCATGCCCTACCCATAATCATTTAACCCACACGGTTTTAATGTTGACAAACTCATGTATACCTTGGATACTCAATTCTCTGCCATATCCAGAACGCTTGATGCCACCAAAGGGCAACTGGGGATCAGATTTGACCATACTGTTGATAAACACGGCACCGGCTTCGATTTCCTCAACCAAGCGATCGCATTCTTGGTCGTTGGTTGTCCAAGCACTTGCACCTAAGCCAAAGGGTGAGTCATTAGCGAGTTTAATGGCAGCATCGATATCTGGAACCCGAAATAACAAGGCTACCGGGCCAAAAAATTCTTCCTTGGCAATTGGTGTATCAGTGGGGATATCTATGATAATCGTTGGCGGATAAAAGTTCCCTGGACGATCTGATAAAGGATGTCCACCGGTGAGGACTTTACCACCACTGCTAACAGCATTTTGCACTTGCTGATCTAAATCCTGAAGAATACCAGGAGTTGCCAGTGGGCCTAAATCGGTATCTGGTTGCATGGGATCGCCTACTTTCAGCGCCTCGAATTTTTCTAAAAGCAATTTTTCAAATTTGTCTGCGATCGCATCTGCGATAATAAAACGTTTGGCTGCAATACATGATTGCCCGTTATTCAACATCCGCGCTGTAGTAGCTGTGACAACTGCTGTCTCTAAGTCAGCACTTGCTAACACAATAAATGGGTCACTTCCTCCCAATTCCAAAACGGTTTTTTTAATTTGTTTACCGGCGGCGGCGGCGAGGGATGCACCTGCGGGTTCGCTTCCGGTCAAGGTGGCAGCTTTTACGCGGTCATCAGCGATTAAATCGGCAACTTTAGCAGCGCCGATTAACAGAGTTTGAAACGCACCTTCAGGAAAACCGGCGCGTCGGATAATATCTTCAATTGCCAAAGCGCACTGCGGCACATTGGAAGCGTGTTTGAGTAAGCCGACATTTCCCGCCATTAGTGCTGGTGCGGCAAAGCGGAATACTTGCCAGAAGGGGAAATTCCACGGCATCACCGCGAGAATTGCACCCATTGGTTGGTAGCGAACAAAACTATGACTAGCATCGGTTTTTACAGGAACATCAGCTAGGAAACCAGGGGCGTGTTCGGCATAATAGCGACAGACGACGGCGCATTTTTCGACTTCCGCGATCGCAGCTTTCAAAGGCTTACCCATTTCCAGAGTCATCAACTTCGCAAATTCTGCTTTGTCTTGCTCTAAAATATCAGCAGCCTTTTGAAGAGCGTGCGATCGCGTCAAAAAACTAGTCTGACGGTACTGTTCAAAAGCCTGATTAGCCAAATCGAGTTTAGCGGTAATTTCGGCATCGTTAAGCGCCTCAAAGGTTTTAAAAATTTCCCCAGTGGCGGGATTAATGGTGGCGATCGCCATTACCTGACCTCCTGTTAAAAAATAGCTTCTTCAGGTAGGCTTCCTAGTGTTACACAGATCAATTCTGGAAGCTACCACCCAAATTTTAGTCTTTTAACGAAGAATTAGTTGTTTAATATGACAATTTCTCAATTATTTTTGAAATAAAATATACAACTTAACTATGTATTTATCTTGATAAATTTGTCATTTGTTAGTTGTTTTTCCAATACCCAATACTTCTCTAGGAGAGGATACGCCAACGACAACGCTACTTCGACCCTTCTCTACGAGACGCTACGCGAACGGCAAAGCTCAGGGCAACGCGCCGCTCAGTACAAGTGCCCATGCCCAATGCCCAATGCCCAGTGCCCAATGCCCAATGCCCAATGCCCAGTGCCCAATGCCCAATGCCCAATGCCCAATGCCCAATGCCCAATGCCCAATGCCCAATGACAAATGACTAATTGAATGGACTAATAATTGTTGGCATTTGCTGCAAATTTGTCTGATAAACCTTAACTAATCGGTCAATACCTTTGAAACGATAATCTCCCATTTCCTGGAAATCTGAGGGTTGTGAAAGCATTTTATGGGTGGCTTCACTAATCACACACTCACTAGGGGGACAAACTGCTTCCATGCGAGCAGCAAGATTAATCGTTGCGCCTAATGCCGTATAATCTACCCTTTGGGAACTACCGACATCTCCCACAACAGCTTTACCGCTATTAATCGCAATACGTAATTGTAGGGGTTCTTGCCAAAAACCATTGGCATTAAGATGTTCGAGACGAGTGAGCATTCCCTGAGCAGCAATAACAGCGCGATCAGCGTGATCTAGTTGCGGTTCGGGAGCGCCAAAAAATGCCATAATACAATCGCCAATATACTTATCTAAAGTGCCGCCACAACCAAACACTTCTTTGAGCATTTCTTCAAATAAATTATTTAATAGTTGAGCGATCGCAGTTGGTGTTAACCGTTCAGAAATTGCCGTAAAGCCAACCAAATCTGCAAACAAAATACTAATTTCGCTCTCGGCGGGAGCTAAACGACCACCCGGTAATCCGCCTACAGAGATCAACTGCTGTACAACTGCTGGAGAATGATAACGTTCTAGTCGGTGACGAATCATCTCTTCAGTTTTGAGTTTCTCTACCAGTAGCCAACGCTGCACACTAGAAGCCACAAGGTTTGCTAAAGCTGAAAAAAAGCTGAGTTCTTCCTCACCTTCATTTGCCCAATGGTAAGAAGAAAGATTGGCATCGGCATACAGTACGCCCACAACTTTATTTTCATTCCATAAAGGCACTGCCATCGCGCTGCGAATGCCTTTGACCAAAATACTCTGTTCACTAGCAAACCGTTCATCCTGATGAGTATCAGCAGTTTGAATCACAACTTTTTCGTCAAATACCTTTTGACAGATACTACGACTAATCCAACTCCCATCAGAGGGGAGATATTTCTGTTGAGAAATATTTCTAGTCGCAGCATTCACTAACTCTAACTGGCCGGAACCATTGACATCAATTAATAATGCCAAGCGTTCGATACTATCAAGGTAGCGAAAAACGACTTGCTGCACCTGAGAAAAAATCTCTTCTATAGATGCCGCCGCACAGAGATTTTTAGCTATGTCTACTAAATCTTTGAGACGAGCAATGGTTTTGTCCTTATTATTGATGTTGCCATCTTTGCTCTCTGCTGCAATCCATTGCTGTTGTAATTGTTCGACATTGTGAAGGATTGTTCTTTGCTCATTAATGTCCGAAGTTCCAAGATACTCAGGTGTCGATTGGGGAACAGGGCTTGTGAGCAGCACTACCAGGCTAACATTGCCCAGCCAAAGTACATCGCCGTGATATAACTCTTGGGGACAGTTAATAAGATATTTATTGACTTGGGTGCCGTTTTTGCTGCCCATATCCTCAATAGTCCACACACCGTCAGCCGTTTTCACCAGACGAGCATGGTTGCGGGATACTCCAGCAAAAGGTAAGTACAAGTTACATTCCGGCAAACGACCAATTGTAAATACATCTTGGCCAACTGCGATCGTTCTCTCGATATCTCCCTCTTGTAGGCGTAGCGTCAGTTCAGTCATGAGTGTGATAAATCCATTGAAGCTATGGGTGCAGGCAACTCTAAGTTAAGTTATACCCTACAGGTTAACCTTCACCTTGTCTTTATGACACTGTTAGCTGCATTCCGGCAAGTATATGTGATGGATATTACATTAAAGCAGGCAATTGTGCTGGATGTTCAGTTCAGAGGGGGTTTGAATCCCTTTCTGAAGGGGAGCCACCAAATTTTCAATTTTGTAAGCCAGCGCGGTGAGTTCACTATTGTGCGAGGTGCGGGAGGGTTAAGAGCGATCGCGGTTAATCTATTTTTCCCTCAAGCTTGTTGATGGCTTCATTCAGACTAGGTTCAATATGTAATGTTAAAGTATATCCACTAATCTTGCCCTGCTTACGCGCAATTTCTTCTAGCAATAAACTCCGGACAGATTTAAGCCAATCCAACTCCTCAAATAATTCTTTATTAAAACTCTCAACCTCATAGCGCTTAATTAGCGATCTACAAACATTATGCTTGTCTTCAAACTCAAGAGATAAAAGCTTTTCTACAAAGTCAGTTTCTTTTATGTGTTTTAATACAGGAATTCTGTGATATCGCTGGCTTACTCCCACTTGATAGGGCGAAGCACTTAAACAAATCATGTCTTGAAATTTCCATACATCGCTCTGCATGACGGTGAGCAATTCTTGCCCAATATTCGGCATATTGTTATTCTTCGCTGACTCTTGAGATTTTTCAAGGTAGGTACAAAAGTCCTTAAAATCTTCAAGTTTAGCACCTTGAAAACTCAGTCCAAGATATCCTCCAAGTATATTATCGCCAGTAGAAAAAGAGTATGATGCTAACTTGGATTGATCACGATCCTTTAAATAATCAATATAAAGTTTTGAATCCTTTAGAATCTCTTCTTTACTTTTGTGGGCTTTTTCTGGCAATGACTCAAAAATTCTTTCAAAATCCAAAATAATTTGTTTTAAAGTTCTTAAATTTTCATATTCTGCTTTTATATATACATTTTGTATTAAATGAATATTTTCAGATAAAAATTTTCTAATATCTGGCTTACTCACGTTTGTTATAAATTTTTCTAATGCGCCATGAAAGTCAGGCTCAATAGCTAAATCTTGGTTAATCAATTTTTCTTTGATCGCTTTGTAACTATCGTTTTTTTCTAACTTCTCCTCATCGGCAACAATAATTACTTTTAGCCCTTTATGTTCTACAAAATTGTTGATGTACCCCAAGATATTGCTGAGGTCTATATTACATCGTTCTAAATCATCAAATATTAATGTACTTTGATCAAGGTTTGCAAAAAGCTCACTAAGTTTGATACTTGGAGTGGCAAGATTTAATGTGTTGTCATCATTTAAATCTATTTTTAAATTACTCTTTAAAACTTGTGTAGCAATATTTCTCACTATCGCTACTGGTTTGGATGCTAGAAAAGGAATTTGTTGTTGTAAGAAGGCTTCTTCTATTTCAGAAAATGAAGTCATTCCGTAAAGACTAACATACAAGCATTTTCGGTTTTGCTGTTTTAGGTTTCCAAAATACCTATTGATAAACCATGTTTTACCAGATCCCCACTTACCTTTTAGTAAAACAGCAAATCCGGGTGGATGAGATAATCCACAGTAATAATTCAAGTACTCATCAATATGACCATTGATTGGCTGGTTGTCTTGTGTCATTTTTCTTACAAAATTCTAAATTTAATATTTTGTTATTTTGAGCAGGGGTTTACCCGCTAGCCCTCTTGAAAAGGCTTTCAGGAAGCGAGGGCTATAATCGCTCTAATTCTCCATCTGAGCAAGCCTACCTATATCCAACTCTCGCAATTTGAACTTGACGCCCTTCGGTTATAGTTGCACAGAATTAATAGCACTTCTGACGCAGCTTTGCTAGATAATAACCTGCAACTTGGGCGATCGCATCTGGGGCATCGCCCGAAAAGGTAGCCTACTGGATCAGTGATAACTGCCACCCAGATGTCACCAAAGCCGAGTGTCCAGACTTCTAGTCTAGCGCTGCTCTACTCACCTGCTACTCAAAAATGCGCTAAAAATGCTTGTAACCTAATTGGGTGGTAATTCCAAACTAAGTTCACCCAACAACCCCTTACGAAAATCTGTTAAAAGTTGCCTTGCAGCTCGCTCTAT
The DNA here is from genome assembly GCF_017115085.1 of Nostoc sp. NMS7. Lineage (GTDB taxonomy): Bacteria > Cyanobacteriota > Cyanobacteriia > Cyanobacteriales > Nostocaceae > Nostoc. The sequence continues at coordinate 48,140 of NZ_JABXKJ010000237.1, read as the reverse complement.
ATCACCTTTGTAACGATGCTCCGCTAAGGCGTGCAAATAGATATCTCCGGTGTCTGATATCGAATCGAGTTGGTAGCGGGACTGTAATGGTTTTTTCGGTAACAAATCTGCGGCTACAGCTTCTAAATAGTTGAGTAAATCCACTAGGGCTGCTGCTACTAGCTGATTATCGTAAGATGCTTCGCCGATATCATCACAAATCGCTAATTTCAATGCTGCGTCTTGGTCTTCCAATCTTACAGGGATGACACCAGGAGCATCTAGCAATTCCAAATGTTCGGAAATTCGCACCCAGCGTAGTTGGCGAGTTACCCCAGGACGGGCTGCACTTTCCACTACTCGCCGTCCCAACAGGCGGTTAATCAAAGCTGATTTACCGACATTGGGAAAACCAATCACCACAGCCCGGACTGGACGGGGTAACATCCCGCGATCGCTTCTTCTTTGATTGAGTTCTACCCCGGCGGCTTGCGCTGCCCGCGCTACTTCTGCTATACCTTTACCATGTTGAGCGTTGGTAAAATAAGGGACTTCTCCCTGACGTTTAAACCAATCTATCCACAGCGATCGCATTTGCGGCGTAATCATATCTACTCGGTTAAGTATCAACACCCGTGTCTTACCCTCCACCCACTCCCCGATTTGGGGATGGTGAGTCGCCAAGGGAATCCGGGCGTCTCGTACCTCAAACACCACATCTACGCGCTTCAGCTGTTCTTTGAGCTTCCTTTCAGCCTTCGCAATGTGACCTGGATACCATTGAATCAGGTTTAATCTATAATTTTGAGTTATGGCCATAGTCAATTACCAAATAAATTATTATCACTGATCAATTATCATTCACTATGGCTTGATGTAAAATCAGGCGGTTGCCATCAGGGTCATAGGCATAAATTTCTCTGCCGTGGTCAGCAATGGAAATGTTTCCTGGCGGGGGATAGCCCAAAGCGGTTAGGTGAGCGATCACATCTTCTAAGTTACTCACCTCTAAACACAAACTTATCTTACTTTTGGTGTAGACACAAAGGGGCTTGTCGTTAGATATCGCTTCAAATTCAGATTCGTTTGTGTTCTTTGGTTTAAAAATACCTAATCGCATACTAACCAAATTAAACTCAGCATAGACATTTGGAATTAAAATAACTGGCTTTTGCTCCAGCAATTTAGTATAGAAATTCACTAACTTCTCGCAATTAATCGATGCTATGGTGACAAATGCATTAGTGTACTGAAAAACCATATTTACCTATCGCCCTTTGAACTTTTAACTTATAGTTTTTGAGATGATTATCCCGATTTTAGATATGCGTCTATTCCGAGAAAAAGAATGGTTATTTAGCCTACTGGTAATATCTCTAGTTCTATGGCTGATATTTTTGGGAAACTCCCCTTTACGAGATTGGGATGAAGGTACTGTGGCACAGGTTGCCCGTGAAATTTGGCGTGCCCCACTTGGTTCAATGCATTGGCTTTACCCCACCTTGGGAGGTGAACCTTATCATAATAAGCCACCCCTAATGCACTTGCTAATAGCTTGGACTTACTCGCTCGGAGGCGTGAATGAGTGGACAACACGTTTACCGGGTGCAGTATTAACTGCCTTGGGTGTGCCTTTGCTTTACTTGGTGGGATGTTTGCTTTTTAACCAAAGTTTACCAGCTTTGTTTGCTGCTTTAGTTTACTTGACGATGTTGCCTGTGGTGCGTCACGGACGGCTAGCAATGCTAGATGGTACAACTATTACCTTTTTCTTGCTGTTGTTGTTTTGTTTGCTAAAAGCACGTCAGAATCGTCGGTATGCTCTAGGTGTGGGATTTTGTCTAGGGTTAATCACTCTCACTAAAGGGATGATAGTTTTGCCGCTAGGAGCGATCGCTTGTTTATTTCTGATTGCAGATCGGCAGTTTGCTTTGTTAACAAGCCCCTATTTATTAATGGGAATGTTTTTCGGAAATGCACCTGCGATCGCTTGGTTTGCTGCTCAATGGCAACATTATAATAGTAATTTCTTCCAAGTTAATTTTCAAGCACAAACCTTTGATCGCGTTGCACAAGTTGTTGAAGGTCATAGTGGCCCTCCCTGGTACTATTTAATCGAGTTAATTAAGTATAGTTTTCCTTGGCTATTATTTTTACCGGGAGGTTTTTTTCTAGCTTGGAAAAAACGTCAAACTACCTGGGGTCGCCTAATTATTATTGGCACAATTGTTTACTTAGGAACTATCTCTTTAATGAGAACGAAACTCCCGTGGTATGTTATGCCTGTATATCCATTTTTAGCTTTAGCAATTGGTGCTAAACTTAGCGAAATTTGGCATTACGGTCATTTTAAGGTGCGAACTTGGACAATATTTATGGCTATTATTGCTATTGCTGGTTTAGGAGGTTGCGTTTACTTTATTATTGCCAATAAAGAGCCTATTTTAATAGTTATGAGTATTGTTTTGGCAATAAGTATGGGCATCGCAGCATGGCTAATAAAACAGCGCGATCGCAACTTTATTCCAGTGTTATTTTCTGGGATGTATTTAGTTTTAGCACTGTTGATGAGTTCGCAATCATGGATTTGGGAATTAAAGGAAGCTTTCCCAGTTAAACCAGTAGCGGACTTAATTCGGGCAAATGTTTCACCAGGAACCCAAATTTATACTTCTTTTGCTTATGGGCGTCCTAGTTTAGACTTTTATAGCGATTGCAAAGTAACTGCGGCAACTGTGCCACTTTTACAACAAATGTTATCTAATAAATCTTATTTGCTGTTAGACAATGTGGCTTTACAGCAAATCAATTTAACTGGTAGTAAAATTATCGGAACAGCTAAAGGATTTACATTGATTTCACCATAAGTTAAAGATGTGGTTCAAATAGATGAAAACTGCTGTAATTAATTTATCAAAACAGAATAAAGGCGTCAGCCGTCAGAATTCAGCATGAATTTTGAATTCAAAAACGGTCATGGTACTATGATCCTTCGTTAGTTATTTCAACAGTGAATTGACTAGATTGGGCTAGATAGATACCCACTAAAACTACGGCAAAAGTCAGCCAGTCAAACAAACCTACTTCTTCTGAAAAAATGAACCAAGCAAAAATAGAGGACACAACTGGATTTAGGAGAAGAGTAACGGCGACAAGGGCTGATGAGAGTCTGCTGAGGCTATAAGTTACAAGTCCCTGACCTAACACTTGGCAAAAGAGAGCTTGAAAAATGATCAAAAACCACCCCATCGAAGAATAGGGAAACAATCTCTCTTCAATGAATGGGAGGACAGGCAACAGAAATATTGTAGTCACTCCACAGCGCCAGAGCATTATGGTTGCGGTACTAAATCGGGTTTGGAGTCGTTCTATTAGCAGCAAATACGTGGCGATAAAAATCCCACTGAGAAATGCTAGGGCATCACCAAGTATTTGGTCATTTGCAAATTGCATCTTATGAACTTCAAAGGCGATCGCTCCTGAAAGCGCCATAACCATACCAATAATAAATCTATTATCGAAGCGCCGACCAAATAACAGATACCCAGCCGCAGCAACGAATAAGGGATTCAAATTAGACAACAAAGCCACGTTAGCAACGCTAGTTTGACTCAGCGACCAAGCCCACAACAAAAGGGAAATCGTTGAAGCAGTTCCCATTGCCAACAACAGCCACAAGTCCTTTTTTGTAAAAGGCTTCTGTTCTAGAGGTTGATGATCAGATTGTTGGCGGCGCAAAACCTCAAGTCCATTCCACAGCCCAAAGACGACTGCGGCGATCCAACTGCGATGAAATCCGATGGCATTTGCACCAATTTCTTGTTCGGACAATTTTGCCAAAGATGGTGCCAAAGATAGGGGAATTAGGGCAAAAAATAATGAGATAGTTCCTAGTAAAGCTGGTGTTTTGGAGAATTGTTGCTTTAGTATTGACAGTTTGAGCGTCATACTTTTAACGAAAGTGTTAACTATATTTTTGACTGATTCTTGGAACGGGTAATTAACAGCAGCTTGGCTAGATACGGCTAAGTATAAACCGATTAAAACTACAGCGAAACCTCCCCAATTTGAGTAAGTTAATTTTTCCGAAAAAATTACCAGAGCGAAAATGCCGCTAAATACTGGCTCTAACAGATGCACCAAGGAGACAACCACCGAGGAAAATATGGCTAGGCTATACGTCAAAAGCCCATGACCTAAAACTTGGCAGATCAGGGCTAGGGAAATCACCCAAAGCCACCCATTGACTGTAGAGGGAAAAAGCTGATCTTGAGTGAACAAAAGTATGGGGAAGATGACTAAAGCCGCGATCGCACAGATCCACAACTGGATTGTCGCCGGAGAAAATTTGGTTCGTAATTTTTCTACGATCAGCAGGTATGCACTCAAGAAAATCGCCGAAAAGATCGCAGTCAAACCGCCTTGAACTTCCTCTGTGGCGATTTGCAGTTCCTCAAATTCAATAGTGATCGCTCCCCTAAGTGCGATCGTCATCCCAATCAGGAATTGCTTCTCAAAACCCTGACGAAATAATAGCCATACTCCTAAGCTAGTAGATATCGGGGCAAGATTATGTAAGACACTAGAAATAGCGACGCTAGTTTGAGTCAGTGACCAAGCCAAAAAGACTAAAGTGGCAGCCCAAAAAATACCGCCACCAAGCAATAGCCAGAGATCCTGACTGGTGTAAAGCTGCCGTTCTACAGGTTTCTCTAATGAAAGTCCTTGACATATCGCCTTGTATCCATGCCAGAGCAAGAAGACCATACTACTAAGCCAAAGGCGATTAAATACAGTGGCATTGGGGCTGAGTTCAGTTTCGCTCAATCTCACGAAAATAGAACCAAAAGATATGACACCTACACCTAGAAATAATGAAGCAAGGGCTATCTTCGTTTGATTGGATACATTCATTAGGAAATTTAATTATCACCAATAAAGGACTTACAAAGAATAAATTACTCCAGAAAAATCAATAGTTCACGCTTAAAAAATAATGATAATCTGGGATGGTCGCCTAATCCCATTGAAAAAATGACATTATTCACATTAGTTAGTGCCAGTGCTTGGAAAATTAAACCAGAGGCGATCGCTCCTGATAAGATAGCTACTGCTCTTAGACTAACCCAATCCTTTGTTGATAGTTGTTTCAAAGTAGCTCTGTTCCACTGTCGTCCATAGATTACGATCAAAAGTATTAAGGCACAAAGGTTTCCCACAAATAAAACATTCCACAAAGAAATCGGATTACGGCCACCGATAATTGTCGCCGTTAAGAAAGGTAAGTGGCTAAGTTTGAACCCAGTGAAGTGAAGTAACTTAGCAATCATGAAGATGTCCAAATTGGGCGCTAAAAATTTGAGAATTGGTATCTCAACATAATTCCTGTATCGCCTAATTAGCTGAATAAAAAGAGCTTTTACGACGTAAAATCTTCCCTCTCCAACTCGGTTACGGTGTATACACAAGTTATCGAATTACCCAAAAGAAAAACCTCACCCTGTGCTGACGGACATCCCTCTCCGTGAGTTCGGAGAGGGACTGGTTTTGCGTAGCAAAACCAGGGTGAGGTTTCTTTAGACTATTCGATAAACTGTAAATATCGAACTCACCTAACCAACCCAGCGCTCTTGGGCAAATCCTACAGCTATTTTGGCTAGTAATATCACAAAAGCGCCCAATATTAAATATCCCTGGCGAGGATGGCGAGATAGCAGTAAACCAATGGCTATATTCAAAGGGACAATACCGTAGGCCAGACGGCTTAAGGAGATGGTACCCCCAGAGGCTAGCAGCAAACCAATACCACAAAAGCCATAAATAACTATAACTGGGGTCAACTGCGTGTGTAAGCGCCACAATACATAGCCACCACCTAAGACCATGAACAAGTTGAGCAAGTTATTGATCCACTGTTCGCTGGACAGAATCAACAAAAATAACAGGAAAGCATAAAAGCCATAGAATAATTTCCTAGAACGAAAACGCCATAAAAGATAGCCACTGGCAAGAATCGCACCAAGCAGCAAGAGATACCAGGGGTCTTGAATCCCGCCAGAGGAGTTTTGAACCCAACCATGTTGCCAATTTTTTCTACCAACTGCAATTTGCATCAGCATATTTAACCAACCCTGCCAATCAAACCCTAGAGTTGGTCGCCATCCCCGTTGTGCTTCGATAAAAGCGAAAGGGTTGCCAAAATAAATCGCACAATACAAACTGAATAGAAGTATGCCAATAGCGGTAGTCAAACCAGCTATATAGGCTATGGGTGGTCGGCGTTCTTTCCAGGCTGCGATCGCAAATGCTGGAATTAATGCCATACCTGTAGGACGTGTTGCTGTCGCCATCGCGCCCCAAAGGGCAGTCCAGCCATACTGTTTTTGATCAAACGCCCGCAAAGCCGCCGTACTTAAAAACAAATACAGCCCCTCTGTGTAAACCACCCCTGTAAACATCGAAGATGGATAACAGGAAACCACAGCAATGACCCAATACGCTGCATTGATGCCATAATGCTCTTTGATCCAAAAGTACAAACAGTAAAGCGCTGCGAAAAATGCCAGGTTGTTGACCAACGTACCTGCTAATTCAAACGGTAAGCCCAACTTCATCAAAACCCAGATGCTTGAAGGAAACAGGGGAAAGAAGGCGAGATTATGTTGCTTGCCGTCATTCACAAATTCATAGCCAGAAGTTGCGATCGCTCGATAATGTATACTATCCCAGGCATCAAAAACGCCCCAACCAAAAGGGGGCAAAAAATCTTCTGCTGGTAACGGTAGCTTTGGCGCAACCACCAACATGGCAGTCCAGATCAATGTTCGGCTGGCAAGCCATATTGCTGCTGGAAACAGGAAATCATTTTTCCATAAAACTTTTTTTATAACTATCTGAACTTTGACCATAAGGTTAAGTGCTTCAAAAAACTCCTTTATGCATCCTTTCACCTATGGCTGCAACACAGCAATTTATGAGTAATATTTGGCATATTAAATCCTCCACCAAAATAATTAACAAACTGGACAAATCGGCAACTACTTGAAATTATTTCCTATTTAGTTACTTTTGCCAATTCTTTCGGAATTTATCTTTTAAAACTGTAGTATTTATAAATACAAATTTTGTCTAGTTATACGAAGATTAAGCAACTTTAGTACTTTATGGCTAGGAGTCTATCGAGTTGAAATTAACGGATTGGGGCTGGTGCAGAGACGAGGACAAGAAGATACATTGACGTGGAGGGGGACAATTTCTTTTTCCCCCTCCACGTCAATGTATCGATTATAGTAATTGCTGTGATTAAACAGTCCCAAGCAATTTATAGTGGGAGTTGTCTGTAAATCCTTAAGCAATTGTGAAAGCGATTACTCTCGTTGGTTCTACTGGTTCTATTGGTACTCAGACTTTAGATATTGTCACTCAGTACCCAGATCAGTTTCGGATTGTGGGATTGGCAGCTGGGCGCAATGTCGAAATGTTCGCTGCTCAAATTCGGCAGTTTCGACCGCAAATAGCAGCAATTTGTTCAGAAGATAAATTATCAGCGCTCAAAGAAGCAATCAAAGACCTCGATCCTCAACCGATTCTACTCGCAGGTGACGCCGGAGTGATAGAAGTAGCTCGTTACGGCGATGCCCAAACCGTTGTCACGGGCATCGTTGGTTGTGCGGGCTTGCTACCCACGATCGCAGCTATTGAAGCCGGTAAAGATATTGCCTTAGCGAATAAAGAAACCCTGATTGCTGGCGCCCCTGTGGTTCTACCCCTAGTGGAAAAACACGGTGTAAAGTTACTCCCAGCCGATTCCGAACATTCTGCAATCTTTCAGTGCCTCCAAGGTGTGCCAAAGGGAGGCTTACGGAAAATTTTGCTCACTGCATCCGGTGGGGCTTTCCGAGACTGGGATGTAGAAAAGTTAGCGGATGTAACCGTTGCTGATGCCCTCAAGCATCCTAATTGGTCGATGGGGCGGAAAATCACTGTAGATTCTGCTACTTTGATGAATAAAGGACTGGAAGTAATAGAGGCTCATTTTCTGTTTGGGTTGGATTATGACGATATCGAAATTGTCATTCATCCCCAGAGCATTATTCACTCGCTGATTGAATTGCAAGATACTTCAGTTTTAGCCCAACTCGGTTGGCCAGATATGCGCTTACCCTTACTGTATGCTCTATCTTGGCCCGATCGCATTTACACTAACTGGGAACGACTAGATTTAGTCAAAGCTGGAAATTTAACCTTCCGAGAACCAGATCACCAGAAGTATCCTTGTATGCGGTTGGCTTATGCTGTGGGGAAAGCTGGTGGTTCCATGCCAGCTGTGCTGAATGCTGCCAATGAGCAAGCTGTGGCTTTATTTTTAGATGAAAAAATTCGCTTTTTAGATATTCCCCGGTGTATCGAATGGGTGTGCGATCGCCATCAAAATGATCACCGTACAAATCCCTCTTTAGATGACATTTTGGCAGCAGATAAATGGGCAAGACAAGAAGTTTTAATAGCGACTGAAAAGTTAGAGACTCACTCGCAGATAATTTCTCTGCGATAAAAACCTTTAATTCAGATATCCAAAAGGCAGATTTTCTGGCTCTTGACCAATTCTTATTTAGCCTTCAGCATTAGGCTGAAGGCTAACGGTCAAATATCACACTTCCCCAATATCAAAAATGCCTAGCCGTAAGGCTTGTCGTCAGACATCGCACTCCATCCCAAAGCCCAAGTTGGTCTAGGATACCAAAGGCAAATATTTTTAGTATATACTATAAATGCGCTTTGAGTGGGACGAGAATAAAGCCGAGTCAAATTTTTTGAAACATGGCATTGAATTCGAGGAAGCTGTAACACTTTTTGCCGACCCCTATCTTCTGTTTACAGAGGATTCTAGTCATTCTCAGGGAGAAGAAAGGGAATGGGCAATTGGTGAAGCGGAAGATGGCTCAATTGTTGTGGTTGTTTTTACCATGCGAGGTGAGCGACTTAGGATAATTAGTGCAAGAAAAGCTACCTCAAGGGAGTGTCAACAATATGAGTCAGGAATCTGAGTTTCCTTTTGATAGAGCAAGACGAGTTACACCAGAAGAAAACCAAAAATTCAGAGATGTGATCGCCCATCAGTTTGGAATTATACCGAGGAAGCGTGGACGACCGGCTAAGGATGAAGAAGAAAAGTATGAACCAATTTCTATCAGATTTCATCCTAAAATCATAGCCTGGGCGAAAGAAGAGGCAGAAAAACGAGGGGTCGGCTACCAAACGATCATTAATGAAGCACTGTTGGATAAAATAGGCTGAAACTTAGAGATCGCACTCATAGGCTGTATATCTATATTTTTCAATCCTATCGGAACTTGTTGATGAGCGCGATCGCCCTCCCAGAAACCCCAATAAATGCGTAGCTGTAAGGCTTGTCATCAGACATCGCACTCTTCATATATATTGATACAATTTACAGAATCCAGTATACATCTACTATTGAATCTCGAAATCAGCCGATATTAGTACTAATTGACCGTCAGGAAAACGTCGAACCCATGTTTTGGCTTGTAACCAAATATAGGACTGCTGTCTGATTTCTGAACAAAATTTCAAATGAAACCCTGATACAACAGCCTTTTCAGTCTCAGGATGTTTTCAAAAATCAAATCGGAGTCCTAATCTAACTCTTGTATATTGTGATTATTGATACAAAAACTTAAAAAAGTCTTTCCAGTAATTCTGCCAAATTGCCAAATAAGTTGCCTTTTAGCCGAATAATTTGATCATTTTCAGCTAATATGGCATTGGCACAGTTAGACAAAAATCTTAGCTTTAGTATCTATTCCAAATTAGGTCTAATAGCTTTAGCAATAGTAATTTTGACTTCAGATAAAAATTTACCCTTTCTAAATAAAGACCTTCTCAGACAAGGGCAATTATTAAGGAATTAATATATATGATTATTACGTTGATTATAGCTTGGATAATCTTCATAATATTATGGAAATTGTTGAAAGCAACCGTGACTACTGCATTAACTCTTGCGGCAATCCTTGTTTTATTAAATATTAGTTTTGGCATTACTCCACAAGATATTTGGCATTACGTAAGGCAGTTTGCTCAAAATCTGTCGCAGATCCCAACTGGAAAGTAACAATCTATACTTCACTTTTGCTAATGAAAGGTGAAGTATAAAATATGAAATGACAACCTTTCTTGGTCAATTGTTATTTAATGCTGAAATCTTGGCTAAGGCATCCTTAAAACTCGGCGGCAACTGACGCATAATCTTGCCTCTGTCGCGATCTAAAGCTACTAAAGTCACCTTGGCAGTGACGTATAATTGTTGTCCATCAGTTGAGACAATGGCATAATCCCAATTGATTCGGACGCCAGTCACCTCAGCCATGCGCGTTTTTACAACCACTGCCATACCTAATTGAATTGAACGGTGATAGCGCACCGACAGTTCTACAACTGGTAAATCGCAACCGATAGCGACTAAATCAGCAAATTCAATCCCTATAATTCGCAAGCATTCAATCCGTGCTTCTTCCATCCAAGCTAGATAAGAACCGTGCCAGACATTACCGGCATAGTCAGTATGGTGGGGTTGGACTCTCACAGGATATTCAAACCAATTCTCAAATTCATGACTTGATGGATTGTCAAGGGCGTTGGTTGATGGTAGTTTTGGTTGGCTAGGTTTTTCTTCTGACATCTTTAATTTTCTCAGCACCTATAAATTTTCATTTTCCAAATCATTGAATAGCATAAAAATTAATTGCCTTGCCGGACTTCTTGATTTAATATTTACACTTTTGAGTATAGGGAGTGTTTAGCTCTGGACCCATTTTTTCGGTAAAATGCAAAAACACCGCAAAATAATCTACTTTGCGGGTTTTAGCCGGTGCTTTTAGTAAAATTAATTATCAAATCAAAGTTGGTAATCGGCAAGTTCTATCCCTGGTTTGCCTTTTGCTAGGCGGGAAGTGGAAAGTTTCGCAGATGCGGTTGCGGAAACTACGAAGCTTTTAGACGATGCCTTTAGCCCCAGAGTCACTGTACCTTAAATGGATGATTATACAATTGTCCATTTAGCGACTCATGCAGCCTTTGTGGTGGGTAAACCAGAAGATTCGTTTATTTTATTCGGGAATGGCGATCGCTGCTGCAAAAATTCTAGAGATAATTAACCAAAACTGCCAATCTCTGACTTTGGTGTGTTTTAACACCAAAAGCTAAAGGCTCAAAATCCGGCTCCTGAGGTTTTGGCAGATACAAAAAATACGCGATGGGCTAGACGAGCCAATCACTTAATGGTAATGGAGAATAGGTAAGAGCGATCGCTAACTAAGCCACCATTACCAGTTACCGATAATCAATTTCTAAATTGCGATCAACCTTTGGAAGCTTAATACTTCTTGGCAACAGTTTTAGAGCCTGTATCAGTTTGCATAGATTGCTTGACAAGACTAGCCAGTTCGTCTAGTTGGCTGATTGCCTCCGCACCTTCTAGCTTCATTAATTCCCGGTCATCCCGCATTTCCGTCCAAGTAATCCCGTAATCGGACACTAAAAACCGAATCAGGTGGCCATCACCCAAACTAACCATAAACGATGCACTATTCATTTGGTCGCCACAGGTGTAGCAGGACGCAAGATACCCGCGCCGCTCTAGTACAATCGCCAAGGCTTTCAGATTCATTACCAAATCTTGGACGAATTGTCGATGTTGATGTGCTAGTCTCAGAAACACTTTTCTCCTCCAGACACCACAGTTGAGTCTCTTTTATATTTTCTTTAGATTTTCTCATCCACTGTATTGTAAACTATTCATTACAATTAGCAGACAGATGATATTGAGTCATGTAGTTGACTACCTTGTTTAGGGTAGTGGATCAGCATTTTGAGGGCTGTATCAAACTATTCAGTTTGCAAATTCAAAATCTCGGACAGAACTGCTAAATTTAACTATATCTTTATACACTTCTGTCAGGGTAGATTCTTACACGAAGCGATCCGCTTTAAGAGTAACTTAAATCTACGACTAGTCAACTACACAAAAGCTACATATTGCGTTTTTATAGGCGGCGTGCAGCTAAATTCACTGCTAGTAGAGGTCATAACGTAGTTTTGCATCGTTATAGTGTCTTTTGCTTAGATGTTTGATCTATTTTCTTTCTAACGTAGGTTTTGTTATAGATAAATGATTAAATATACCAAATTCGTTCCTCCTGTATATATAAATTTGAGTATATAAGAGGACAAATTTTAGATTCAGTACTAAAAGCAGGTAAATTACAGTTCTTTATATAAACTTTATATAATTAATCAAACGTCTCAGTGTAAGCTGTTGGATATTTAACTTGCATATTACCCAATACGCTTGGGTTAAGGCTAAAACTCTTTGTGAAAGTCAATTTTTTTAACGTAGACGCGGAGCGGTGAAGCAGCGCGGTCTTCTCCCAAAGGGAGAGGCTAGCGCCTTCCCTTCGGGACGCTATGCGAACGCGGAGCGTCTGGTAGAGAAGGGGGTTTCCCCCATCAGCGACTGCTGACACCCAGAGGGCTTGCCGCAGGCTACCACAGAGGCACAGAGAACACATAGAGAAGGAAGAAATGCTTATACCAATTCTGTATGAAGATGCGCTAAACCCTATTTAAACCACGTCTATCTTGAAACCTGTAGTTCTTCTGTGATCAAAAGGATTTGCCCCCATCCCCCAACCCCTTCTCCCACATTTGGGATTCGGGGAGCCAGAATTTCAAAGTCCCTCTCCCAGATATGGGAAAGGGATTTAGGGTGAGGGCGAAAACTACGGTTCTCAACTTAGATGAGGTTTAAGTACAAGAAAGAAAAACGAACCGCGTACTCCTGCGGAGGACAAGTCACATCTGCCGAATGTGGGTAGCATATTACCTAAAACTAAAACTCTTGTGGGGTGGGCTTTCCGGCCTACCCCACAAGAGTTATCTTTAATTCAGGTATGCAAATTAAATGTTTTTCAGCTTAAACATTACTCGTAGTGCTAAGAAGTTTTTCCCCTTTCAACATCCGCGCCGCAGCTTCAAGTAGAGCTTCTTCGAGATACGGCTTGGTAAAGTAGCCACTAGCACCGAGTTGAGCGGCAATTTGTCTGTGCTTATCTGCCCCCCGCGAGGTGAGCATCGCGATCGGTAAGTGGTTAAGGTTAGGGTCTTTCTGGATGCGAGAGAGTAACTCCAGACCATCGCAACGCGGCATTTCAATGTCACAAAATACGATATCGCAAGGCAGACCGGAGCGGAGTTTATCCCAAGCTTCCTGGCCGTCACGTGCCTGTTCTACGCGATAACCTGCTTTGTTAAAGGTCAGGGAGAGCAATTCTCGAACTGTAATTGAGTCATCGACGATCAGCACTGTTGGGTCAATCTTCGCCGGAGAGGTGTCTAGGGGAGTAGCTTTCTGTTGCCAAGAATTGCCACCAAGTTGTGTAGAAATCCGTCCCTGGAAGATGTCAATTATTTCCAGCACGTCAGCAATAGGCATAATCCGACCATCACCCAGGACTGTTGCACCAGCTACACCAATGGGTTTAGGCGCTGGACCTTCAAATTGCTTAATTACAATTTCTTGTTCGCTCAACACTAGGTCAATCTGTAGAGCAATCAGGGTATTTGCCGATCGCACCACAACTACCGAAACCATATCATCATCTCTGGTGCCGCCATAGACATTGCCGCGACTGATTTGGCGATTAAAGGTTAAAAGTTCCCTCAGGGGTCGGAATGGCAGCACCGTATCGCGCCAGGAAATAAATGATTGCCCACTGGCATCGTGCTGAATATTTTTGACTGGTATATCCAGCGTATCTTCTACACCGTCCATCGGGAAAGCAATTCTAGCTCGATCAGAAACGCAGCAGAGAGCTTTACAAATGCTCAAAGTCAGTGGTAAACGAATAGTGAAGGTGGTTCCCTTGCCGATCGCCGAATCAGTGTTCACTGTCCCCCGAATTTCGCTAATTTCGGAGCGCACGACGTCCATACCCACACCACGACCAGAAATTTCATCTGCTTGGTCTTTCATCGTAAAACCAGACTGGAACAGCAGATCGTAGACTTCCAAGCGAGACATGGCTTTTGCCTGCGCTTCTGTAATCATGCCAATCTTCACCGCCTTAGCCTTAACTTTTGCGGAATCGATACCTGCCCCATCATCGCCTACAGAAAGGATAGTTTGGTTGCCTTGGTAGAAAGCCCGGATAGTAATGATTCCCACGGGTGGTTTACCAGCAGCTTGCCTCTCTTCTGGCGTTTCAACACCGTGAGCGATCGCATTATTCAGCATGTGAGTTAACGGATCGGTGAGATGATCCAAAATCATCTTGTCAATTAAGGTATCACCACCTTCGATCACCAACTCCACTTGTTTGCCACACTTGATGGCATTATCACGTACTCCTCGCCGCCAGCGATCGATAGTTTGGGCAAAAGGCACCATTCGCGCTCTTGTTAATCCCTCTTGTAGCTGTGTGGTTACTTGGCGGAATTGCCGCGCTACTCGCTCGGTTTCTTCGGTAACAAAGTCAATGTCACTAGATGATTCCCGGATGCGGACAATGCGCTCAATCATCTGCTGAGACAGTGTATGGAAAGGAGTAAAGCGATCCATTTCTAGCTCACTAAAACCCCTGTCAGCATTGAAATCAGAGACTGGAAAGCCGATGTCTTTCTTTTTGCGTCCGGCTAACAGAGAAGCTTCCAGTAGCGATCGCTCATACAACTCCTGCATCCTTGCGCCCACATCTGAGAGTTGTTGTACCTGAATCAGCAAGTTATCTAATGACTGCCGCAGCCGTTCATTATCTTGCTCTAAGGTATTGCGATTTACCACCATCTCCCCAACTAAATTACTCATGTCATCCAGTTGCTTAACTGGAACCTTCATCGATTCTTCAAATCTCGCAGCCCGACGAGTAGAAGGACGTATAATTTTGCTGGTGTTCGATTTTACTACTGGGGAATGGGATATTGTTTGATCTGCTTGTGCCAGCAACTTCTCTAAGTCCCCAAATTCATCCGTGGCTGGTGATGGAATGGCATTTTTAGCCAAAACTGGTTGAGTGTTCAAGGGCTGGCGTTGGCGTAGCCCGTCGTAGACATCGCTAGATATAGCAGCCGCCTCATCGTTATCTGTAGCTAACAATTCTTCCAGGGCAGCAAAATCTACTTCTGGTATCTCCTTAGCTTTGGGGATGGGTGCTACTTCCTCTCGTAGTAATGCTGCCAAGTCGGCAAATTCATCTTCTGGAGCAATTACTTCAATGGTTTCTGTGGTTGCCAATTCTTCAGTGGGGGCAATAATAGCATTTTCTCCCTCTGATACTAGTGCAACTTCAGATGTCTCTCCTAGATCCCACAAATTGGTTTCTACATCTTCCTGAATAACCGTTTCAAACAGCAGTTGCGAATTATCCTCGCTGTTTTGATCGAAAGAGCCGAACAAATCACTTGGCTGTGCTTGAGGTGATCCTAAATCTGAAGTTTCCCCAAAATTGATATCTAAAGAAGTTTCTCTAGCCGGGAGTTCATCCACAGTATTATCTGTGGTTTCCATCTGAATATAGGTAGAGTCATCTGTAGCTACATCTTCAAACGGCAGTTGCGGATTTTCATCGAAAGAGCCGAACAAATCACTTGGCTGTGCTTGAGGTGATCCTAAATCTGAAGTTTCCCCAAAATTGATATCTAAAGAAGTTTCTCTAGCCGGGAGTTCATCCACAGTATTATCTGTGGTTTCCATCTGAATATAGGTAGAGTCATCTGTGGCGACATCTTCAAACAGCAGTTGCGGATTTTCATCGAAAGAGCCGAATGAATTAAGTTCCAGATCAACATCAGATATCTCTGGGGGCTGATTAGTAAATTCTGGAACAAAATCTAAAGCTTCTGGTTGTTGCGATCGCCCGATAATTTCTGACTCTGGATGCGGCGCAAACAACAGTATTTCAGTGGTGGAGGCATCGTTGATTGCAGGATAAATAGTTGAGTTACTCGGTGTTAACTCATCAAATAAATTATCTCCAGAATCTAATGAGAATATCAATAGCTGCTCTTGCTGCTGGAAATTGAGATCAAAATCTTCTTCTATGTCAAAACTGGCGATTGGATTCGGTATCGGCTGCTGACTGTCGGCAAAAATGTCATCAGCCACCCCCTCAAACAAACTCTCCTCTAACGCCCTTTGCACATTTTGCTCAATTAAGGAATCGAAATCGTCCTGTTCCTCTGTGGTTTCCTCACTCCAGAAGCTGTTCAGCTCATTTTCTGATTCCGAAAACTCAGGTGCTGTTGCCGGAGATGTATCAAATAAATCACTAATTTCTGATTCACTTGTAGGCAGTAGTGTCTGTTCTTCCACTTCAGCAAAGAGGCTATCCAAAGACAAGTCTGTTTGCTGGGGTAATTCTATGTAGTCACTAGGGGTAATTTGTTGTACCCAATTTGCATTTCTCGTTTCTAACAATAAGTTATCAAAACTGTTTTGTTGGTTACTAGATAGTTCCACACTGGCGAACGCCTCAGTTTCTGGTTGAGTCACTTCGCCTGTAGGCAATAGTTCAATATCATCATCTAATGGCAGTGTCAATAAATCTTCAACGAGATCGTTTTTGTTGGCACTATTTTGGACAATCTCCCCAGGAGACTGGTTTGGATCACTAGGAATATCAGTAAATTCTTGTAAATTTTCAGCAGAAGAAGAATCTAAATTTAGATCAGGTACGTTAATATCGCTCAACTCTAGAGTCGTAGGAGATGTTTGTTGATTTTGCGGTTTTGAATTCTCTTTTTCTAGGAAGTTGTCGCCAAATAACAGGGATAAATCTTCTGTCGTAGGTGTGATTGTTGGGTGCTGCTCGTTGATGATGTCTTCATCAAAGGAGAGTAAATCGAATAAATCCCGATGATCGTCCTTAGCGTCAGTGCTGCTGAAATCAATTCCAAAGTCATCGATCGCAACAATATTTAAGGTTTCTTCTTGATGCCAAGTTTCATCTAGTACGTTAGTCTCACCTTCAAATAAATCGGCAAGCGTATTTAACTCAGCTATTCCTACCTCTGGCCCATTGGGATCAATATTGCTACTGATTGGATGTGCTTCCTCATGTGCGGTGAAAGCAAGACTAGTGTGAGTTGCAGCGTTTAGTAGTGTCCCTTGTTGAAGATAGGGGCGAACATTAATATCCTTGTCTAGATTAAGTTCCTCAGTTGCCTGGGTGAGGTTAGTTACGACTAACGGCTCGGTGTTACCAAATAGAATTGGCTCTGAGACAGTTGATAATTCTGTCAAAGCCGCAAACTGTTCATCAAACAAATTAGGGGTAATTTCTAATAACTCAATTTCTGCAAAGCTTAAAAGCGCTTCTAGTTGTTGACTAATTGCAATTTCGGCTTCCCTACCTTGGAGGACTAATTCTTGAGCTTGCTTAATTTCGGTAATGACAATTTTAGCTAAAGTCAGATAAGTATTTTCGAGATTGCCGATCGCACTGGCTGCTGCTTGACACAAACCACACCATTTGGACAAATTCCAAGTCTCACCAAGTTTGACTAACTGGTAACAGCATTGCTGAAGGTTTTGCCGAGTTGAGGGTGTTGTGGTTTGCTTAAATAGTTGCAACATTTCCCGCAGTCTTTGCAGCACTTGGGCTTGAAACTCGCTCCAGTTATTATTTTCTTTAGCAGTGACTGGCGTTCGCACCTCCTGGGGTGCTACAGGGAAGGATATTTCTGGGGATTCCTGATGGGTGTCTTCTACCAAACCGGAAATATCTCGCCGCAGGAATAGTTCTGTAAGTGTAGAGCCATTATTTTCTACAGAGGTTGTCTGTACTTCTGTGGCGTCACGACTGCTGGCTACTCCACTGTTCCCTTGTTGTACAAGTAGTTCCAAATGCTGATACAGCCATTCAAAGACCGGCTCAGTTTCTGACATCAAAGTATTAGCCGCATCTTCAGAAAGACCATAAGGTGCGCTCAACTGCTCTAAGAGCGCTTTTAGAGTATCAGATACACCAAGAAATAAAGACTCTAACTTTTCGTCAATCTTAACCGGATTATCTTTGAGAATTTTGAAACAATCTTCCAGACGGTGGGAGGTATGCTGGATGCTAGTCAATCCAAGCATCGCCGCTCCTCCTTTGATGGAGTGAGCCGCCCGGAAGACTTCACTGATCATTTCCGGGTCGTTCAAGGTACTCTCTAGATTCAGCAACCCCTGCTCAATGGTATTCAGGTGATCCCTGGCTTCTTCGATAAAGTAACCCAAAATCCGCTGTTGTTGTTCCGGCAGCATAGTTTTTTAGTCATTGGTCATTGGTCATTGGTCATTAGTCATTGGTCATTGGTCATTGGTCATTGGTCATTGGTCATTAGTCATTAGTCATTGGTCATTAGGAAATAACAAACGACAAAGGACAAATGACAATTTATCTGATTTCCATAGTTTCCACTCGGAAACGTTCAACGGAAGCGATCAAGTCACGGGATACACCTACTAAGTGTTGTAGGGCACCTGAAACTCGCTGTGCTTCCTGGGAAGTTTCTTGGGCGGTGAGTTCTACTGATTGCATTACATGAGCGACAGCGCGGGAGGTTTCAGTTTGTTCCACAGTGTCGCTGGTAATCGAGCGTACAAGAATATCGATGCGATTCGCCACTTGAATAATGTTTTCGAGCGATCGCTTGGCTTCTTCTGCCAATTTTGTGCCTTTAATTACTTGTTGTGTGCCTTCTTCCATCGCGGTCATTACTGAGCCTGTTTCGCTTTGGATTTGCATCACAATTTGTTCAATCTCCTTCAGGGATTTAGCAGATTTGTCTGCTAACTGGCGCACTTCATCGGCGACGATCGCAAACCCGCGTCCAGCTTCTCCCGCCCTTGCCGCCTCAATACTAGCATTGAGTGCCAGCAAGTTTGTTCTGGAAGCAATCTGGGAAATCAACGCCACAATTTTAGAAATTTCTTGGGAAGATTCCGCCAACCGCTTCACTTTTCGGGTGGTTTCGGCAACGGTTTCTCGAATTTCTAAAATCCCCGCCACAGTATTTTCTACTGCTTCTCCACCTTTGATAGCGATCGTACTAGCATCACGGGCGACGGTTTCGGCTTCCCGCGCCGCCTCTGCTACCCGTTGAATCGAGTCAGTCATTACCTGTACAGAATTCAGCGTTACTGCCAACTCTTCTGCTTGGCGCAAAGCATCACCAGATAAGGCTCTAGCAAAGGTTTCAGAGTTGGTTGCACCTTTTGTCACATCCTTGGCTGCCACTTTTACTTGTTGGACGATATCTCGGAGGTTTTGAATTGTCAGGTTAAAAGCATCAGCTACGGCACCTAGTACGTCGGCTGTCACTTCCGCTTGGACTGTTAAATCTCCTCTAGCAGCTCCTTCCACATCATCCAATAAACGAATTACCTGGCGTTGCAAGTTTTCTTTGGCTTCCTCTTGTTCATCGGCTTTGCGTTGGACTTCACTTGTGGTCGTGAAAATTACCCGCGCCATTTCATTAAAGCCAGTAGCTAAATGCCCCAATTCATCTTCAGAAAACACTGTGGCTTGAGCATTCAGATTTCCTTGACGTACAGCTTCAAATTGAGCTTGGAGATCATCAGTTGTGCGCCGAATTTGTTTAAGTGCCAGATTCCCCATGAAGCCTGCGGTACTAAAACCTGCAATCCCAGCTGCTAGTGACATCGCCCAACCTGTGTTTCGGACTGGTTCTCGTTGTTGGGCTGGCGAAAATGTGGTGGCGACAAAGCTAACAGTGGCGACAACCAGCGCCGAGACAATGCCTACACTTCCAGCAATTAGCCATTGTTTCCTTTCTATGGAGGCATTTTCTAATGGTGCTAACCAGCCTTGCTCGACGTTAACGTTGGGTTCTAGTTTCGAGACATCTGTTTGGCTAAAGACTGGAACTGCTTCATGGGAACCAGTCATCGAGAATAGTTCTTCTTCGCGATCGCTAGCTGCATTATTTAAAAAAGCCTCGGCGCTTTCAGGGCGTCCGCTGCCACTAGTTTCTGCTCGATCAGAATGCCTTGCTAGATCACCGAAATTAGAATCTCCTTCCATCAAGTCAAAGCCAGGAATGTTGCCTAAATCGTCAAATTCCTCAAAGTCATCTAAAAACTCAATATTGCTCTGAGAATTTTCTCCATTTAGTATATTGTTTGAGTCTTCATAAGAGCTTGACACCTCGGAGCCAAAGGCCGATTCAAATGCTTCTATATCAAAAATTTCATCGTCATCAAAGCCATTTTTAGCGATAATTTCACTTGATTTTACCTGCTTTTTTTCCAGAGGGAGATTGCTGCTAAAAGATGAAGAATCATCTGATAAATCCGCCACAAAACCCGTCTCTGTTGGTTTCAACCAATTATCTGTTTCGGTTTGCGGCAAATCATGTTGACTGCTGGATTCCAAGCTATTTGTTGCGGCTGAACCATTTCTAAGTTCTTCTTCAACAATCAGTAAAGTTTCCTCTCCAAAATTAGATTTTTTATATTCTAAATTTCCAATACTAAGCTCTGGAGACTTTGGTTCACTCAAAAAATCAGATAAATTATTCTCGCTATTGCCAGTTGGGAAATTAGAATCTGAAGAATTATTATTGTCAATAGCTGAATTTTCATGAACAGAATTTATCCCCTGCTCTGAGAAATGACTATTTACTAATGGTTCTTCCAGACTATCTTCTGATAAATCTTCTTGCCAAAAAGCAGGTAACTCTAATTCGGTTTTCTCCTCATTCTTGCGATTGGACTCTTCTTCCTGTGATTCTTCATTGAAGGCAAAAGGGTCGTCACCAACAGATGTAGAATAATCTGATATTTTTACTGTTCCAATACTATCTTCTGTAGGGATGTCAAATGGACTTTTTGAAGATAGCTCTTCAACGCCATTCACAGTTTCTTGATTCTCTCCAAAAAAGTTCAAATCAAGGTTACTGCTGTCAAAATCCTCACTAATGCCTAAATCTTCTAATTCATGTTCGCGATCTGCGAGTGCATCAGACATCTCTGGGGAATTTATTTGCTCTTGACTTCCTGATGTATCAATCTCCCCACTGAATGACTGTAAATATTGATTGATATTCTCAATTCCACTATTGGCAAAACCAATAATTTCTTGATCGTCAGTCAAGCATAATACCTTTTTATATTCTTCTTTTGCGACATCGTATTGCTGCAAAACACAGTAGATGTGACCCCGCAACAAATGAGAGTTAGGGTCATTTGGGTAATTTTGCACCACTTGGTCAACTAAAGTGGCGGCAACCTCATAATTCGTTTGAACATAGGCGTTCATCGCCTGTTGATATGTTGGCTCGTGATTATCAATACTTGCTGCCATTTCCTCCTCCAATTTCATCCTGCCCACCTAGCACTCCGTAAAATTGCCATTTGATCGAGTAGTCGTAGAGACTGATTATTTTTAGCACGTAATAACCACTCTCCACGTAAAAAAGGAGCCATAGTATCGGGAACATTATTTGGTGGGATGAGATTCTGGACATCGAGCCAATCCATACCACCGATTTCCTCTACTGCTAAACCCACTATTGTGTCTTGCTCTTCAATGGCAATCACTGGAATTTCAGCTCTATCTGTGTTTAATGCAGTTGCTTCCCCAAGAAATTGACCCAAATCAGCCACCCAAATAACTCGACCTCGTAAATTTAGAGTACCCAAAAGTAAAGGAGAAGCATTCGGAATTGGGGTGATTCTATCAGGGCTTAGTTCAATTACCTCCCGGATGCCAGTTGCTTGTAGTGCAAACTCCTGATGCGAGGCAATGTAAAACCTCAAATGTAACTCACCTTCAGGACTTTCTACTTGTAATTCCGGTCGGAAATGGTCTTGACCACTGCCAGTTAAAAAGTCCGGTTTACTGACCATATTACTTTTATCCTTATCCTCGCAGCAGTTGTTTAACTGTTCCCACCAACTCGGTTGGTTGAAATGGTTTAGCTATATAGGCGTCTGCCCCCTGCTTCATCCCCCAATAGCGATCAAATTCTTCGCCCTTGGAAGAACACATCACCACAGGGACATTTTGGGTTTTTGGATCGGATTTTAACCGCCGACAAACTTCGTAACCGTTCATCCGGGGCATGACAATATCCAATACCACTAAATCGGGAGGTGCTATTTGAATTGCCTCCAATGCTTCTAATCCGTCACTGGCATGGGTAACAGTTAAGCCACTTGCTTTTAGGAGGTCTGTAATCATCTCCCTTTGCGCGATACTATCTTCCACAATCAGAACTGTACTCATAAGTGTCTATCTACCTCCTGATGTAGACGTTCCTAGTTGGAACATTCCCTGATTCCTCCGCAAGTATTAACTGTATAAATTTATTCTAGTTTTTCACTATTTTCCTGGATATGACCTTTCACTGAGTTAGCTGACTCTGTGATAACATTTTTTATCTGATATTTTACTAGATCAACAAATCTTGGATCTTTTTATGTACTCTATGTCCCTCAGGAGTACTGAGTTAGGAGTTAGGAGAGACGCGATTAATCGCGTCTGTACAGGAGTTAGGAGTCAAGTGATTAATAACTAATGCCCAATACTTCTCTTCTTAGGCTGCGCCAACGACTTCGCTACTTCGACGCCGCTCAGTACAAGTCAGTACAAGTGCCCAATTTTCATTGGTTGTTGATATATTTCTCTACGAGCATAAGTAACTCAGTGTCTGTAAACGGTTTTGTTAAATAATCTGTTGCCCCGACCATGCTAGCTTTGACTCGATCAATAAATCCATCTTTACCAGTAAGCATAATAATCGGTATGAGCCGAAATGCTGTTGAATGTCGCAGCATGGCACAAACCTCGTAACCTTCCAATTCCGGCATGGCAATGTCGCATAAAATCAAATCCGGTTTGAGTTGAAAAACCAGACTCAGTGCCTCTAAGGGATTGGTGAGAGCGATCGCTTCATAACCTTGTGGTTGTAGGATGGAATTTATAGTTTCACCGATAGCGATCGCATCGTCAATAGATACTATCCGCCCCTTGTGTTTTCCCTTCAATTCGCCGCTAGCCGTCTGAGTCTCTGGTTTAGCTGTGACTGAATATACTAGTTGTAGCCAACCCTGTTGCACATATGGATATATTGCTTTAGCGACTGTCAAAATGTCTCGGTTGAGATAGCGAGCCAGTTGACGCAAGGAGGTTTTCCCATCAGCCCAATGTTCTAGCTTATTCACGGTTGCTTCTGATAGCGAAGATTGGAGCCGAACTTTGTCAGATAGCACTGGAAATTGTTCTGGAGACTGAATGTGTGGATAGAACTGCTTCCACTCTTGCACCTGCTTGGTAATTTTTGTAACAAAAGCCGCAATCTCGAAAGTGTTTAATTGCGGGGCAAGTGCCGCACCCTGATGAAAGATGAAGTTACCTTGGTGTAAGCTCAACAGGTCAAAAAGGGTTTCATGCACCAAGCCGTGAATGATACTACCAGCTATCTTTGGGTTGATGATATTCCGCTCCAAGAGTGCCCAAAGATAGGTATACTCTGAAGTATCGGTTGATGGTAAGGAGGCAATTTGTTTGTCGGTGAGTCGCATCTCAACTCGGTAATGACGTAAATAATCCGTGATTCGGGATAAACTACTCTCGCCTTCTTGGCAATAGATAATTTGACCATTCAGGAAAAATACGAACCAAGACTGTTGTTTGAGGCGATATTTGCTAGCTCTGTCTCCACCCAGTTTGTGGTGATGGTGAGAACTAGTAGCTTCTACCCATAGTTCCCCAGTTCGCTGTCCTAACTCAATCAATTGCAAGATACTGCAAATATCAATTTCATTTAAATTTCCCTGCATTTATCTAAAAAGTACTCCTTGTAATCCCGTTAATATTATTATTTATTAATTTAGGACTTACGCAAAACTATACGCACTCTGGGGCAATTCATGTAGCTTTAGCTGACCGCAAGGTATTGCCCCTACCTAAAAATCATTCTTTTCAGCTATTGTTTGCGTAAGTCCTGTAATTGTGTTTCGCAATTTTTCCATTTTTTGAGTAGGTAGTTTAAGTATTGATTATCGGGTATTGGAAAGATTATTACCCTGTTCCTTATTCTCATCCGAGAATACATTAAGCTATAAACCTTCATCTTTCGTAATACACTTCGACAAAGCTAGTGTTAACACGGAAGTCATCATCACTGTCATCAGTACAAAATATAAAGGCGCGGCCAAGACGCTTTTATAAGTATCAAGATGTAATATCTCGCGTCTCTAGTTTTGTCTGTCTTGTTCTCCTAAACTTCGGTTCAGTCAGACAAGTTAACAGAATTATTTCAGGTATATCCCAAAACACGAACTTTAAGTGCATCAATAAAGGACTAACGGTGTGCTGTATTTAGCAGAAGTACAAAAACAGAAAGGTGGTTTACTCGGTGGCGGTGCTAAAACCGAACTGAAACTGCTAGCTTGTCAGCGAACAGACCAGAATTGGAGTACTGTCTCCGAAGATGTGATTCCGGCTGAGGACGCAAGCAAATTAAATGATGGTGCTTTGGTACTGGTTGAACTGAATCCGAATCGTCAAGTGCAGCGAATTCAAGAAGCAGGGCGTCCACTAGTCAACATTTTGCAGAATTTTTCCCGCCAATTGGAGAAATTTAAGCTCAAGGAAGATGAGATTGATCAGTGGAAGCAGTCGCTGACGTTTCAGGCGCAAGAGTTGAATCGCCGTGAAATGGACATGGAAGTACGATCAGAACAGTTGCAAGAAATGGAGGATGAGTCGCAACGTCTGGAGGAGCAAAAACAGGAAGTTGACACCTCGCGCCAGGAAATTGAACGGTTACAAGCAGAAGTTAAGCGCAATCGCCAGGAGTTGGAAGGCGCTTGGGAGCAATTGCAGGGTGAGCAGCGTCGCCTAGAGGAACGTCAAGCGGATTTTCAACAAGGGACGGTTTTGGATGAGGAGCAAAGTCGGGTGATGAGTGAGTTACTCGATCGCTTGTCTAGTTCTGCTGCGCCCACGGAAACAGTCAGAGAACACCTACATCTGGCCTTTGAATTGGTTGAAAAACAGCAAGGGACTTTAACCCCGCATTGGCAAAAATTGGAGGAGCAAAAAATTGCGATCGCTCAACAGCAAGCAGAAGTTGAGGGTTTGTCACAAAACTTTAGCGATCGCCAAAACGCATTGGAACAAGCACAAAACTCTCTAGCTCAGCACACAGCACAATTGCAGGTGAATACAGCAGACCTTACCAGCAAGCAAGAGTATGCTCGGATAATCAAAGAGCAGTTACGAAACCAAGAAGAGTTATATCAACAGATTCAGTCTTTGGCTGCAACATCTGGTGATCTAGTTCTCGGTCAGCAAGTTGATGTGGAAGCTTTGGAGAAAAAGCCTTTAGAAGAACTACAAAAAATAGTGCAAGACTTGCAATATAAGGTGGAAATAGACGCTAGCTTTGTTCAGGATCAAGAACAAGAACTGAAATATAAACAAGAAACTATACAAGAACTCCAAACTAAAATAAATCACGCATCTGACCATGACCAGATCAATTTGGAATTGGAACTAACGGATGAACAAGACCTCTATCAGATGCTAAACTCCAGTTTGGTGGGACAACGCCGCAATATGTTACAGCATCAGGAGTTTCTCAAGCAACACCAAGCTGTACTGTTACGGCGACAAGGATATACTGTTGCTGAAGAAGAAGTTAACAACAAAATTAATTTAGAACCGATTCTGTTACAAATTGAAACCCAGCGACAACAATATTCAGAGGAAATCCAAAAGTTAGAACGTGAGATTGAGCAGATCCGAGATGGTATTGAACTAAATCAGGGAATGATTGACAATCAAACTCACGATTTGGATGGAAAACGCCAAGAACTCAAAGCGATCGAAGAAAACTTGCTATCCCTGCGAAGAACAACTGCTGAATGCTGTGGTCGAGTGAATCTCTATGAAGAAGCACTACAACCAATTCAGGATTGTCTAGATGGCTTACGGCAAAAGCTGCAAGAAATTGGAGAATCTTTGGATCAATTTCAGGAAACTGGTGATTCTCAACTGCAAGCGATCGCACAGTTGCGCCATACTCTCCAAAGTTTAATGTCTCAGCCAGAATTAATGGCGTCTTAACAAGTTAGGAGTTAGGAGTTATAGCGGTTCCCAGGTGCATGAAGTACATCATATGCTATATGTCACTGGCAAATTATCAGAGGTAGGTAGTAAAGATGAACGATGAAAAATTACTAGAACGCATTAAGTTTGACAAAAATATTTTGGCTGGGAAACCAATTATTCGGGGATTAAGAATACCAGTAGCAATGATTTTAGAATTATTAGCCAAGGGTTCTACTAATCAAGAAATTCTTGAAGATTACCCGGAATTAGAACCAGAAGATATACAAGCAGCCTTATTTTATGCTTATTATCTTGTTTCTCAAGAAGAGGTCTTAGACAGAGTGACTGCACCTTAGACCATATATGAAATTTTTAATCGATGTCAATGCTAGTCGCACCTTGGGTAATTGGTTGCAAGAAATGGGTCATGAAGTGGTTTATGTAGGTGACACTGACCCCGAAATGAAAGACGAGGATATTTTAAAATGGGCAGTTATGGAAGAAAGAATTATTATGACGACAGATAATGACTTTGAACAGATGATTTGGCAGCAGAGAAAGCGTCATTGTGGAATTTTACGTTTAGAAAATTTACCTCTTGAAGCTAGGAAGATGTTATTAATAGATGTTTTAAAGTTACATAGCGAAGATTTACTTAATGGCAGAATCGTGATTGCTATGAAAAATAAGTTTCGGATTCGTCAGGCTAATTTTGAATAGGTTGCTTAAGAATAACTGATATTATGTCAAAGTGACTATGGATACGTATAGCAATCCTAAATGAATTACGAACAAAAAGATCCCTGACTTCTTCAAGAAGTCGGGGCTCTCTCTCTTTAACTCAATACCCTAACTTATTTTTTTTGGGCTTTAGCCCAACTACGAACTAAGTTATTATTCCATGAATAAACTAGATTCTACATGAAAAAACTCTCCCAGCTTACGCGCTTGTTCTGTAGTTATTTTTTCTTGTCCATTTAAAATATTATCAAGTAAATCTTCTGTCCCTAAAACCGCTACTAAATCATCTCTACTTCTCTCAGATTCTTCTAAAATAAATAACAACATAGATACAGGATTATTTTGCTGGCTTTGCTGATAATATTCTTGTTCAAACTTTTCAATTAAAGTAATTAATAACTGATAAAGTTCGTCTTCTTATGGGGTGCGTTTCCGGTGCATTAAATCTTCCACTATCCCTAAAGCTTGCTCATTCTCAGCTTCACTTTTTATCAGCTTGGGAAGATAAGCTGTTAATAATTCCTTGTATTTCTCTGGATTAAAAGTAAGGGTCATCTTTCCAGTTCTCCTTGTCGTATTCCGCATGGGTGAGGATATACTTAATATAAATTAACTGACCTTGATAATCTATACTAACAATCAAGCGATATTTATTTCCTTTAATATTGAAAACTGTAAAATTACCAAGAGCTTCAGCTTTGGGAAAAACCTGCTGTACTTCAACTAAATTTGACCATTTCGCTTTAGTAGCAACTTTATACCAATTGTTTAATGCTTCCTGACAATCTGCATGGGTTTCTGCATATTTTCTTAATATTCTAAAACTAATAATGTGGATCGTCCCTGAAAACAAAAAGACTTTAAATAACTATTTCAACCAGATCCAGTCGCCTTCTACTTGAGCGATCGCACCACCGGGAAATGGATCAGTTTGCGATCGGTTAGGCGCTATAATTAAAGCCGTTAATTTTTCGATGTGTTCAAAACTGGGCGCATCAGTCAGTATTTGCTGCAATACCTGACGCATCACCCGACGTTGCAACGCCAGTGGTGCTTTCTGCAATACCCGACGATTTAACCTCAAGGGAAAAGCAAAGGGAGATGAGGAGGATGAGGAAGATATTACTCCCTCATCTCCCTCATCTCCCATCGCCCCATCCCGCAACTGCTGGGCAGCTTTTTCTAAATATTCCACTTCCGCTTGGAGAAGTTCTGCTGTTTGGGCTAATGCTGATTCTACTTGGGGGTTGAAATTTTCCCGCAAATATGGTAATAACTCTTGGCGAATGCGGTTGCGGGCATATTGCAAATCTTGATTGGTGGAATCTTCCCAAATTGGTAATTTAAATTCTTGACAAAATTGCTCTGTTTGTATTCGCGTGATTTCTAAAAGTAGACGCACTAACATAATCTCTGGAGTTAGAGGGCGTTGCCAAGTCAGGGCTTGTAAGCCATCAGCACCGGTACCGCGAATTAAATTGTAGAGGAGAGTTTCGGCGCGATCGCTGGCGGTGTGTCCTGTAACTATATATTGATAATTATTTGCCTGAGCGATCGCACTTAAAGCTTGATAACGCCAATCGCGTGCAGCAGCTTCACTATTTACCGGAGCGATCGCTGTTTCTAAATAAAAGGATATACCCCAAGTTTTAGCTAAGTTTTCGACGTGATGAGCATTAGCTTGGGAGTCAGAACGCCAGCGATGATCACAGTGAGCGATACCTAAATGCCATCCCCATCTGGATTGTAAATCTAAAAGTAATTTTATTAAACATAAAGAATCTTGTCCGCCAGAGACAGCGACTAATAGCCTTTGGTTGCGCTCAAATAAGTGGCGCGATCGAATGGTGCGATGTATTTTTGCGTGTAAGGGAGTCCATACCATTTCTTCTCATAGTTTTTGGATTTGACTTGCAGCCACAACTTCTTTAACAGTTAAAGCTAGTTCGGGGAAAGTAGTAGAGAGAATGCGGTCATTACCCGTAAACTTTTGGACTTGATACTGACCGTCAACCAACTGATAAACAAAAATTGTGGGGAGTTTGGGATTACCGAGATAAGCACGAGAAGCGATCGCCAGATAATCTACAATCCAATATTCAGGGATACAAAGCCGATGATACTCATCTAATTTATCAACATAATCATCATCCCAGTTTGTTGAGGTGACTTCCACAGCAAGTTGAATCGGCTCAATCAGCGCTCCGTAGGCTAGAACATTGCTGTTCCACTGTGAACCACTAACTACGCTCACATCTGGTTTTCTGCCTTGTTCTTGCCCAGTATCAGTAAACGTCCTAATGATCACATCTTTGTCAGCAATATAGTCTAATCCCAAGCGTCTAATTTCATCATTGAAAGCAAGCATTAAAAACCTTGCCACATTCTTGTGCGCTCTAGTTGGCTCGACTGCTATAATCTCTCCGTTGATCAGCTCGTAAATGCCACCATCAGGGTATTGTTCTAGAAACTCTTCAAAACTTAGTTTTTTAACTGGAGTCTGAACCATGCTAGAAATTCCTGGAATATCGGGAACGATTGGAAATCGGGGTGAGATGTCAAAAGGTGAAAGTTGAAAGGGAAATTCGATCCCTTTCACTACTTCGGGAATAAGTCTACTTAACCCGACAGAATTTGCGATCGCTATCACTCTCAGGATATTGCCAAGAATAGGCAAAATGGCTAACTCCCTTGAGTTGAGGGGCAAATTGTCGAAGTGCCTGCATTTGTACTTCTAGGGATGGACGATTACTGATCGATTTTCCCCACTGACCAGCTAAAGCCGGGATTATTTGCGTACCCGGTTTTGCCATACTCAAAACCCGTTGCACTTCCGTCACAATACAACTAACATTACCGCAACTCCCATATAACATGGGATGCCATTCCAATGTCGTCGGGAACCGATCCCAAGGTTGCAAACGGGAATCATAGCCTTGTCCTAAAGTTTGATTGCCTTCAGGGAAAAACACCACTCCTGTAGGAATACCTTGCTGCTTTGTGGGATAACTAGCGATGTTAACAAAATCTAGAATTCCTTGCATAGCGTGGGCAACGGCGAGCTGCCACAACTCCCATTGTAAAAGTGGCTGTCTATCGGTTGCAGGCAGGATTGGGTTTTGTGCTGGTGGAGGAATGCGTCCTTGCCAAAGGGGTTCCCCTTCCTGGGGATAAAGTTTATCGATTTCGGCTATATCTCCAGCAGTGACGTATCCCTTACTCAAAAAGCGGCGAATCAAGTCCAGCCCTTTATAATTCTGTGCCCGTTTAAATAAAGCTTCTTGGGTTGCAGGACTAAATAGCCATAAATCTGAAACTTTGGTGGCGATGGAATCACTTCCAGCTTGTCGGGGATAGCGCACGTAATCCAATAGCAAACCATCTGGGCGACGGCGCAAAACTTGTTGTACTAATTGATAATAATCGCGTTTTGCTTGCAGGTTGTAGGGGTCGATAAATACTTGAGAGCCGTTATCTACAACATAAAGGCTCGTTTGACCTTTGCCATTACGAGCGATCGCACCTTCTCTGTCTGGGTGCTGGGCATAAGTATAGCCGAAATTTATGGTAAACATCCAGGCGTAGACCTTCAAACCGCGTTGCCGACCTTTTTTAATTGCTGTGGCAAGTATATCCATGTTTTCTGCCCCTGGAGTGCGAATCACAGAAGGCCAAACCGTCGGGTTAGCTCTTGCTGGCAATAATACCTGTCCGTCGTAAAATACTTCCAAATAAACTTGGTTATAGCCACGGTTAACAATCCGATCCATAATCTGATCAATTGTTCCTGGGCGAATGTCACAGGGATACAAGCGCAACCAAATGGCTTGGACTTGCGGCCAAGTCCGAGTGCGGCACTCCTGTAATTCCTCTGCCTGTTTTTCTACCATATTTTGGTAGCGCGTTTGAGCATCTTCATTGCCTTTGAGGGCTGACAAACGCAAGTTTTCTTTTTCTTGCACCGCCGTTGATGATAACTGACAATACTCAGTTCCTTGCGCCCTTGCTGGTTCGCTTCCCAAGTTGGGGAGTAACGAACTAGTAGTGAAAACAACAGCGAATAGACACCGCCAAAATAATGTTGCTCTTGCAACGTTCAAGGAATGGTTAGACATACCTACCAGTAGATGGACACATTAACAATTCAAAATTCAAAATTCAAAATTCAAAATTGAAGAAAGTTTCAGATTCTTATTTCTGAGCGGAGTCGGAGCCAGCGTTCGGCCTACAGCCCTTCTCCTAAAGGAGACGCTACGCGAACGGGCATCCTACGGCGGGCGTCTCCCCTTGGGAGAAACTCTGAGCTACGTGTTGACGATCGCGCTTAAACCCTTTAATTTACGATCATCATCGACCCCAACTCAGATAATTGTGGACAACGTGTATCGAATTATATAGTTAAGTAGTAAGGGTTTTAAAACCTATTTTTCAAGACCGCCAAACACCTATTTGTGTTGCCGCATTTTTTTATAAAGATATAAAGGGATACAGAGCAGTATAAAACACCTGAATACACTGCAAGCTTAGTCTCCTATTGGATAGATTTTGCCTCTACGTTGGTTAGTCAAAATCTGGCAAAACTAGTAGGATTTTTGAACCAAGAATAACCTGACTTTTAGCTCTGTGAACTAAAAGCAACATTTGCTATTTTTGAATGTGGTGCTGAGTATGCTTCTTAGTCCATTTTTATCCCAGAAGGAATTTTGATATGCATCGTCGTTGGCTCTTATCTGCTTTAGCACTTTTGATCAGTATAGTTTTAGCTGCTTGCACGACTGCAACCACTCAGCAGCCACAAACAAAAGTCATAAACCCTACTGAGACGACAAATATAAATTCTCAGCAATTACCCAAAGGATCAGCCAAAAGAGTTGTTGCTCTTTCTTCTCTTTCTGCTGACATTATCTCTCGACTTGATCCAACAAAAATTGTCGGAATTACTGGTAGTAGATTATTTAAGAATGACTCAAGATTCAAGGATATTTCCCGTGTTAGCGAAGGTCAAAATCCGCCAAATTTAGAAAAAGTGGTAGCACTAAAACCAGATTTAGTTATTGGTGCAGAAGGTTTTTATAACATCCCAATTCAAAAACTTCAGCAGCTAGGAATTCCGACCTTTCTCACTAAGGTGAATAACTGGAAATCTCTAGAAGAACTTACTAAAACACTTGCTAAATCAATTGACGCTGATCCTCAGCCTTTGTTAAATCGGTACAAAACTTTCTTGCCAGAAAAGCCAACTCCGGGTTTTTCTACTTTAGCGCTGGTTAGTCGTCAACCAATTTTAGCACCGAATAAAAATAGTTGGGCAGGGGATTTGCTGGCAAAATTCCAGGCGAAAAATATAGCAGCAGATTTACAAGGAAAAAGTCCAATTGCTGGCTATGTGACGCTTTCGGCTGAGAAAGTTTTAGAAGCAAATCCAGAGGTGATAATTTTGGTTAATCCCCCGCAAGGGAATTCCTCAGTAGCACTTTTGGATTCGCTGAAAAAAGAAGTTTTTTGGCAGCAACTCCAAGCAACTAAAAATAACCGAATCTATGTGTTTGATTATTTTGGACTGGTGAATCCAGGTAGTATAGATGCAATTGAAAAGGCTTGTCAGCAGCTTAAGGAAACGTTGTTTGCACCATAAGACATTTAGCTCAATAAATATCATTTAAAATCTCGTTTCCAGTTTCCAGGTTATAAGTAAGGGGGCGTGAATAATTAAAGCTTACTTCTTATATATATTGGGGAACTGTGATTGCAGTTGAGCCAACTTCGGCAAGTCATTTACTACCACGTAAGGGTAATTGGGATTGCGGTCAATAAAGTGTTGATGGTACTCTTCGGCTTGATAAAAACCATTCAAGGGAAGTAGTTGAGTCACTATCTGTTTATCAAAGATGTGTGCTTTGTTTAGTTGATTGATATAATCAAGGGCGACCCGCTTCTGCTCGTCGTTAGCAAAATAAATGACTGAACGATATTGCTTCCCTGAGTCTGGGCCTTGTCGATTCAACTGTGTTGGGTCATGTGCCACCAGAAAGTAAATTTTCAAAAGCTGCTTATATGAGATTTCTGATGGGTCATAAGTAATTTTTACTGACTCAGCATGACCAGTCAATCCAGAACTGACAAGTTCGTAGTTTGCCGTTGTTGCACTACCACCAGAAAAGCCGGAGACGACATCAGAAACACCTTTGAGATGCTCAAAAACCGCTTCCATTCCCCAAAAGCATCCTCCTGCGAGAACTGCTGTCTGTTTTCCCTTAACTGTAGAAGTTGAGATATCGGTAGCGGGATTAAAAAGTATTGCATAGGACGCACTACGCATTATTACAACAGATGTCAGCAAAATCAGCGACAAGCAGAGTAATAAGTATCGGGAGAGAGTAAAACTGCGAGTTGACATCAGACTTTAAAGCCCTCTGTTTATTGAATTGTTATCAGTATAAGATTCATTTCTGAAAGCAAGATTAAAAAGATATTAGAAGTTGCCTGAGAAGATGGTGAGAATTCTCGGACTTAGAGCTAAGACTTATGCAAAGCTACACCTACACAGGGTAGGGGCAATACCCTGCGGGAAGCTAAAGCTACATGAATTGCCTCTACAGGGTCTACTTTTGCGTAAGTCCTATCCTCTTCGATGACTGTGCTTTTAATCTTTTGCAGAACTAATTGGTTTTTGAGCAAAGGGGATATTTTTTTTACCTTCAGGAGAAGCACCTCCAAGGCTGCGGAAATACAGCCCGCCAATGGTGAGTAAAAAGGTCACATATCCCACTGCTTGCACAAGATAGAGATTGTCTGTATAACCAAATAAAGATTTGAGGATAATGCCAGGAAACTGTTCGTCAGGCAAGATTGGGGAAGTATTTGAAACCATTGGCCCCAAAATACAGGAGTGGACTTTAGTAAAGCGTTCGTAATAGAAACAAAGGTTTTCTGTGGCACGACTGCTAAGGGCAAGGTTAGCCACGGCGTCGTCAAAATGTTTCAAGGCTGAAACTACTAACCCAGCGACAATCAACACTAATAAAACGCCCATTACCTGGAAAAACTGGCGGATGTTAATTTTGACACCCCATTTAAATAGCAGCACCCCAATGGCGGATGCCGCTACCAAACCACCAATAGCACCCAAGGCTGGCATTAATCCCTGTTGAAAATTCGCAGCAACGAACAGAACAGTTTCAAAGCCTTCGCGGACAACGGCAATTAAAATTAAAGTAAAAACACCCCAACCAGCATTTGAATTTTGTGTCAGCGCTTCTGTTACCGCTCCTTCAACTGTAGCTTTCATGAATCTGGCTTGTTTAGTCATCCAGATTAGCATCCAACTGAGCATGGCGATCGCTAGCACACTAAACACACCTTCTAGCCCTGGCTCAACTACAGAGGTGTATTGAGGATTAACTGCTCCCAGTACTTGAATTACCCAACTGAATAGCACACCTATTAAGCCACTGATAACAATGCCAACGCCGACACCAGCATATACCCAAGAGTTCAGTCGAGATTGTTTAGCTTTTTTTAGCAAAGCTAGCACAATGCCAACAACAAGGGCTGCTTCCACTCCTTCTCGGAGTGTGATTACAAAAGTAGGTAGAGCAGTACTAAAATTCATCTTTTGTCCTTTGTCTTTTGTCCTTTGTCATTAGTCCCTAGCCAATAATTAATACTTCTCTACGAGAGGCTGCGCCAACGACAAAGCTACTTCGACCCAACTCTTGGAGACCCTTCTCTACGAGACGCTCCGCGTAGCTTGCTTCCACGAAGTGGTACGGCAAGCTCAGGGCATCGCGCTACGCGAACGGCAAAGCTCAGGGCAACGCGTCGCTCAGTACCCAACTCTTGGAGACGCTACGCGTAGCTTGCTTCCACGTTCGCGCAGCGTCCCGTAGGGAAGTGGTACGGCAAGCTCAGGGCAGGCAAAGTCAGTACAAGTGACTAATGACTAAGGACTAATGACTATTAGCTGAAATCGCGTAGCATCTTTTTCAGTTCGAGATTATGCATCTCTTCTTGCCCGATCATCCCACGAGCAAATTCTTCCAGATAAATGCTGGCATTGGTGACAGTTTCGAGCAACTTTTTATACAGATCCAATGCCTTTTTTTCATGGGATAAACTTTCTTCCAAGATATCCTTGACTTTATGCTGGTAGGTTTCTTCCATTGGGGCAATTTTCAGCGATGGATGCCCATCTAAACCGGTGAGAATTTCTCCCACTTGTTCGGCATGAAGTAAAGATTCACTCGCCTGTGCTTTGAAAAAGCCCACAATTGGAATACGGTTAGGGCCAGTGACCATCAAAGAATAATGTGTATAGCGGACTACCCCTGCTAGTTCAAATTCCATGATGGCGTTCAACAGGTCAATGGTTTTTTTGTGGTCAAGTTCTTGCATCAGTTGTTAGTTCAAGTAATCAATGGTGTGTAATTAGTTAGGAGTTGGAAGTTAGGAGTTTCCAGATCGGGATTCATAACTCATAACTCATAACTCATAACTCTTAACTCCTAACCATTTCCTCATTTTAAACTCCTTGCCCTATGCTTCCCATTAAATCAATGTGTTGTCGCTATGCTTGGGTATTGGATTTGTCAATCACTTTTTGAGAGTTTTCCTCAATGGTTTTCACCAGCTTGGTAACATCATTAGGTGTTTTGACTGCTTTCGCTGGTGGAATGGCGGCAGGCCAAACTGTTATGAGTTCAGCGAAACTAGCGTCAATCGCTTTGTGTGCTTCGGGATCGCCTTGAGCTACTTGACTAGAAATTCCTTTGTATAATTCATTGGCGTAAAAGACAAAACCACGGGAGTCTTGATACTCAATTGGGGCGGTTATTTTAGCATCTGCGATCGCAGCGCCATATTCGGAGTTAGCCGAATCTAGTAGTTCGTTAATTACCTGTAGCCCAAATCCCGGTTTTGAGCGCTGATCTGCTGGCAAAGCTGCGATCGCAGAATCAATTGCTTGCATTGAAGAAGCAAAACTAGTTTTAACTTTGCTATCCTTAGCACTAGATTTCACTAAATCTTGCAAACTTACCAAAGTTGTCTTAAATTCTTTAACTTTGCGCTCATTAAGTTGATCTTCTACATCAACGTATATCTCTTCAACTGGATGTCCAATATGAGGTTCTGCCTGTTTTGGCTGATTCTGATCCAGGAGTTCTTTTGCTACTAAAAGATGCCCTTTCATTAACCCCAACTTACTCATGTAGTCAATATCTTTGGCCTCACCTGTGAGTACCACTTCTTGAACACCAACCTGGTCTTTAATTTGATTGAACTGCTCTTGGGTAACTACTTTTTTAGTAACTAAATCTTCTGGGCTGCCATAGGGACGATTTGCTTGGATTTTGTTCGATAAAGCCGGAACACCTAGTTTAGCTTCAAACTTATCCAATTCTGACAATATAGCAGTATTAATGTTAATTTTTTCTTTACCACTGTTACTACTATGACTGTTATTACTTACTGCCTCTGTAGGTTGAGGGCTAGTAACTGGTGCTGATGGATTTTCTGCAATTGGTCTACTGGTACAGGAACTCAAGGTAACTATTAGAGCTGCTGCTGCTGTTAAACAGATATAACGAAGTTTTATCATCTTTAGTCCTCACACAAAGAAAAAGGTATAAATTGAAACGCTGGAACCTATTACTAGAAGCTAGTTATGTTTGACACATTGTCATAGATTTTACTGTCGCACATAATGACATTTTTTATCAAATAGTTGTTTTAAAACTTTTTGCGAATTATTAATTATCTGGTTAG
Organism: Nostoc sp. NMS7; assembly: GCF_017115085.1. GTDB lineage: Bacteria > Cyanobacteriota > Cyanobacteriia > Cyanobacteriales > Nostocaceae > Nostoc. Next base: position 11,511 of record NZ_JABXKJ010000237.1, on the reverse strand, counting down.
GAATTTTTCACAGGGTTTTGAGAGTTACTCTGGGCAAGGACTTCAAATTGACCCATGCAACCGTTTTCTGCGATCGCATCCTGATGGGGATGGAACATATACTTACCTGGGTAGCGAAAAGCAAATTCCAAGATGTGCCTTTCTGCTACACCCATCGTAATCACATCAGTTTTCTCGCTCTTCTTCATACTCATGCCATAACGATAGACATCAAAGAAGTTGGCGTGGAGATGAAACGTCACTGCCGGATCGTATTCAATGATGTTGAGGAGATACAGCCGAATCAACTGATCTTTGTAAATCTGAATCGGATGATCCATGTAATAGTCGGGCAGACCGTTGAAGGCGTAATAATCATTATGGCTATCATCATTCACGTCATAGCCACCCATCACTAATACGATCTCATCAGCCGGGGGACGGGGAGTAGGTGGATCGATGATAAACATCCCGTACAACCCCTTGGCGATGTGACGGGTGACTGGTTGAATATGGCAGTGGTACAGGTGTACACCATAGGGTTCAGCATCAAATTCATAAATTGTCGCACTACCATTCCTGATGGGGCGAACACCATCCATTTCTGCCGGATGAACGCCATGAAAATGCAAAGAGTGAGAATGCCCCGCCTTGTTGAAAAATAATATGCGGATGCGATCACCTTCTTTTGCCCGTAGCGTTGGCCCTGGTATGCGACCATTTAAATCCCAAATGTTGTAAGAGACAGCAGTACTGAGTTTTATAATGGAAGTACCAGCAGTTAACTGAAATTCCCGGATAGTCCGCCCATTCTCTTGCTTCACCGTCCCATAATCAAAATTCCTTAACATCTTCATCGGGTTAGTCACGTCGTCTGGTGCGTCCATATCGAGTGGTGGCACTTTGACGATTGACTTATTTTGTAGATTTAGCATCTGCCAAAGTCCAGCTGCACCAGTCACTCCAGCACCTGCTAGGCCCAGCTTCAGTAATTGACGGCGGCTCCACGGTTTTCCGTCACCTAGAGCGAAGTTGTTGGGCATGATATTTAGTTACGGTTAGCGCCAAAAAAGAATTGCAAAAGATTTGCAATTGCTTTATAAATATTAGAGGAATTAATAATTATTGTCAATAATTTTATAGCGCTTCAAAACTGCTACTGAAGTTATTAGATTCAGGTCGAGCTATAATCTGTCTTGAAAATAGGGAGTAGGGTATTCCTTTTTCGTTCTTGGTTGTGGGATTTTACCGTGATTAGCTGTCTTGCAAAACTCTAGGCAATTTTTCTCAATTCAATAGTATTTTTGCTTAAATAAAAAGTATAAAGAAGTTAATTTTTGAAGTGCTTTATTTAAATCCAATTCTAAAGAATTCAATGTCTTCATATTTTTATAAATGGTAATGAACCCCATAACTCATGAAAGCAACAAGTACTTACATAGTGTTTAGGGAACTTAGTAAAATGTCTATTGACACGACGGCATCGGTGGAATCCGTGCGATCGCTCCGGCTCTGAGCAGTTCCGGGCGCTTGGCGTAGGGGAGCAAACCATCCGACTTGGTGTGATACTGACTAGCACAGTCAAGTACGGCAGTTGCTGTCTTCTCTACACATTCATCATCAGCAGGCAAATCGCCGAATAAGTAGGTGTGTTTGTTAACAGAGACGAAAGCAATTGCACAAGCCTGGTCACAAACACCCATGCATTCAACGGGTCGAATCGAGAACTCGTCTTGCAACACCCAGTTATGATATAGGGTTTCTAATTTCTCTAGCAGCCGTTCACCACCGCTTTTAGCAACATACTGTTTTGTGTTATGACTACTTTCACAGTTCGTGCAGACGAATATAATGTGTTGATGATTCATAGATAAATTGCAGGGTTCAATTTCTGATGCTGTGTCTATAAAAATCCATGTCGAACACTCAATGGTATCCGACATGGATTTTAGGCAATCAGCCTCTTTGGTGATTGGGCGAAGAAACTAAGGGCAAATGTATTTACAACCGAATGACATAGCAATAACGCTAGTTGACACTGACTTACGAAACACTACGCTTCCAAGTCATCCCAGTACGCGGAGTCTGCCGTTGTCGCAGCCACAGTCCCAGCAGCAAACCAATTACCACAATTCCGGTGAAGTAAGTTAGCGAAATCAACCGGACATGCATCGGCGGAGCGACACCTTCGACTGGAATATTCTCTGCAACTTGAAATGGCTGAAATTGCCGGCTTACGTTTGCTTGCGGCGCAACCTCGACAACAACGCTATGGGGGGCACCGTCAAAGAACTCCTGCTGCCACGCCAATTTTCCGTTGCTGTCTGGAGTACCCTCATAAGCAAACGCCACCCAATTATTTTCGAGTTGGGTGGTTGTTACCTTCAATACTACATCTGTCACGGGTTGGCTGGTTTTGGTATCACTGACGCTAACCTGCAATTTGGCAGGTTGACCCACCGTTGCACTCTCGTCACCCGATAGTTGCATATAAAGTCCTTGAGACTGCAATTTAGCGGGCTTACCAGAGAGCGGAACTTCTTCTCCCATACCTGGCATCGACATCGACATATGGTGCGATTCGGCAAGTTCAGCGCTGATATTCACCCAGAGGAGTGCAGCGATCGCTACCACAATCAATCCACTTAATAACAATCGTACCTGTTGCGGGGCAATTTCTCCCGGTTGAATCGCTTGTCTGCCCCCAATCACCCAACCTCCTAGTAGCCCAACTGCCAGCAAAATCACAACCAGGATGCCAAAGTAGCGGAACTTTAAGGAATTTTCAGGCAGCGTCAGCGTCAGCTTTTGCTGAATCGGCTGAAACGCATTGGCAACAAGCGGAGTAACTGCTACCTGGAGTTGATACGTTCCCCGGATCGGCAGGGTTTGTTGAACCTGCAACTGACCTGTTGGTGCATTGCCCTCAATGTCCAGCAACTTTGTTCCCTCGACGATCGGAAAATCTGTTGTGAACCAAGGATTTTTAGGAGGGGTGAATAATTGCAAGTGGATTTTGGCATCCTTTAAAGATTGCCCTTGAGCATCTACGGCTTGCAGCATCAGCTGCACTGGCGGATTGTAGTGCCCTGATCCCAAAACTGTGGTGGCTTCAGCCTCAAGGGGTTGAACCTGATTAATCGGTGGATTGGTTGTTAGCCGCACCGATGGTTGAGGGGATTGGGCAAGTCCGATCCAACCATACAGGATGATTCCCATCATGCAAATCGCACCGATCAGCTTAGACCACTTAAGTTTTGTCATTTTATTTCTCTGCTCCTGCTAATTATTGACTCAATCAACTAATGGCAACTCACCATCAGTGTGTGGTGACGCAGAGTATGAGTCGTGTCATGGATAGCGGGGTATGTAGTGAAATAAATTGTCCACAGTGTCAAAGAACACAGTGCAATATAGAGCGCTGATTGTACAGGCACTGATAGTACTTGACTGGTAACTTGTTGCTGAATCGAACTAGAAGATTGAACAGTCATTTTGTACCTCGTAGATAAAACGATATTAATGGTTGATTCGGCAGGTATTCTGACTTCTACAGGGAGCAGTCAGCAGTAGATCACTGAAAACAGATGAATAAGACTCTGTATGAGCCGTACTAGCATACTGAGCCAGCTATTTCCTTTTCATTCATGAAGATTACCTATATTAACACTGACGTAAGGTTTAGTAAAACCTATCTAGATGACAGAGGCATTGCAATCTTATGTCCTAAGTGTGACTAGTCGTGTCACTTGCTCCTCACGGACGCGGGGAGAGTTACCCTTACCTTTTTGGCTAATTGGCTAATTTATGAGTTTTACTTATCTTGAATTTCTCAACAAATTTCTAAAAAATGTATCTTATAATTTTTTTGTACAATAGTTGTATCTGTAACTATCCATCACAAAGTGATACCTTTCCTTCTCTAAGAGAGGCTGCGCTAACGGAACGCTACGCGAACGGTGAGCTTTACTAACACAGAACTTTTCGGTCTACTGAAATTAATTATGCGATGGTAAAACCACGCTATTTTTTTGTTAATGGGTTATATAAAGCTACTTATTATTTCCAAGATCATACATAAAATTAAGATTTAGTGAGAAATTAAGAAAGTAATGCTGACAAAAATTGCTGTTGAAAAAATTCTTGACCGTGCCTTGATGGGATATGACTTATCTCCCGAAGAGGGAGTGGTATTGTTACAACAAACTGAGCCAGAGGCGATCGCAGCAATACGTACTACATCCGATACACTCCGCCACACTCAAGCAGGCGATACAGTTACATACATAATTAATCGTAATATCAACTTTACTAATATTTGTGAGCAACACTGTAGTTTTTGTGCATTCCGTCGAGATGATGGTGATGCCGATGCATACTGGTTAGATTCGGCGCAAATTTTGGAAAAAGCGACAGATGCGGTGCGGCGGGGTGCGACGGAAATCTGTATGCAGGGCGGGTTAAATCCCCAAGCGCAGATAAATGGCAAATCTTTGCCCTACTATCTCAAGGTAGTAGAAACCATTAAACAGGAATTTCCCCAGATACATTTACATGCTTTCTCTCCCCAGGAAGTGGAATTTATCGCCAGACTTGATGGACTTGAATATGCTGATGTGATTATTGCTTTGCGCGATGCTGGTGTTAGCTCAATGCCGGGAACAGCAGCTGAAGTGTTAGACGATGAAGTTAGGCGAATACTATGTCCAGAGAAAATTGACACAACCACTTGGTTAGAAATTGTCAGCACTGCTCACAAATTAGGCTTGCATACCACCAGCACCATGTTATCTGGGCATATTGAAACCCACGAGCAGCAAATTGGACATTTAGAAAAATTGCGATCGCTCCAAAAAACCGCCATCACTCAGGGATATCCAGCAAACATCACAGAGTTTATTTTATTACCTTTCGTTGGACAAGAAGCGCCCAAATCCTTACGTCGTCGTGTCGGACGCGATCAACCAATTTTGAGTGATGCCCTGCTGCTAGGGGCTGTGGCGCGAATTTACTTAGGTAATTGGATTCCCAACCATCAGCAGAGTTGGGTAAAATTGGGGCTTGCTGGTGCAACCGAAGCCTTAGTTTGGGGTTGCAACGATATCGGCGGCACCTTGATGGAAGAACATATTACCACAATGGCAGGTGCTTTGGGTGGTACATGTATGGAAGTGGAAACTTTGCAAGCTGTGATCGCTTCTTTAGGAAGACCTTACCAACAACGCGATACTCTCTATCAGAAAGTTAGTAGTTAACAGTAGCCCTTTTAACGTGGGTAAAAATTTTAGTGAAAAATTCCTCTTTAGGAACGTGGATTAAATAAAATGCAAGTCTCTAACTTCCCTCTCCTTATAAAGGAGAGGGATTGAGGGTGAGGTAAGCTAGCCCTTTTAAGGTAGGTAAAAATTTTGATGAAAAATTCCTCTTTAGGAACGTGGATTAAATAAAATTACAGGGCTAAAGTTGTTTTTTTCTAAACCTCGCCCTCAACTGTGGCATCAGTTAATTTCTGAAAAATCTTTTAGTTTTCCTAGTGGTCATGCACTAGGTTCTATAGTGCTTTATGGTTTTATTGCTTACGAATTGGCAACTCACTATCCTGATTTTGCCAAAGTTATTTATAGTTTGACAGTTATTTTAATTGCTGCTATTGGTATCAGCCGCTTATATTTAGGAGTCCATTGGCCTACAGACATAATTGCAGGTTATGGAGTCGGTTTTTTGTGGCTGATGATATGTATTACGATGCTTAAATTGCAAAGATTGAGGTAGGGAAAGTGAGATGACTCTAACTCACTAACTCTTGGCAAAGCCTCTCTCAGAGAAGGCATCACGATGATAATTGTCCAATCAAATTTTTTAATCACCTGATTTTTTGCCCAAGATGCTTGTAAATGAGCGCCTTTTAGCGAATGAAACAGCCCTACTCCCATTCGGCTACGCTCACGGCAAGCCTACTCCCCCACTCCTAACTAAATTGATCCCCAAGATACCAATTCAAGATAGGATGGACATTAATTTACGTATTCTTCTACTTAATGCTTATGAAGCGCTATTGGTCGCGTTTGCTTGCGCTGGTTTTAGTTGTAGCTATCGGCTTAATGGGCTGTTCTGGCAGTCCAGATAGTTTGACTGGGGATTATCGCCAAGACACCTTAGCTGTGGTCAATATTATGAGACAAGCTCTGGATTTATCACAAGATTCACCAGACAAAGCAGCAGTTCAAACAGAAGCACGTCAAAAAATTAATGACTTTTCATCTCGCTATCAGCGAGTTAACTCTGTTTCTGGTCTTGGCTCCTTTACAACCATGCGAACAGCCCTCAATTCTCTAGCTGGACACTACAGTTCTTACCCAAATCGTCCCGTACCCGAAAAACTCAAAAATCGTTTAGAGAAGGAGTTACAGCAGGTAGAAGTGGCGCTGAAGCGTGGCGCTTAACTGTTAACTCTTGCCTACTCCATCATCAAGAGTCAAGAGTCAAGAGTCAAAAGTGTTGACTCTTGATGATTTCAACTAAACTGATTGACACTTTTCTAACTAAAAGCCTTGTCACAGTTCAACTTACTTCGTCTCCATCCAATTTTCACCAACACGCGCATCCACCAGCAACGGCACACTCAACTGGACTGCATTTTCCATCACCGACTTAATTTGTGGTTGTAATTCTTCCCACTCTTGAGGAGGAATTTCAAACACTAGTTCATCGTGAACTTGCAACAACAAACGCGCCTGATAGTTTTTCAAAACCTCATGCAATCTTACCATTGCAATTTTGATAATATCAGCGTTGGAACCTTGAATTGGTGCATTAGCAGCAGAGCGTAGTAAACCCGCATCGAAAGCACCCAAATTCTTTAATTTACTCAAGTCAATATCTTCTGGGTTACTGCCTTTTAATCTGCGTAAACTGTTATTAGTAAAATCAAAATAACGACGGCGACCGAGAATAGTTTCTACATAACCAAGAGCGATCGCTTCTTTTTTGACTCGCTCCAAATATGCAAATACTTTCGGATATCTTTCATTAAACCGCTTAATGAACTCGTTGGCAATGGTCTTATCTATCCCAGTTGAGCGCGAAAACCTTAGAGAACCCATTCCATAAATCACGCCAAAATTGATAGTTTTTGCCATCCCTCGTTCTTCTGATGTGATATTTTCTTTTTCAAACACTAACCGCGCGGTAACAGTGTGAACATCTTCATTTTGCTGATATGCTTGCACTAATATCGGCTCTTGACTCAAATGAGCCAAAATTCGCAATTCAATTTGTGAATAATCAGCAGCCACCATTAACCAACCAGCTTCTGGCAAAAACGCCTTCCGAATTTGGCGACTAAAAGCTGTACGAATGGGGATATTTTGCAAATTCGGATTAGAAGAAGATAACCTACCAGTTGATGTCGCTGCTTGATTAAAATCAGTATGCACCCGTTGAGTATCTGGACGCACCAATGCTGGCAATGCATCAACATAAGTAGACTTTAATTTAGATAGGGTGCGATACTCAATGATCGCCTCAACAAATCCGGTGTTATCATCTTCTTGAAGTCTTTCCAATGTTGCTGCATCTGTAGAATAGCCCGTTTGAATTTTACGAGAATGTTTGGTACTTAACCCTAACTTTTCAAACAAGATTTGGCTCATTTGCTTTGGTGAACCCAAGTTAAAATTTTCTCCAGCTATTGCAGTTGCTTGCTCTTTTAACCTGGCTAACTCAGTTTCTAAATGCTGGGAAAGTTCTTGTAAATAAGCGGAATTAATCCGAACGCCTGTATATTCCATTTCGGCTAAAACTGCTTCTAGTGGCTGTTCCACTTCCACCAATAGCTTAGATAAAGCTGGAAATTTATCCAGTTCCTCACGCAATTTTGGCACTAAACCAAAGGTAGAATAAGCATCCATACCGCAGTAATCTGCTACGGCGGGAATATCTATATCAGCAATGGTTTTGCCTTTAGGAACTAAATCTAAGTAACTTTTTGCGATCAATCCCAAATATCGCTGCCCCAAATCCATCAAATTATGGCTAGAATCTGGATTTAGAATGTAACTAGCTAGCATGGGATCAAATACTACTCCTACCAAATTAATTCCTTGACACTTGAGAACTAAGCGGTCAAATTTGGCATTTTGTAGAGCTTTCGGATAATCAGCACTTTCGAGAATTGGGCGTAATGCTTCTAGCGCCAAATCTTTATGCAAATTTTCTCCAGTTTTGTGCCCCAGAGGAATATAGGCTACCTCATCTGGTTCCGTTCCCCAACAGCAACCAATTCCTACTAACTCAGCATCTCTTGGTTCTAAATCGGTGGTTTCAGTGTCCCAAGCAACGGGAGTTTCTGAATTGGTGAATTTTTGCAAAAGTTTCACTAACTCAGTTAATTTAGCTTCAGTGTTGATGATGCGTGGTGTAATTGGAGAAGTGGATTGTTGTGGAACTACTGCCGTATCATTAGCACTGAAAAACCACAAATCATTATCTTCATCAGCGCTGAATTCGGAGTTATTAGAATTGGGATTAATTACATCTATTTTGGCTTCTTGGTTTTCTGCAACCTTGCCACCAAAACGTTGCTGTAGGTCATTTATTTTGCCTAAAAAAGACTTGAATTCTAACTTTTCTAAAATTGGTGATAAAACGCTTGTATCAAACCCTTTTAATTTGCAATCTTCTAAATCAAATTTTATAGGAACATCTAAAACTATGGTTGCCAAATAGCGAGACTTCTCAGCATCATCTTTACCACTTGCGAGTTTTTTCTGAGTTGCGCCTTTAATTTCATCTAAGGCAGCATAAATATGATCAAGAGAACCATAGGTATTTAGCAGCTGAACTGCTGTCTTTTCACCAATTCCCTTGACTCCAGGAATATTATCTGATTTATCACCACAAAGAGCTTTGAAATCGACAATTTGTGAAGGTAAAACGCCCATTTTTTCTTTGACTTGTGCTGCTTCAAATTCCGTGATGCTATTTGTAGAGCGCTTGAGGGCATCTGGACTAAAATTTAGAACAGTAATTTGTTTGTCAGAGTCAATCAGTTGAAATAAATCGCGATCGCCTGTAAGAATCTTCACCCTATACCCAGCAGCAGTTACTCGCTGTGCTAAGGTTCCCAAAACATCATCTGCCTCGAAACCAGGGGCAGTAAAAAATGGTAAATTGAAGCCATTCAGCAACTCATGCAGGTTTGCTAAGTCGGGAATGAAGTCTTCTGGCGTTTCCGGGCGATCGGCTTTATAAGTCTCATCAGCTTCGTGGCGAAAAGTTGCCTCACCCAAATCAAAAGCGATCGCCATTGCTTGTGGCTGTTGTGTTGCCATTACTTCCAGCAGGCACTTCACAAAACCAAAACATATACTGGTAGGAATCCCCGTTTTGGTACGCAGTCCTCCATCTCGCCCTTTGGCGAAAGCAAAGTATGAACGATAAGCGAGGGAGTGTCCATCGACGAGGATGAACGTGGGACGTGTTGCGGTTGCAGAAGTGATTTCAGACATAGCCCTATTTTAGCAATTTCAGATGCTTGTTCAGCTTGGCTTTGGCGACAATAGCGCCGTTTTTGCATACCAATTGCTCCTGCATATAATTTTAAACAAACTGGTGTCTACGTATTTGCAGCTTTAGTACGGAAGCCTAGTAGAACCAACTTTTCGCAGGTATGTATAAGTACGTAAGTGACTAGAGAACCGAATTTTTTCTACTACTCCCCACTGATAGCTAGAGCCTGTTAACCTCTTATTGAAACTTAAAATCTAGGAAATTATGCAGAAAGCATCGGCCACACATTTGGCATCTACTGATCATCAGGCTACTGCAAAAGACATTAAACTATTAGTTTTGGATATAGATGGTACGATCGCCGGAGAGTCTAACACCGTCAGTACAGGTGTAAAGCAAGCGATTATTGCCGCCCAAGCACGAGGAATTCAAGTGGCGATCGCTACAGGTAGAATGTATCGTTCCGCCTTGCGCTTCCACCAAGAAATCGGCTCTACTTTACCATTAATGGCTTATCAAGGAGGCTGGATTCAAGACCCAATTACCCAAAAAATTCATCGCCATTGGGTTGTTTCCAGGGAAATTGCCCACCAGCTAATCGACTATTTTGAACAACCTGAATTGCGATCGCTTTTATCTGTCCACTTTTACATCAATGATCAGCTATACGTCCGTGAGTTAACTAGAGAAACCCAAATTTATGCAGAACGTTCTGGTGTTATCCCGATTCCCGTGGGTGATTTGCGCCAAACCTTAACGAATGAACCGACAAAAATTCTTGCTTTGTCTGATGACACAGATGTAATCGACAAGCTATTGGGGAATTTGCGCCGCCAATACACACCTGCTGAACTTTATCTGACAACATCTGTTGCTACCTTTTTTGAAGCAACTAATGCCTCTGTGAATAAGGGAACTGGTGTACGTTATCTAGCCGAAGAATTGCTGGGTTTACAGATAGCCAACGTTATGGCGATTGGCGATAACTTCAATGATGTGGAAATGCTGGAATATGTTGGACTTGGTGTAGCTATGGGTAACGCACCAGCAGGAGTGCAAGCGATCGCGCAGTGGGTAGCTCCTAGTGTAGAGGAAGACGGAGCAGCAGTAGCAATTGAAAAGTTTTTGCTATACTGAGGGCACTTTTTCAAACCTAACCCATATAAATCAGAAAGGACACCGACGACTGGCCGTGTTTCGTCTCGGTGTCCCTGCTGGTTCGCTCCTCACACACTTGCTAATGTAGCTGAGGTGATGCATTGAGTCAATAGGTGTGATAAAAGTTTTTATTTTCTGCCTAACTACAGAACTTCATAAATTCATAGTGAATTCTCAGCGCGACGGCAGTCGCTACAACGGGGGGAGTGGCGTGGGAACCCCCCTTCGGGTTCGGCAGTTCCTCATGGGGGAAACCCCCAAGACCGGACTGCCTCACCGCAACGCGCTGCCTCCCCTCTGCGTTTAAAAAAGCTAACAATTTCGGAAATGCTGTACTAAGCAACATTACTGACTTATAACTCCAAGGGCGCAAAAACCCCCAAATTTTCCTCTAACACATATCTTAATACTGACTGAGTAGCCATGAGCAATCCCAGTCTGGCTTGGGCTACCTCTGGTGACGTAATTTTCACTTCACCCCAAATCCGGCAATTAGACCAGAACTTTTCAAAAGCTTGGCTCAAATTCAGCGTTATTTTTTCCCATTTCACAGAATCGCTAATATCAGGGCATTTTATGTTATCTACCACTTGTACTAACTCGCCAATTAGCCGACGCTCATCTGGGTGATTTAGCCGCAGTGTTCCATCACAGTTGAGCCAAGATATGGGGTTGGGGGCGATAACACTCCAAAAAGCTGGACTAGTATTTAGAACAGGTTCTCTAAGTTTAATCAATCCCTCTCGGTGAGCCAGCAACACTAGCGAACAGCAGCGTGCATGGGCATATTGAACAGCAAATAACGAATTGGGCATTGGGCATGGGGCATTGGGCATGGGGCATTGGGCATGGGGCATTGGGCAT
>NZ_JABXKJ010000057.1 GCF_017115085.1 Nostoc sp. NMS7 | reverse complement strand
TATGCACGGTTCTTAGGGGAGGGGAGAGTGGTGACACTCAAACCTTACCCGACTATCCCCCATCGACTCAACCAATTACCCAAAACAAAAATCTCACCCTGTCCTGACTTTAATCCCTCTCCTTGGTAAGGAGAGGGACAGGTTCTGCTACGCAAAACCAGGGTGAGGTTTTGTTAAGCTATTCGATAAACCGTAAATTGCGTCTAGAAAGACTTGTGTGTACACCGTAGCCTTGTAGGGGGAAGAATGGAAGTCAGGTTTCTAGATAAGAGTGAAAAGTCAGATATCAGGCTACCTATTTTTTTTGAGTTCGTGCATACTTCTCACGATCTTTGTGACTAAATTTCTGGGTGTAAATCTGACGCTTTCAGTCAATATCTTATTTCTCATCCCAGGAACGATAACAGTTTTGTTTGTCATTAAGCCCTGATAACCAATCCTAGCAACGGTTTCTGTCTCCATCATTCTCTTGATGCGAGCAATTTTTGAATCTTTCATTGCAGCTGTTCGTTGAAATTCCGATGCTGGTGGCCTTGGACAAAGAACAGTCACGCTGACACCTGTGCCCTCTAATTCATTAGCGATCGCTTCCGAAAATGATAAGACATAGGCTTTAGTAGCGAAATAAACTGCCATTAAAGGTCCTGGTTGAAAAGCAGCGGATGAGGCCACATTTAATATTTTTCCATAGTTTTGCTCGATCATATCCTTGAGGAATAACTTAGTTAAATGAGTCAGACTCCCTATATTTAGCTGTAGCATTTTCAGGTCAAGGGTGAGGTCTGTTTCGTTAAATGCTCCATAAGTACTAAAGCCAGCATTGTTAATCAGTACATCAATTTTGATGGATGCTTGCTGTAGTTCGGTGAAAATTTCTTCTGGGGATGTTGGGATAGATAAATCCTTAGCAAAAATTTTCACAAAAATACCAAATTTTTGCGGAAATTCATCTATAATCTCATTAAGTTTTTCTTCATTATTATCCACTAAGACAAGATTATAATTATGACGAGCAAAAATCTGGGTTAATTGATAGCCTATTCCACTAGCCGCTCCTGTAATTAGGGCAGTTTTTTTTCCCCGACTTTCTGATATTTTATTCATGTTACAAAAATGGTTAGCTTGAGTTAACTAATTTAAGTTTTATAAATTTAGCTACACTAATATATAATATTTGCTGTAGCTATTTTTATGGTGAAAAAAAAAGATGCTATCCACCTGAAATGAGTATGCTTCAATTAAGCATATTAGGCGCAAATATAAAAATCTGTATCTATATAAACAAGAGCAAAAATATTTAATCTCGTCATCAATGCCACAGCATAATTCCGTTGCTATAACTGACGTGCAAGCAGCACAAGAGCGAATTTTGGGTATTGCCCACCGCACACCTGTGCTGACTTCTAGAATCGTTAACGATCGCACCAATAGCCAAGTGTTTTTTAAGTGCGAAAATTTTCAACGCACAGGATCATTTAAATTTAGAGGTGCATACAACGCACTCATACAACTGCCTATTCCAGAAAAACAAAGGGGTGTCGTTACTTTTTCTTCTGGGAATCATGGACAAGCAGTAGCGCTTGCCGGAAAATTGTTAAAAATTCCTACTACGATTGTAATGCCAGAGGATGCTCCCTCTGTTAAGCAAGCCGCTACTGGTGATTATGGTGCAGAAATCGTTTTGTATGACCGCCAAAAAACAGATAGAGAACAATTCGCTGATCTTCTTTCCAGAGAAAGGAAGATTACACTCATTCCGCCTTACGATCATCCGCGCATCATCGCCGGACAAGGGACAACTGCTTTAGAACTGATCCAAGAAGTTGGTGAGTTGGACTTATTATTAGTTTGTTGTGGCGGTGGCGGATTACTTTCAGGGTGTGCGATCGCAGCCAAAGCACTTTTACCCAATTGTAAAGTAATCGGGGTAGAACCAGCACTTGCCGACGATGCTACCCGCTCCTTTCACAGCAAAACGCTGCAAACTGTCAAAAATCCTGATACCATCGCCGATGGTGCCCGGACTCCTAGCCTTGGTCAAATTACCTTCCCCTTAGTGCTGCATTACGTCGATGATATGGTGACGGTATCGGAAGAAGCGATTCTTCGCACCATGTTTTTCTTGTGGGAACGTCTAAAAATTGTAGTTGAACCCACTGGAGTACTTGCAGCAGCAGCCTTACTCGAAGGTGTGGTGACAGCACCAGAAACGAGGATTGGTGTGATTATTAGCGGTGGAAATGTAGATTTGGCGCAAGTTGGTAAATTGTTTTCTGTGGGATTGTAATTAACGTGAGTCTCACAAGAGATTGCCACAAGAAAGGGAGGTTACTGCCTCCCTTCTACTTTTTATCAGTCTAGTCTATTAAGTGCTAATCTCTGAACTGAGAGTAATTTATTAGCGATAGTCATACTGATGTCTCTCACGCCATTCACGTCTCTCATGTTCTCTACGTCGCCATTCACGGCGCTCACGTTCTTCACGCTCTCTACGTATTAATGCTAGTCTTTCATGTTCTCGTTCGCGCCACTCCTGTCGGTGATCGTTTCCAAAAATTACTTCTACTTGAGCAGATGCACGCTCTGCTAAAAGACTCGAAGTTAGCAAAACGCCTAATAAACAAGATGAGAGAATTCTTTTCATGTTCATAAAGCCATACCTTTTATTGAACCAGAAATCTATAGCTTTAGACTTAGTTCTTTTAGAAAAGGTTCCATTAGGGGAGACTTTTTCACTCCCATAGTCAGAAATTACACGTTTTAGCTCTTTTTGTGGAATAGATTTTGTCTTCAAAGCTACGGTCAGCTTTACCTTCACCATCAGCAAAGAGTGAGGACTAACCAGTACCACCTAAAAAAGATTGATGATTTTGCGATCGCTATCATCTTTGAAATTATCCGGGCGGTGGCGCGATGGATTTTTATGGGGATGTCATTCTCCACCCAGATAAGCCAATTGCTGAATTAAAACCAATTAAAATCAGCAACACCCATTGGTTTATATTCCGCAAAATTTACAGTGCCTAATGATTTTGATACACCTTTGCCTGAGGAGATTTTAAATGCATTTGAGACCAAACGAAAATTCTCCTAGATACTCATATTTTAGTATTAGCAAGCTATATAGATCACTCTACTTAATGGTTCATGAATAACAAGATTCCCAACTTTTTAGAAAAGTCGAAAATCTGAGCATTTCGATTACTCGTTCGTGAATCCGTTCAATTCATCATTTGGTTCATCACTCATTTCCGGTACTAAAGCTGGGTTACTTTTACGTTCTTGTGGTGATTGCTCCCGGATCACATCGTCTATTGGACGAGGGTGTTTGATTTTGTCGAGTAACTCTGGACTTAGTTGCGAGGGATCGCCTTCTGGATTCGACTTTTCAGCTTGACTAGGAACTGTTTCCTTATTCATGACTATTTCCCCAAACTTATACACCAAGCTTAAGTTGTTCTGTGGTGAGGTACACACTATCTTGAGACTTATTTTAGATCATGCTAGGGAAGAAAGGCGATCGCGTAGCCCGCCCTTGACATCGCGCCTTGTAGACTAAAGATGATTCACTCATTTTGCGATCCCTATCATGCGCGAGAAATCGAAGAGAATTCAACATCGACTGGAAGCGGTGATAATGGATGGTTTCTAGGAAGCAAAATATGGAATCGCGGTTCAATTCATTCTGACATTTGGCGAGGGACTGCGGCAGAACTAGCTAAAAGAGATGCTATTGGTATACATCCTGTTGGCGGTTGGTGGAAATATAACCCAAACTTGGAAGGATGGAATCAAACCGTCAGATATGCCCTTATTGTGTCAATTCGGGTGATGGACAGTCTTAATGTAGATATTTATACTCCTATTTCTATTTCTAACAAAATTCAGCAGATTGTACCTATTAATATCGAGGGTTAGGTAAAATCATTTTGTGAAAGTTGCGATCGCTATGAGGAAGCCCAAGTAAATTTCAACAACCATCCCAGCTTGGGGTGGGTTACAAGTAGTGTTGAATCTTGATCTCAATGGGAGGTGAAAGGCGCACTTCGTTCGGCATTATCCTGAATGTTTGCAGGTATATAGGAATTGGGGTAGGGTTATATATTGAGCCTCCTACTCTAATCAAAGAAAGTCGCCTACATTAAGTCTATGGATCAGTAGTGAACAAATAATTTGTCGCTTTACCAGGTCAACAAATAAAATGTCGCTGCGATCAAATAATTTGTCGCTTTACAAAAGAATCGGGATGACTGGATTTGAACCAGCGGCCCCTTCGTCCCGAACGAAGTGCGCTACCAAGCTGCGCTACATCCCGCCATAAAAATGGCATTGTAAATATAAGAATATCACAACCTGGCGTAAAAGACAGAATTACATCTATATATGATCACTTCATCAAAGGCTTTGCTTGCTACGATTAAATTTGTATAACTTTAGTGGTAAAAGCGGATTGTGACTGTAAAACCAGACTGGTTGCGGGTGAAAGCACCTGGGCGTGAGCGCATCGGTAACGTCAAAGAAATTTTGCGGGATTTAGCCCTCAATACAGTTTGTGAGGAAGCATCCTGTCCGAATATTGGTGAATGCTTCAAGGCTGGGACTGCCACATTTTTGATTATGGGTCCGGCTTGTACACGCGCTTGTCCCTACTGTGATATAGATTTTGAGAAAAAACCCAAACCACTAGATCCCACGGAACCTCCACGACTGGCGTCAGCTGTTCGCCGCATGAAACTAAATCATGTAGTAATCACTTCTGTAAACCGAGATGACTTGCTTGATGGTGGTGCATCTCAGTTTGTCGCGTGTATTCATGAGGTTCGCTCTGTTTCACCCGACACCACAATTGAGGTGCTAATTCCTGACTTATGCGGTAATTGGGATGCTCTAGAGATAATTTTACAAGCTGCGCCAGAGGTATTAAACCATAATACGGAAACTGTCCCACGCCTATATCGCCGGGTGCGTCCCCAAGGAAACTACGATCGCACATTAGAATTATTGCAGCGAACTCGCCAAGTTTCTCCTAGCACATACACCAAATCCGGGATCATGGTTGGACTCGGTGAAACTGATGCCGAAATCCGCCAAGTTATGCAAGACTTGCGAACTGTAGATTGCGACATTTTGACAATTGGGCAATACCTCCAACCGAGTCAAAAACACTTGCAAGTAAATGAGTTTATTAACCCAGAACAATTTGCTGCTTGGAAGGCATTCGGCGAAGGAATCGGATTTTTACAAGTTGTTTCTTCACCCTTGACAAGAAGCTCATATCATGCTGAACAAGTCAGAGAATTAATGGAACGTTACCCCCGCTCAAAAGTTAGGAGTTATGAGTGATGAGTTATGAGTGAGCAGATGTACTCCAACTCAAAACTTTCTGTTGCAATTCTGGGTGCAGGTGCTTGGGGTGCATCTCTGGCAAATCTAGCAACGGCAAATGGTCATCAGGTGCGTGTCTGGTCGCGTCAAGGTTCCCAAATCCAAGCAGTTTTAAAAGATGTCCAAATAGTTCTGTCTGCTATCTCGATGATTGGTGTGAGAGATGTTGCTTCCCAAGTCCACTCTTTCCCTCTTTCTCCAGAGACAATTTTTGTGACGGCGACCAAAGGCTTAGACCCTCAAACTACCTGCACGCCGTCGCAAATTTGGCAAACACTATTCCCTAACCATGCGGTGGTTGTTTTGTCTGGGCCTAATTTATCGAAAGAAATTCAAATGGAATTACCAGCAGCAACGGTGGTAGCCAGTAATATTCCCACGGCGGCGGAAGTAGTGCAGTTAGTATTTTCCTCTCATCGTTTCCGGGTATATACCAATCCCGACCCTTTGGGGGTGGAACTGGGGGGAACACTGAAAAATGTGATTGCGATCGCAGCTGGTGTGTGCGATGGTTTACAACTGGGAACTAATGCCAAAGCTGCTTTAGTCACCCGTGGACTTACAGAAATGGTTCGCATCGGCAATGACTGGGGTGCAAAGACAGAAACATTTTATGGCTTATCTGGTTTAGGAGATTTGCTAGCAACCTGCAATAGTCCCTTAAGTCGCAATTATCAAGTCGGCTATCAGCTAGCTGGTGGTAAGTCACTTACAGAAACTCTCGCAAATTTACAAGGAACTGCTGAAGGAGTGAACACTTGTCGCGTTTTGATGCAACGAGCCAAGCAACAAAACATAGCTGTCCCGATTACCGAGCAAGTTTATCGGTTACTTCAAGGTGAAGTCACACCCCGCCAAGCACTTGATGAACTGATGTTGCGAGATATCAAGCCAGAGTACAACTATTAGTTAGTAGTCTCTCAAGTTGAAATTGACGGGTTGATAGTGACACCAGGACACGGGAACGCGGTGACACAGTGAAATTTTCATTTTCCGCGTCTAGTGAAGTTCCAAGCGCCGGAATTTTCTCCGTGTCCTACCCTCTTTGCGTCGATATAATTTTTGCGGTTAGGGATTTCCAACAAAGAAATTACTACTACTTATTGTGGGGTGGGCATCTCGTCCGCCCATAGCTTAAGGCGGGCAAGATGCCCACCCCACAATAAGTAGTTGAGTATTTTTTTATTTGTCAGTCCCTTAATACTAATCACTTCCCTGATATCCATTAGTTATACTTATACCTTAATAATCCTGAGAAAAAATTGGTAAATCGTCAGGATATTACTTTTGTGCCATGTAAATGTGACTATGCCAATTATAAAGATGACATTCACTGAAGGATGTTTATACTGTGTTACAAAAGTTCCTATCAAGAATCATTAGGGTTGAAATGTTAACTAAGTAGTTTAAATATTGAAAACCTAGCTGCAGATTTGAATAGCTATTGGTTTAATCAAAAGTTTAGCAGCCGATTAAGTTCAGTAATACTGTATCAAATGAAACCATTACAGCTAATTTGTAAAAAAAATTGTAATGGAACGTTCAACCGTGTTAGTTCATCGTAAATCACGGGAACAATAGCAACAGTTGAATAGCTGACCGTAATCTAAGCTGACCGTAATCTATTGTTACCTGGAGCCATTGAGACGATCTTTATGCCAGCAACATCTTTTTATGCAGATGCCCCCTACAATACCAAAAAGTCCCGCCAGGCTTTGGATTCTGACCTCACCGTTGATGATAGTGAGTTATCGGTAGATGACCTACAGGAGCTGGAAATGGCTTCTGTTGACCATGCTAACTTTGCTGCTAATAATAACCGCCGTAGTACAGATTTAGTACGTCTATATCTTCAGGAAATTGGTCGAGTTCGCTTGTTAGGGCGGGATGAAGAAGTTTCAGAAGCTCAAAAAGTCCAACGCTACTTGCGGATGCGGATAGTGCTTGCTAACGCCGCCAAGCAAGGGGATGAAGTGATTACCCCCTATCTTCGATTAATTGAAGTTCAAGAACGTTTAACTTCCGAACTCGGACATCGCCCGTCTTTGGAAAGATGGGCTGCGACTGCTGAGATAATTTTAGCGGATCTCAGACCGACTTTGGCAGATGGCAAACGTCGCTGGGCTGAAATTGGCAAGTTGACAGTAGAAGAGTTGGAGCAAGTTCAGTCCCAAGGACTCCAAGCAAAAGAACACATGATTAAGGCTAATCTTCGCCTAGTTGTGTCTGTTGCTAAGAAGTATCAAAATCGCGGTTTGGAATTGTTGGATTTAGTCCAAGAAGGCACACTGGGTTTAGAGCGGGCTGTAGAAAAATTTGATCCCACTAAGGGTTATCGCTTCAGTACCTATGCTTACTGGTGGATTCGTCAGGGAATTACAAGAGCGATCGCTACTTCTAGTCGCACGATTCGCCTACCTGTTCATATTACCGAAAAGTTAAACAAAATCAAAAAGGCGCAACGCAAAATTGCTCAAGAAAAAGGTCGCACCCCAACTCTAGAGGATTTGGCAACTGAGTTAGAGATGACACCGACTCAAGTACGAGAAGTTTTGTTACGGGTGCCTCGCTCCGTTTCTTTGGAAACCAAGGTAGGCAAGGATAAAGATACTGAGTTAGGCGAATTACTCGAAACTGACTGTGTAACTCCAGAAGAGATGTTAATGCGAGAATCTTTACAAAGAGATTTGCATCATCTTCTCTCAGATTTGACTAGCCGGGAGCGCGACGTAATTTTGATGCGCTTTGGTTTGGCAGATGGTCATCCTTATTCTTTAGCAGAAATTGGCCGCGCTCTTGACTTATCGCGGGAACGAGTCCGACAAATTGAATCCAAGGCTTTGCAAAAGCTACGTCAACCCAAGCGACGTAACCTTATCCGCGACTATTTAGAGTCTCTAAGTTAGTCATTTGTCATTAAGTGAGCCAGTGCGGTCTTCTCCCAAGGGGAGACGCTAAAAGCGATGGGGGTTTCCCCCATGAGCAACTGGCGAACCCGCAGGGTCATTTGTCATTAGAAAACTACACTTGGCAAATGACTAGGGACAAAGGACTGATTTTATCGCAGGTTAAAACCCTCTTCAAAGTCAGGACTTACGCAAGAATAGCCAAAAAGAATGATTTTCTTCTTAGGGGCAATTCATGAATTGCCTCTACAGCGTGTAGTTTTGCGTAAGTCCTGAATGTCTCTCGTTCCCATAAAGATATGGGAATGGCTGCTGACGGGGCTGCTGCCTCCAGTTAAATATTGAGTCAGAGACTCAATGAAGGCATTCCCATACTGAGTATGGGAACGAGGAAAAGGACTGATTTGATCCCCAGATGAAGAGTGCTGAGTGCGGTTAAAAGCCTTTTAGAAGCTTGTAGCAAATAATTTGCATTTAATTGTACAAGAGTTTCTCCAGACCTTTGCTCAGATATCTTGAAGGTGGGGATCAACTAAGCAATTCAAAATTCACTCATTCAAAATTCAAGGTTAAGGGATGCAATGATTACAAGTATCCTAACTATTAACTGTATGCAAATTAAATGCACTACACCTTATTACTTGAATTTTGAGCAATATTTGATGAATTGTTCTTAAATATTTAGTATAAATTCTCAATAAGAAATGATTGTTGCAAATTGCTCCGAAGATTTGTTATATTCTCAATTAATGAGCTTTGTTGAGAAATATTAGTATGACTGTTTACACAACTACTTCACTCAAGGCAGAACTGAACGAACGAGGCTGGCGTTTAACTCCCCAGCGCGAAACAATTTTACACATTTTTCAAGAACTTCCGCAAGGTCAACATCTGAGTGCGGAAGACCTTTATCATCGACTAGAAACTGATGGTGAAGGGATTAGTCTGTCAACTATCTATCGGACTTTGAAGTTGATGGCAAGGATGGGACTTTTACGGGAATTAGAACTGGGCGAGGGACATAAGCATTATGAAATCAACCAGCCCTATCCCCATCATCACCATCACCTAATTTGTGTCAGGTGCAACTCAACTATTGAGTTTAAAAATGACTCAATTTTAAAAATTGGGGCAAAAACGGCTCAAAAAGAAGGTTTTCACCTGCTTGACTGTCAAATGACTATCCATGCAGTATGTCCCAAGTGCCAACGGGCACTGATGCCGCTTTAGCACTTGGGTAGATAAGAAGATGAAACTACTCAAATTAACCAAATAAGTGGAATTTTGAGCAGTTCGGAATTTGCTGTTACTGGAGGCAAGTAACCAGTTGGGGACTGATAGTGACAACACCAAAGCGGATGCTAAAAGCGTCCGCTCTTAAGATCCTTGAGACTGATGCCGTAGAATTCTTGGGCTTGTTTAATTGCTTTTTTGGTGTCATCTGCCATCACACCGTTCAGCTTACCTTTATAGAAACCCCGCTCCCGTAGTCGCGTTTGGATTTCTAGGGTATTAAATTCGCTTTTGCTAGTAGTATTAACTGAGCTATATAACTTAGCTCGCGTAGTTGGGCCAGCAACGCCACTTGCGGTTAAGAAATTAGCTGCCTGAAATCTGGTTACAGCATCGGCAGTATAGGGACCATAGTAGCCATTTGGCTCTCCCTCTAAATATCCTGCCTGGATCAATTGTTCTTGAACAATTCTAACTGGCTCACCGCGATCGCCTACACGAAGTTTATCTCGATTGACTACCTTTTTCGGAGCGTCATCTCCATCACCGATACCAACTCCGGGCAATTTACCTAATGTTGCTGGGCCAACAATTCCATCAACGCTTAATTTGTATGAATCTTGGAACCGCTTCACAGATTCTTCGGTAATGGGGCCAAATATTCCTGTGGCATTCCCGTAATAAAAGCCTGCGACTCTTAACCGTTCTTGCAAAAGCCTGACATCTTCACCCTCATCCCCCTTAGCAAGGTAGTTGGGATTGTGGCGCTTGCTGGTGGCTGAACTAGCTGAACTAGTAGTGCTGGGCTTTTTCGCTTGTGTACTTACAGTGGCCTTTTTAGCTTGTGTAGTGTCAGTACTGGGCTTTTTCGCTTGCCAGCTTTCTAATTTTTCCAGGGTGCTTGCTCCAACAATGCCGTCTACTGGTAAACCAGCGGACTTTTGGAAGCGTCGCACAGATTCTTCTGTGGATACATCATATACTTTGGTAACAGAAGCTTGATAAAAGCCTGCTGTTTTCAACTTTTGTTGGAGATTTCTAACAGAAGGACCTTGATCGCCTTTTTCCAGTGCCATAACGCTGTTAAGGGCGCCAAGAATGGACAAAGACAGAGCAAGGGGCAACATATACTTCCAAGCCCTACCAGAAAGCCGATTCCAGTCTGGTGCAGCTGCGTCCTTAAACAAAGAACTGAGGGAGACCAATTCACTGGGTGTACTGTCTTCGTAGGCGAAAGCTAGGTGCAAATACGCAAGATTTTCCATATTTGTTTCTTACACCATTGATTTTTCTTCGATAACTGCTTCAGCTTGATGTACTAGGTTCCTCAAAGCTTCTAGTGTTCTGATATTTACATCCTCCCACAAATTGCGCTTGTGTGCTTCTAATAATCTTTCAGCAATATCACGCAGAGCATAAGGGTTTTTTTCCTGAATAAATTCCGAGACAACTGGATCGAGCAAATAAGTTTCTACTATGCCTTGATACATATAATCTTCGACACATTTTGCTGTTGCATCGTAGGCAAATAGATAATCTACCGTCGCCGCCATTTCAAAAGCACCTTTGTAACCGTGGCGCATGACTCCGGCAATCCACTTGGGATTAACTACGCGAGAACGATACACTCGTGCGATTTCTTCTTTCAGTTGGCGGACTCGCGGTTGGGCGGGTATGGAATTATCACCAAAATAAGTTTGGGGATTTTTTCCCTGTAGAGAACGCACCGCAGCAGTTAAACCACCCTGAAATTGGTAATAATCATCAGAATCGAGCAGGTCATGTTCACGGTTGTCTTGATTATGCAGGACAACTTGCATTTTTGCCAAGCGTTGTTTGAAGGCTTCGGTATTGGGCATTGGGGATGAGGGGGATGTTACTGTTGCTTCCCTTGCTCCCTCATCTCCCCCTGCTCCGCTTGCTGATGAGTAGGCGTAAGAACTCCAGTTGATGTAGGCGCGAGCTAAATCTTGGTCATCTGTCCAGTTTTGTGATTCGATTAAACCTTGAAGTCCGGCGCCGTAAGCACCTGGACGAGATCCAAAGATGCGATAACGCGATCGCACCACTGCTGCTTCTAAAGTTAATCCTTGGCTTGTCCACAAATCAGTTTCTTGGCGAACTGCATCTGCAAGGGGATTTTGTTCTGGCGGTTCATCCAAGTCTGCTATTGCTGACACTGCTTGAGCGAATAACTCAATTAAGTTGGGAAAAGCATCTCGGAAAAATCCCGAAATTCGCAAGGTGACATCTACACGGGGACGCCCCAAAATCGCTAGGGGCAAAATTTCAAAATCCACTACTCGCCGTGCTGCACCATCCCACACAGGTTGGACTCCAAGTAAAGCCAAGGCTTCGGCTATGTCATCACCCCCTGTCCTCATGGTGGCTGTTCCCCACATTGATAAACCTAGTGTTTTCGGATACTCACCATGCTCTTGAGTGTAATATTCCACGAGGGTTTCAGCAGCTTTTCTACCGATATCCCAAGCTGTTTCTGTGGGAATGGCGCGAATATCGACAGAATAAAAGTTTCTCCCAGTTGGTAGAACTTCTGGGCGGCCGCGCGTGGGTGCGCCGGCTGGGGCGCTTGGGACGTATCCGCCATCGAGTCCATGTAATAGGTGGGTGATTTCTTGGTGGGTTTGTTGTAAAGCGGGAAGCAGGCGATCGCGTATCCAGGTAGAGACGCGATGAATCGCGTCTGTGCTGGGGGGAGAGACGCGATTCATCGCGTCTGTACAAGAGTTTTGAGCGATGCCCTGAGCCTGCCAAAAGGTTATTAGTTGTTCTACTAAGAGGGCGGCGTGTTCTTCTAGAACTTCGACAATATCGCCGAGGGTACGGCATTCTGTGCCATTGACTATTGAGTATTCACCACTAGTCATTGACAAATCTGCTGTGAGAGGGTCGAAATCTAGACCCCAATCTTGAGCGATCGCACGGGTAATACCTGAAGAATAGCGATTGGGTATGCGAGCGATCGCTACTATTAAATCTCGTAGCTGGCGTCCTTGAGGACATTGCCCAAAAATGTGCAACCCATCGCGGATTTGGGCTTCTTTCAATTCACAAAGATAGCCACCGATAGAATTCAAAATTAAAGATTCAGAATTAAAAATTTCGGTTTCATTTTGGATTCCTAAATCTAGATGGAGATTTTCTTTGATTACCAGTTCGTGGATGCGATCGCGAATCACTGACAAACGCGAAGGATCTAAACTGTCCGCTTCATAATATTCATCAATTAAATTTTCTAACTGTTGCAAAGAACCGTAGAGTTCCGCACGAGTCATCGGCGGCGTGAGATGATCTATAATCACCGCTTGAGCGCGACGTTTGGCTTGGGAACCTTCACCAGGATCATTCACAATAAACGGATACAGGTGAGGAAGTGCGCCGAAAGCTACTTCTGGATAACAATTGCTAGATAAAGCCACACTTTTACCGGGTAGCCATTCGAGATTTCCGTGTTTCCCCACATGAACTACAGCATCAGCACCAAAACATTCTCTAACCCAATAGTAGAAAGCTAAATAAGCATGGGTTGGTTCTAAATCCGGCGCATGATAATTCAAACTGGGGTCATTATCATAACCCCTTGGTGGCTGAATTCCCACGAAGACATTGCCGAGTTTAATTCCAGGAACGGGCATTGGGCATTGGGCATTGGGCATTAAGTATGGGTTATTCCCCTTGTCCCCCTTGTCCCCCTTGTCCCCCTTATCCCCCTTGTCTCCCTTGTCCCCACTCCCCACTCCCCACCGCTCACTAATACCTTGCTGCACTGCTGGCGGCAAAGAAGCGAAATACTCTTGATACTCTTCCCAAGAAACACTTTGGTGTACCGGACGCCATTCTTGACCTTCGGGATCATTTGTGACGCCAGCTGTCAGCCGTTGAATCAACTCATCTCCTTGAGCAGGTGGATTTTCTACTTGATAACCAGCCTGATGTAAAGCTTGCAGGATTTCTACACAACTAGCTGGAGTGTCGAGTCCTACACCATTGGCGAGGCGGCCATTTCGGTTGGGGTAGTTTGCCAGAATTAGGGCAATTCGCCGTTCTTGGGGTGGTTTGTCACGTAGACGCGCCCAATTTGCTGCGAGTTTAGCAACAAACTCGATGCGATCGCTCACTGGTTCATAAATTACCACATCTGTTTCTAGATGGGGATTACGAGTTTGCACTGTTTTAAAAGACACAGCACGAGTAATAATCCGCCCATCTACTTCTGGTAGCGCCACATTCATCCCAATATCGCGGGGAGAAAGCCCTTGAAACTGTGACTCCCACTGCTCAATTGAGCCACCACTGAGGATTACCTGCAACACAGGCACATCTAATTTTTGCCACAGTTCGGTTTGGGGTGTTTCGGTTTCCAAGCGTGCTAGAGAAAAACTGGTGGTATTCAACAGCACAGTTATTGATTCGGCTTCTTTGGGTTGGAAAAATTCACTCAACTCAACTTGAACATCCGGTTCACGCAATGAAGAAACAAACACTGGCACAGGTTGTAAATTTTTCTCTACCAAAGCTTCGCATAAAGCATCAATTACCTTGGTATTTCCCGCTAAATAATGAGCGCGGTAGAAAAGGATGCCGACTTTGGGCATTGGGCATTGGAAGCCTTGAGGTTCTGAGGTGGATGAACGGAGTTCTGGGGTGGATGAATCCAGTTCCAAGGTGGATGAATCCAGTTCCAAGGTGGATGAACGGAGTTCTGGGGTGGATGAATCCAGTTCCGAGGTGGATGAACGGAGTTCTGAGGTGGATGAATCCAGTTCCGAGGTGGATGAACGGAGTTCTGAGGTGGATGAATCCAGTTCCGAGGTGGATGAACGGAGTTCTGAGGTGGATGAATCCAGTTCCGAGGTGGATGAACAAGATTTTAACTCTCCCTCATCCCCAATTTCCACTCCCATTCGGCTACGCTCACGGCAAGCCCATTCATACAACCCCACACGCGGAATTCGCCGGGGTGGCGCGGGATTGTATGCAGTTGACAAGCAAGTGTCGGCGATAAATTGCAGAGCATTAACGAAATTTTCCACGCCGCCTTCGCTAAAATACTGCCATATCTGGTTAACAACACCCAAAGGGACGGTAGACAGGGAAATTAAATCGGGATCAAAAGCGTCGTCCCCTGGCATTACAATCAGGGTTCTACCATTACGTTGCACAATTTCCTGCACTACTTCTAAGCCATAACCCCAATAGGAACGTCCTCCTAACAGACGCAAAATAATTACTTGGGCAAGTTCTAAAACTTGTTCTCCATAAGTATCTACACTTAATTGTTGCTGCAACTGCAACAGATTAGCGACTCTTAACGCCGGGAAGCTTGTAGGTAATTTTGTTACCGCAGCTGCCAAAGTTTGAATGTCGGTATCAGCAGCCGTAATCAACACGAAAGGCGCGGGAGTTTGTTCTAGAAAAATTAAACCCTCTGACTGATTCCATCCACCCGATGTGCTACTTATACGATGCATAATCCTTTATTACCGTTTTAAACTGTTGGTTACTACACAATGAAAACAAACTTTTTTCCCTGCATTCAGTCCTCTCTTACCAAAATGATTGAAAATGCTTACTTCTCCTGATTTGAGCTTTTCTCGAACCTTGCCTATTTGAGACTATCTCCTAACTCACTCAAGCCAAGAAATAATAGCACCTCCAAACTCAACTACGCTGAGTTCAGAGTGATGATTTAGCTAACCAAAGCACTGAATTTTTTATTTTGATGCTAGGCTAATTAGGATTTTTTCAAAAACTTTCAACACATGCTCATTTCCATTGTCTCTAGTGAAAATGGTAAAGTTGGGGTTAGAGTTGATTTCAATTAACCAATATTGGTTATCTCGGTCTAATACGATATCTAAACCACCATAATCAAGGTCTAATTCTTCAAAAACTGGTTTAGCAAAATTAGTAATCTCTGACAATATTTGTGGATTGTTGATATACTTTGCTTTCGCGCCATCCCAGTGTAGAGGACTGAGATTACCGACAAATTTTGCATCAGTTATATCTTTTTCATAGAGCAAAACTAACTCTTTATTTAAGAAAACCGCTCTATATTCAGATTTAATGTGAATAACTTCTTGAGCAAGAGCGACATAATCATACTTTTTAAAATTGATATTAAAAATTTCTTTTAAAGCAGTTTCAATTTCATCTAGATTCTGACATAAAAAAACGTTATGTCCCCTCGCACCAGAATTCCTTTTAACTATCACTGGAATTTCAAAATTTTCTTTTATTTCTAATACGATATCTTGAATAGTTGGAAATTTCAAGTAAATTTTATATTCGATTTCACAAAAAGGAGAAAGAAAACCTAATGTCCGAGGAAGTTTAACTTTTTTATTTAAAACATGGTAAGTGTATTCTTTGTCTTTTATAAGGTGTGCTACTGCTTGATTAATCAATGGAGTGCTGTAGTTGCAAAAATAATGGGGTTTATTATTGAGTTTTATTTTGATTAAGTTTTCAGCAGGATGAATAATTTCATAGCTGATGTTTAACTTTTCACAAGCTTGGAGCAATAGCGAAATGTTGTCTAACATAAATACTTAAAGTTAAACTTCCTAAGAAAGTTTTTAGATGAATTATTACGGGAGCATCTCAATGAGTGTAAAAAGCCTTGTAAAACCTCACCCCAACCCTCTCCGTGGGTTCGGAGAGGGAGTAAGAATCTTGTTTCTCGTCTGGTATATTTGCTTTCACTGAGATGCTCCCAATTATTAAAAAACTGAATTACGAATTATTTTAAATTGTTGTTTGCCGTTTAAAAATCACTATCTCATTACCAACAACTGGGTTACGCGCTATCAGCCTATCTTGGGAGTCGATAATTTCTAAATGGGTAAAATCAAGTTCTTGAGAGCGTTGTAATATCTTAGCAGCTAGTTTGTCCTGCTGAGATTCTTTGAGAGTGTACCAATCGTCACTAATTTTGACAGTTAGATTACTCGTGCGGAAGTTAGCTTGAGTTGACTTTATCAGACCAGAGGCAATGCGATCGCTAATTTCGACTACCTGATTTTCAATAGCCGCAATCAAGGCTTGTTCTGGTGTCAATTCTCTGGTTGGTGTCGGGGTTGGGGTTGGCGTGGGAATTGGTTCTGGTTCCGGTTTCAGTTCTGGCGGCGGCGTAATTTCCTCTGGTGGCTGTGGTTCTGGTGCAGTTAACTCCGGTGGAGGAGTTATCGTTGGTGTCGGTGCAGGAACCTCCGCAACTGGGGGAACTATTGCTACTTCAGTAGGTTTACCAGTAAAGACAGTTGTAGTTGTCCAAACGAGAATTACAGCAATTCCAGTCACAATTCCCGTCAAAGCTGTATCTGATAACTTTGTTGACAAATTTGATGGTAAAAATAAGCGGATTGTCCTTAACAGTCCACCCCATCGCAACTGAAGCTGCTGGAAAAAACTGGGTGTTTCCTCACTACCAGGTGGGGGTGCTGTCTCCAGTTTCTCCACCGTTACTTCTAAAACTCCAATCGTCCCTTGCAGAAGTTGGATAATTTTAGCCTTCCAAATTGGCTGAACTCTCTGGTAAGGTTTTTGGGGAGGTTGATTTACCTGTTCATCTTGTGACATGGAACTTTCACCAAAAGCAGCGAATCAAAGACAAACAACGTACATTATTAATGGTGCTGCCTCTTTTGCCTTAATGTATCACTTCATTGCTCATTGTTTCCGCTAAACTGACTATTTATTAAATTTGGTGAATTATGAACCTGAAACGCCGTCAATTTTTAAGTAGCCTCACCGCCTTTGGTACAGGATTTTTCGGCTGGATGTTAGTTCGTCAAAATCATCAAAGTGCTGAGATTATCAATTCAACAACAGCTATAGCCGCCAACCCGGCCAAAAAAGACTTGTTATTACGTTTTGTGTCTGTGGCTGATACGGGGACTGGGGCTAAAGGACAGTATGCTGTGGCTAGAGCGATGAATGCTTATCACAAGCAAAATCCTTATGATTTAGTCGTTTTAGCTGGTGACAACATTTATAATAACGGCGAAATTGAAAAAATCGGCGAAGTTTTTGAGCGTCCCTACCAAGCTTTGCTAAAGCAAGGTGTGAAATTTCAGGCTTGTTTAGGTAATCACGATATTCGTACTGCCAATGGTGATCCCCAAGTCAAGTATGTCGGTTTTAATATGAAGGGACGTTACTATACATTTCGCCGTGAAACTGTGCAATTTTTCGCTTTAGATACTAACAGTAATGCTGATTGGGAAAACCAGCTAAATTGGTTACAAAAAGAATTAAGTCTTAGTAATGCTCCTTGGAAAGTGGTGTTTGGACATCATCCGATTTATTCATCGGGTGAGTATGGGACTAATCCAGATTTTATTAAAACTTTTACTCCTCTATTTCAAAAATACGGCGTTCAACTTTACATCAATGGCCACGAACATAGTTACGAACGCACTCGTGCTATTGATGGTACAACTTATTTAATATGTGGCGCAGGTGCAGGCCATCGTCCTGTAGGACGTTCTGAGTGGACAGAGTATTCTACGAGTGATTTAAGTTTTGCTTCTTATCAGGTGTATAAAGATAGAATTGAAGTAAGTGCGATCGCTACTGATGATCGCGTTTTTGATAAAGGCATTATTCAATTAAAATCAGCTTAGTTACATGACTCAGCAAGAACTTGCTTCTGCGATCGCCATGATCGCCTCGCCCCAACAAAACTACTTTACTCCTGAAGAGTACCTCCAAATGGAGGAACAAAACCCTGTCAAACATGAATACATCGACGGCTACATCTACGCAATGGCTGGGGCGCTTGACCCACACGTTACTATTGCTCTTAACCTTGCATCTCTCCTCCGTAATCATGTGCGCGGCTCTGGTTGCCGTGTTTACATCGTTGACATGAAAGCCCGAATTGAATCTCTGAATCGCTTTTATTATCCCGATGTTATGGTTACTTGCGACCAACGAGATCAAGAAACGCCAGCTTATAAAAGATTTCCCTGTTTAATTGTCGAAGTTTTATCTAATTCTACTGAAGCCTTTGACCGGGGCGACAAATTCGCTGATTATCAAACGCTGGAAAGTCTGCAAGAGTATGTTTTAATTAATACAAAACGTCAACGAGTCGAGTGTTTTCGACGCAATGAGCAGAGGCTCTGGGTTTTACAATCTTACACATCAGAACATAAATCATTTCGATTCAATAGCGTGGATTTTGAGGAAACAATGGCAGCACTTTACGAAGATGTAGTTTTTGAATAATCAATTATAATGCAGTATGCTACACGATATTTAGTAAACTATATAACTGATAAGCCTTCAAAGCTTCCTGACCCGGTGGGGGCATTGAGCAAAACAGGCACAATTGATTAAAAAAAGTTATGGCGCTTATAGTTCAGAAATACGGTGGTACATCTGTCGGTTCAGTCGAACGTATTCAAGCTGTTGCACAGCGTGTTTACAAAACGGTTAAAGCTGGAAACTCTCTGGTCGTAGTGGTTTCGGCAATGGGCAAAACCACCGATGGACTCGTCAAACTAGCTAAGGAAATTTCTCGCAATCCTAACCGCCGGGAAATGGATATGCTGCTTTCCACTGGCGAACAAGTAACCATCGCCTTACTGACTATGGCTTTGCAGGAACTCGGACAACCAGCAATTTCCATGACTGGCGCTCAAGTAGGAATTGTTACCGAAGCCGAACACAGCCGCGCTCGGATTTTGCATATTGAAACTACTCGCCTCACTCGTAACATAAATGAAGGTAAAGTAGTTGTAGTAGCTGGCTTCCAAGGCACATCTAGCGCCAAAGAGATGGAAATTACAACTTTGGGGCGTGGTGGTTCCGACACGTCAGCAGTAGCGATCGCAGCCGTATTACGTGCAAGCTTTTGCGAAATTTATACAGATGTTCCCGGTATTTTAACTACAGATCCCCGCTTAGTTCCCGAAGCCCAGTTGATGGATGCCATCACCTGCGATGAAATGTTGGAACTAGCTAGTTTGGGCGCAAAAGTGCTACATCCGCGGGCTGTGGAAATTGCTCGTAACTATGGTGTACCCCTTGTGGTTAGGTCTAGCTGGACAGATGCCCCCGGTACTTGGGTAACATCAGCCAAACCCCAAGGGCGATCGCTGATCAATCTAGAAATTGCGCGTCCGGTAGATAATGTAGAATTTGACACTGATCAAGCGAAGGTGGCTTTATTGCGCGTACCCGATAAACCAGGCGTAGCAGCAAAGTTATTTGGCGAAATTTCTCGGCAAAAAATAGACGTAGATTTGATTATTCAGTCAATTAATGAAGGTAACAGTAATGACATTGCATTTACGGTAAGAACACCAATATTAAAACGGGCAGAAGCAGTAGCAGCAGCGATCGCCCCAGCACTGAGGAGTCAATCTAACCCCAAATTAGACGAAGCTGAGGTAATGGTAGAACATAACATTGCCAAAGTCAGCATCGCCGGCGCCGGAATGATTGGGCGTCCCGGTGTAGCGGCAAAAATGTTCGCCACCTTAGCAGCAGTAGGCGTGAACATTCAGATGATTTCCACCAGCGAAGTCAAAGTAAGTTGTGTGGTCGATGCAGCCGAATGCGATCGCGCCGTAGCCGCACTCCGCACTGCCTTTGAGATTAAAGCAGGGGAAGAAGGGAAGAGGGGACAAGGAAGAATTATTGAAGAAACTCCTCCGGTTCGCGGCGTTGCCCTCGATTTGAACCAAGCGCGTCTTGCTATTCGCCAATTGCCAGATCGTCCGGGGATGGCGGCAAAACTGTTTGGACTATTAGCGCAACATAATATTAGTGTTGATATGATTATCCAATCTCAGCGCTGTCGGGTGATTGATGGTGTTCCCAGGCGAGATATTGCCTTTACAGTCTCGCAGCTGGATGGGGAAAGTGCAAAAGAAATGCTTACCCAAGTAGCAGCAGAATTTGGATGGGGTGAGGTTGTTTTAGATAGTGCGATCGCTAAGGTAAGTATTGTCGGTGCAGGGATGCTGGGACAACCAGGCGTTGCTGCTAAAATGTTTGAAGCTTTAGCCCAACAACAAATCAATATTCAAATGATTGCCACCTCAGAAATAAAAATTAGTTGTGTCGTGGCACAAGAGCAAGGTGTTAAGGCTTTGCAAGCTATTCATACTGCTTTTGGGCTTGCTGGTAGCGAGAAATTTGTCGTGCCGGCGTAAAACCTAACTGATTAGGGGCTGCTGCCTCCAGTGATAAATTGAGTCAGCAGCCCACATCTAATTATATTCCCATGCAGAACATACGAACGAAGAAAGGCTAATCAAGCTAGGTTTTAAGGACTTGTGTGTACACCGTAGCTTTCCGATCAGAGAAGTTAGGTTTTGCCCTCTTCTTTTCTAGATGACATGAAAAGTCAGGTTATGGTAAATATATTCTAGACAATACGCTGTAGCAATCCCCGCATTGATATCATTTGGAATTGCTTAATAAATATTTATATCTTAAAATCACCATTAATAATACGTAAGCTATAATCAAACAATTTATAAATCCTATATTTATATTGATGAATAGTCATTTACTAAATGGACATTATCAAATACTAAAACTTCTCAATGATCGTGAAGATGGGAAAACGTATCTAGTTGAAGATGTTAATTTTCCTGACAGCCAATTTATAGTAAAGCAGTTACGTCCTCCTAGTAGCAATCCTCAAACTTTAACAATCCTACGCCGCTTGTTTGCTAGTAAGGCAGCAACTTTAGAAAAGTTAGGACAGAAAAACGATAAAATTCAAAAGCTAATTGCTTATTTTGAAGAAAATGAAGAATTCTATATAGTCCAAGAATTCATCTCCGGTAATCCTTTAACTGACGAAATTATCCAGGGACAACCTCTGAGTGAAGACCAAGTAATTACTCTGTTATTAGAAATATTAGAAATTTTGGTAATTGTACATAGCTATGGGGTGATTCATCGGGATATTAAACCAGCAAATATTATTCGCCGGGAATCCGATAAAAAGTTAGCTTTGGTTAATGTTGGTACTTTTAATGAAGCCATTACTAATACAGTTGACAATCTCGAATATATGCCTATAGAACAAGTTAACGGCAACCTTAAATATAACAGTGATATATATGCTTTAGGTATGGTTGCGATCGCAGCGCTCAAAGGTTTACCAGCAAAGGAAATATCTAATTTGCGAAGTCAGAAAAATCAGTTGACAGGTGAAATCGTTTGGGATAACAAAAATCTAAAAGTTAACAGAAAATTAGCAAAAATTATTAACAGAATGGTGCGTTTTGACTATCGTAAGCGCTACCAGTATGCAACCGAAGTTTTAAATGACCTGAAAAAGTTAATAAATGTTGAGGATGATCAACAAAAACAGCATCATAAAAAATTATTACTAGTTCTAACGGGGGTAGTTGGCTGTATCATACTTGGTGTTGGAGCATGGCAATTGAGGTCGCCAAAACCTGGAAGTGATGCTGAACTAAAATTATATCAAGAAGGAGTAAATAAATATGATGCTGGAAACTATGAAGGAGCAGTTGAAGATTTCAATCAGGCTATTAAATTAGATCCGCAAAACGCTTTGGCTTATAATAAGCGAGGTGATGCTTATTATCGATTAGGAGACTACGAGCAAGCACAAGCAGACTCTAGCCAAGCCCTTTTGCTCAATCCTCAAGATGCTAATGCCTATTTTGACCGAGGATTTGCTTTTTCGCAATTAGGCAAGTACAAAGAAGCGATCGCTGACTATAACCAAGCGATTAAATTAAATTCTAAGAATGGTTATGCTTACTATGGGCGGGGTTTAGCCCTAGCTCAACTGAAGGATAATAAAGGGGCAATTCGAGATTTTAGCAAAGCGATCGCTCTTAAACCTCGATATACTGAAGCCTACTTGCAGCGAGGGATTGTCCGCCGTCGCCTCAAACTTAGACAAGCAGCAATCCAAGATTTTGATACAGTCATTAAGATTGATCCTAGTGATGCCAAAGCTTATTATCAAAGGGGTTTAACTCAATCTATTAATAAGCAAAAATATGTAGCGCTTAAAGATTACACGGAAGCAATTAAT
Source organism: Nostoc sp. NMS7 (assembly GCF_017115085.1). Classification (GTDB taxonomy): domain Bacteria; phylum Cyanobacteriota; class Cyanobacteriia; order Cyanobacteriales; family Nostocaceae; genus Nostoc. Next base: position 1,964 of record NZ_JABXKJ010000057.1, on the reverse strand, counting down.
ATCAATCCCAAATACATAGAAGCCTATCTTAATCGTGGTGATCTTTACAGTGATCTGGGAGATAACGTCGAAGCTACTGAAAATTACAACACTATTTTAAAAATTGATCCCAAATTTATTCCAGCTTATATCCACAGAGCTATTCACCGCTTTTCTTTCGGAAATTATCAAGGCGCTATTGAAGATTATACCACAGCACTGAAACTAGATCCTAATAATATAACAGCTTACAACAACCGTGGAAACGCCTATCTCGAACTGGGAAATAAAAAAGCTGCAAATCAAGATTATTCCCAAGCGATCGCAATTAATCCTAACAATGCCTTAGCCTACTATAACCGGGGTGTGATTCGCAGCAAACAGAAAAATAAACAGGGTGCGATCGCAGATTTCCAAAAAGCTGCAAAACTATTTCAACAGCAAGGAGAACAAGATAGTTATCAAGATGCACAGAAAGAAATTGCAATTCTGCAACATAATTTAGCACCAGCACCAACTACTCGCCCTAAGTCGAATAATTACTAATTCATAATTAAAGAATGGGTATACTAATTCATAATTTATAATTAATTTGACATTTGATGCGTCGTTGTAGTCAAATAAATTACCGCTCAATATGAGTCACCGGGTTTGATCACGACTCAATTAGGATTCCTAATATGCTAACTCTCCTTACTTTTTTTCAAAATAACGTGGAAATATTCACCAGTAGGGATGTTGATACGGTACTGGAAAAGATTGATGGTTCTCAGAATATTTGGTTGCGCTGTGTTCACTTTCGCGATCGCACTGGGACGGCCAGAATTATCAAGCACTTTGGACTCAATCCATCTCGTGTTAACATGATTTTTAACCATTCCCCTCTAGGAATTGATGAAAACGTAGAAGATTGTTTATTTGACAGCTATGAAATTCTAACTCCTCAAATCAAAAATCACGAGTTTGAGGTTGCGTGTGGCAATATTGTGGTTGGAAATAATTTTCTCATCACTTTTGAAATCACTGAACTAAAAGTTTTAAGTATTCTCGCTAATCATCTCCAAAAGCGAACTCTAGATATTCCCAAGTTGGGAATTGATTATCTTTTTTATCTCATTTTTAAAGATATTTTGAATAATTACGAAACTGTATTTGACTATATTTCTAGAAAGCTTGATGATTTAGAAGATGAAGTTTTAGAGAATTCCGGTGATGAATCAACGTACCAAAGAATTGCCACAATGAGGCAATCTACTCGTTCTGGACGCCGTAATTTTCAAAGCATCAAATCACTTATGGCTATTATGGATCACGAAGATTTCCAATGGATTACCCAGTCGGTGAAGGAACTATTTAATCAAGAATTGGTTCATCAGGTTGATAAACTCTGGCAAGAATATCAAGCTCTCAGAGGCTGGATGTCAGAATTAATGGAAATTCAACGTGATAATATTGCTAGCAAAACCGGTGAACGAATTAATCGTCTGACTATCCTCTCGACGATATTCTTACCAATCACTTTCATGTCTGGTTTCTATGGTATGAACTTCAAATATATGCCGGAATTAGAGCAGCCTTGGGCTTATCCTGCGGTGATCTGCATGATGGCATTAATTGTAATTAGTAGTATTGTCTATGCTAAAAAACAACGTTGGTTGTAGCATCTACAAATCTAATTCCTAATTAAAAAGAGTTTGATTACCCTTCTTCTACAAGCGCGTAAGCTAGCCCAAATCAGCCTTAATGCTGGATACGAGCTGCCAACCCTTTGTACACCCTACGAACTAATGGGAGAGTAGATATGTGGAAAGATGAAATTCTTGAAGAAATTTATAGAATTCGAGAAGAATATGCAAAGTCTTTCAACTACGACTTACAAGCAATTTGTGATGATTTGCGACAAAAGCAAGCTGTAAGTAATCGGCAGATCCAGAAATGTTGAATACTGATACAAAACTTTACATTGTTAGTTACACTGGGTCTCA
>NZ_JABXKJ010000264.1 GCF_017115085.1 Nostoc sp. NMS7 | reverse complement strand
ATGAGCTAAAAGTCATGATTTATACTATGACCTTTGTAATAGTGGCACATGGGAAGGTTAGAAAACCCACCAGTTTCCAATGTTCGGGTTGGGAGTGAAATTCTTGGTAGCCATAGCGTTGTTTGATTAACACTGGCGATCCCTCCCCCAATCAAGCGAACGGGAGTAGCGCGTCTCGTAGAGAGGAAAACCCAAGCGACACCGAGCAGCCCGTAGTAGACATCGCCTACCCTCAACTTTTTCTTAGAGGAAAATAAGCGATCTCCCATCCAAGCAAGGAAATATATTAGTAGAAGCGATCGCCGCCGGCAAGCAATGCGATCGCTCGCTCAGATTGTTGGGCAACAAGGTGAGCTAACTTAATTGGTATTAATAAGGATAAATGAGGCATTGCTACGAGAGTTGGAAGGGTAATAGAACTGCCTGATGAGCGGCATTACTACACACATTTACCGTTAATGTGCATCTCTATTTATTAAATATATTAGTTGGATTGAAATATTGTGATAACGGTATCATGCCAAATAGTAATTTCTTGAATAGTCTGATCGATTTTATCTGTATCACTGCTGATTGTTTCTAAATCCAACAGACAATTCACTAAGAATCTAACTAAATAAGTCAATTTCAAAGCATTATCAAATGCTAGATTTGGCATTATGTTTTCAATAAGATATGCAGTTCATAACCTGATGAAAATTTATGGTTCTACCGATCCCCTTATGCAAAATCGGGTTGAAAATCCTTAAAAGCTTTACCCTGTAAGCATTTTAACCAAAATAATATGTTTAATCTTGATAAACCTTGCCTTATAAGGCTTTCACCCTGATTGAGGTTTAATTACCATAAGGGGATCGGTAGAGCCAAATTTATTACGCCTACGGACTGGCGAATCATGCTCAATAATTCCTACTCGGTAACACCGCTTGCCTTGCTTTCACCCACTTTGAGTTCAAAGTATTTTAGTAATTTTACTATTTTCAAATCTTCTCAAAAGGAACCATTCAAAGCTTCATTTTCCCGTGGGATCTTGACGTTTTGAGCCTTAAAAATGATTTTAAAAGCAATATCTCTCGCTGACTGCTTCAACACTTGCAGATAAGCAACAGCATCATCACGTCGGCGGAATCTTTTCACAACAATATTTTCTTGATTGGGAATATCACGGACAATACACCACGGTTTTAATTGCTCAGAATAAGTCATATTCTACACCTTAAAAATGCTGTAAAATAACCATGTTATGTGCTTTTAAATCGCCAATATTTACCTTAAACGAGGAGGTATACTCAAAGACAGGTCAAATTGGTATTGACAATTGTGATTATGTGTGGATTAGATTTATTGGACAGATATATAGCATTCCGACTGGAATGAAATATTGTGTACTGAGTCTGAAAACCTTGCAGGGCAAAGCTTTTGTTTTAAAAACTTTTCAATAATCAAACCGGATTGCTATATGTAGAATAGAAATGTTATTGAGATCAAGGCGAATGAGTCAGACATAGCAATTGCCAAAGTTGTTCGGGAACTTCTTCAAAATGTTCCAGTAAAAAGTCCATGAATGCCAAATGTCGTAAATCATTAGGCTGAGGATAGCGTCTAAACTTACCTTGCTTAAACCAACCTCTGACCGTAGAATCAGAACGACAGCATATTAAGGCAATTTGTTCATAACTCACATCCCATTTGGCATAAAATTCTTCTGGTTTCATACCAAATTCCCAGTGACTGTAGAGTGAAATTAGATGAATTTCTCTTGCCCCTAAAATCCGGGGATTAGACATTAATACACCTCAAATAGTTGAAAGCTTTAACTTATTTATTACATCAGGTATTTGTCCAGGGTAAGCGCATCTCAAATGGGATTGACAAAAAATACATTTTATATGTTAACGATAGAACAGGAATTTATGGTTCGGTTTATTTCTAGAGGCTAATAGCGATACCTAATCTATGATCAATAACTAGGGCTTAATGCGATTATTTGGGTCTTTATTGATATTAGGGCTTTCTTATTGACAAGATGCGCTTGCCCTGGGTATTTGTCAGTCACAGAGTTTATAGACACACAAATAAAACCCAAGTAAGCGGGGTTTTAAACTCTGGAATCACTCTCAATCTGCGTAAGCAGATATAGTTAAAATAGTTCCGTTATTTATAATCGCTAGAATACCGATTCAGGAATAGCCAGAAATAGTAGATAGGGTGCAATACGCTTGGATTAAGCCTTTTTCTCCCCCTGCTTCCCCTGCTCAAGAACAGCCCGCCCTAACAGATAAATGTCCTTAACTAAATGGTATTAGGATAGGGCGGGGATAGTGCTTCGGATCAAAAACGAAACGCCCTCTAACCACATTTTTGCACGAGCTATACTGTGAGGAGGGCAATTGAGTTTTTGACAAATCTTTTCAGAATAGCTTGACTGCAAATCCAACTTCAGTCGTACTGGGCAAGTTGGGGTAGTTCACCAGCTATTTGATGTTTTAATATCTATAACAACTGGAATAGGGCTGAGAAACTTTTGGGCAGCAGCAACCATACAATTGTGTAATATATAGCTAACTTGGTCAACTTCAGTCTCTGGACATTCCAGTACAATTTCATCATGCCTTACACAGATGAGTTTTGTTCTGAATTTAGCTAAGGTCGTTGAAAGTTTTACCATAGCTAATTTGTTGATGTCGGCATTTAAACCTTGTACTGGATGGTTAAATAGCTCTGATAGTCGGGGCTTGTTTACCCATCTCCGTCGTCTGTTTGCTAGTGTACGACTTTCCTTAATGCCTTTGATGTATTTACGTTTGATGTTTTCATGCCACCTAGCTATTCCAGGATAAGCTTCAAAGAATCGTTGACTGAAAGCTTTTGCTTGTTCTAATGTCATTGCCACCCCATATTTTACTTGGGCGTAAATTTGGAGTTTGGCAGCGCCCATACCGAAAATCAATCCAAAGTTTATTGCTTTTGCTAATCTGCGGTCTTCCTCAGTCACTTCATTGATATGTTTTCCAGTTACTAGAGATGCTGTTAATCGATGTAAGTCAGCCCCCTGGCGATAGACTTGGCACATCTTTGTATCACCACTAAGCCGAGCCATAATTCGTAGTTCTATTTGGGAGTAATCGGCTTTGATAATTTTATAGCCAGGGGCAGCAATGAAGCAGCTACGAGCGGCTTGATCACGGGGAATATTTTGTAGAGGTGGTTTGCGGCAAGAAAATCTACCGGATTTTGCCCCTAATTGATAATAGTTGGGATGAATTCTCCCAGTTTTGGGGTGGATATGCTGGGGTAGTTTCTCGGTAAAAGTGCCGATAATTTTAGATAGACGGCGGTAATCTAGCAATGCTTGAATTATGGGATACTGTGCAGCTAAAGAAACTAATTTACTTTGATTAGTTGAGTTGATTTTGATACCAAGAGCTTGTAGAGCAGCCAAAACTTGCTGAGGTGAATTCGGGTTTACTGCATCTGTCAGTTCTGGCAGCAATGACATCTGAGAACTAGCAATACGGAGTTGCTTGAGTTGGTTTAAAGCATCTGTTTTTTCAGCTTCTAGTTTTGCACCCAGTATCTGCCATCGGGACAAGTCAAATAGCATTCCGTTAAGTTCCATTTGAGCTACAACAGGCATACACTGAAATTCCAGTCGGGCAATTTTGAGTAACTTTGCCTGCTTTAACTTCTGGAGGAGAATTGCGTAAAGGTCAAGTAATATGGCAGCATCTACGGCGGCATAGTGCAATTGAACCGATTTAAGAGGTTTGCACCAATCGCTGATTTGTTGAGTTTTATCTAGTTGAAGGTGTAGTAGCTTTTTAGCTATATTTTGTAAGGATGAGCTTGTTTTTAATCCTGCGGTTAGAACTTTATAAGCAAGTTGGGTATCAAAGAATTGACCAGAGGGTTGAAGTCCTGCGAGTGTGAGAAATTGCCAGTCGAATTTGGCATTATGAGCAATTTTGACGGCAGAGTTACAAAGCAGTTTTTTGAGCAGTTGGCGATCGCTTTTGGGAATAGCTGGTAAATCAATTAGCAGTACTGGATGGTTTGGTGCAGCTATTTGAATCAGTCTAATAGAATCAGTTAGAGGGTCAAGTCCTGTTGTTTCACAATCTATGGCTAAAATTTCTGCATGAAACAGAGGTTGGAGAGCATAATTAAGAGTTGAAACATTGGAAGCAAGAGTATATTCTGGAGTATAAATACTGGTGTTATTTGTATTTATTAAGCTTATAGCCATAATGAATTAAATTTGAATTTATCACCTAGAAGCGATAGCTTGTATATCTAGCAACTTCAAATTAGTTTTATACAAAGATTTGAAAACCTATTAAAGAGAGGTAATACTATAGCGGTGTGCAGTTGAGGGAGATACAAAAACTTTGCTGGAAAGATTGTACAGCAAGTACTTTTGTCTTCTCATCCGAGCGATAACCGCCATATCGATATTCCTCTCTTTATATGATTAACTGACTTGACGTTTACCTGTTTTTGCAATGTTAGAATGCTGAATATTCTCTCGAACAGATATCAAAGCAGTAGGAGCCAATTCTCTAATAATGGGTGTGACAATTTCTGGTGCCAGTTCTAAACGATGCTTAATCTGTGCTTGCAACCAGGCTAAAGGAACACTTTTACTGTTGACTTTTTGTTTGATAATTAAGTCAGGATTGGATGTTGAAGCTTTTTTTATGGCAGTAGCAATTTTTCTGGCTGTTCGTAAATCAATTTTGTCTACATCAATGCTAATAAAGTTGTCTGGTTGAAGTTCTGGTTTTGATGTAATACGGTTAGTTGATTGATTTTGATTTTCCCAGTTGAGAGATTTCTTAATATCACTAGATTCAATGTGTGATTGTTCAGATGTTGTGTTGTTGGTATAGGATTCAATATTGAGTGTAAATTCATGCCATAAATGGACTATTCCCACAACGAAATCAACGAGCATCACAATGGCATATAAGGCTGTAATTTCAATGATGAGATGATTTAAAATCTCTTGATTTTCTTGAGTATTCATGATGACTAACTTGGAAATTTATGTTCATAATTAAAGAAGCGATTGCTTCCATTTAACAGAAAAATCCTCAGATGAAAATTTGAATAGACTGAGGATTTCTGGAAAATTCAGAACAAGCTAATTTGCACAGTTGAATTTGATGAAGGTTTAGGAGTTGGAGTGCTTTGGGTCGAGTCTAAGTTAGGCTTGGCATTAACATTACGCTTACCCCATCCCTCTTGTGCTGCGTGTTTAACTATGCTGCGTCGAATTGACCTGCTAAGATAGTTGAATTCATTTTTTACCTGATTAAAATGAATGATGCGATTATTGCTGGCATTGCTGGCATTGCTCGTATCACCATCACCTATAAATTCATAAAAACTCTTGCAACCCTTTGGTAATTTATCGTATTTGGTTAAAACTTCATTACCTACCCAAAGATAAAGGTCAGCGTAGTCCCTATGCAGAGGTGCTTCGTAAGTTGCTGGCATCATGTAGGTAAGAACTTCTGTGGCTGTGCTGGAAACACCAACCTGATTCTGTTCGTATTCAGTGAAGATAAGTTCCAATCGATCCTGAATACAAGCAAACTTGAGCCATTGGGGAATCGTATCACTCCAAGGACTGCGATGAATTACCAATGGCCCTGCAAGGTAGCGAACATGGTGTAGGGAAAATTCAGCTATTTCCAAAAGACTTGCTAATAATTCTTTTGGTGTATTTAAACTTGCCAGAATTTGCAGCATTTTTAAGGTGTTGTCTGGCAGTTTGGTACTATTACCATTACTAATTTCTGCCATTATTTCTGGTGAAATTAAATTCATTTGCTCCATTTATCATCTCGATATGAGCGCATCACCAAAAATAGCCAATCGGCTAAAAAATTAATGTCCAATAGGTGAAGGCTGATATTAGATAAATCTTTTTATGCTGGCATTGATACAGGTTTTTCAGGTAATGTCAATGAATAACGAACCCACAATTAACCAAAATCTTGATACTGACGACAGTAGTAATTATCAATCTGGCAGTGGCTATCAATCTGAAGGTTACGGTATTGAGCAATCAAGTTCTGGAGATAGTAGTAATCCCTGGCAAGCAGACCAATTTAGGGATGGTTATCAAGAGAATATTTTTGAAATCAATCTTGGGGATACACCTTACACTGAATCGGCTGCTAATCCCAATCCTCAATTACCAGGATATGGCTCAGGCTCCGGTTACAAGTCTAAGAAAAGTCAACAGTCAGCAGAAGAGGAGCTAGAGTTATAAGTCATATTTTCACTCTCTTCCTATACCCCATAAGCAACAATTAATTGGGTTTTTATTCAATAAATCACTTTGCTGATTGGGGTATAGTTGCTGTCATTTTTAAACCTGAAATTATGAACGTTCAAAAAGCATGGATATCTCTTCTGGTTGTCATTACTTGTATTATTTATAGCATCGCCGCACAAGCTACAATCAACACAATTGGTGATGGCAATTTACCGACTCGAATTGTAGAAGTTGCAAATCCTCAGTCTCGACTACCTGCTACTAAAGTTTTGCTCCCAGACTGGAGCCGCATTTCTCTAGGCCAGCTAACAGGTATCAGTCAATCCGGTGCAATTGATGGCAGTCCCTACAGTCAAACACTGGGTTATGACCTGAGTCGCACTTGGAATGTGGGTATGACTCCTGACCAATATTTGAAGTTAGGAGATATCAGTGAAGCATTACAGGCAGAGGAGTTTTCTTTGCAGGCGATCCAGGCGAACACAGACATCAACAGTATAGATTTAAACAAAATTGCCCTGAGTGAATTTCCCCTGATTGGGGAGCAGACATTGAGCCATTTAGCTCAGGTTGTTCCAGAATTAGCTAAGACACAAGTAAACAATATTACACCTGTTGCAACCTTACTAAAATCTCACTTAATTGCCGCATCTAATTTAACACTAGCTCAGGTACTAACACAGTATGAAGTTGGGCAAATGAAGCTGGGAGAAATCGACTTGTCAAAGTTTTCTATCTCTTCAATTCCTAACTTAGATGCAGTACAGCTACAACAATTTACAGGTTGGATGAATAGCAATGTTTCGGATATTCCTGGTTTGGGACAAGTACCTTTAGGATTAATGCCTAATCCCATCACTGAAATTGGTAGCTTGGTAATGCGGATTGATGTAGTTTATGGGCCAGCAGAAAACCGCCGTAACAATACGATTTCTGGTTCAGACGTGCAAGGGTTTTCTGTGCCTTGTACTGAAAAAGACTGCGCCTATTTAGAATTGGATGATTTGGAAAATGCAGGTGGTAGGGAGTTCCGCGATCGCGGTAAGTTAGAAGGTAAACAGTGGATTTCCGGTAAATACCAAGAAGTCGAGGGCGGACAGGGTATCCTGAAAGCAGTGAATAACGGTCGGGAACCAACAGGAAGGCTACCGTTTGGTAAAGCTTTTAAGGTGGTGGTAATGGAGCCGGATGAAACTACTGATATGGTAGATACGGCTTTGTTCTTTCGGTTTTGTGCTTGGCGAATGGGTTGTACACCTTACTTTATCGGGCCTGTTCCTTTTTTCAGCTACAAGGTTAACTCCCTGATATTTGTAGGCAATTTGAGTGAACAGAGGACAAATACTGCGTCTTTACCAACTGGAGCTACAAGAGAGCCTAAAGCTAGCATTACCAGCGGTACTGGAGTAAGAGAGAAGATTAATCCATGCACGTTTAGTAATGGTAGTCGGTCGATAACAGATCAATCATTCTCCGGTATTGATTTGCGATTGCCTCCGGCAGTGCGCTTCGCGCAATCGCTCTTAAATGCGATCGCGGAAATTGAGAGCGCTGGTAGCGGGGATTACAAAGCCATTGGCATACATACCTGTGCGGATGGGGGTTTAAATTGTGGTCGCGCTCTCGGTCGCTACCAGTTCATGAGTTATAACCCCTACGCAGTGCAGTTAATTGCTGCCAAGCCTGGAGGTCAAGAGTTCCTCAGTCAAGTGGAGCAAGGGCATCAACCAACAGAGGCTGAACTATTTGAGTTTTTTCCTCCAGCTGACCAAGATAGGGCATTTATAGCTGATATGGCCAACAAAATTCAAGTGACACAAGAGCAAATCGATCCGGCCACAAGACAGCCATTTACGGGTGAACGCCTAATTGAACGAGTGGCTCAAAAGCATTTTGGTGGTGATTACAGCAAAGTTGATGGAAATGGCTCAGATGCCCTCGGTCGCCTCAGTCTCAAAGATTACGGCAAAACTGCTTTAGCTAGTTATCGCAATGGTAATAGCGATAATGGAACGCTGACCTGTTCTCCCAATGTAAATTATAGCTACATCAGCACTGCTAAAAATACTGAAAATGGGATGTAGAGTATGACAGATTTATCTAAAACTTCTATTACCTCACACCATGAGATAAAAGAAACATTTGATACTGATACCAATTCCAAAATACACTTTGGGCAAACAGCGGAAGGAAAGGGAGTTTATTCTGACTCCGCCTCCCCTAGTCAGTCTCAACCACTGAAGACAACTGCATATCAATTACCAGCACCGACTATGAGGGTGCGCTACTGGATTCATTGGTTTCGCATTGGTTTGGGCATCTTTTTGTTGCTGTCGATTCTCATGAGCTTAGGGGGCTGTAGCTTAAATGCGGCAACCGTTACTTGGAACAAAGCTGTTAATGTTGTGCCTGCTTCAGTAATTGAACAGGTGATTGTAGAAAATACAGAGTTGAATGCCAAAGTATCTGCTAAAAATATACTGGCTTGGAGTGTGGAAGGAAAAGACGGCAGGTTCGCAGTTTTTAACTTGAATACGCCTGATGTCTGTGGTGCTTTGGGATGTCTGTATACTGGTTACTGGCTCAGAAAGGATAGACCAATTACTCAGGTATTCTTGAGTTACTTGAATTCCAATCTGCCACCAGATAAGCATTTGTTGTCAGTGGGAGAGAACCGAGGTCAGGCATTACCGTGCATTAAGGTACTGCAAACCGAGCAAGAGCAGCTACGTCAATTGAATTTTTGTTTCAATGGCACTGGCTATCAACTTGCTGATAGTCAGCTTTTCACTAATAGTAAAAAATCCCAAAGTTGATAACTCGAAATCTAGAATAAAACTCTGCCATAGTCATCTTAGCTACGGCAGGGTATTTTCATCTAAAACCTCTAGGAAATTCCCATTAAATCGGTATCTAGGTCAGTGGTGGATGAAGAGTGCTATGCAACGGTTTTTGATCAGTCTAACGACAAGCTCACCTGCCGGAGGAGTGGAAGGAGCGAAGAGAGGAACGATCGCAGCGACTGGAACGTAGGCGGTCAGGTGCAGCGCTTTGTTCGGCGGCTTGTCTAATGATAGGGTGGCGATGCTTGTTTAAACAGAAGATGGCATCTTTTGGCACATCAGCTGAAACAAAAGCAAAATCACCAGTGGCTGTGATAGTTGTGACTACAGCGCATGCTTAAGCACTGAGGCCAGACGATGGAAGTGGACAGACCTCCATGGCTTGAATCAAGCCATGCTCAATGGTGAAACGGTGACCAACGTGTTCATCGGCAAGCACGGCTCCGGCCAGATCCCGCACGACCTGATGCACCTCGACTAAGACCTGCCCAGCGGACTCCGTGTAAAAGGCAATCGGCTCGACGTGTGGATTGATCTCGCTCCACTGCTCTGTCCAGTAAGCGCGGACTTCCTCAGTCCCACGGACAAAACCACCTTTGAACGCCTTCGGCCAGGCCACGTCGGGAGTCATGAGGGCGAGGGCGGCATCAATGTCTCGCGCGTTGAAGGCTGCATACGCTGCGCGTAGCAGCTCGATTAGGAGTGCAGGTTGATTTGGCATATTAATTCAATATACAACACCGCACGCAAGCCGCCGAACGGTTCGCTTGAGCGGCTTCAAATAACCTTGAACCCAACACCCGGATTTTTCCGAAGTCCGCTCCAAGCGAATTGTTAGATGGACGAGTGGGACTCAGTCCTCAATCGCCTCAACTCCGAGTTGCCTAAGTCGTTCAAGGCCGTCCTTCATGGCTTTGAGTTCTTTAGGTGAGTGCCCCTGCCAATCCCTGACCTCACCCGTGACCCGAAGCGGAGCCCGGGAGCGGTATGATTTTGTGGGATTGCCCGGGAACTTCTTGTCCGTCAGATTGGGGTCATCTTCAAACGAGCCGGTCGGTTCCACCAAGTAGATTCTACCGGGAACCTCGCCGAGGGCAAGCTCGGCTCCCCAGATTGCTGCATCCAAGGTGGCGGTTAGATAGACGTAGGCCGCCTTCTTCCTCTTCCCGTAATTAGAAGGATAGCCAGGCTCGATCAAGTCCCCCGGCTTCAAGTCGGCTTTCGTACCATGGTAAAACTGCTGCACACTCAAGTCTTTGATAGCTGCCATCGATTTGTCCTTCATACTGTTCGACTGCGCTGCCGCGCGATACTGTCCTCGCGGGAGCAAATTTAGGGCCAGTATCGAAGGCGAGAGGGTTGTCCCAAGATCCAGTTCCATCTAACTATTATTAGACTGAAAGTTTCTGTCTAAGATCCCGTAGTAGGCGGATAGCCAGAAAGTTTCTGTGTAATACTCCAAAGCCGCTGTTTAAGCCGAATATTTCCGCATAAGACGCTCATTTTGGTGAATAGGTTGAAAGTTTCTGCATAACATCCTAAAGGGTAGAGAGTGGACTGGCTCTATCGATCTTCCGAACCGTTGGGGCGATCGCATCTAGTTGAGTTGAAAGTCTCTTTATGACCACGACCGAGCAAATTGAAGCACTGCATGACAATCGCATTCAGCTTGGCTTTATTCGTCCGCCCATAAGCGATGACGAACTCAGCGTGGAAACGGTTTTACAAGAATCGTTCGTCGCTGTATTGCCAGAAGCACACCCGCTTGCGACTCAAACACAACTGTCATTAGCATCACTCGCCGAGGAGTCCTTCATTTTATCTCCACGTCATCTAGGAAGCGGCTTTTACGATCAGATTATCCGTTTGTGTCAACAAGCAGGATTTATTCCTCAAGTAACTCAGGAAGCGACTCAGATGCAAACTATTGTCAGCTTAGTGGCAGCGGAATTAGGGGTTGCGCTTGTCCCAGCTTCACTCCAGAATTTGCAACGAGCAGGGGTCGTCTACAAACCGCTCGAAGACCAAACGCTCTATGTCAAGTTAGCAATTGTTTGGCGAAGTGCAAACACCTCGCCCGTGCTACACCAATTTCTAGCGCAATCAAGAGTCCTTACACGATTTAGTGCAGCGTTTCATTAAGCAATGCTGTTGAGGCTTATCAAAACCCTTGTACTCCCCCAATTCATAGATGCGCCCATTGGACTATTCCTCATCATCTAGTTCATCGTCTTCCTCCTCAAAATCATCATCGTCTAACTCAGCTTCCAAATCGTCGGTTTCATCGAGGAAGTCGTCATCGTCAATAAGTTGAATTTTGCGAAGTGGCTTGGTCGCTGGTTTGGATTTACGAACGCTTTGAGCTTTGTTCCTATTCTTATTTGGTGGCAATACTTCCACGTCTACAGACACCGATTCTCCTGGCAAAGCAGGTAGGGATTGAGGTTCATTAAAACCAGCGATCGCATCATGTTGTTGCCAAATGAGGGCTTTAGCTGTGGGCTGACCCAAATAAAATTGAGACAAATTTTCAACGGTGGGTTTGGTATAATCTACAGTCTTACAACAGTCGTGTTTATTCTTACCTTCGCCCTCTTTGACAGCTTTGAACTCGACTGACAGCACACCTAAGCTACGCCACCTATCGCTTTTGCCGCTAAATGGCACTTGGAAATAGTCAGCAAAGGTTTTCTCCAAAGAACGGTAAAATTCCTCACGCACCGACTTAAAACTCCAGAGAGCTACATTCTTAAAGCGGACAACGACAGGAGTAGTATGCAGGGGTTGATTATCCTCATCCAGAAACACCAGTGCATGTTCTGAACACACATCCATTGTTTTCTTGTCAAGGTTATGTTTGTATTCATCATAAAGCCCAACAAAAGAACCACCTAAGTCTTCAACATCTGATTTATAACGGATATACTCTGGTACAAAAGCTAAAACTAGTAAACGTGCTTGAGTAATTAAGAGTCCAGTAACATCTTCCGTTAGGGTGACAATGGTTAGGTCGTTTTCATCAGGCATATCAAGCCAGCCAGCCTTTTCTAGCTGGTCTTCTGGAATTAGAAGTCCAGCGGGTTTGTCATTAACGACAATGCCGTAAGGCAGTAACGGTCGTCTAACTTGGTTATAACTGTCGCTGAGAAGTTCTGGGTCAATATCGTCAATATCAAGGTCTGACAATTGAGTGTTAGGTGCTTTAGATTTAGCTGCTTGAGCTTTGGGATTAGAAGCAGCAGTTTTGGCAGTAGATTGATTGGAGCGATTAGAGTTGTTTGAAACCCTAGATTTAACCATTGGACTACATAAATATGATTGGCCAACGCATGAGGCGTTAGCCTCAAAACTTAGTTGCTCACTTTACATAAAATCGTAGCGGTTTTAAATGCAGAGAAACGCAGAGTCTTTCTGAATTTTATTCGTTGCAGACTTCTAAAATACTGTAAGTTTTAGAGAAAACTTCTAACTTAGGAGAAATCTGACCCAATCCTTATAAAGGACTGCTGGCATTGGGGTGTTAGTAGCATCTCTAACGATCGCTGCAAGCCACACACTAAATTTGATGAATGGGATGACCGGTTTTTTTAATTTTCATTGCATCCCGCAAAGGAGAGTTGCCGAACATCCGTGAATATTCTCGACTGAATTGTGATGCGCTATTGTACCCTACCTTAAAGGCCGAACTCTCGGCGGTTTCACCTTCATCGGTCATCAGGTGCCGGGCCTCTAGCAAACGGAGACGCTTCTGATACTGAATTGGGCTCATTGCCGTCACTTCTTTAAAGTGCTTAAAAAAAGCAGAACGGCTCATTTTCGCAGCCTTTGCCAAAGCTGCGACATCAACATCATCAGTGAGTTCGGATTTTAGGCGGTAAATTGCCTGAGATATTTTGTGCGTTTTGCTTCCGGAGCGAACAAACTGCCGGAGCGCCGGTCCATCTGCTCCTTTCAAGAGATGATAAAGTATTTCTTTGACCACCAAAGGCCCGAGCACGGGCGCGTCTTCGGGAACTTGAAAAAGTTTTCCCAGCCGAATCGCGGCTTCCAGCATTTTATCACTGGCTTTTCCGACGAATACCGCACGCAGAGGATTCTCAACCTCCTTCGGAAAGTCCTTTTCGATCTGAGCAGCGACTTCGCTCAAAGTCAGCGGATCAAAATCTATTAGCAAGCTTAGAAACGGTTTCTCTGGCGTCGCCGAAAAGATGCGACTGGTGACGGGCAAATCAACCGGAGTGGCGGTGTAATGACCTCCATCGCATCGATAGACTTCGCGGTCTAGGATAATTTCCTTGCAGCCCTGAGCGACGATACCAAAGCATGCACGCCAGTGTCGCTTCGTGTAACTATCTGGTAGAGAGAATTTTATGCAATGAGTGCCTGAAAGGAGCGATTCATGTAAGCCATCCTCGGGGGAGAAGAGATGGATTATTTCTGCTAGGTCAGATTGCAAGTCCGTCATAAAGTCTCCAAAGTATGGGGCTATCCCATGTAGGGTCATTATAGTTGCTCGTGGACTATTAGGCAAGAATTTTGGACTTCTGTGAATTTACTCAATGAAAAAAGAGACGTATTATTCAATCTCAGAAGACATTCTGCTTGGTGAAACCATAAGGCAGGATGTCCATCCAGAACAAAACCAAAGGAGTTCAAATATGCGTGTCTTTGTTACCGGAGCTACAGGCTTCATCGGCTCTGCCATCGTTCAGGAACTCATCACTGCGGGTCATCAGGTGCTTGGCCTCGCTCGCTCAGATGCCGCCGCCAAATCTCTTATCGCCGCTGGCGCCCAGGTGCATCCAGGCGATCTCGAGGATCTGGACAGCTTGCAGAGTGGAGCCGCCGCCTCGGATGGCGTGATTCACACCGCTTTCATCCATGACTTCTCGAAATTCGAGGCTAACTGCCAGACAGATAGGCAAGCCATCGAGGCTCTCGGCGCCGCGCTTGCTGGCTCTGACCGCCCCTTGATCGTCACCTCCGGGACTGCGCTAGTTACGCCAGGTCGCGAGGCGACCGAAGAAGATGTGCCCGCTTCCAGTTCCATTCCCCGCGTAGCTTCGGAAGAGGCAGCAGCAACGGTTGCGTCACGTGGCGTGCGTGCGTCAGTGGTACGTCTTTCACCATCAGTCCACGGTGACGGCGATCGCGGCGGCTTCGTTCCACATCTGATCGGCATTGCACGTGAAAAGGGCGTTTCGGCGTATATAGGCGACGGACTCAATCGCTGGCCTGCGGTGCACCGACTCGATGCGGCCCATCTTTTTAGGCTTGCACTTGAGAAGGCTCCTGCTGCGGAGACCAGGTTTCATGGGGTTGCTGAAGAGGGCGTTGCGTTGCGAGATATTGCTGAAGTCATCGGAAGACGCCTAAACGTGCCAGTGGTCACCAAATCACCCGAGGAGGCAGCTAATCATTTTGGCTGGTTTGCACACTTCGCAGCAATCGACAATCCGACATCGAGCACGCAAACTCAGCAACAGTTAGGATGGCGGCCCGTGCAGCCCGACCTCATCACTGACCTCGAACGAGGGAGCTATTTCAAAAACTGAAATCAGAAAATTTAAGAGCCGAAGCCTAAATGGGTCAATGATTTTTCAGAGTTTCTAACACCTCTAAAAAAATGTCCAGAAGGTCAATACTTTAGCTTTCACTTGGTAGCTAAAATTTCTGCTAAATGCCTACTTAACTGCTATGAACATTTACCAGAAAAATCTACCAGACAACCAGATCACTGCTAACTCGACATTAATTGAAGTGTCATCCTTCCAAGCACCTCTGGCTAGCATTGACTTTGGCAAGTTGTTTCAACAGTATAACAATCCCCAAGGTTGGATGATGGTCGGTGGAATGCTCTTCGTTTTACTGTTGTTGCAAATCAGTGGTACTGGTAAGGGAAAAATCACCACTGGTAAAGTCTCCGGTATCAGCGAGAAACTAGCAGCAACTAACCTAGCACTCAAGCAAATCAAGGAGCATAAACACAATAAAGTTACCCTGTGGTCTGGTACTCCTCGCTATTGGGTAAAAGGCAAATGGCGGAGGTTGCTGGCTAACATACAAACTATGCTTGGTGCTGCACCTACAGTTTGGTTTCCCAATGCCGAAAGGGGAACACTGGTAATAGGTGCGCCTGGGTCTGGTAAAACCTACTCAACCATAGACCGGATGTTAGAAAGTGCGATGCAGCAAGGTTTCCCGATTTTACTCTATGACAAGAAGGGCGACCAACTACGACTCCATGCACCCCTAGCTGCACGTTATGGCTATAAAGTACGAGTATTTGCCCCCGGTGAATCCTTTAGCGGTGTTATTAATCCTTTGGATTATATGCGTGATGCACGCGATGGGGTAATGGCAGGAGAAATTGGACAAGTGATTAACCGCAATGCTTCCAGTGGTGGTAAAAGTGATGAGTTCTTTGCTAAAGCCGGGGACTTGTTAGCTAAGGCACTTTTACAGTTAGTCAAGGGTTCTCCTTACCCAGATATGGCGATGCTTTATGCGGTGCTGCGGTTGCCAAAACTTGTACAGCGTCTTGACCATGCGGTACAGTCAAAAAGGTTGGATGAATGGGTGGCGACTTCATTTATTCAATTTTTGAGTGCCAAGGATGCAGAGAAGACTATTTCGGGGATTTTGACCACAGCAGCAGGTACTTTCTCATCTTTCATCCAAGCTGATTTACTGAGGGCATTTATAGGGAAATCGGATATTCCCACTAAGCTTGAAGGTAGAGAGATGGTGGTGTTCAAGCTAGATGATGAACGCCGTAGTGTGGTTGGGCCTCTGCTGGCAGCTGCAATGCACTTGATGATTGTTGGTAATTTGAGCCGTCCCCGCAAAGACCCGTTGATTATTTCTTTGGATGAATTGCCATCTATAAAACTAGACCGCTTACCTCAGTGGATTAATGAATATCGTTCCAATGGTGCCTGCTTTATTCTGGGTATCCAAAGTTTAGAGCAACTTTATGATATTTATGGGGATAAAATGGGGAGTGCGATCGCTTCTGCTTGTAGTACCCATGTTTTGTTCAATCCTGGTAACTACAAAACGGCTGAGGATTACTCAAAGCGTTACGGTGAGAAGGAAGTGCTGATTAAAAATCGTACCACAGGGCGATCGCTTGGCGGACAAATGAGCCGTTCAATTAGCTGGAGTGAGAATTTACAAAAAATGCCTGTAATCAGTGCTGACGAAATTTTGAAATTTCCTCAAGGTAAGTGCGTAATTACCAGTCCTGGTTACAGTTCCGAGGGACAAGCTTCTATTCCTTATCCTTTAATTATTCCGGTGTCCAAAGCCGATGAAAAACGGGCGCATGATAGTGAGGCTCTTTGGGATACACAAGTTAAACCTGCTTTAGAAAGTCAGGTGACAATTCCTGATATTAAAACGCTAACACAAGCATTACATGAACGGATTGAGTCAGCAGCGCGGATGTTGCCATTACCGGAAGAGGATGTAGCACCTGCACATGAGTCCAGTAGCAGTGAAACTGATGTTTTAGAAAATTTCCCAACACGAGTTTATCAAACACCCGGATTGCAAGGATAAGAGGCTGGTAGCTTTTAAGAAGCGAAATATTGTTGGATATATTGTTGCTCACAGCGTAGAATGTTCAGGGTGTGTATGTTTTCCTGTTGCTAGTAATTTGAGGATAATCTGCGCTTGGTTGAAGTGGTTAAAGCAAGTGCTATTTATCAACATTATTTTGCCATACCTCTTTGATAAACTTTTTGAACTCTTCTAGAATCAGGGGTAAATCACTATCAATTTCTTGGGTTTGTTGCCCATTTGTAATTGGACGAAACAGACGATGACCTCGACTATCAAAACCAATTTTATCCGCAACTGCCATAAAGATTGAGTAGTCTTCTGGTATTGGTAAATCTCCACCTTTGCGCTGAAGAATCAAAAAGCTGGTGATAATTCCCAATCCACATTCTACCTGAAAGTTTTCTGTAGGTAACTGAATGGAAGCAATTAGTAAAGCCATGTCTTCTAATAGCCATCGGCGAAAGTGCGCTTGGTTAGATGAAGAAAGGATTCCATTAGATACCAAGATACAGACTATTTCACCAAGTTGCAATTGATTTAAACACTGTTCTACAAATAAGCACTCTTGTTCTGCTTGGGTTTTCAACTTGGATGTAATAACGTAGCTTCCATCTCCGTGTTTTATCCATTTATAAGCCATCTCAAATCGGGCTACTTCTGAATCGGAAGAGAGATTAATTTTGCAATAGGGAGGATTGGCAATGGCTATAGTGGGCAAGGAAATTGGCAGAGGAGGATTACTGACACAATTTTGAAATAGTTGTTGCCACTCAGTAATTTTAATTTCCATCAAAATAAACTTCCTTGCAACATATTTTCTGCTTTAGTATTTTCATATTTGATACCATTAATTAGCAAACTATTATTTAGCTTCGGTTTAGGTGTTGATGCGGGAGTTTCATACTTTAAATTTGGTCGGATAAAAGAAATACCCTTGCCAGTCAGGGTATCTCCGATGACTAAATCTCCACCCAAACTAGGAATAGGCAATGCCAAGTAGGGAGCATAAAGCATAAAGTTTAAACTTGCTATTTTTATTAGTAGTGAATCCCACTCCCAGCCTGTCAAACTGATGTCTAGCCGTAGTCCACAACTTTACCCGGTCTTGCCAGCTTAAATATGGATGGCGTATAGCCCATTCATAAAGCCTGGGAATACCTTGTTTAAATGCTATATTTGTTAATACTTGAATAAAGTGCTTGTCGTCATTAATTGCAAGAGGTGCAATAACTGGATTATCGACTAATAACTTTTTCCGAGATTGAAAAATTTCTGGTGCAAGTTCCTGTATTTGATCAACCCACTGAGCAATTTGAGGATAGGCATTTAATAAAGGTTCTACAGTCAGTCCTAAAAATAGTTGTCTCATCACCAAAGAGAAGTTATCTGCAACTATAGGGTCAAAGGCAGAGCGATTTGGATGAAATTTTTGACTGGGTAATAGGACTTGTTGCTGTGTTTTAGTAATTTGTTGAATATCGGCAAGATTAATTACTGGCATGGTGGAGAGAATATAACATCTCTCCAATGCAGCGGTAAGCTGCAAATGAATTACTTCGATTAATTATGCTTCAATACAGATATAGAACGTATTGCAGCTTGCAGGAAGTAGAAAATTTAGTTACAAAGCTATGCACCAATCGGGTATTACTTTTGATAGCTGAAGGCTGTTGTAATTAGGCAAGATAGCCAGGGCAACCTATGTTTAATAGGAGTAAGTTTTTTGATTGAGATTATTAGAGTTCGTGCTACACCGGAGCAAATTGAGCAGATGCTACAAGAGTTAAAGTTTTATATTAAGGTAGCGGTAGATATTGAGCATCGGATTCTGGCTGGGGGAGGTGAAATGCACTTTTACTGTGAACAGGCGTTGCTAGAAGATGGCAGTAAGCAGAGCGATATTTGGGCTGCTAGTTTTAGACCTGACACACAACAGATAATCTATGAGTCTATGGTTAATCTGCGTCCCAGACAGAATCGTTCAATGGAAATTATGGACGTTAAGATTAGAGAACAGGTTGCCGCAATTATTATGGAGTTTCTGGGATGAATAGTGGCCTAACTTATGAGCAAGAAACCTTTGTGCAAGATAGTATTCCTGTTAGATTGGGAAAATTGGTAACTAATTTAGCACGGATAAGTCAACTTTTCGGTGACTCTACGCATGAAGATGTGGTCAAAAGCCTGATTAGAGAGACTATGTATTTTCTTGAGTGGATAGCCCCAGATATAGATATTGACAATGCTTTTGAGTTAGCAAACTTAGGAAGGTTTCTCACACGCTGGCTGTTTAATTGGGAACAAGCCTGGAATAACACAGAAGCTAAAAACCAGATTATTCAAGAACTTGGTATTTGGTCAGACAGTGTTTTGCAAATGTCAAAATTACCTGCTGTACAACAATCCTAACTGATAATGACTCAATCCCAACCTCCATTACCACAACCCAAACTAGAATCTGCTGGTATTACCTCTGACCAGTATTTTGAATTTACTCCAGAAAAACTAGAACTGAGCAACGGATATTTGGGTTATGGTGGACAAGACCAACTTGGGTTTCATTTGTCTGTTCTCACCAACATGGGATTGTTGACAGCAGTTCGACATACAAATTTGTCGCTGTGGCTAGAAGCACTAAAAGGTGTAGTAAGGGAAAAACTACCGACTGTCAACGCCCAATCAGAAGTAGCAGAAGCAATGCTCAATCGATTTAATCGGGCGATTGCAGACTTGGAGGCGGTGATTGAGTATCTGGGACATTGACATTCTCTTGACTGCGAAACTAACGCAAGCGCTCAGTTTCACAGTCAGGAGAGTGTTAAACATCAGGTGTAGCGATCGCATCTAACAACAGTAATCCCATCTGCTTTAATAAAGCAGTGTTACCATTAGGGCAACCATGTTGAATTAGGCACTTGGCACAGCCAGTATCGCAATTGCAATCTAGTGCGATCGCTTTAGCAGCACTAGCAAGTTTTGGCAGATGTTTAAACACAGCTTCAGCCGCACCATTACCGCCATCACTGGTATCATAGAAATAGCCTGTGTAATTGTTATTTTCCCCTAACTCCTTCACTACTGTAAAATTTACCTGTTTTAGGTCAACTCTAGCCACCAGTTGTAACGCTCTCATAATTTGATGCCCAAAGCTGTGGATAGCAGTCAAGGTACTGGAATATTCCCACAACTGTTGATAGCCTGGTGGAATCGGTTCTCCACTGCGGGTTAAATTGGTTCTAGTTTCCAAGGCATTGTGCTGGAGGTATTCCCGCGCACTTGAGTTAATCGCTACTTTGACCATTGGTGCTGAAAATTGAGTACGGAAAGGCTGCTGAAATTTTTCTTCTGACAGGGTTTTCACAATTACAGCTTTGCGTGTGAGTTTGCTACAAAGCCGACAACGACGTTCTTTAGGTAGCGGCTCTTTGTAGTTAAAACACCGCTTGTTCAAACAAGTCTGCTCATAGATTTGGGTCATTAAACTGTAACCACTGGTAATGTGTTTAACTTCACCAAAACTAAGTTCCAAGGTTAAGTATTCCTTACAGTCATTAACTTCACTGACTTGAGAAAACAGCAATGGTAACTTCACCGGATCTGTCAGCACTGTTAGGCTACTGGTTTCTGATTCCGTAACTGCAACTGTAAACAGTGGGCTATCTGCTGTCTGTTTTAAAATTGCTTGCTTGCTGTTCAAGTCAAGGGAGATGCACTGATAAGTCAGCATTCGTCCATTGGCATCTTGTCGTTTGTAGATGGCTTGGGGATGGACTTCCCGGTGAGCAATATCTTCTGAGATTTCCTCTAGTTGTTCCCCAGATTCTGCATCTACTAGCTTGATGGTAGTTTGGGATAAGCCACCCCGAAAGTTAACATCTTTATGGGGATAACCCTTTGCCCACAGTCCATTACGACCTTTATTTAGATGCCCTTGGGCTAACAGGAGTTTTGCTACCTCGTAAGCTGCTGTGCCAAAGTAGTGCTTGATTTTATTAGTAGGAATACCAGTTTCTGCGGCTGCACACATCAAATGTTTAGCAGCAAAGATGGGATATTCATCATTAAAGAAGACTTCCTCAGCTTCTGGCGATACCAGCATTTCTGGATGTTCTGCTACATAGCAGTCAATGGGATTGAGAGCATTGGGAAGCAGCACTGTCAGTCCAGGTTGTGAACGTCCGGCGCGGCCACTGCGTTGCTGGTATGCCATTTTGGAACCAGGCCAGCCACGCAAAATGCAACATTCTAATTCTGGTAGGTCAATTCCAGCTTCTAATGCTTCTGTGGCAATAATCCACTTGATCGTGCCAGACTGGAGTTGGTCAACTACTTCTGCCCGACGCTCAGAGGTTATGCCACTGTAGAAAGCGGCTACTTGGTTTGATTTGAGTAATTCTGTTAGTTCCCGCACGCTGCGACGGGAGTTACAAAAGGCGATACCTGACTTACCTTGATTGAGCAAAAATTGAATTATTCGAGCGGTATCACCAGTCAGATTGTAACTGGGCTGAGTAACAATTATTTGTCTAGATGGTGAAGCTGCTCCACTTTTGCGAATCCAAATTAGGGGTTTGGGGTTGAGTTTAGTGGGTTTCAAACCAGAGATTTTCAGAGCCAGTTGTTTAGGATTACCACAAGTGGCACTCATGAAGATAAATTGCAGTTTCTTGGAGTCACCACCGTAATGATCTACTGCTAGTTTAATGCGACGAATCAGCCAGAACATATTTGCGCCATAGCTACCTGAAAGGGTGTGAGCTTCGTCAAGCAGTATATAGCGCAATCGCTGATAAAAGTTTGCCCAATGCGCGGATTTCCAGGCTTGCTTGAGTTGAAAGTGGATTAATTCTGGTGTGACACCTAAAATATGCGGTTCACTCTTGAGGATTTGTTCTCGTTTTTCTGATTTTACATCTCCAGTGATCATTGACAGTATAGGTCTGGATTGTGTTGGTATGGTAGAGAGTAGTTCAGATATTTTGTGGAACTGGTCTAGTGCCAATGCTCGTAGTCCATAAAATGCTAATGCTCGATGTTCTTCATTTATACAACCTTCCAGAATGGCGGGGTATGTGCTGAGAGTTTTGCCACTGGCTGTGGGAGAGGTGAGGATTAAACTTTTACCTTGTCTAATTGCTTGTAAGGCTTGAAGTTGGTGAGAGTAAAGTTGGGTGATTCCTAATGATTGAAGTGCTTTAATTAATTTATTTGGTAGGTCATTAGGGATATTTTTCAGATTAGGTTCTTTGGCAGGGATAGTCTGTTGCCAGAGTAAATCTTCACTTAGAAATTCAGTAATATCTGTTGGTTCATTAGGATGGTTATTTGAGTTGGAATTTTCTGTAATGGGTGTACGAGGTGGTGTCCAAAAGCTTTGTAGTAAGGCACTATAATTGGGCGTGTTCATGGCGGTGTTTTTCGCTCATTGTCCTAAAAAATCCCCCGGTGGGGGAGTGATACTAAATTAGGATAGGCAAGTGATGATCTGGTAACAAAAACTAAGGAAAAATGAAGGTTACATGACTTCGCTAAAGGTTTCAATTTCTACTGACGCTTTGTAAAATAAAGCACTATTTTATAAATTGATGTAAACTTAAGTTTCCTTATATTTAAAAATCTTCAAAAGTATGTATAACTGGAAACGATTCTGGTGTCCGAATACAGGAAATATCAAACTCGACTATGGTGGATTTTTAGAAGATCCAGAATTGGAACATGGGCATATCACAAATCCTGATGTAGTACCCTTTAGTGCTATATCCCATATTCCCTGTCTAGTACTGTTAGGTGAGCCAGGTATAGGTAAGACCACAGCAGCCGAGCAAGCATATAAGCAAGTACAAGAACAAGTACGGGAATCAGAAGATGATTGTTTATGGTTTAATCTTGGCGATTTTGACTCAAATCAAGATTTATCGAATCGTATATTCCAAAGCGAAATATTTATTCAATGGATTAACGGAATTCATAAATTGCATCTTTTTTTAGATAGCTTAGATGAAGGCATACTCTCATTTCAGATAATTGTTAGAACTTTAAAAAATAAAATAGAACATCTTCCTACTGAACGCCTTTATTTTCGGATTACCTGTAGAACCTCTGTTTGGTTAGAAAGTTCTACTTTAGAGCAGAAACTAAAAGAAAAATGGAATAAATCTAATACTAAGATATATGAACTAGCTCCTTTACGTAGAGTAGATGTTATTGAAGCTGCTCAAGTAAATAATATAAATTCTGATGAGTTCATACAGGAAATTTTGAATCGGGAAGCTACTCCGTTCGCAATCAAGCCAGTTACATTAAAATTTCTTATAGGTACTTATAAAAATGGACAATTTCCTGATTCTAAAAAAGAACTATATAAACAGGGTTGTTTACAGTTATGTGAAGAAGTTAACCCAGAGCGTTTACAGTTACGTGAGTTTCAATTAAATTCATATCAACGCTTGATAATAGCAGGTCGTCTTGCAGTTATTATGATTTTTGCTCAACGAACTGCTATCTGGACAAGTCCAGAAATTGCAGATATTCCTCATTCAGATATAGCTATTCGAGATTTATGTATAGGAAAAGAAAGCATTAATCAGCAAAGTTTTCTGATTACAGAAAAAGATATTAGAGATGAAATCTTATCTATTACAGGATTATTTTCTTCTCGTGGAAGTAATAGAATGGGATTTGCTCATCAAACCTACGCTGAATTTCTGGCAGCATGGTATTTGATTGAGCATAATATACCTCTAGTTCAGGTAATGAGTCTAATTGTTTCACAAGAAGATCCAGAATGTAAATTAGTTCCTCAACTTCATGAAACGGCTGCTTGGTTAGCAAGTATGAGGACGGATATTCTAGAAGAAATTATCAATACAGATCCAGATGTGCTTTTAAGAAGTGATATTCCTACAGATGGAAAAATCCGAGAAAAAATAGTTGATACTTTACTGAAGTATTACAATGATGGAAAACTGCTAAATCGAGATTTAGGTAGTTATTTTAAGTACAAGAAACTTAAACATCCCGGATTAGCTGAACAATTGCGTCCATATATTCACGATTATAGCAAGTCATTGGAAGCAAGAGATGAAGCAATATCTATTGCTAAAATCTGTGAAGTATATGATCTTCAAGAAGATTTAGTAAATTTGGCACTTGACTCATTCCAATTTATACACCTAAGAGCTAATGCTGCAATGGCTATTGGATTAATTGGTGATTTAGATACAAAATTAAAGTTAAAGACTTTAGCTATCAGTAACCTTGAAGAAGATGAGAATGACAGACTTAAAGCATATAGTTTAGAAGCAGTTTGGCCAGAACACTTAACAGCAGAAGAATTGTTTAACGTTATAACTCCACCTAAGAGAAGAAATTACTCTGGTGCGTATCAGCGTTTTCTTAAACATGAACTTGTACCAAAGCTCCAACCTACTGATTTATTAGTAGCCCTCAAGTGGGTTGAAAAGCAAGGTTTGAGATGCTTTGATAATCCCTTTGAAAAACTAGCAGATGAAATTATTTTAAAAGCATGGGAACATTTTGATATTCCTGGAATTGCAGAAAGTTTTGCCAAGATAGCCTTAATACAACGTAAAAAACATCAGAGGATCATAACAAGTAGTGGCAGGAAGAAGATATTTGAGTTGCAAATTGCTGAGAATGATGAAAAGCGAAGAAAATTAATTGAACAAATAGTATTATTACTTACTGATACAGGAGTAAATCTAAGACAATTATTAGTGACAGTGAGAGAAGAAAGCATTATTTTAAATCAAGATATTTTATGGATGATTAAAAAAATAGAAAGCACTAAAGAGGAACATTTACAGCGAATTTGGGCGCAATTAGTTGAATGGGGTTTTAATCGTCAAGATGCAATGCAAATAGATGCAATTGTAACAACAACTCAAACCAATGATATTCTACGTAATCAGTTTACATCTTACTTTGAGGCTGTTGAGTTAAATTCAGCCGAAGCTGATCAGATGAAAACCAATTATCAGATGTTAGAAAATTGGAGAGAAGATTGGAAAAATGATCAAGAAGAAACTCCACTACTAGAGCAACCACCAAAAGAGAGAGTTCTTATATTTTTGGATAGTTTGGAGTTTGGGACTCTATGGGCTTGGTCACAGCTAAACATGGAAATGACATTAAAATCAAATAGTAGATATTACGATGATGAATTAGAATATGATTTAACTAAACTTCCGGGTTGGGAAGAAGCAGACATAGATACTCAAAGAAGAATCATTCAAGGTGCAAAAAAGTACATTTTAGAACAAGATCAAGTTTCTAATGAATGGATAGGTACAGACACTTTTGATAGATTGGCTTTGGCTGGCTGTAGAGCATTATTTTTACTCTTTAAAGACTGGAGTTTAGACTAAGCCATGAAAAAAGACCCAGCAGGGCTGAGTTAATCAGAG
>NZ_JABXKJ010000225.1 GCF_017115085.1 Nostoc sp. NMS7 | reverse complement strand
TAAATTTTGACCATTTCTGGGATAATTTAGATTCGACTGGTATTAAAGGGCACTGTTACTACAATGGCTCTCCTACTTTAAATATTTTGTTTGAAATTCATAAGCAAAAACTATTGGACAGGCAAGATAGAAGTCTTTGCAAGTTAGATAAGATGCATGTACTAGCGTGCTTGGCGATACTCTATGAGTCTGTGGTTGATTCTAAGGGATTTCATGAAATTGAATTTATTGTAAATACAGTAATGGAACATGAAATCCAATCTATAAATCATTTGCTACCAATAACATCAAACCAAATTAAAAAGAGCGCCACAAATTTCTTTAAGAGTCCAGATAAAATAAGATTTTTGAAAAAGTATCAGAATCTTGGCGTCAAAAATGCACATGATATAGGAAAAATGATTCTGACTAATCAAGAGTTTTTGATTGGTATATTGTCCGGCGCGAGGTTAAGGCTGCTAGGCAAAAACCTTATTGAAAAATATAATTTAGAAATGTCCGTGAGTTTGCCTACCAAACAAATGCTAAATTCCAATGGATTTGGCAAAGCTCCCTACGATAAAACTAAAAAGCTTGATGAAGTAAATTCATATTTATCAGAAAAACTTGAAAACTTTTCTAATTCGCTTGTAACCGATGAGGATAGAAGTTTTGCTGAATTATTTTACTCAAAAATGTTTTTACAGCAGATATCCATGAGTAGTAGACTTCGTAAAAATATCTGTGATAACTATATGAATGGTGTAACACAGCCTGAAAGCTTTCACTGTAAATTGTCCACAGGTATTTTGCTAGGCGCAAGAATGGCTATACTGAGGCGTAATTTAGAAAAAAGCTACAAGGAATTTACTGTTCCAAACACTGGTATTTTTGGCGGGCTATAAGCAAGAATATTATTCTCTAAAGGTGAATTCATGAGCGATCACCTAACCGCCCCTACTCCTGCGACTATCAGCGTTTGCAAATTTAATCTAAGTGGTGTGAAAACTTTCATTATGGCATCAATTAAAAAAAGCCAGCAGTGCAGCCGGCTCAAGAGTGTCATATTTGCAATGGAATTATGATGTGAGTATAATCGATACTGCTTTGGAGAGAGGGGCGATCGCCTGCTACCTTAAGCAAAGGCAGGGCTAAGACTAATCATGCAGATCAGCATCAATACTCCTCATACGCGAAACCACGAGATCCAAAGGTTGTTTCACAGATTCAATCAATTCTAAGAGATCACCGTCAGCAGAAAACTTCTCTGCTAATTCAGCTAACTTGGCAAGTTCACATTGAGCTTCGATAAGATGAGATATAGATTTTTCCATATTTAGGTACCAAGAGTTTGAAGCGTGCAACTCTAATAGCACCAAAATAAGACCTTCTTACTTTATTATACACAGTAATTGACAGAATTTACATAATACTGTACTTCTTCCAAGAAGAAGTTAAACGCTCATCAGTGAAAATCACAAAACAATCGAAGTAACAGGCGCGGGTAGGGAGAAGGAAGATACTGTTGGCGAAAGTGTTACAAACGCATAAACAAAAGTGTTACAACTAAAAGCCGCAACGACAGATTGAAGGTTTGAGCTTAAGTAATACTTGAAAACACAACTATGTATTATATTCGCCAACAGTATCCGTATCCCGGCTGAACCCCTCCTTGAGTCTCAAGCTCTTTCATACCAATTAGACAGCTAGGGGGTAAAAACTAAATTGTTTGAGTTGGGCATTGGTCGAGTAGACCCAATGGAAGACGTGCATGGCTAAATCAGGATATCAACGGGTGAAAGAATGGCGCGATCGCATCCCCCATCTGCTACCATCATGAGTTAACTCCAGTTAACCCAGTTAACCCATGCCTCAGAAGCAACGCCCGCTAATCGCTGCGAAGATTCACCCTCAACAGATGCAAGAAGTAGACCAAATATGCCAGCAGACAGGGAAAAGCCGCAGCCAGATTTTACAAGAGGCGATCGCTCTCTACTTGGGTAAACCCGAAGTTAACCAAGTTAACCAAGTAGGGGAGAGAGTAGAAGCGTTAGAGGAAGGCATGAAAGCGGTTAACCAGCAGTTAACCCAGTTAACCCAAGCCATAGAAGACTTAACGCAAAAAATGGGCAGCAAAACACCCCCAGAGTTAACTGAGTTAACTAATGGGTTAACTCAGTTAACCAAACAGCCAGTTAAATCAAAACCAGCTACCCCAAAGCAGGTAACGGCACAAGAGGACGGCGAGTGGATGAGCAGCGGTGAGGCTTTCCGATACCTTGGAGGAGATCCAAACGACTTGCACACCAAAGTAACTTCAGCGAGCGGTCGCACGGTTGGTTTTCGGGGATTCCGCAAGATTCAAGACCTAGAAGAATACAAGGATTTTGGCTTGGAATACCACTTCGAGCAGCATGGAAAGCTGACAAAAGCGAAGTTCCGCCCGATTGTTAGATGAGGCTAGCGTTTCCTGTCAGATCCTAGTTCGTCCAGTTTTTTCTGGATGTTCAGAAAAAGCGATTGACTCTGCCAGTGCGATTAGCTGCATCGTCTCGAACGGTATCCCTATCCCGGCTGAACCCCAACTCCAATCCAATTTTTCAAACGAGTAGAATTTTTGGCGGATAACGAACAGTATCGTGAATAGTCGCGTGTCCTAACCAGCCTTGGATATCCCTGGTAGGCACTTCCCCTTATACAAATATTCACCACAACAAAAATAATTAACGCTTAGAACATAAATTAAGCATTATTACTGAGGGTAATTTGTAAAATAAGTGCGTTTATATATAGTGTGATATATCACCCATTACGTCATGTAGTGGTTTTTGATCTAGATGGCTACCCAAAAACCTTTGGTAATAAATCAACCAGAAGTTGGCAAGCTCATCCGTGAAATTCGCATATTAACCAGTCTGACACAGGAACAGTTCGCAGCCAAACTTGGCGTTACATATCCAACGGTTAACCGTTGGGAAAATTCACGCGCCAAACCGTCGCCACTGGCTATACAGAAAATTGAGAATCTGTTGCAGGAGATGGGTGAACAGGGACGAGAAGTGTTAGCGAAGTATTGTGCGAAGTAGATGAGCTTGCCGACGCAAAACAAGTATTAAAAGTCTAGGAGAAGCGTGTCGGTGAAGCAAGTCGTCATTGAAAACCCCATTATTAACTCAGCCTTTTCTGAACCTAAGCAACATTTCCAATTTGATGACGATGGCATCACTGATAATATTGTTGAATCCCGACGCATAAGCCATTACTTCATTCCCATTGCTCCACCGAAAAAGAAAGGTAAACAGAGTCAACAACTTGAACTAGACCTGGATGGCGAATGGACACAAGCCCGTGTCAAGCCAAATGAATTTATCAATTATGTGCGTGGAAAGGTGGGGCTGTGGAGACGTGGTGGTTATGTGGGCATTACCCCTACTACACGGCGATTACTGGAATATTGGCAAAATCCAGAGCGAGAAAGAAAGCTGTATTTCTGCCAAATTGAAGCTCTAGAGACGGTCATTTACATTACTGAAGTGGCGAAGAAGTACGGTGATAACTGGACTGAGAATCAGTTGCGCCAATTCAACGCAGATGCCAACCCGCTACTGTCTCGCATCGCTTGCAAAATGGCGACAGGTAGCGGTAAAACACTTGTGATGTCGATGATGATTGCTTGGCACACCCTTAATAAGATTGCCAACCCTCAAAATCGACTGTTTAGCGATGCCTTTTTGGTTGTTACACCAGGAATTACAGTGCGCGATCGCTTGCGGGTTCTCCAGCCCAATGATTCAGAAAACTACTATAAAAAAATGGATTTGGTGCCACCGGATTTAATGCCGGAACTGGATAAAGCCAAGATTGTAATTACTAACTATCACGCCTTTCAATTGCGAGAACTCAACAGTGCTGGCAAGCTGACCAAGGATATTCTCTCTCAAGGTAAATATTGCGCCTTTACTGAAACACCAGATCAGATGGTGCGGCGTGTTTGTAAGGCTTTAGGCAATAAGAAAAACATCATCGTTATTAATGATGAGGCTCACCACTGTTATCGTCGGCGTGTTGGTGCTGATGATGATGTAAAGCTCAAAGGAGATGACCGCAAAGAATCTGAGAAACGGAATACTGAAGCAAGGCGATGGATTTCTGGCATTGAAGCGATTACCGCAAAAATTGGTGTCAAGGTTATTTATGACCTTTCTGCTACACCTTTCTTCTTGAAAGGTTCTGGATATCCAGAAAGTAATTTATTTCCTTGGGTGGTGTCAGACTTTTCTTTAATTGATGCCATTGAATCGGGTATTGTCAAAATCCCCCGTGTGCCTGTGTCAGATGACAACATGAAGGGGGAACTGCCAACTTATAGAAGTATCTGGCCTTTGATTCGTGACCATCTTCCAAAAAAAGGACGTGGCACTCAAGATGAAAGTAAATCAACACCTGACCCCAAACTCCCCAAAGAATTAGAGGGAGCATTACAAAGTCTCTACAGTAACTATGAAAAAGCTTACCAGCAGTGGGAGCAAAATACAGAGGCTCAAGCCAGAGGTTTAACACCACCTGTATTTATTGTAGTCTGTAATAATACCAGTGTTTCTAAGTTGGTTTATGATTACGTCTGCGGTTGGGATACTGGTAAAACAACTCCAGACGAAAAACCAGTTTTAGCACCAGGGAGACTAAAACTATTTAGTAACGTTGAAAACGGTAACTGGTCAGCTAGACCTAACACCATTCTGGTAGACAGTGAGCAGTTAGAGTCAGGTGAAGCCATGAGTGCTGATTTTAAGAAAATAGCAGCACGGGAAATTGAGGAATTTAAAGCTGAGTACCGAAAACGCTATCCAGGACAAGACCCAGAAAAAATTAGCTCAGAAGAACTGCTGCGAGAGGTGCTTAATACAGTTGGTAAACCAGGCAAGTTGGGTGAACAAATCCGGTGTGTGATTTCTGTTTCAATGCTAACTGAGGGATGGGACGCTAACACTGTTACTCACATTTTGGGAGTGAGGGCATTTGGTACACAGTTATTATGTGAGCAGGTAGTAGGGCGGGGACTGCGACGGATAAGTTATGCAGTTAATGATCAGGGGATGTATGAACCAGAATATGCAGAGGTTTACGGCGTTCCCTTTGCTTTTATTCCTTGTGCTGGTGCTAACAAGAAACCTAAACCTGGACTTTTACCTACTCGTGTCCGTGCCTTAGAAGAACGCATTGATTTAGAGATTACTTTCCCGCGATTAACAGGTTATCGCTACGACATTACCCAAAAACAACTCAGTGCTAATTTTACCGATGATTGCAAATATCCTATTTCTCCCTCTGATATACCCACATTTACAGTCAATGCTCCCATTGTTGGGCAGTCCAGTGTTCACACATTGGATGAATTGCGATCGCGGCGGGAACAAGAAGTGGCGTTTCTGCTGGCAAAGTTAACTTTAGAGAAATATTTCCGAGGGGATGGTATACAAAAAACTGACAAACCCAAAGAACATATTTTTGATGCTGACGTGCAAGCTTGGTTGTTTCCCCAAGTCTTGCGAATCAGTAAAGAGTGGATGCAACAGTGTGTTACCTATAAAGGCAATACTTACCCTCAGTTACTACTATTAACTGAGTTTGCCCATGATGCAGCAGATTGCATTTACCGAGCGATCGCATCTGGGGAAGCGCAAAAATCCTTAAAACCAACTCTGCGACCCTATGACACCTTTGGTTCTACTCGTTATCTAGACTTTGACACAGCCCGTCCGGTTTATGCCACTGACCCCAACAAGTGCCATATCTCCCACGTAGTAGCTGATACCGATAGCTGGGAACAGAAGACAGCACAGGTGTTTGAAGAAATGGATGAAGTAGTCTGCTATGTCAAAAATCATAACCTGGGATTTACAATTCCCTACACCATTAACGGGGATCAAAAGAATTACATTCCTGATTTTATCGTGCGAATCCAAGACCAAAACAGGCATAAAGACCCGTTGAACCTGATTGTAGAGGTTTCAGGAGAAGCGCGGAAAGATAAAGCCGCTAAAGTTTCTACTGCTAGAAGTCTTTGGATACCAGCAGTAAATAATCATGGCAGTTTAGGACGTTGGGAATTTTTAGAAATTTCTGACCCGTGGGATACCCAGAATACTATTCGTCATGCTCTCAGTCATGGGTAATTAACTAATTAATTAAAGGTATTATTTATGGCTAAGAAGAAAAGTCTATCATCGACCCCAATTGAAACTGTTAAACACCAAGACAAACGGGCTAACATTCCCACTGAAGAATTAAAAGACTTCATGGCAGATGAGCAGAAGAAACCCAAAGTTATTCTTTACCCCCGTGATACCTCACTAGATCCTCAGTTAGTCTGGAAAGGCAAGGATGAGCAAGACCAGCACCCCTTGGAAGTCCCAGCTTTACCGATGTACATCCAAGAGAAGGTTCACCCCCAGTCCATTATTCAAGAATTTCGTACCTATAGTCAAAAGCAACAGTCTGAAGTTCAGTTAAGTTTATTTAGTGACTTCAATGGGTTAAAGTTTGACCAACTGATTGATTTTTATCAGCACAAAGAAGGGGTCAAATGGGCAAACCGGATGATTCTAGGTGATTCATTGTTGGTAATGAATTCATTGGCAGAGAAGGAGGGTTTAAAGGGGAAAGTGCAGATGATTTATCTTGACCCTCCTTATGGGATTAAGTTTGGTTCTAACTGGCAGGTTTCGACTAAGAAGCGGGATGTGAAAGACGGTAGTGTTGGGGATGCAACGAGACAACCGGAACAGATTAAGGCATTCCGTGACACTTGGGAATTAGGAATTAATTCTTATTTAGCTTATTTGCGAGATCGTTTAGTGGTGGCAAGAGAGTTACTGACAGAGACAGGTAGTATCTTTGTACAGATTGGAGATGAAAATGTTCACTTAGTAAGGAATTTACTGGATGAAATATTCGGTAGAGAAAATTTTGTCAGTCAAATTTGCTTTTCTAAAAGTGGTGGATTAGGTAGCAACTTCTTATATGGAACTTTTGATTATATACTTTGGTATAGTAAAAATAAGTTAAATCTTAAATATCGTCAACTGTTTATAGAAAAAGAAATTGGTGGTGAAGGAACATCAAAATACAGTTACCTTGAGCTATTATCTGGCGAACGCAGACCTTTAAGTAAACGAGAAAAAGATAACTTAGAATTAATACCTGAACAAGCACGAGTTTTCCGCCTTGATAATACAACATCACAAGGTAACGAAGTTGTTACTTTTAAGTTTAGAGGAAAGAGATATGCAGGGGGATGGAAAACTAATCTTCCTGGAATGGAACGTTTAACATTGTGTCAAAGAATTGTTCCTTCTAGCAACTCTTTAAACTATGTTCGCTATCTCAAGGATTTTACCGCATATCCTATTAATAATTACTGGTCAATAGGAGGTATACAAAGTAGAACAGATCCAAAGGTTTATGTTGTACAGACAGCAACGGAGGCAATAAAACGTTGTATTTTAATGACTAGTGACCCAGGTGATTTAGTTCTAGACCCGACCTGTGGTAGTGGTACAACAGCCTATGTTGCAGAGCAATGGGGAAGGCGTTGGATCAGTATTGATACTAGCCGTGTTGCTCTAGCACTAGCAAGAACTCGTCTTATGTCAGCCCAATATCCTTACTATTTACTCACTGATTCATCCGAAGGCATCCAGAAAGAATCCGAAATCACCGGACAGCTTCAACAAATACAAGGAAAATTAGAAGCTAATATCAGAAAAGGCTTTGTTTACAAGCGAGTTCCCCACGTAACTTTGGGAGCGATCGCTAATAATCCAGAAATTGACACCATCCATGCAGAATGGCAGCAGCAGCTAGACCCTATCCACACCCAACTAAACCAACTGCTTAAAAAATCCTGGGAAGAATGGGAAATCCCCCGCGAACCGGAAGC
Organism: Nostoc sp. NMS7; assembly: GCF_017115085.1. Classification (GTDB taxonomy): domain Bacteria; phylum Cyanobacteriota; class Cyanobacteriia; order Cyanobacteriales; family Nostocaceae; genus Nostoc. The sequence continues at coordinate 17,884 of NZ_JABXKJ010000225.1, read as the reverse complement.
GAAATGGTCACAGGAAGCAAAAGAGCAACTGGCTAATTGGTGGGAGTTGCGACAAAAGCGCCAAAAAGAAATTGATGATGCGATCGCTCATCATGCTGACACTGAAATCCTTTATGACCAACCCTATGAAGATAATAAACGACTACGGGTAACTGGCCCCTTCACTGTTGAAAGCTTATCACCTCACCGTGTCCTATCCATAGACGATGAACGCCCCGCATCAGAAGCAGAAGGGCAACAGCAAGCATCTGACCAGTTTGAAATCAGGATTATTGAAAACCTGAAAAAAGCAGGTGTGCAAAACACAATTAAAAACGAACGCCTGAAATTTGACTTCCTAGAACCTCATGCTGGTACTTGGCTACAGGCAACAGGGGAGTATACAGATAAAGATGAAATAGTCAAACGGGTAGCTGTTTCCATTGGGCCAGAATACGGCACTGTTGGCAGTGAGCAAATTAAAGAAGCTGCCAAGGAAGCCGTCAAAGGAGTAGGGTATCATCTGCTGATTGTTTGCGGCTTTGGATTTGACCCTGGCGTTGCGGAAGAATCCAAGCGGTATGGCAACCTGACGGTTTTAACTACTCGCATGAATGCTGACTTACTGCTGGGTGATGAACTTCTCAAAAAAACGGGTGCTGGCAATTTGTTTATGGTGTTTGGTGAACCAGATATTGAAGTCAAACATCAAAATGACCAATTGGTGGTGACACTCAACGGTTTAGATATTTACGACCCCACTACTGGTGAAATTCGTAGCAGTTCTACCAATGACATCGCCTGCTGGTTCATTGACACCAACTACAACGGCGAAAGCTTTTTTGTACGCCATGCCTACTTTACAGGGGCTGACCAACCCTATGAAAAATTGAAACGTGCGCTCAAAGCTGAGGTTGATGAAGATGCTTGGTCAGCACTCTATTCCACCACTAGCCGTCCCTTTGACCCACCTAAAGGTAAAAGTGACAAGCCTGGGGAGATTGCCATTAAAGTAATTAACCACTACGGCGATGAAGTATTGAAGGTTTATCAGGTTTAGTGATGAGCGATGACCGATAGATAGATGGATGCCTAAACCAGAAAGTAGTGGGTTGTATTTGCCGGGGTAGTTCTAGGGGAAAGGGGGGCTGGGAGGTGATAAACCTCCGGTTCGCTTTAGCGAACGCCGAAGGTGGGCGTTTCGCCATCGCATCTGTGCGGGAAATAACTTGTTAACAAGTTTCTTGCTTCTGGGGGAAAGATGGGGCGATCGCCACCGCTAAAACTTTTGAAAATAAAATTTTTTGGTCGATTGTAAGCGCTACATCTAATGCGCTCCCCGTCGCGCACCTAAAAGGCGTCACCGTGCCAAAACGGGAAAATCGTACGCTAAGGCTGAACGTCTTTGTCTGTCTAGATTTGAGGTGTTAATTTTTTTGTTGGTGCAGAGTATTGGTAGTACTCTGCACCATCTGGAAGTTCCTAATTCGAGTCAAAAATGAAGAATAGAGGTATGCCGTTTGCTCAAAACAAGGTATTTTCATAGCATTCAGGTTAGTCTCAATTCCTTAGCGTACGATTTTCCCAAATTGGCACAGTGATGCCTAAAAGAAAAAAAGGTATCTGCCGGGGCATCGCGTGAATAGTTCGTTTGTCAATTCTCGCTCTCGAAATTTTTCAGAAAATTCTTCAACTGAGAAGATATCTTGATCTGCCTTTTCAAGGCAACCATGAAGGCGCTCCGCATCCCGTGTTTATAGCTATTACGAGCGCTTATCGCTTTCCCCTCTAGCGTCACTGGCCCTGCGCTGTACTGCCACGGTCGCCACTGCTGTATCAATTGCCTCTGCCTCTCCCTTGCTTGTAAAGTCCACCTGGGCATGGTTACTCGCCTCTATTCGCTCTTTTAGTTCTTGCTGTTTTATTTCCAACTGGTTGAGTTGTTGATTTACGTAGCTTTTGATAAACTGCGTGGGCTTTTTGGGGTTTTTGATTTCATGCAGCAGCGCTATGCACTTCCGCATTTCGGCTTGGCATTTTAGGCTGATGTTCGCAAACTCTAAAGGGAGCTGGGGCAAAGCTTGCAGCACTTGTGGGGCATCGTACCCGCCGATCGCTTTATTCATAAAATGGGCTGCTAGTGTGTTGAGCATTGCGATTTGAGAATGCAAAATAAATTCGATATCTGACCAGTTATTGTCTGTGGTGTTTTTCGTGCGCTCTAAAACACCATCGAGGATAGCGATGAAATTTTCCGCTTCGGGGGGAAGCTTGGCAACACGAGCCATTACCTGGCTTTGACTGAATCCAGGAGATGAGAAGTCTCTCAAATGGGCTTTGTCGCTGGCTTCGTTCTTTTTTTTACTCATTGGGGGAATCCGCGATCGCTACACATAAACAGTTTTACGCGAAATTTTAGTCCCATTTCTTAGCATTTCTTACGAACTACATCATGTAACCCGCGATGCCTACGTGCCGGGGTAAATATAGCGTAGCTGACACTGGAGGCAAGATAGCCTGAAAGTATTAATTTATAAGCTTTTTTAATGTTGCTTTTTGATAAATCATCCAAGCCTTGTTTGCTTCTTGTAAGAGTTGGCTATAACGAAATCATAAGAGTTTCAGTCCTGTTATTGGCATACTACAAACCTCAGTTTTAGGTAAATTTGTATTATCTTGCCCCTGGTGTCAGCTTGGCTATATCTACGCCGTGCCGGTGCATAGTTTTACTGGGCGGCTGCACTCACTTTGCCTTCGCTTTTTTTATGGGCGAATGGGGGGCAAATAGCTGGATTGCTTACAGCAAGCTAGTCCTAGCGATGGGGGAATAGGGGGGGGCGAAATGGGGGAATAGGGGGCGAATGGGGGGGGAATCCGCGATCGCACTTTCAGCAACTCAAGGATTCCGCAATTCGGGCATCGAAAATACTCATTCTTGGATTTCTTCCAACATCGAGGCTGGGCATAAGTGCGATCGCAAGTGTGCAGGTAAAGATTGATCGTGAAATTGGATACTGCATTCTCCATCCGCTTTGACATAACGCACAGTAGCGGTTAGCCCGTCACGAGTTGACCCAAGGCACTTGAACCGAACAGTTGCACCCTTGGCGACGACTACCTTGGCTTTTAGCGCGATCGCTTCGGCTTCAGGTGAAAAAGTAGGCGATTCTGAATTAGTAGGACAAAAAGTAGACGGGGGGTCTACTTTTTCAGATTGCCCCAATAAAGTAGTTTCAGCCTCCAGAGGCTCAACTTGAATAGGCTCAGTAGACAAAAATAGGCCAAAAATAGACGGGGGGTCTATTTTTTCAACGCTGTCTGTACATGGGTTACACGCCTTTTCGCAAAAAGTCGGCGGCGAGTCTATAAAAATGGCTTTCTCAGATTGTCCATTCTCTGTAGTTGCGGCCTCCTGATGGGTAGGGTCAGATTGTCCGTTTTGTGTTTTTGTAGGTTCTTGATGGGTAGGTTTGAAGTCTACTATGTCTACTTTTTTTTGTAACCCTTCATTCATAAGGTTTTCAGGAATAGGCGGGGGGTCTATTTTTGGCCTATTTTTGTCTATTAAGTCTACTATTCCAGTTGAGTAGCTAAACTCTACCTTTATCCCCATGCCGCGTGTTTGCCCAAAACCCAGTGCCTCAGCTTCCCGCATCCACGATCGCACCACATCAGCAGTAGGCCGAGATTTAGTGTTGTATGACCTTTGGATGTCGCTAGCTTTGAGCCAGCCATTACCAGTGTTTGCCTCACGGCGCTTGGATAACTCAATCATCTTGGCGATGTGTGGGGCAATCCCTTCATCAAACGTGGAATAAAGGAGCTTTGTTTGCCCAATGAAGAAATTCATTAGTGCGATCGCTTCCTTCATCCGCTCTACTGGAATTTCAGTAGACATAGTAGGCTTGCCATTAGCAAGCTCGTGTAAAACGTGCAGGTTTAGCGCTAAACGCCCTGTGTACCCCTCCGCTTTTGAGTAAGTCGCCCTCATGCCTGGGTGGGGGTGCGACTCGCGCATTTGTTCAAGCTTGTTGTAGTATGGCTGGTAGGCTCTAAATGCTTCCCTTGTCAGGGTGTATTGCCGTGCTGAGGTATTGTGAAGCTTGCGGTAAATTCCTGCTAGCAGGTCTACTATGTCTACTCCCGATCCATCGTCGTCACCAAGAACTGATGCGGCTAACGGCTGCTGGACATACAGGAATCTTGCCCACTGACCATCTGGATCATCGCAGTTTCGCATGATGGAACGGATCACGTCTGGCTGAATTGTCCCAAATATGCTCAGGTAAATCTTTTCGACATCGACCTTAACACCAGAGGAACGCAGCACAGTTTGACCCGTTCCGTCGTAATAACTTAGTAAGTCTTGCTTGTCAGAACCACGACCGCCCCGGTATTTGTCAGCTGAGTTAAAAAAGCCTGCTAACTCGTCTACTAGCGCATATAAAGACTTCCTGGGTGCGTTTTGGGCTTGCTGTTTAATACCTTCCCCGTTGGCATCCGTAAAATAGAAAATTGGGGCTTTTGCTGGTTCTATTGGTTTAGAATCTGTGAATTTTTCACCCTTGGGTGTATCGGCTTTCTGTTTCTCCCAATCTTCTAAATCAATTTGGTATTGTTCCAAATTCGACTGATAAACTTCCCGCGCTTCTCTCTTCAGCACAGCCAGTGGTTTGGAGACGATTTGGCGAGTGATGGGCGATTTTTTCTGTCCAGACTCAGCAACCATCGCCGCCATGATAGTTGGTGGCACTGTAAAACCTTGCGTTTTGTGGATCACCAATTCAGTACCGACCTCGTGCAGACTAGAAGTAGTTGCTAGTAATGCCAGCAAGATAGTTTCTGCCCGAACATTTAACTGCTCAGAATACTGGCTTAAGGGGACGGCTAACGTTTGAGGCAGATAATCAGATAGTTTTAGCGTCCCCTCGCCTAGCTTAATAAGTCTGTCAATTTCAGATTGATGGTCAACACGGGCATCGACCGTCTCATGTTCAGATTCGAGGTTTTTTGCTAATTTCTCAAGCTCTTTTATGGGTACGCACTCTTTTTGAGATAGTTTAATCAGCGCTTCTTGGTATTCTGATTGCGTTTTTGTTCGGTGCATTATTTGGAGAACACGATCTCGTAGCTCCAGAGTAGTCGGTGGAGTCCCACCGCCGTTACCAGTCCCACCAAATTGAATAACATTACTGCTACTAAAACTCCTACCACTGGGCTTTGACCCCTGATTTCTCTGCCACGCTTTGACACAGTTCAGAATTGCGTCATCTGTTAGCGTTGCCGTGGGGTTGGAAGCGATCGCTGATTTCCAGACTTGCTCCGCTTCCTTATCCTCAAGGGGTGGGGTGCAATGAAAGCGATAATTGTTAAATAAATCTCTGGCGTTTTCTGTATATGCAATCCCCAAATAGGGTAAACGCACTTCGGCACCAATTAGACTACAGGCCAACTTGTAGCCTGTAGTGTTCCGTCCTCCTTCCGTCGCTCCACCTATTACCAATTCACGATCCGCTTTGGGAATGCACTCAATTAAAGGCACGGGTACATCTAAAAAAGTGGATAAAGGTAGTGGCAATGATGGGGATACAGTTTTTTGTTGAGTTGGGACGATTGACCTCATCTCCTCAAATTTATAACGAGTGCCTGACTCAGACACAATTAATGATGGATTAACGCCCTTGCTTGAAAGGTGGTAGCAACCTGCTAACCGCATTACTCTTGATGGATTCTTTAAACTGCGATCGCCATCTGCAAATTCCAATAAGTCACTTTGCAGCGATCGCCAACTACTTGGATCTATTGGCTCGTTAAAAACCCAGTAGGAATGAATTGATTTTCCGCCAGTGTCCACCTGAAACGTTGGCTCAGGCAAACCCTTGGATTGCCATAAACTAAGCTGCAAATCCTTGGAGAGATTGTCATGCTCGTAGAAAATGGCGCGGCAAGTTTCTACTTCTGCGTCCGTCTGCCCCCCGCCGTTGACCACCAAATAAATACCCCTACCCTCGTTTTGAAATCTCTCGGCAGTTTGGGCTATTGATTCAATGGTGGTATGGTTTGTTTTTCGCCCCCCGCCGTCGCGCTGGGGTGGGTCGTTACTGGGATAGAAGGCTCTCAGAAAAACCTTCTCACCTGGCTTGTAGCCTAGTAACTCTAATTGTTTGGCTATTTGGTGACGGTCAACTTTTAAATTTTTCTCTGGTGCGAATACTTGTGCAATCATGCTGCACCCCCAAAAGCGATCGCTTGGCTCTTGCACCACGAGTAATGATATATTGCTATATAGCTATCAATAGATTGATAGCTATTTTGGTCTTCGTTATTGGCCGATCGCGGTGTAAAGTTAGGGGTGCATACACCCGTTCCATTCGGTGTCCCATTCGGATAGAATAGGGGTACACCCGTATGAAAAATTTTCATATTGTCCTTTTATGGTGTTCCATTTAGCCAGTGTTTCAAGGTTTCTCAGGCGCATGAACACTGGTTGATGGGTGGTTCTAAAACAATAAAACAAAATTTCCTCGGTAGCTTAAGCTACCGAGGGATTTTTGTCTGAGGGGATGAACGCCGGAAAATCGCCGTCAGGTTGTGCCGCGAGAAAATTTAAAACGCACATCCTAATGAGGCCGCTGCGAGTAGTACCCCTTTTTCGAGCTACTAATTCAAGCTCTACAACTACGTCTCGTTTTAATTTCGTACTGATCGCAAGATGATGTTTGCTCATTATTTCATCGATTTATTTAATCATTAATTGAATGATAAATTTCTTTGGATGGTATACCCGCATACTTGCTTCATAATAAATCATAAAATCTGATTTTGGTATCAAAAAAATGGGCTATTGGGGAACCATTCCAAAAATACATAAATTCATGACGATCGCGTCCATCAAGGATTTCAGAGAATCGAGCGTACAGTTGGACAATCAATGATTGTTTATGCAATACACTATTGAAAAATGCCTTACTTTTTGGTTGATTTCAATAAATTATTGCAAGACTATCTTGCATTTTGGTAAGTTTCTGGCGCTTTATAATGTGTGGACGTAGATTTTGGGGGAGGATTTGCGATCCTTATTGCGCGATCGCACCCCCCAAAATGTATCGCACGGATACAAGAATCTGCGATCCTCGGCTATGTTCGTTAAAGTACCGATCGCAAGTGCTGGTATATGGATAAAAGCAATTCCCCGTCACTCAATTGCTCATATATCCCTAAAAACAATTGAGTGCCAAGCATCGCCCAATCCCTCACTTAACTTTTCGCAACTGTTGAAGTATCATGTTGAGTATTATTTTCTAAGTAAGCATCGCCCAATCCCTCACTTAACTTTTCTCTACCCGCAGCGCGATCGCTCTTAATAAATCGGCCAAAATCCTCAAAAAAAATCGGACAACAAGGTGCTGTACAAGTTTTGCGGCTTCAGAGTCTGGCAATTGGTCAACGATGGGTATCACGTCTTCGGCTAACCGATATTCGCGTACTGGCCGCGCTGCACTCACTGACCCTCCTGTTGCCCAAACAAGTATTCAAGAATGCGCTGATTTTCGGTCTGGATTCCCCTAACGACAGCCCGATCCGCTTCTGCGTTTTCAACAAACCGTGTCATCAGTGCTGTCAATTGGTCAAGCCGTTCTTCAGCATTTAGTTGAGCGACTGCCAGACGGTCAACGTTACTTGTTGCCTCTGACATCCGCTCTACTAGGCGATTAATGGATTCGCTGTTTCTTTCAGCCATCCTTGCCGTTGAAATTAGTAACTCTTTGATGGTTTCCATTTCATCCTCCATCCGGTTTAGGCGCTCTGCGGTCATGCTGCCCCCTTGCTTTTCTTAGATAAAGGGGTAGATGGTTTTTGCTTGTCTCTCTCGTTGACAGCTTCAGTAATTAATTTCGCAACAACATAACTGATAGACCTTTCCTCTTCCTGTGACCACTCTTCCAACTTCCGTTTTACGTCGGGTGAAACGTAAGTGGTTACGCTTTCCATGCGCTCTGCGCTCACGCTGCCCCCTTGCGCTTCTTGGGCGAAGAGGATTCCTGTTCAGCTACGTAGTCCCTGACAAAATCTGAGACTACCTCACTCATATTCTTTCCTTGCTTGGCACAAACCGCTTTGAAATTATTGCGTAACGATTCAGGCATAAAGACTCTTAACGAAATAATTTTTTCTTCATCATTAGGCATAGCTGCAAGAAATATTAGTACTGTGCATCTAGCCTATTGTGTCACCACAACCCACTATAGATCGATAGCCAGTAATCGCACAAGTGTTAATGTGTGACATACTGCATATTGTGTTAGTGTATTTCTAAGCGAATAAACGCGCAAAACCTCTATCAAACGGGACTTACAGCCAAGTAACCGTGTCAGATTATCATGTCCTCTCATCACCTAAACCAAGCCTATGGAAGCGACAGACACCGCAAAGAATAACGGTATTACTCAACAAAACAATAGCAACGGAGCGAGTAAACAATTCCAGGACAAGCCAAAGAAAGCCCGTAAACTCGTGGGCATCCCTACGGGCGCAGTGCTTTCATCAATGACCAACGTGCTTTATACCGCCCACGTTGCCAAAGACCCTGTTAACTGGGATGCCATCGAAAATTATCAGCCATTCTCCCCCGCCGCCGATGGTTCCCGATTAATGATCAAAGTTTCAAAAACTAAAGCCGTTGACCTCCGCACCCGCAAAAGCTCACCCGTGGGGTATGGGCAAGCGTACCCAGTCGATTTGTCAACCACTCCCAGCAAGCCAGATTTTTAGAACTGCCCAATAATGACAAGCGATCGCACTCCCTGGCAGTTGGGCGATCGCCTCTCAATGGGTAGTAGTCTCCAGCGATTGAAAACTACGCAACAAGAGAATTATGAACCAATCAGAATATCCAAGCAATGAGATCCACAAAGTTGGATTTCCAGAGGGTCAGTTATTGGCCAATGGGGCCACGCCTGAAGAGTGCGCTGAAATTTCTGCTGCATATCTTCAAGGCAAGCCACTGCCCACAAGCGAGAACGAAGTTATCAACCGAATCAATGACCGACTCACCCAAACCAGCGGCTACGGACAGTCAAGGGTTGGGCAAGCCGATGCAAAGTAGCAGTTTACCGCCTGAATGGTACGAAGCTCAGGCAGAGTTAGCAGCACAAGAACTTGATTTTGATTTGCACCTAGCTGTGTGTGAATCGGAAATCAAGTATGGAATCAGCGCCAGCCTTGAACCAATGCCCCAACCAGATCCACAGCCGCTTGATAACTCGGTTTACAACTTCAACGCGATTCTAGACGCAGATTAACCATCAAGCCCCCTTTTCCCGGGGGCCTCAAGTTTTATGAAAAGTGAAAACAATCTAACTTGGCTACTGATTGCAGTATCAGCGCTAGGTTTCACATTTTGGTATCAAGAGCAGTCAAGCGATCGCCAGTCCAGTATTCAGCAGGTGCAGAAAGATTTTAGTAGCTGCCAATCCGAATTTAAAGCTTTCAAAGACGGGCTGACCTATGGTAGAAAATGAGCAAAAAATAGTAGTCGAGGTTCCAAGCGATGCCTACGGCGGTAAACTACGCGGTTATTCTCCAATTGCTAGTACAGCCGAACTATCGCGGTTAGAGCAATTTAAAAGAGGGTGGTCAGACGCGATCGCACTCCCTGACAATTTACCAGACTTGGCTTTTCACCTTGCGGCACACATAACGATTCCCGCGCTGTTTAGCAGCTGCTGGGTAAGTCTGCCAATGCCTGAATTTCTCCGGCTCTTAGTGTTGGGAGTGCTAGCCGTCGCTGGTGCAGTTCTCTGTTATTTACGGGAAGCAGTGCCAGAGGTAGATAAAGTACTACTGTTTCGCGTGGGGTTAGTGGCGTTGGGGGTGTTACTAGGGCTATGACCGAATTGCACCCGTCACAGCTGAGTCAACACCTACAAATGTACGCCCGTGCCAAGTGGTCATCCTGGGGAAGTTTAGCTATTAGCCTGGGGTTGCTGTCTTTAGGAGTTTCCCTCAGCCCTGGCGTAAAACAGTGTAAGACGTGGTTACTTGGGGCATCAGTCGCCACACTGGAGGTAGGACGACGGCAACGCCACACAGCAAAACTACTGCAAGAATCGCTAGGAGATATCGACCGGGTATCACGCTTAAACTTTCAATCCTGGATGAATAAGCAAACCCAACCCACGGCACAGTTAGCTGTCACAGTCAACGCAATCAATCCCAATTGGCAGCCGGAAAACCTAATTACAGACCCGATAGAGTACGTCAACCGAGTTCAGAAACACGTTGCGCTGGTTGGCGGGACTGGGGACGGGAAATCAACCCAAGCTCAGTACTTCTCAACCCGCATTGGCGGTCAGGTCGTCGTTTATGACGTTGACTCAGCCAAGGGTGATTGGGCATGGGTTCCACCCGACAACCTCATCGGTGATGGGGGATTGCCAGAAGTAAACAAGGCTATGGGTGAGGCGCTCGACCATCTAGAAAAAATGCGAGTGTACCGCAAGACAGTATCTAAAGACGTTCCCCAAGAGTTTGCACGGTTCTACATCGCTGAAGAGTTCCCAGTGCTTGCTGACTGCGACAACGCAAGAGAATGGATCAGACAACACGCTAAGGTAGGACGCAAGCGCAAGCAATTCATCATGGTTTTAGCGCAAAACGACACCGCATCTAACTTTGCACTTGAAGGTGACGCTGATATCCTAGACACTTGCTTTGTGCGTATCCGGCTAGGAAAAAAAGCACAGGACTACGCTCGAACTGCTCTCAAGTCTCCCCAATTGGAGCAATGGCTAAAAACTGGGGGAAAGAAACGGTTTATGGTCGATGATTGCCCGTGTGAACTGGACTTAAGTACTTGGGGCATGGGTGCGACGCAAGAGCCACCTAGTACCAACGACAGCACCAATGACACCCCAACCACGTCACAGCAACCCCTGAATGAATACGAGCAAGCTATCCTCACCTGGGGCCAATCTCACGCGGGGGAACTGCTCAAAGCGCGGACGCTGCAACAGTCCACCCGTCTGTTTGCTGATGTAAGTGCTGAGGATATCCGCATTATCTTTCGAGCAATGGCTGATCGGGGACTGGGGGAAGTCGATGGAATGAGCGATCGCCTTGGTTGGAAGTGGCCAACAGTTGTGTAGACGGTTGCCTACACTTCATCTACAACGTGCCTACAGAAAAGCACTAACCTTTGTATGTGTGAGGTTAGTGCAAATCTTTGCCGAGTGTAGACCGAGCTTTTACCGAGTGTCTACCCCCTATCCTCACGCTATACCCTGTCTACACTTTCTACACTTTCTACAACCCGTCAAGGAGGGGCGTAGACGCCGAAAAACCCACTAAAAGTGGGTTTTGGGCAACTGTAGACACCACCAATGAACCCACCAAAAACGCCCGAAAACCTGATTTCCAAGGCTTTTGGGCGTCTACAGTTGGGAATTACTTACTCTCTAATTCCTTGATGAATGCGTCAATTGCCCTACCCGCCGCCGACTGCCTACCCATTTTCAGTTTGCCGAGAGTGCGATCGGCGGTTCGCCGCAGCGCTTCGCTATCGCGTATTGCCTGATAATCTGGCGGTGCAGCGCGATCGCACTGCCTAGAAGCACCCAACTCAGCTTCTAGTTCTTCGACTTTCCCAAAGTTACAGATAACTGCCTCTGTAACTCTTCAATCTGTATCTGTAACTGTTTTGCTGACTCATTAGTTACAGGTATTTTCTCTGTAACTTTCCTCTGTAACTTGCCAGTCAGTTTTTTGGCGATCGCTTCCAGATTATTAACAGTTAAATCGTGGTCAAGCCCTACATAACACTTGGCCAGTTTACCGCCCGACTTCCGGTAAGCGTACCAGTAGAAAGCATCGCCCTTGGTTGCTTTCTCTTTTCGTACCGTATAGGCTGGCTCACTACTTTTCGGAACATACCGGAATGATTCAGCGCTTCCTAGCCACAAGAGCCAGCGTTCCCAATCATTGCATAAATCGAGTGTTCCCTTACTCGTTTCTATAATGCCTTGCGCCACCGATGACAGTGATGGTTGTCTGCCCATTTTGACCTCTGTAACTATATACCTGTAACTATCATACCTGTAACTAGATAATAGTTACATAGAGAGTTCGGTAATAGTTACCTATTTGTATCTGTAACTATTTATAGGTAACTAGGTGACAGTTACAGATATTTAATAGTATACTTGAGATAGTTACAGAGATAGAAAAAAGCTAATCAAATAAAGACTTTAACGCCTGTTTCTGTAACTAAATTCAAAGGGCGATCGCCCGTACCGTCCAAAGTCAAGCGATCGCCCAATCATTCACCCCCGTAGGAGTAAAAGATGATTCTTAATTGTGCCACTTGCCCATTCTTTCAGCAATCGGTCAACATCCAAAAAATTGGATTCTGCCAGCGCCATGAGGAGGTAGTTAGGGCTAGCGATCGCTCTTGCACGAGCGCTCAACTCATAAAAATATAGTTTGAACGTCCGCAAAGTCAGCGATCGCAGTAGTGCAATCCGCGTGCCAGATGCCGAATTAAAAAGTGGAATAATACCCCGTCGCGGTGATGGGGTTTTATAAAACGCCTCAGTGGAACATAACTTACTTTTTCCATACAGCTTTCCACTGTTCACGAGAACCAAAGCATTGTTCACAGCCTGCGATCGCCTGTTCTCTATTAGGGTGTTTCCATGCTAGATAGTACCAGCCTTGCCCATCGCAATTGTCACACGGCGCTCGGATTAATTTCTCTAGCTTTTCGTTAGGTTGTTTTGCCACTTGATTATGCTCTAAGAATGAAAGTGATCGCTCTGGCACTGCCTTTAAAAGCAGTTCTTAGAGGAAAAGCTAGCTGCGCTCACCATCAAGTTTTAAAGTATCTCTTTCGACAGATAACACTTATATCTTTGTCTAATAGTATATAATGTATAAAGAGTTTAAACAGAAGTTATGAATAAAAGCCGGGATGAAACAGATGGAATTAAGCTTTCCGCTTTGGAGGAGGATATTCTGACCCTCATGGGGACTCAGAAAATGTACGGTCTTGAAATGTTGGAAGGATTGAACAAAGGCAGACCAATCTCAGTTGGATTTGGTAGTTTGTATCCCACATTGAACCGACTTGAAAAAAAGGGATTAATCTCTTGGCAATGGGGTGATGAGCAAGATGAAACAGGAGGTGCGCGTCGTAAGTATTACATAGTAACTGGTTCAGGTCAGAAGGTGCTTCAGGAAGTACAAGATTATCGTAACCAATTAAAGATGCGCTCAATGACAGGTCAACCTGGTTTCGCAGGAGCTTATTAAATCAATGCAGTATCTAACTTTTTGGAAAACGGTAATCAGCAAAATGCCTTATCTAAGCTTGAAGCGGCGGGAGCGGCAGGAGCTGCGGGAGCCGCAGGAGCTGCGGCAGGAGCGGGAGCTGCGGCAGGAGCGGGAGCTGCTGCGGGAGCGGGAGCTGCTGTGGGTGCGGGAGCTGCTGCGGGAGCGGGAGCTGCGGGAGCGGGAGCGGGAGCGGGAGCCGCAGGAGCGGCAGGAGCGGCAGATCCTGCTGTGGGAGCAGCAGGATCTGCAGGAGCGGCTCCTGCGGCAGCAGGATCTGCAGGAGCGGCAGGAGCTGCGGGTGCAGGAGCTGCGGCAGGAGCTGCTTGTCCTAGAAACACCAAATTCATCTTCAGTAGAAGTCAGACAAAAAAGTCATATAAAAGGCTGGCCATCCAAGATTCTTGCTGAAGAATGGCGTGGAGAATTAGAAGCTTTACGCTATAGCTGGCTTAATGAAGGTAAATCTGAAGTTCGGATCAAGATTATGACCGGATTTTGTTTGTTAGGGATGCTCAAAGCCTACTTTCAAATGAAGGTAGAAAATATATGGCTTCCCAACAAAAAGCAAAGTTAAACAGATCAATAGCCTTTGCTTGAGTACCAGTCAAACAAAGGCTATCAATAAAAGTCAGTAACCTAATCTTAGTTGAGTACCAGTCAACCAAAGATTGTTAACAAAATTCAACTGTTGGAGATTGAATCATGCTTCTTTCAATTTTAGCCAAATTAGTCTATAACTCAACCGAACCTGAAAAACCTGATGAAGACCCTGGCAACAAAAAGACCCCTTGGGATTGGCAAAAATGGTTTGAAGTTATGAAGGGTGCGGGTTCTGTTGCGTCTTTGATTCTTTTTGTACTTAAAATCCTTCAGGATTTAGGTCTACTTCCATAAAGCCGGATTGCACCCATTACTTTTTCCGCTTATGGTGAAGGGTGCGATCGCTCTCCACAAATAAAAGCGATCGCGGATTGAAAGTGGCTCATCAAGTCCAAGCGCGTAAGTTTCTGCATGGATGCTCATTTCCCCCTGTAGTCAGCAAACAGTAAACAGCAAACGAACGTTTTACCCCATCACCCGGATGGGGTTTAATAATCTTTGGGTGTTCTCGGAAACAGCGATTATCAAGAACTAATTATGAGTACAAACGAACTATCTGGCGAACTGTCTATTGAAGTTTTACAAGCCTCCCTTGATGCGAAAATTGGGGATAGCTTCTATACCCTCGACACTGACCCCGACGTGCTATCACAACTTTTGGCAGACAAGCGATCTGAGAACACCCGCCTAGCCTATGAAAAAGATATCAATGATTTTCTCAAGGTAATGACGGGCAAGCCTGCCACACCTGATGTTGTGCTGGAGTTTCTTCACCTTGAGCAAAAGCAGGCGATCTCTGTGGTGTTGAAGTACAAAGCACAAATGATCCGCAAGGGGTTAAAAGAAGCCACTGTTAACCGACGACTGGCAGCGCTCAAAAGTCTGGTAGTGACCGGGCGGAAGTTGGGTGTGTGCGATTTCAGTCTAGAAGATGTAGAAAGCGAACGGGTGCAAAAGTACCGCGATACATCGGGAATTGACCGGGCAACATTTGAAGTGATTCTCAACCAGTGCAATTTATCCACCGCCAAGGGTAAGCGTGACTATGCCTTACTCAGGCTGCTTTGGGGGAATGCTTTGAGGCGTAACGAGGTCAGCCAGTTGAATATTATTGATTTTGATCCTGAGACTAAAACACTGCGAATCTTGGGTAAGGGAAGGGGAACCCAGACTGAGGTAATCGACCTGGGAACGGGAACAGTGCAAGCAATTAATGAATGGTTAGCAACTAGAACCAATGTGCTACACGATTCCCCGTTATTCGTGTCACTGGACTATGCCACTGGGGGCCACAGGCTAACCGGGGACGGCATCCGCAAAATGCTAGTGAAACTATGCAACAAAGCAGGCATCAAAAAGCAGATGTCACCTCACCGCATCCGGCACAGTGCAATTACCGCCGCCCTTGATGCCACTGATGGAAACGTGCGGAAAGTGCAAAAACTCAGCCGTCACCGCAAGCTGGATACATTAATGATTTACGACGATAACCGCCACAAGGATCAGCGAGACATTACCCAGTTGCTTGATGAGATGTTTTAGAGATGATAAAAAACTTCTTGTTTACCAAGCGAAAATTACTGATAGGTGTTGCTGTTGTAGCTGGAGTTATTGCAATTTATTCTGTGCTGTATCGGTTTGAGTGGTCAGGATTTGGCCCAGACTCGAATAAATCAGTGAGTACAGAGGAAGCAATAAATCCTAAAGATGGGAAGATTATCAAGCTCAAGAAAGAAACTGAAAACTTTCAATCTGCCAAGACGTTATGGGATTGGTTGCAACTTTTTGGCGTGATTGCTATTCCATTAGCACTATTCTATTTTGAACGAAGGGAACAAAGGCGTTCTGATCAACGCGCTCAAGAGGAGAAAACCCAGGTTGAAGAACAAGCTAAACGTGAGAAAGCTAACCAGGAAGAACAAGCTAAACGCGAGAAAGAAATAGCAGACAACAATTTACACGAGCAGGCTTTAGAGGCTTATATTGACCGAATGTCAGAACTGCTGATTGATAAAGAACTAAAAGTATTGATTGATAAAAAATTAAAAGAATCAGACTCCGAATACCAGAAGCTAGATGCAGCACTTGATATAGTGCGTGCCAGAACATTATCAGTGTTGCGAAGGTTGGATCAGGATGGAGAACGAAAGGGAAGCGTTATTCGTTTTCTAGTTGATGCAGAACTTATAAACAATCTGGATTTGAACGGAAGAACTTTGGATTTGAACGGTGCCAACCTAATTGGTGCCAACCTCTTAGGGGGTGACAACCTCAGCAGTGCCAACCTCTGGCGTGCCAACCTCAGCCGTGCCAACCTCTGGCGTGCCTACCTCAGCCGTGCCAACCTCAGTAGTGCCAACCTCGAAGGTGCCATCCTCGAAGGTGCCATCCTCGAAGGTGCCTACCTCAGTAGTGCCAACCTCAGCGGTGCCATCCTCGAAGGTGCCTACCTAATTGATGCCAACCTCAGCAGTGCAAACCTCGAAGGTGCCAACCTTAGCAGTGCAAACCTCGAAGGTGCTAACCTCAGCAGTGCAAACCTCGAAGGTGCCTACCTAATTGATGCCAACCTCAGCAGTACCAACCTCGAAGTTGCTAAAAAGCTAACTCCTGAGCAAGTTAAATCTGCCAGCAATTGGGAGCTATCAAAATACAACAAGGAATTTCGCGCCAAGCTTGGTTTACTGCCGGAGCCAGATGAGTAAACTATCACTTGTTGACGTGTATACAATTTAATTTAATACGTAATCTTTGCCACATGAAAACGATCGCTATTGTCTCTCGCAAGGGAGGCGCAGGTAAAGCCAATCGGCTTTGTCCCGTTGTAGGCGATCGCCGATTCTAGTTCGTTCCTCTTCAAACCTTGTTCGTCGATAATTTTCTGGATATCCAGAAAAACTGATCGCACATGAATATTGACATCTGCATTCCCAGTCACTTAAGAATCTTCTATCACAATCAAGGACGCTGGCAGCATATAAAGGGTGAATCTTTTTACAACCCGCTTGGTGAGCCACCGGATCTTGAGTTTGCCACCCGTAAATATGATATTTCGCGTGAAAAGTTGGTAATTGAGTTATTTCGAGTCAATGGTGGAAAGCCAGGTTATTACATTAGCGATCTCAAGCAAAAGCGATTTTATTATTGCGGGGATAATTCTGATTCAGTTCACGCGCAACTGCGATCGCTTGGTATCGGGCGGGATGATCCAATGGAGAATTAGTTCTTAAAAGGGGCGAGCAAGCGATCGCCTTTTGTTATACTTATTTTACCACTTAGCTAGTTTCCTATGTAAACAGTTAACTATGAGGCTAGTAGATTGTTGATATCCTAAAGGTGTAGTTGAAGCGTGGAAGATGCAATGAAGGTAACGATTAACCTTGACCCGTTTTGGACAGAGGATTTAACCAATGACAAGGTTGCAAAGGCGATCGGGGTTCATATTAATAGCATCAGTAATCTTAGGAAAGGAAATGTAGACAGGTGCAAGTTAGAAACGCTTGTTAAACTGAAAGATTTTTTCTCTGAGAAGACTGGAAAATCGTTGTGGATTGAAGACCTGATTAATATCCAGGAATAGTCAATAAATGTTAGGGTGTGGAGGCATGGATTTATTAACAATTAATAAACAAATAAATAGCATAAAAGATGTCAAATGTGGGAGAGGAGGAAATGTTTATTTAATTTGGGCAATGGGCACAAACCGTTATAAAATTGGACGTTCATCATGTATATATTCTAGATATGAAGTACTAAATAACCAATCTCCTTTTCCTTTACAAGTACTAAGTCATTTTTGGACTATTGACGCACCTACAGACGAAAACTTGTACCATAGATACTATAAACAATACCGCCAGCACGGTGAGTGGTTTGATTTTTCTTCGATAGTGGAAAATCATGGAATAGAAGCAAATGAATTAAATTTTGACCATTTCTGGGATAATTTAGATTCGACTGGTATTAAAGGGCACTG
>NZ_JABXKJ010000195.1 GCF_017115085.1 Nostoc sp. NMS7 | reverse complement strand
AACATCTGCTTCAATGCTCCTAGATTACATCTTTTAACTTAAGTTGACACCAATGAGCATTGCTGTGCCCCTACCGCGTGGTCTATTTACCTGAAAATAGCTATAATAATTTCCAAAACTTACTGCAAAACTCTTAGACTGTAATTGCTACAGCTAAACTACATCTGCTCCAACACTAAGTAGCTTGCTGAAAAGCCTGGGCAATAGCATTGCGGGCAAGTTTAGGTTGCAAATTCTGATCATAAGGAAGCGGACGCAGAAATTTTTGGGCACTTGCATTGGCTTGAAATGTTCCTGGCATATAACTGGAATTAACTATCCAAGAATATTTATCAATCATCCCCCATGTAATTACAGTATCAACATCAGCCGCAAAACATAGGTCAAGATATCGTTTGTAATTGTCAGCTATCATCTGATCTAACTTTTGGATATTGCTGGGTAATGGGAAATCAATGATAATATCTAATTCTGAAATTATTGGTTTAACTCCAAGATTATTAAGTCTTTTTAAGAGAGAACTAAATCCTGTAGCGTCAAAACCATAGGCAGTAGAAAACCAGAGATGCGATTCCACACCCGCACCGTCGATTTTAGCTCCCTTATTCTTCAAATATTCGATCAATGCTAACCAACGGTCTGCTCTCCATGAAACGCCTTCCATACTACTCTCGTTTAGGTAAAATAGCTTAGTACTATCAACTGAAGCAGCAAATTTAAACAACTCTAGAATATATTCCGGTGTTAATCCTGGAAGTAAACCATAAACCTGATCGCTTGTCGCGTTTGGATTGCCTGCAATAATTTCATTAGTAATATCCCAAGAAATTAAAACTGGACTATTTTTATAGTGTCCCATGACCCCAGTCACATGTTTTTGGAGTTGTTGCATTGTCGGGGGAAAAGTAGGGATATAACTAGGCAATGACTGACCACATAAAAGTGTATGTCCATGCAACTTCATATTATTCCGCTGACAGAAATTAGCAATATAATCAGCATCTTTAAAGGTAAATACTCCTGGCTGCGGTTCCGTGGCGTTCCATTTTAATTCGCCATTCGGCGTTATAATTTCGCACTGGGCAGCAACTAGCGCTGAATAATTTGCATTCGCTTGTAAATCGCTAGCGGAGATTCCCCCACTGCCATAACGCTTTCCTTTAGCGGCAGCTAATTGCCGGAGGGGAGAATTTACATTTATACTTGCCATAGCAACATTCGTGCTATGTCCTTCTTTTTGCTTATCCTTTTCTAAAAACCCCATAGCCAATAAAGTAGAAAGGGTTGTATATCCTGTTCTTTTTAAAAATTTTCTCCGAGCAAGCATAAATTATACTTAACAACACATATTCTCACGAGTATAAATTAAGTTCATAGGGAAATTTAGAAGTATGTCAAAAAAACATAATTGTTGGAGTTAAATTTTACATACTTTGCTATAGCAACATTTCTGCTATGGTCTTGTTTTTAATTAAGTTAAGTGGATAAAAATAAATCAAACTATGTTACGCAAGATAAAATTATGCTCTATTAGCTATGAAAGAGGTGATTGATACGCGGGCAATCTGGTTTAGATAGCGATCAAACCCAAGCGGTTGAACTAAAGAAAAAATCAGAACGTAAGCGTCTTATACCATTTCTTTTTGAAGATGCGCCTATAGAACTTACCCAAAACCGCGCTGTAGGGGCAATACCCTGCGGTCAGCTAAAGCTAGATGAATTGCCCCTACGTGAATAAAGCGCAGCCTCACATAGAATTGGTCTTAGCCGTAAAAAGTCAGTTGCGATTGCCAATTAATTAACCAACAGCGATCGCCCATGCCCAAAATCTCTGAAATGTTTAATTCGCCCTTTGATTACCAGAGGAAAATCTTTACTCAAAATTCAATCTATCAAAATAGTGAATTCGTTTAACAACTTATGACACCAAAAGCTCTATCTAGGGAACGATATGGTTAATCAGCTAAATGATGTAAAAATAGTATGCTAAATTACATGAGATTGTATTTTATGAAACTGAGTTATTTGACAAAACAGTTTTCCACCGTAAAACGCTGGATGGCTACCACCCTGTTTTGTCTGTTAGCGATCGCTTTCGTTTGGCAAGGTGCATTTTTCTCCAACACCTCAGCAATGGCTGATACTACTGCAACCTTGATTGCATCAAAAGACGCAGGCGATCAAGTTCAAGAAAAAACCAGTAAAGATGCTGGACGAGCCAAAAATTTCATTGATGATACGGCAGATAAAGTTAAGGAAGCTGCCAAGAGCAATGCCAGTAAAGTTGACCAAGCAACGGATGACAATGGTAGTTTTGTTGAGCGCAAAGCCAAGAAAGATGCGGCTACAATTCAGAAAAGAGCCGACGAAGACGCCACTCGGACTAAAAAAGCAGTAGACAACACAAAGAATGTTGTTGAACGTGCTGTTGATAACATCAAGGATGCTTTTGGGAAGTAGAAAATAGATATAGAAAGCCTATTTGATTTGTCAAAATCGAAAGGCTTAGATTCCCGACTTCTTAGATAAGTCGGGAATCTTGTTGTCTAGAAATAATTTAAAAAGATTATTTTACTAAGTAAATACTTAATTTATCTCCATAAGTAGTGTATTTTTAAATACATTTTAGTCACGCATAGATAAACTGGTGATCGCTGATAAAATTAGCTGGTATTACCGAAGAAGAGAAGAAACAATTGTTAAATAATTACCAGTAATTCTGCCACATATATAGTTAGAAATGAGATATTTAACTTGATTTTGTACTAACTTAAAAAAGTAAAATTAAGTAATC
Source organism: Nostoc sp. NMS7 (assembly GCF_017115085.1). GTDB lineage: Bacteria > Cyanobacteriota > Cyanobacteriia > Cyanobacteriales > Nostocaceae > Nostoc. The sequence continues at coordinate 23,325 of NZ_JABXKJ010000195.1, read as the reverse complement.
TGCTGAGAGAGTTTCCGCAAATGCTCCGAAAAAACTTGTTTTCCTATACGGCTTGCAGACTATTTTTAAGTAGCATTACTTATTGACAAATGTGTTATGACTTTAACTGATTGCAACATAATTTGACCAATAGTTAATGGGTAACAAATTTTTGATCATTATTAATTACGAAGTTATACTTTCCAATACAACTTAGTAACAATGTAAGAGTCTGATTCTGTGGAGAACCCGACCGTGGGAAAATCAAAATACCGAAACTAGAAATTAGAGAGGAAAACCCTATAATATGCATTTGAGCGAAATCACCCATCCTAATCAGTTGCACGGTTTATCTGTTCGCCAACTGCAACAGATTGCCCGTCAGATTCGAGATAAGCATCTCCAAACAGTAGCAGTTAATGGTGGACACTTGGGGCCAGGGTTGGGTGTTGTGGAATTAACACTAGGACTTTACCAGACACTGGACTTAGATCGGGATAAAGTGATTTGGGATGTAGGACACCAGGCTTATCCTCACAAGCTGCTGACAGGACGCTACGATCGCTTCCACACCCTCAGACAAAAAGACGGAGTTGCGGGTTATCTCAAACGCTGTGAAAACAAGTTTGACCACTTTGGGGCTGGACATGCTTCTACAAGTATTTCAGCAGCATTGGGCATGGCTTTAGCGCGAGACTTGAAAGCGGAAAAATTTAAAGCTGTTGCTGTGATTGGCGATGGGGCGCTGACTGGGGGTATGGCTTTAGAAGCCATCAACCATGCTGGACACTTGCCGAAAACAAACCTGTTGGTTGTTCTCAACGACAACGACATGTCTATATCTCGCAACGTCGGCGCGATTCCCCGCTATCTGAACAAAATGCGCCTCAGCCAACCGGTGCAATTTATTAAAGATAATCTTGAGGAACAGTTGAAGCAAATTCCTTTCGTGGGTGAATCCCTGTCTCCCGAACTCGGACGCATCAAAGAAGGTATGAAACGCTTGGCTGTTCCCAAGGTAGGTGCAGTTTTTGAAGAACTCGGCTTTACCTACATTGGCCCAGTGGATGGGCATAATCTCGAAGAATTGATTGCCACCTTCCAACAGGCACATCAGATAGCAGGCCCAGTTTTGGTGCATGTGGCAACGGTGAAAGGCAAAGGCTATGAAATTGCTGAACTAGATCAAGTTGGCTACCATGCCCAAAGCCCTTTTAACGTAGCAACTGGCAAAGCCATTCCTTCCAGTAAACCCAAACCCCCAGCTTATGCCAAAGTCTTTTCTCACACTCTGGTAAAACTTGCGGAACAAAATCCGAAAATTGTTGGGATTACTGCGGCTATGGCAACGGGGACAGGCTTAGATAAGCTTCAAGCAAAACTGCCCAATCAATATATTGATGTCGGCATTGCTGAACAACACGCAATCACCCTTGCAGCCGGACTTGCAACTCAGGGTATGCGCCCGATCGCCGTGATTTATTCTACCTTCCTCCAACGCGCCTATGACCAGATAATTCATGATGTCTGCATCCAAAACCTGCCAGTATTCTTCTGCTTGGATCGGGCAGGAATTGTTGGTGCTGATGGCCCCACCCACCAAGGGATGTATGACATTGCTTATCTGCGTTGCATTCCCAACATCGTAATCATGGCACCCAAAGATGAAGCAGAACTCCAACGCATGGTAGTGACTGGTGTAAACCATACCAGTGGCCCGATCGCTATGCGCTACCCTCGTGGCAATGGCTACGGCGTCCCCTTGATGGAGGAAGGTTGGGAACCTTTGGAAATTGGCAAAGGCGAAATTCTACGTACAGGCGATGATGTGTTAATCGTCGCCTATGGCACAATGGTTTATCCAGGAATGCAAGCTGCTGAAATTCTCAGTGAACATGGCATTGAAGCAACTGTAATTAATGCGCGTTTTGTTAAGCCTTTGGATACCGAGTTGATTTTGCCTTTAGCGAAGAAAATCGGTCGCGTCATCACCTTAGAGGAAGGCTGTCTGATGGGTGGCTTTGGTTCTGCGATCGCGGAAGCCTTAATGGATGCAGAGATTCTAGTTCCTGTCAAGCGATTCGGTGTACCAGATGTATTAGTAGATCATGCTGAACCCAATGAATCTAAGACAGAACTAGGTTTAACTAGCCATCAAATAGCAGAGAGAGTGTTACAAGCTTTCTTTCAGCAGCAACTAGCTGCTGTTGTCTAGTTATATTCCTTTGAGTAAATAACCTATATTCTCAAAGGAACTTCTATGAAAATAACCTCCGAGATGGAGGTTATTTTCATAAGACAAAAAAAGCTGAGATTTTTGGGTTTGAAAGCAGAATTTAAGCTCAGAAAAAGCTGTAAACTTGGGGAAATGGTTCTGTCGCTGGCGGAGGTATTTCCCGTTCAGGTGTGATAATCGAACCATCCCAGGCAGCCTTCTGCCCATCAGCATTGATAATAATGGTTTTTACTTCTGCCTTGATCATATCCTGGTAAAATAGACTTTGACAAACTAAATCTCTTGCTAGATCAGAGTTTTGTGTACTTGCTCCGAGTGAGAAACGCTGTATGATTACGGGTAAACGTCACGAGGTCGGGACGATAAAACTGATGTATGTTTAGTTTTGTAAAAACGGTGAAATTAGGGATTTATAAGCTGTTAGGGATTTCCAAGAAATAAATTATTCAATCTTGTGGGGTGGGCATCTTGCCCGCCTTTGGTTACTGGGCGGGCAAGATGCCCACCCCACAATAAATAATTGGATATTTTTTTATTTGTCAGTCCCTTAGCTGATTTTATATCTCTTCACATCGCTTAATTTTTTAACGCAGACTTACCTACAATTTTAATTTAGTAATAATTATGATCACAAATTCTCCAAATCAAGTTTATCCGGTTATTTGGCACAACAACTCGGTATCATTAATTGATCAAACCCGCTTACCCAACGAATATACATTTGTGGAAATTCATCGCAGTGAAGATATGGCGCGGGCGATTAAAACGATGATTGTGCGAGGTGCGCCTGCAATCGGTGTGGCTGCGGCCTATGGAATGTATCTTGGTGCGAGGGAAATTGCCACAAGCGATCGCCACGAATTTTTGCAACACTTAGATAAAGTAGCCCAGTTATTGCGTTCTACTCGTCCGACGGCGGTGAATTTATTTTGGGCAATTAGCCGAATGATGACAGCCGCCTACGAAACGCTGGGAACAGTAGAAGAGATCAAGCAAACCCTTTTCCAAACCGCCCAAGCAATCAATATTGAAGATTTGCAAACCTGTCAGGCAATTGGTGACAATGGTTTGGCAGTCTTGCCCACTACCCCAGAAAAGCTGACGTTGCTTACTCACTGTAACGCTGGAGCATTAGCTACTGCTGGTTATGGTACAGCCTTGGGTGTTGTGCGTTCTGCTTGGAGGGAAGGACGTTTAGAACGTTTATTTGCCGACGAAACCCGTCCCCGCTTACAAGGCGCAAAACTCACCACTTGGGAATGTGTTCAAGAAGGTATTCCTGTGACATTAATCACTGATAATATGGCAGCCCATTGCATGAAACAGGGTTTAATTCATGCTGTCGTTGTGGGTGCTGATCGCATTGCTGCTAATGGCGACACTGCCAACAAAATTGGTACGTATAGTGTTGCGATCGCCGCTAGAGCACATAATATCCCTTTCTTTGTGGCTGCACCCCTTTCTACCGTTGATTTTGAATTAGCCGATGGCAGCAAAATTCCCATTGAAGAACGCGAACCAACAGAAATCTATCAAGTTGGTGATACTATTCTCACACCTGCGGGTGTAGATTTTTACAACCCAGCTTTTGATGTGACTCCGGCTGAGTTGATTACAGCCATCATTACAGAGAATGGAGCGATCGCACCGAATGAATTAGCAAAATCACGGGTAAAGCAAGTAGACATTTCCAGAAATTAATCATGCGTTACCTAAATAAACGCCACGCCACAATTGAAAAAGTTGCCAAAGCCATGTGAAAAATAAGTCAAATATATCTCCTCAGAATCACCCATTGTCACCAATAACTAAGCTGTCTTAAAAAATCGAATAATTTCGCGGACATGATCGAGAAATTGCCCGTCGGTGGAAAGTTGCGTGATCGCATTTCTGGCTTCTCTTCCCAAACGCTCATGTTCAGTTTGATTTGTCGCCCGTAATTCTTCTAAATTAGCTGTAATCCGCGCTAAATCTCTACGAGTCTCTTCAGCAAAGCGTTGTTGAGTTGCGGGTAATGAATAGGGTTGTTCAGGGTTGAGTTGATCTTCCAATGACTGGATTTTTTGTTCCAATATGGAGAAGCGATCGCGCAGTTCCAAAATATCTTCGCGCGGATACTTCCATTCTTGGCGAATCATCGCTAACCGCGCATATAAATATTCATAAGCCCGAATCGCTGGACGCAGAATTGTTAATAACAAAGCTGCACCAGAACTTATATACCCAACTGTACTAATACCAGTGACAGCAAGAGTATAAAGACCAACGGCTGAGAATAAATGTAAAGCAATGGCAACCCAGAGCGATCGCTTTGCCAAAAGTGTGACATACTTCACTTGTTTCTCATCAACTGGAATTCCTTTCTCAGTTGATTGTGCTGCTTCTGCTAAGACTTCTTTGGCTTGAAAATGCACATTCCACGGAACGGTAACAATTACCAACAGCCACCAAAAACTGGCACCACCAATCACCCAATCAAGAAAGTTACCAGCAGGGATGTGCAACCATTGCAGTAAGCCAAAAGCCGTTAGCACCACAACCACAATTCCAGCAATGGAACTGATAAAAAAGTTAATATACATCTTCCCCTGTCCTTAGTGAAACTATCACCTCGATTATTATTGATCTAACGTTTGTAAACCAGGAAACCCGCGATCACATCCAAAAGTGCTTCTGGTTCATCTGCCCGGATCAAATGACTGCTATTCTCAAAAATTCTTAAATCGGCATTCGGAATTGCCTGAGCAATTTCTTCAGAAAATTCTGGGGCGCAAATCCAGTCATGCCGACCTGCAATAACTAAAGTGGGTGCGGTAATTTTGTGTAACTGGTCAAGAATATTGTAGTTGCGGAGGAAACCGCCAAAAGCAACATTAATTGCATCAACTGAGATAATATTCTGCTGCCAAGCAATGCCTGACGTCGTGGGATCATATCTTAGCGAATACATTGGTCCCAACACTTGAAAATACTCTCTTAGCTGTTCCTCATTTTCAAAGTTCCCATCCCAAAGTCGTTGAGCGCTTGCTTTTTGTTCCTCAGTTCCCTTTGATGCTAGAATTTCCTTAGCCCGTTCTAAAAAGCCACTATGGGCTGTCGTGGCAATCACAATTAGATGAGAGACATTTTGAGGATAGCGAACTGCATAAGTTAGAGCCACCATACCACCGTAAGAACCGCCAATCACAACAATTTTGTCCAGACCAAGGTGTTGGCGCAACGCTTCCATATCTTCAACATTATTGTCTAGAGTATAGGTTTCTTTCGGTCCACGGGCAGACCTTCCTTGACCGCGATGGTCAAAATAGACTAGTTGTAGTTTTCGGCTTAAAGGCGAGAAGGTTGGTTTGAAAGAAGTATGATCCGCACCAGGTCCCCCATGAATTAGAAAGGCGACAGGTTTAGAACAGATGCTCGTGCCATCCACCACTAATGCAGAACCTTCCACATCAAAGAAAATCTCTGTATCTCGTATTTTTGCTCGCATTTTCGGGATTGTATAAAATCACATAACTTAAATATATATCTGACTTTTCCAGCCAGTAGAATTGTACGTCCATCAGCTACAGCCGGTAGAATACTCTGCCAATATATCATTGCATCAGTAAGTGTAAAAGGCATCATAAAACTAACCGATGCACCAGTATCAACAGCATCCACTAGAATGTTACTTAGTTCTGGTAAACGAGCTTTAGCTTGAGCAATTTCAATCTCAACAATCTTATAATTTGCTTCCATATTAGACGTGTCTGAAAACTATTGGATGAGATAGCTACGCCAAATTGATTGAGTATCTTTACTACCCTTTTGGGGAAAATAGCAACAGACATGATTGTGAGAGTTTTTCTAGTTACACAGCAAAAGAGTGAAACAATTCAAACCTTTCCCCGTCAGTATTGGATGAGATAGCTGCGCCAAATTGATTGAGTATCTTTAATACCTTTTTCTGGAATTAGCGATCGCCAAGTTTTACCTTCTTGCTGAATTTGCAGGTAAACGTCAAAGGGTTTTTGTGGTTGCGTCAAGTGCCGTTTTGGTAACTTAACAATCAAGTCGTAGGTTCCCCGAACCCGGAAAGCTGGTAAATTTTCAATCGTTAGGGGTTGTTCCTGGGTAATTGATAGCCGCTTGATTTCAAATCCTTGAAAATCTAGATCCAACTGCTGGCTAAGTTTTTGTTGAGTTTGTTCTAGCCCAAGTGCGATCGCTTTTTGCACTAACTCGCTAGTCGGTAGCAGTCCAATACTGCCACAAGCTGTTACTAGCACCAACAATATTGCTGTCAAAACTAACCGCACGATGTTATTCACTCTAATCATTAGTTATTGGACAATATAGATACTAGTAAAGGCACGGTAGAACCGTGCCCTAATTCGCAAAAAGTATTATTTAGACGGGTTTTTGCTTTACAGTAGTATTAATACTGACGTAAAAGTGCAGATAATGAACTATCTTTACGAAGATCCATCAAGTCTGCCAAAGGTTCTTTGGGCGTATCTAAGTGATGCTTGTGTTCTGCTGGTAGAACCGTCACCAGATGTTTTGTTTTCGGTTGCATCTGCATAAGGGGCATCAGTTGTTGCTGTGGCACAAAAATTGGCTGGTTCTTGGGAAGACGCGGTTCCAATTTTTGGTAATTGCTCTGTGCCAAACGTACCTGATGGCGATTAATCTGTTTTTGGACTTTTTGCGGTTGCTTCATCCACTTCAGCATTCGGAAAATGAGCAAGCAACCACTACCACAACTGAGGGCGATCGCAGCCACCATCCATAAAGGTGTAGGATTACTACTCTCAGAAGCCGCATTGATTGGTTCTTCAACTATAACTGGGATTTTTTCTGGTTCTTCTTGTGCTACCGGGCCAGCATTACCTAAGCTATACAGGGCAAAGACACCACCTCCCATAAACATGGCTAAAAACCCAGTTAACAATAGCCAAGGATGATGTGCAACCAGATATATCAGAACATTCGAGCTTTTTCTTAGTCTCGATTTCCTATTTGTCAGCTCTGGAGTAGCCCCTTTTGGTTGGGTTCGCTCGCGCTGTACACTCTGACTTTTTTCCATGATTACTTTCAGATTTGTACCCCTCTAGTCCATAAATTGTACTGGAGGAGTGAAGCATCAGGTATCCGTAACAAGATTTCCGATTTAAGTAGCTTTTTTGTAAAATATACGCTACCAAATTTGGCTAACTTTTGTGAAAGTTCTGTATTTCTGATGACTTTTTACCGTAAAAATCTGAAATCAGTTCGCTTATTTTCTCCATCAGCTAGGAGAATGTCTTTCGATCGCCAGTTGAATTAACCGATCAACTAATTCTGCAAAAGAGACTCCACTATGCGCCCAGAGTTGGGGATACATACTGGTTGCAGTAAAGCCTGGTAAGGTATTGATTTCGTTAATCAAAACTTCTTGTGTTGCTTCCACATAAAAAAAATCTACCCTTGCCAACCCCGCAGCGTCAACAGCTGCAAAAGCTTGCAAAGCCATATCCTGAATTTGCCGAGCGATCACATCTGGAATCGGTGCAGGTATCAGTAAATCTGCCCTACCTTCAGTATATTTAGTTTCATAATCATAAAAATCGCTGTCATAAGTAATCTCTCCAATGACAGAGGCTTGGGGTTGATCATTACCTAAAATGGCACACTCGACTTCCCTAGCGATGACACCAGCTTCTACCACTAGGCGGCGGTCATAACTGGCAGCATTATCTAAAGCGGCTTCTAATTCTGGACGCGATCGCACTTTGGCAATACCCACTGATGAACCCAAATTAGCAGGCTTGACAAAAGCCGGATAACCTAATTCTGCCTCAATTTGATCACAGAGTTTCGGAAATATACAAGGATTAGACCAAACCTGCGCTCTAGTGATCGCCTGATATTTTACCTGCGCTAGTCCCGCTTGCTCAAAGGCCATTTTCATCGCAATTTTATCCATCCCCATTGCCGAACCTAACACCCCAGAACCAACAAAGGGGACTTGCATCAAGGTGAGTAAGCCTTGAATTGTCCCGTCTTCACCATTGGGTCCGTGGAGAATCGGAAACCAAACATCCACTTGGGCAACTTGAGAGGGAGATTGCCACTTACTCAGGGTTTCGGCTTCAGTGTTGGAGATCAGATTTCCCTCAAAAGTTGATTCTTCAGATTCCAGTAACGGACTGCCGGTTGCTAAAACCTTTTGGGGTGCTTCTCCCGCTAGCCAACGTCCATCTTTTTGGATGTAAAAAGGTAGTATTTCGTACTTATTAGCATTTTCCTCTGCACTCAAAGCTTTAGCGATCGCCCGTGCCGAATTGATTGAAACTTCATGTTCTCCCGAACGACCGCCAAACAGTAACCCCACGCGCAGCTTAGTCATTTTCGGTTCCTCAACACTTCTCAAGCAGATAGCGTATCATAACCTACCAAAGTTGCCATATTTTTCTAGATTATTTTATTCAGGACTTAGGCAAACAATAGCTGAAACCCATATTTTCAGGTAGGGGCAATTCATGTAGCTTTAGCTGACCGCAGGGTATTGCCCCTACCACGTGTAGTTTTGTGTAAGTCCGATTATTGCCTCCCGCCTCCAATTAAAACAATCGTGTTGTCAGCTACAGTTATATTCCAGAAAAATGGGCAACAATATTCATAAATAACTAGAAATGCAGCCCTAACTATAAAAGATGCTGCCGTTTCATGAAACCTAGAATTATTGTTTGTGGCTTAGGACGTACCGGATATAAAACCTTTCGTTTGCTGAGACAGCAGGGAGCCTTCGTTGTTGGTATTCATCACCAATCTATCCCTGGCGAAACAACACCAGATGTGATTGTTGGCGATTTACAAGCAGCTGCTACCCTAACAGCAGCAGGAATACAACAGGCACACACTTTAGTAATCGCTGGATCTAAAGATGCTCTGAACTTGTCTATTATGATGCAAGCGCGAGTGCTGAATCCCCAGATTCGGATTATCAACCGTTTTTATAATACAAATTTAGGAGAGCGCCTAGATCAAAGTCTGTCAGACCACTTGAGTTTGAGTGTTGTGGGATTAGCAGCACCCGTATTCACCTTTGCAGCACTGGGAAACCAAGCGATCGGACAAATCAAATTATTTCAGCAAATTTGGCCAATTCACGAAGAATACATTGATCAAAACCACTTCTGGAAGGGTCGAAAGCTGAGTGAATTGTGGTCAGATCGATCGCGGATGCTGATTTATTATTTGCCAGCCGAAGGTGATATGGATTTAGTCTCAGCTGTGATATCTGGACAAGAGATACAAGTAGGCGATCGCTTAATTGTTGGTACACAACCCCGCATCCGTTCTCCTCGGAGATCATTAATTAAAAAACTGCTGAAAGTCCTGACTAATATTAGGCAGTTTCAGCAACACGGGCGATCGGTATTAGTGGGTGCGATCGTACTATTGGCAGTTATTGGGATTGCGACACTCACCTATATGTCGGCTGAGTTGAATGTGTCTCCTGTCGATGCTCTATATTTTTCTGTAGGCATGATTACTGGAGCGGGTGGTAATGACAAAGTAGTAGAAAATGCTCCTAACAGTATTAAGTTATTTACCGTTGTAATGATGCTGGTGGGAGCAGTGGTAATTGGTATTTGGTATGCAATGCTCACCGATTTTGTCTTAGGAAGCCGCTTTAAGCAATTTTGGGATGCAGCCCGAATTCCGCAGCGATCGCACTACATTGTCTGTGGCTTGAGTGGTATTGGGGTGAGAATTGTCCAGCAACTCCACGCCAGTGGACATGAAGTTGTCGTAGTTGAACCCGACTCCAACAACAAATATATCAACACCGCCCGCGAATTAGGTATTCCTGTAATTCAGGGCGATGCCAGCTTCCGCACAATACTTAAAGCCAGCAATATAGACTCTGCCGCCGCCGTGCTTGCTGTTACTAGCAATGATGCTACCAACCTGGAAATTGCCCTGAAAGCCAAAGGCTTGACACCCAGCATTCCGGTGATTGTGCATTATGCCGATCCTGATTTTGCTGGCATAGCGCAACAGCTATTTGGCTTCGAGGCCGTACTGAGTTCGGCTGAACTAGCAGCCCCAGCTTTTGCTGCTGCTGCACTGGGGGGACGCATTCTTGGCAATGGCATCGCAGCAGATAGTCTTTGGGTGGCCTTTGCGACTGTGATTACACCTTCACATGGCTTTTGTGGTAAGTGGGTAAAAGATGTAGCCATGTCTGCTGAGTGTGTACCTTTGTACGTAGAAAAAAATCACCAAACCCTTCACGGATGGGATTTATTAGAAGCTAACCTCAGTGCTGGGGATGTTTTATATATGACAATGCCAGCAACAAGGCTATATCAATTGTGGCGAGACGACCGAGTTTGCGAATCACCCGCTTAAGGCGATTCCCACACTCATTGCAACCCGCAGATCCCCGACTTCTTTGAGAAGTCGGGGATCTTGTTTCTCACGAATGATTCCAGATTGCTACACACTACTCCCTACTTCAATTTATTAATTTTTAACGATTCGTTCTTGATATTCCTGCTCAGTGATCATATCGAGAGTGTTCTCTAGACGATCTACAAATACGATACCATCAAGATGATCATATTCGTGTTGAAAAATCCGAGCGATAAAATCGGTTAATTCTTGCTTTTGTAAGTTGCCTTGATAGTCAGTGTATTCCACTTCAATAGCTTGATACCGAGGAACTAACCCTCTAATTCCTGGAACACTTAAACAACCTTCCCAATCTTTGACAACTTCAGTTGAATGAGCAATAATTTTGGGATTAATCATAGCAGTAGGTTCCATTTCCGGGGCGTTGGGATACCTAGCATTAGGATGGGAAGCCACAATAAATAAACGATAGGATTGTGCAACTTGAGGCGCGGCAATTCCCACGCCGTTAGCCTTAGCAACAGTGGCGATTAAGTCTTGAATTAATTTTTGGATATGTTCATCTTGAATATTCTCAACCCAAGCAGCTTTTTGTCGCAATGTTGGATTGCCTAATTGAATGATTGGCGCTAATTCAGTCATGATCAAACTCCTTTAAGTAATGGGGAATGGGGAATGGGGAATGGGTAAATTTTTATAACTCCAAACTCCTGTACAGACGCGATTAATCGCGTCTCTCCAAACTCCTAACTTCACTCTTCACGTCTCACAGGCAAAGCAGCAGGTTGGATATCTACTTTCACAATTTGCCGATTGCGTTCCACTTCTATTGGTAACTTAGTGCCGATTTTGCTATTTTCTACTAGCTTTTGTACTTGTTCAATTTTAGTAACAGGCTGGTTATTAATGCTTTTAATCACATCACCAACTTGTAATTGTGCCGCAGATGCAGGCGATCGCGGCACAATATCAACCAGCAAAACGCCGTCATCTGCTGTAAGATTGAAGCGATCGCCGACGATATTTTTTATTCTTTCTTTATTTTCTGGTGTCAATGTTACCATCTGAACACCCAAATAAGGATGATCCACCTTGCCTGTAGCAATTAATTCTTGGGAAATTTTTTGCACAGTATTAATCGGAATCGCAAATCCCAAACCTTGAGCGCCTTGGATAATCGCTGTATTCATCGCAATCACTTGACCACGGGTATTTAACAGTGGACCACCGGAGTTACCAGGGTTAATCGCAGCATCAGTTTGGATGTAATCAACCCGCTTATCACTAGCACCGATGTCGCTACTAGAACGACCTGTTGCACTAATTATCCCAGAAGTAACGGTATTATTCAAGCCTAACGGATTACCGATCGCAATTACAGCCTCACCTGGTTGCAAGGTATCGGAGTTACCTACAGATAAAGTTGGCAGATTATTAGCGTCAATTTTGATCGTAGCCACATCCGTTACTGGATCTTCACCCAAAACTTTACCATCAAAAGTCCGACCATCTTTGAGTGTGACAGTAACTCTATCAGCACCGTCTACGACATGGGAATTCGTCACAATTTGACCTGATGAATTAATGATAAATCCAGAGCCAGTACCCCGCTCTACCCGTTGTCTAGACTGTGGCGCATTCTCTCCAAAAAACCGCCGGAAAAAGGGATCGCTGTTAAATTCGTCTGGTCCGCGAGAAGTGATAGTTCGGGAAGAATCAATGCGAACTACCGCAGGCCCCACTTGTTGCACGACTTTTACCACAAAATTAGGATCTCCAGACGAAGAGATAATTCGCGGGGGGAAAATTACCGGATTGGGTTCTATTGTCTTTTGGGCTTGAGTCTCACTCTGTTGAGTCTCACTTTGTTGAGTCTCAAACGTCTTAGCAGGTAGAAGAGAGCAGCTCCCCAAGAACACCACTGCTACCCCAGATGAGAGCATCCACAACCCGTGGGGTAAACCCCTGGTATTAATCCTTTTGGGCTTTTTGGGCGCTGAGTCATGGTTTGTTGTCTTCATGTGTCGTTGCTTCTCCGTGTTAGTCAGTGGGTGTTAGGATATTGCCTACCGAGTATGTCCCAAAATGATTACAACTGAAAGCTTATTCTAGGTCTAGCCTGTCTCAATGCTAAATTGGTGCTTTCATCTTCTATTGTGACGATTAGCAGCAAAGGTGGTGGATAATGGAAATTCCCATAGAAAGTTTGTGGAGTCAGGTACTAGAGCGGCTACAGCTTGAACTATCCCAACCTACCTTTGAAACTTGGATCAAAACTGCTAGTGCAGAGCGATTAGAAAATAATTGCTTAGTTATCCGCACTCCTAACCCATTTGCTCGTAATTGGTTACAGAAGTATTACATCAATACCATTGCTCATGTAGTACAAGATATTCTCGGTCATCCTGTAGGAATTTACATTACCGTTGCTGAAGGTGATGAAGTTTCTCATTTTAGCGAACGAGAGGTTTCTTGGGAATCACCACATCCCAGCCGGATTTCGGAAAGTATTCTTAATCACAATCAAAAAACTACTGAATTAAACTCTAAATATGTCTTTTCACGATTTGTAGTTGGTGCCAATAATCGGATGGCTCACGCGGCTTCTTTGGCAGTTGCAGAATCTCCAGGTAAAGAGTTTAATCCTTTATTTTTATGTGGTGGCGTAGGTTTAGGTAAAACTCATCTTATGCAAGCTATTGGTCATTATCGCTGGAAAATTTCTCCTGATTGTAAAATATTTTATGTTTCTACTGAGCAGTTTACTAATGATTTAATTACAGCGATTCGTAAAGATAGTATGCAAAGTTTTCGAGAACATTACCGTGCTGCTGATGTTTTATTAGTTGATGATATTCAGTTTCTGGAAGGGAAGGAATACACCCAAGAAGAATTTTTTTATACTTTTAATACTTTACATGAAGCTGGCAAACAAGTTATCATTGCTTCCGATCGTCCTCCTAACCAGATTCCTAGCTTACAAGAACGTCTTTGTTCTCGGTTTTCTATGGGCTTAATTGCAGATATTCAAAAGCCGGATTTAGAAACGAGAATGGCAATTTTGCAGAAAAAAGCTGAGTATGAAAATATTTCTCTTCCCCGCGATGTGATTGAGTATATTGCTTCTAACTATACTTCTAATATTCGAGAATTAGAAGGAGCATTAATTCGAGCCGTGGCTTATATTTCTATTTGGGGCTTACCGATGACGGTGGAAAATATTACACCAGTTTTAGAACCCCCTAATGAAAAAATGGCAGCTACCCCAGAAGCAATTTTAAAGGTTATAGCGGATAATTTTGATCTTTCTATAGATGACCTCAAAAGTAACTCGCGGCGAAGAGAGATTAGCTGGGCGCGTCAAATAGGAATGTATCTAATGCGCCAACACACGCCTCTGAGTTTGCCGAGAATTGGCGAGGAGTTTGGTGGTAAAGATCATACAACGGTGATCTATAGTTGTGATAAAATTACTCAACTTCAGGATAGCGATCGCACCTTAGCACAAACACTACGCCAGCTGAGCGATCGCATCAATATGACTAGCCGTTCCCAAAAACCATCCTGAAGATATATTTTAAGTTTTCCACAACCAGCACTCTGATTATTAGCATTGACGGCTGAATAATGACTCGAAAATATTAAGTAATGTATAAAAGTTGATTAAATTTAACTTATATTATGAAAAAAACATTACTTTTTGTGGAAAAAGCTGGGGAAAACTTGATTTTTTCTAGTAAAACTTAATTAAGTATAATTACCTTGTGGAAAAGTATCTGAGTTTTTCCACAAGTTTTCCACAGATAGTTATCTGTTAGACCATCTATTAAACAGACGTGTGGCATATTTTCCACAATTTCCACAGATCCTGCCTCGAAAAAAGGCAGACTGAAGTATGAATTATATAGCGATTCTCAGTATACTTAGCAAGATTCAAGTCGGATTCCTATATTAAGAATAAAAGTTAGATACCTTAGTTACAGAAATTATTAGCTTATGATATGGTACTTATGTATCATTTTGTCTATTTCAAAGTAGCCAAGTGTCTAGGAAGAAAATTGGTCAATCTGACATAATCGGACAGCAAGGCATCAATATTATTGAAGAAGTCGTCCTGAGTATGGGATTCCTCTGGTATCCAACTGGAGGTGTAGAGGCAGGTATTGACGGCATAATTGAAATCCGTGATTTCCAAACAGGCGAGGTCACAAACTGTATTCTTCAAGTTCAAAGTAAAGCTACTCAAAAGACTCTTCTTCAGGCAGAAAATGAAAACAGTTTTGAGTATCGATTTGAAGAAAGAGATATTGATTACTGGCTACAAGGCAACGCCCCAGTTATTCTGATTGTGATCAAAACTTCAACTAAAGAAGCTTTTTGGGTTGCTGTAAAGGATTACTTCTGCGATGCCAAGCGACGGCAATCTAAAAAAGTTACATTTGATAAGCGTTTTAATCGTTTTGATGTCAACGCTAGAGATGCTCTAATTAAGCTGGCTGTTCCCCAAAACTCAGGACTTTATCTTGCACCACGACCAAAGTTAGAGAAATTATACTCAAACCTGCTGCGAGTCTCTCAATTTGCAGAACATCTCTACACTGCTTACACCTTTACAGAGGATGAATCTAAAGCTTATTCAGCGCTTCAGAAAGTTGGTCGAAATTTGGGGCAGGAGTGGTTGTTGAAAGAAAATTTCGTACTTAGTTTCCACGACTTGCGTGAAGCACCTTGGACGGAAATCTGCGATTTAGGGACTGTTGAGCAGCATGGCGTAGACGAATGGTCGCTATCAAATCGGCTTGAACGACAACAGGAATTTGTGTGGTTACTCAATAAGGTGCTGCGCGAGAAAGTGAAGGAAGACTTATCGTTCGACCAAAAGAAAAAGTGCTACTATTTCAAACCTACTAACAACTTATCAGCACGTCGATACGATTATCGAAGTCTCTCCAAGAAAACACATCGAGATGTTTTTCAACCTTACTTAAAGAAAAATTCCACAGAAGTAGCGTACTACAGACATTCTGGTTTTGAAGGACAGTTTATACGTGTCGATTTTGACTGGTTTCTGGAAATCACACCAACATATTTTTTTACAAGGGATGGTTACACAAGAGATAAGTTTGAGAAAGAGCATCTTTCCGGAATAAAACTTCTTGAAAAAAACCCTGCGGTATTTGGTCAACTTATAATGTGGGCTGAATATTTGATTACACCTGCTCAAGGTGACTTATTTATTCAAAATTACCCATTTCTACAGTTTTTTGAGCCGCTAGAAGAATTTGAAATTGAAGTTGGTATTGATGATGATATTTGGTTAAGTAACGAAGACAATGAAACTAGTGCATTGTTAGAAGAATCTTTAAACGATTTACCTTTATTTAAAATGAACAATGAAGATTGAATTTTTACAAGAACCCGAACTAGAGTTTGGCAATGGTGGACGACACATTGATATTCGCTTTGGGATGATGCACCATAAACCACTTGACTATGACAGCACATCTGCCCCAAAAGAAATCAAATTAGGGATTATTGGTTCATCTGAAACGGTTGATGGTTTAGAAAGCTGGCTAGAAAAATGTAGACAGGGAATTGAACCAAAGAACAGTAAGCAACCATACCTTTTTCCAGAATTCCCAGGCTTTGGAGAAGAAAACAATTTACCTGCGGCTATCAAGGTAGATTCTAGACGGAATGCAGTTATATCGAATAAAGATATTGACAAACTTCTTCAGATTCAAGATGTAAATACACTTATTAGTGAAACAGTCAATTTTTTTATTGAAGAGTTACGATATATCGATGAGAAAACTAGTCCAGATGTTTTAGTATGTGCATTACCAGAATCATTATTAGAAAAAATGTCTGTAGATGAAGAAAATACTGACAATAATAATCAACCAACTTCTAGTAATAAAAATAATCAAAAAGAAGTAGAGTTAGATTTTCGTGATTTATTTAAAGCAAAAGCAATGGCATTAAGAAAGCCAACACAAATTATCTTACCCTCAACCTATAACGCCGCAAAAAAGAAGTCAAAGATAAGTAAGAACAAGCACAAACAGAAAGCTCAGACAATCCAGGATGAGGCAACCCGTGCTTGGAATTTTTATACTGCTTTATATTACAAAGCTTTGGGAACACCCTGGCGACTGGTCAGAGATTCACGAGATTTGACCACATGCTACGTAGGTATTAGCTTCTATAAAACACTTGATCGCTCAAAATTACTAACCAGTACTGCTCAAATTTTCAACGAGCGCGGAGAAGGAGTTATTTTGCGTGGAGGGCAAGCTGAATTATCAAAAGATGATCGCCAACCTTATCTTCCACCATCAGATGCATCAGAATTGCTTTCTAATGCCTTGGCAATGTATCGGCGAGAACATCATAACTTACCCGCAAGAGTTGTACTGCATAAAACTTCTCGATTTATACCAGAGGAGTTTGAAGGATTTCAGGATGCGTTGGATAAACATGGTATTGATACAGCGGAGTTTATCAGTTTCGACCGTACAAGTGGAACTAGACTATTCCGTTACGGAAAGTATCCTCCTCTACGAGGAACGCTGTTAAATTTGGATAATTATACTCACGTTTTATACACGCGAGGTAGTGTAGATTTTTTTTCCACTTATCCAGGTATGTATGTGCCACGCCCCTTAAAGTTTCGGTGTGAAAGTGTAGAAGAAACGCCCAAAGCGCTAGCACAGGAAATTTTGGCACTGACGAAGATGAACTGGAACAATACACAGTTCGACCGAGGAGAACCGATCACCATTCGAGCCGCGAGGCAAGTGGGACATATCCTGAAGTACGTGGGTAAAAATGATCCACTAGAGTTTCATTACCGCTTTTATATGTAAAGGTGTGCGAATCGCCTCGTTCCCAGCCTCCAGGCTGGGAAGCAGTTAGGGCAAGGGCTATATCTTAAGTTAGTGCTATTCCCTATTGGATCTTAGTTAACTATGGTCGCAGCCGATGCCCCATTCATAGATCCATTTACAGAAGAAAGCTCAACAAAATCGGTTGTCAAAGGATTGGTAAGTTTAGAATTGCCTGCTACACTTCGCTTATTCTTGGTATTACCTCGTCGCGCACCACCCGCCATCTCGTATTCCTGGCTAGTTTTACCGTAACGGCTGGCAACTCCTAGTAACATTTTTTCTGACATTGCTATTACAAGCTGTTCTGCGTTCTTCACGTCATCTGTGAGTTTGTCAATCGTAGATAAAGCAGTGTTGTAGGCACCAAGCTTAGACCGGAGATCGTTAATTGTCATAGTGTAAGCTTGTATAGTCAGTCCTTCGCCAAAGTCAAGTTCTACGCTGATAGATTGTAAACTTTCAATCCGGCGATCGGCTCGCTCTAAAACGTTGGAATTTCTTTTACGACGTGCCATAATGCATCTCTGCTACTAGGTTAATAGTAATATTTTATACAAAAGTATCTGGGACTGTCATGAGTAAATCTAGCAGATAACTTGCGCTTGCATTTTCAAAACCTTAGTTAATTTCACGTAGGTTATTTTGAAATTTCCGGTAGTAAATTGATTTATAAGTTCGTTACAACAATTGTTGCAACGACTTAAACGTTTCTTATACATGGAAGATTATTTGTTGCAAAGTATTAAGCGTTTCCAGCAATTGCTTATACAATTGCAAGAAATACTTAAATTTTTCTTATATATGGAAGAGCATTTGTTGCAAAGTATTAAGCGTTTCCAGCAATTGCTTATACAATTGCAAGAAATACTTAAATTTTTCTTATATATGGAAGAGCATTTGTTGCAAACGTTTAAATTTTGATAGATAAAATAGAGTCCATTACGGCTTTAACCTAACGCATCATGGTATTTAATGATGCATTAGACGCTCATATCAAGTTTGTTTGTCGTAAAAAATCATCTTTTCTACCCTTAAGCAACTTCGTCAGCGATGCCTACGCCGTGCGTAGCTGCGGCACTAACCAGAAAACAGCGATCGCCTATGAACAATAAGGATGTTACGATATCTTTCACCAGCTGAATCTGACTTATGAAATTAGTTTGCTCCCAAAGCGATCTCAGTACAAACCTCTCACTCGTCAGTCGTGCAGTACCCTCACGACCAACTCATCCAGTACTTGCGAATGTGCTGCTACAAGCCGATGCTGAAACTAACCAAGTCAGCTTAACAGCCTTCGATCTCAGCTTGGGAATCCGCACCAGCTTTAACGCAGAGGTATGGCAAGGAGGCGCGATCGCACTTCCTGCTAAATTACTTGTAGACATCACCTCTCGTCTTCCAGAGGGTGAAATCACTTTAGACGATGAATCAGCCCTCACAGGTGCAACATCTGGTGGAGAAGGTTTAATTGTCACACTCACACCCAAGAGTGGACATTATCAAGTCCGAGCAATGGGGCCTGAAGAGTTTCCCGAACTACCTATAATTGAAAATACGGAAGTAATCTATCTCACCACCGCCTCATTAATTGAGGGCTTACGCGGTTCATTATTTGCTACTAGTAGTGATGAAACCAAGCAAGTACTTACCGGAGTGCATTTAACAGTTAAACAAGATACCCTAGAATTTGCAGCTACCGACGGACATCGCCTAGCAGTAGTAGAAACTAGCAACGAGCGTCCTCTAGGCGGAACTAGTCAGCTAGAAGTAACAGTACCAGCTAGAGCATTACGCGAACTCCAACGAATGCTAGCTCATAACGCCTCATCAGATCAACCTGTAGCTTTATATTTTGATCAAGGTCAAGTTGTGTTTGCATGGCAAAATCAACGCTTGACTAGTCGCACATTAGAAGGGCAATATCCTGCTTATCGACAACTAATCCCGCGCCAATTTGAGCGACAAGTCACAATTGAACGGCGACAGTTTGTCAGCACTTTGGAACGGATTGCTGTATTAGCCGATCAGAAAAATAATATTGTCAAGGTCAGTATTGACAGTGAAGCCCAAGAAATTACCTTATCTTGTGAAGCTCAAGATGTGGGCAGTGGTAGAGAGTCAATGCCGGCACAGATTTCTGGGGAAAACATAGAAATTGCCTTTAACATTAAATATTTGATGGAAGGCTTGAAAGAATTACCATCTTCCGAAATTCAAATGCATTTAAATCAAAGCCTAACTCCAGTAATTTTTACGCCACTGGGCGGTTTGAAAATGACCTATTTAGCTATGCCCGTGCAACTGAGAAGTTAAAAAGAATGGTATAAACTCAACAAATGCTATATTACCCAATACCAGGGCTATTTCATTCTAGACAGAAACCGCCCAGAACTGAAGTTCAGAGGCTAATAGCTAAAGTCCGTTTTAACGGACTATAACCTTTTCTTAGTCGTCTTGAGACGAATGAGTGCTATTAGATTCAGAATTTCTTCTGAGGCGGACTAGATGAGAATGAAATAGCCCTGTACCCAATACGCTTGGGTTAAGGCTTAACTCTTTGTCAAATTCAATTTTTTTAACGAACCGCTAAGGACCCATTCGCGTAGCGTCTCGTAGAGAAGAACGCAAAGGAAGAGAAGAAAGAGAAGGAAGAAATGCTTAACTGAACTGTATTGAGTTATCAGTCTCTTCATCGCTAATTGATAACTGTTCATTGTTCACTAATTTTAAGCGTTGTCTATCCTCAATTAGTTCCTGTAACTTTCCTACTTCCTTAACTGTATAAAAAGTCTGATTGGGTTCAGACGCAATTTTATCCATCAATGCGTGAAAAACTTCAGCATCATTGCGATGTTCTAACAGATAAGCCTTCAACTGAGACTTGCTCATCGCCGCAAAGTTGGGTTTTAATTATTCCTCATATCTCCAATTTGCGATCGCATGTGATTAATATACCCGTTTCCTCTCCAGCCAGAATGTAAATATTACCAGTGCGTTCATCAATTCGGACTATAAAAATCGCTAAAAACAGACTTGTAACATTTTGACAAAGGATAAAACCAGGGTAAGCTCATCTAACTTGGTGTAATTTTAACTTGATCAATCAAATAAGATCAGCCAAAAGGAGTGTGTGAAAACTTTAGATAAGTCGTAGAATCACCTAAGTGTTTTCTGACATGAAAATATGGTAATTTTACGCATAGTCAGTTTGGGATTGCTTTTTGCTACCTTTCCAATGTTTTTGCTGCTAACCAGCAAAGGTCGATTTTTGCTGAAATCGATGGTAGTGGAGATCAAGCAGGGAATTTGGAGTTTACTAAAAAATCTCAAATTATGGTCTTTTAATGACCGAGAGTCTCGTGGAGCATCATCTAAATTTCCAGTTGATCCAAAGCCTAATAGGTGGGAATCTGGTTATGTAAAATCTAACGGGATAGTATCAAAACTGTCAAAAACTATAACAATTGCTGCGATCGTTGTGGCAGCAGTAATAGCTGGAAATACTGTATCTGCTCAGGTTACGGCGTTACCACCTCTAGCTTCTCTCAAGACTGTTTCGGTTCTAGAGCCTGATAATCTTGGAGACTTTGTAAAAGACAAAGTAGCCGCCATTAAGTTAGGAAAGGCTCTTTTTTGGGATATGCAAGTTGGTAGCGATGGACAAACCTCCTGTGCTACTTGCCATTTCCATGCCGGAGCCGACAGCAGATCAAAAAATCAGATATCTCCTGGTCTAATGCGGATCAACGCTGATGGCACAGAAAACCCAGATACGGTTTTTAATATCGGCGGTAGGCCGAACTACCAGCTCAAACCAGAAGATTTTCCCTTTCACAAGTTGTCGAATCCAAATGATCCAACAACTGTTGTGTCTGACCGGAATGATATCGCCTCCTCTCAAGGAGTTATCAATACCAAGTTTGTTGATGTAATACCTGGCAATGCAGAAGACCAAGTAACGCTTAAACCAGATCCGGTATTTAACGTGGGAGGTGTAAATGTACGTCGCGTCGAGCCACGTAACGCGCCAACTGCGATTAATGCAGTATTTAACTTCCGCAACTTCTGGGACGGTAGAGCGCAAAACATCTTTAATGGAGTGAATTCCTTTGGTTTGAGAGATTCTCATGCTTCTGTCGTGAAAGCACAGACTCCAAATCAGCTAAAATTTGTCAAAATCAGCCTCAATAATTCGTCTTTAGCTTCTCAAGCAGTCGATCCACCACTTAGCTCCTTTGAGGAATCTTCTGATGGTCTTACCTTTGAAGAAATAGGTGATAAGTTCGGATCAATTGATCACAAATCCGCCAGCGTTGGCAAGGGTAAGAAGCTCCCCAGAAAACTTGCTAAAAAGTTATTTCCTCTGAGACCGCTAGGGAAACAACTTGTGCATCCACAGGACAGTGTTTTAGGTACAGATAGCAGATGGCCTGAACCTGGACTGAGAAATAAAAGCTATGATCGCCTAATTAAAGATGCCTTCAAGCCGGAGTGGTGGAAGTCTAATCAACTCATTCAAATTGATGCTAAAGGTGTCAGAACTTTTGTTAAGAAACCGGATCGCTCTTTGGAAACCAATGAGTACAGGTTAATAGAATACAACTTCTCGCTATTTTTTGGGCTGGCAATTCAAATGTACGAATCTACGCTCATCGCTAACGATACCCCACTTGATCGCTTCTTGGAAGGAAACACCACTGCCCTAACTGGGCAACAGCAAAGAGGGAAACAACTGTTCGAGGGTAAAGCTCAATGCAACCTTTGTCATAATGGGGCAGAACTTAGCAGTGCTTCTGTGAGTTCTGTGCAGAAACAAAGGATTGGGATTCTTAAGATCCCTAATTTCAGTAGATTCGTCTTTGACAATGGCTTTTTCAATATCGGCATCAGACCGACATTAGAAGATGTTAGTGTTGGAGGTAATGACCCATTTGGGAATCCGCTTTCGGAAACGAGACTGGCTCTACTGGGAACTTTCCAGCAACTTCTCGGTTCCCCATCCAACACCACAGTTAGCTCTAAGGACACAATACTTGCGGATGGTAGTTTTAAAACTCCTGGACTCCGCAATGTCGAACTGACTGCCCCTTATTTCCACAATGGTGGTTCTTTAACTTTGCAGCAAGTGGTAGACTTATACAGTCGTGGCGGAGACTTCCGCCAGCAAAGCGCCCTTGCCGTGTTGGGACTAACTGAACCCGAAAAAAATGACTTGGTAGCCTTCCTCAAATCGCTCACTGATGAGCGAGTCCGCTATGAAAAAGCGCCATTTGATCACCCACAACTGTTTGTTCCAAATGGACATCCGGGTAATTCTACATACGTGATCAATGATGGTACTGGCAAAGCCACAGATAGTCTACTGGAAATTCCTGCTGTTGGTAGTCATGGTGGTAATGGCACTCCAAATTTCCTTGCCACTTCCGAAAAGTGGTAAGTAGCGTATAATCGCTAACCTGACAACTTTTCTGGTATTAGGAAGCTTTTGGTCGGGGAAACCCGGCACTAACTCCCCAACACCGGAAATTATCTAAAATCTTGAAATCGACATAAAACCCCTATTGGTATTCACGGTACTGTGGCGGGGCGGGTTAAAATTGCACGACAAGAGTGTTCGCGTAGCGTCTCGTAGAGAAGGTTAGCAGCGATCTTGAGAGACTTAACTGGAAAAATCAGGGCGGTGGCTCCGCAACCTACGGGAGTTGATGGTGCTATCTTGTGATTTGTTTAATCGGAATTTCAATCCAAAATTCTGTGCCTAACCCTGGCTCTGAATCACACAGGACTTACGCAACTGGCACAAGCAATGGTGCGCGAAGCGCACCGAGCGCCCAA
>NZ_JABXKJ010000088.1 GCF_017115085.1 Nostoc sp. NMS7 | reverse complement strand
ATTTTCTCATAAAATTTTGAACAACAAGATACATCATTGATTATTGTTACTAATTTGAGCAAGGCCAATCAAACACATTCTCGCTAATTGAATACGTATGTACTACTAGCTAGCGATCGCACTGTGCCAGTTGCGTAAGTCCTGTCTCTGATAAAGCTGATGGAAATAAACCTTACGTTAATGGAGTGAGTTTCAGTCCGGATGGCAAAATGCTTGCTATTGCTAGTGCTGATCAGACAACTCAATTATGGAACATTGAAGGTAAGAAGATTAAAACTCTCAAAGGACACGCTGGTGAGGTTTTCTCTGCAAGTTACAGTCCCGACGGCAAGATGATTGTGACTGCTAGTGCTGATAAAACTGCCAAACTATGGAAATCGGATGGCGAGAACGTTGGGACTCTTGGGGATAAACAGGGCAATCTGGGTCATCGTGATCGGGTAGTGGATGCCAGTTTTAGTCCAGATGGCAAAATGATCGCTACTGCCAGTGACGACAAGACCGCTAAAATTTGGAAATTGGATGGGACATTGTGTGCCACTCTAGAGGGACACCAAGATGAAGTTAATGGTATTGACTTTAGTCCAGATGGCAAAATGATCGCTACTGCCAGTGACGACAAAACTGTAAAATTTTGGAAATTGGATGAGGCTTTATGCCAGTCGCCAAACAGGACTCTCAATACCTACAAAACCTTGAAAGGTCATCAAGAAAGAATTATTAGTGTAAAATTTAGCCCTAATGGTGAGCAAATTGCTTCTGCCAGTTTTGATAAAACCGTCAAACTGTGGAACAAAGATGGGGACTTACTACGTACTTTTAAAGGACACAACGATTGGGTTTGGAGTCTAGATTTTAGCTTTGATGGAAAAACACTCGCTTCGACTAGCTATGACACAACTATTAGATTCTGGAACCTTGACAAAATAGAAACACAAATTTTAGATTTAGATGGCTGGTTAAAGAAAGGTTGCGCTCAAGTGAGAGACTATCTCAAAAACAGTAATAAGCTTATTGAGAGCGACAAACATATTTGTGATGAGAGCGAAAATTAAATTCTAATTATCATTAATTATTCTTGAATAAGGTATAGTGTCCAGCTACATTTGCAGATATTAGTTTTGGTTGGCAGAACGGTAGAAAGGAAAAGCTCAACAAAGTTAACTCGGTTCCAGGTGTAGAAGCCAAAGCCATTGATGAGGGTGTTCGTGCAACGTCTCGTAGAGAAGGTTCCGCCGCGCCTGTCACCAGCGCTGAAAAATGGTCGCATGAGGCGATTGTAGCGAGGTCAAATGTGCGACCGGAGCGTATGCAAAAACTCAAAGTTGCGGCGAATTCGGGGCAGAATCCGGGCTTTGACTTTTTGCAGGAGTGCTGGAGTGATGATCCGGCTTTGCAGATTGTGATTAAAAAGGTGCTAGCGAAGTTTCCGCAGTGGGGAATTGCTTGTGTTGATGGGGTGCTGGTGAATTGGGAGGATTAGCTAGGAGAGCGACAAGACCTTCAATGAATACTATGTCAATATTTCCTCGCCTATAACTCGTCCAAGAGGTTTTTTATAATTGAAAGTGAAAGTGTTACCATTTTTTACTGCTTGTCGCATCTCTTCGCACATTGGATATTCGCCTACACCACTCAAGCTTACCCAAGCCTTGGATCTGGTAAGTGCAACAAATAGCTGGTTACGAAGGCTTATGCTGCTTTCATTTTTTGCAATATTGTTAAAGCCTATTAGGTGTACCATATAAGCTTCATTACCCTTAGCTCGATAAATACGCGATACTGTAACAGCTTCTTCTTTCCAAAACTGGTTTGGTCGCTTGTCTTGTAGATCCACTTGCTCTGGAAATTGATTGCTGTTGAGCGCACTAGGAATATAAAAGTCAACACCATACTTTTGTAAAGTCTGGGCTGCCCTTTTTTGAAGATTAATACTTTCTTCCTGAGAACCCAACACAATTACCAAAATATCACGGCTAGGTTTTAATCCATCACAATAAATGTTTTGATGAATTTTTTTTCTGAGTGCATCAAGTTCAGCTTCGCAAGAATCATAAATATTAAATTCTAATAAATCTCCTGACCAAAAATGATGTACTGGATTAGGAGAATTTTTCAAAGGTCTGCTAATAGTAATTGGCTCACCTATTTTACGGAAGTCACCATCAATTTCATAGCCTATATGTTCCCAATCTTTTTTATTTGTAATTCCTGTTAGCATTCCTTCTGGACGTAACCATCCCATACCAATTGCATGAGCAGCAGTCAGAATATTTCCAGGTGTGCGGTAACAATGGCGCATTGCATAAGCTTTGCGGATACCTCCTTCATACCAAGCTCCTCCTTTTCCTCCGAGTATTTGGCTTAATTCTGCACCTAATACTTCCTTAGAGGTTGGAACACTCAAAGCATCAAGACTCTGCGCTTCATCGTATGCCCAAATTAAACGTCTGACATCTAGAGTATCCGGTGCAACAGGTCTAAGAGCTTGCCATGCCAGCCAGTAAATTGATTGCTTATCTTCAAACTTTAACTGTTGTTCATCTAAGGCTAAGTCTTGTCCTTCGTCAATTAAAATAGCATCGAATATTGGTTGAATGTGGTATTCACTCAACACCCTTTTGCACAGGTATGCTAACTTTTCAGGAGGATTACCTTTCACACGCTGATCATGAATTAGACTGATATTCTGCGTATCATGAATAGTCGAGTATAAGCCTGGTTGATTGTCTTCTCCCCAAGCGTGTAGTATTTTTAGCTTTGATTTCTCAGGCTCGTATTCAATTTCACCATTGGAGAAAAATTTCAGCCATTCATTTATTAAGTTAACTGCTTGGTCGTAGAGACTACGAGTAAAAAATACTAGAGCGATATCCCAATCTGGATGATACCAATGCATCCAAGCTGCCTTTTGACATAGCAATACAGTTTTACCAGAGCCAGCAATTCCTCGAATACGTTGAGGGCCAGGAGGAATTGACATTCCGATGTGAATTTGCTCAATATCTGTTGAACCTACCCATTGTTGTAATTTTTCAATTACCTGACGACGCGGTAATTTTGGATTAAGTTTTATTGGTTTATCTGTACCATCTGGGCGAATAGGAGCTATGGGGCTACAAACAATTTTTTGTAGTAAGTAAGTCGGTGCTAATATTTCCAGCTATGTTAAAGAATTTTAATGTAGGGTGTGTTGTCGCCAAGCGCCCCATCGTCAACAATCTCAAGGAAGTTAGCCTACGGCATAACACACCCTACAGCTAATTTATATTTCTTCATATACATTGAATTTTTTTCACCGACTTACTTAAGTTCCACTCTTTATCTGTTAAAGGTCTTCCTGGTTGAACTTGACCTGCATTTTGTATAATTCTTTGGACTAAATTAGTTTTGCTTAAATGCTCTTGAAAAAGAATAGGAGGACAGGATATCTGTTTATTAAATTCTTGTCCTATCCATTCTTTTTCAGTAATCGAAGGTAAAGCCACTAAAGCTCTTGCCCTTACTTTTCCTTCAAGTAATGAATGCTTGTTACAATAATTAACTAAGTGTTGAAGTTGGCTCTCAGCTTGTTTATAGGCATTTATGGGAGATTTATAAAAATTTTTGGTAAACCAGTCATAACCTTTTATATGTGTGATTTGGTTTATTTTAATGTTTTTAACTTCTATAACAATTACACCAAATTCCTGGTCAACAATTAATATATCTGGCTCATAGCATAATTGTTTATCTTTAATAAAGATAGGGTATGTCCAAAAGCATAAACAGTTTTCACGGTCATTAAATGCAGAACGTACAGCATCCCATATCTTTTGCTCTGCTTTTTGTCCAGGAAAGTAAATTGGTTCGGTAGTAATAAATTTCAGCTTATACTCTTGAGTAGCAGATACCATTATGTCTTACCTGATTTAATTTGCAGCCAATCATATAACCGCACTTAAATAAAATATATTTTACTTAACTCAAGTAAGGCTTCAGGGAAAACACGTCTTTTAGTAAATACTCTTATCTAAAAGCCACCGTAAAATTGCTGCTAATGCTAGGGCAAAAATTGCTCATTAAATAAAGGTAACAATTCCACTCCATCTGTCCCAAATCGTGAAAATGGTCGAGTATTGCGTAGGCGTAACCCGTCGTAGACATCGCTGCTCGGTCAAAAGCTAGATCCTGGTGAATACAGAAACTAAAGATAAAGATGGCAGAAATTTTTAAAGAAAATCCTGAGTTCGACTTCTTGCAGGAGTGCTGGAGTGATGATCCTGCCTTGCCGATTGTGATCAAAAAACTATTGGCAAAGTTTCCCCAGTGGGGTATCGCTTGTGTTGATGGGGTGTTGGTTGATTGAAAACCAAATTAATCACCAGTGGCATTACTGAAGATTTATCCCGAAAATGTAAGTTAATACTTAGTTATGCTTAAACCCTGAGTTATTTATGGAACCATTACATTACTTAATTTTCCACCCTGATTATGCAAGACAAAAAACTGAAGTTTATGGACAAGCTTTAATTAATACCCAAGTAACTGATTGGAAAGGCCAGGTTTGGGTGGATAGTCCGGGTGGAAATGAAGATCCATTTGTATTTTCACAAAAGTGGCTCTATTCATATTGTCATGCTACACAGTTAAGAAGAAAGCCTAAAAATAGCCCATACATTACAGGAGGCTCATATTTGTTCTTCTGTAACGGAGATGCCGCTGCTCAGGGAGTTATTCAATTAGATACAGTCTTTGTTATAGATCATACTGCCAATTGGCCAAATAACCAGCAAGGGCTACCTGAAGAATTTCAACAGGATTATAACAATACTAAATCTGACTTATGGGAAAGACATTTCAAGTATGCTTTTCTCGATCATCATAGAGGAACATACACTTATGTAAGTAGACAGTGGTGTGACAGCAGAGATGAATATTCTTTTTTGCCAATTTCTCAAAACGGCGAGAGAGTAACTTTTGATATCAATGTACTTACCCCTAATCTCAAATTCCTTGTACAAAGCAGAATAAAAGGTAAGTACCCAGTATCATTAAGCGTAGAATACAAAGTAGAATTATTGGAAATAACGTTATCTTTAACTAATGTTCAAGTAATTGGTAATCTGACTCGGCAGTACGAGAAAATAAACTCGACAGATTCTTGTAGAAGAAGTTGCAAAGGAAATTCTACAAGTATTGCAAAGGGTTCAAAGCAAACTTGTTAAAATACAATAATAAGCAGCTACATAGATTTGTACAAATTTTCGGTGATTACTCGTGTGTATGCTTGGATTAAGCTTTAAAACTAATAAACAAGCAGGACAGTTCTAAAAAATTATAGTTTTCCTCAACAGCAAACGCCGATGGCTATTCAATGCAGTTGAAGATTGTCGCTCGCAGCATTCATCGAAACTCCCTCAGCATTACCTGAGTGGGACAAAAGTAATGTACCGAGGTCGCCGTCTAATGTTGCAGATAGAGTCAGCCGATGTAGAACAAGTGATTATCGCTTGCAGAAGTCGCTTTTTGATTCAAGTACCGTATCAGTTGGCTGGGGATGAAAGAGAAGATGCTATTGAGCAAGCACTAACTCATTGGAAACGCGATCGCGCTTGGCAGGATATTCAGTACTTCACCAAAGTTTATGCCCGTAAGCTAGGTGTTCAGTTACCACCTGTCAAACTTTCAGAACAAAAGCGAGTTTGGGGAACCTGCTCTAAAGATGGGGTAATTCCGTATCAACTGGCAGTTAGTTGATGCGCCTTTTTCAGTCTTGGAGTACGTGGTGGCACATGAGATTGTCCACTTGCTGCACCGCAATCATGGTGATGGTTTTTGGCAAGCTCTCTCATGTATCATGCCGAATTGGAGGGTGCGGAAGGCTCAACTGGAATCTTGGGAATTTATAGATTATTTGTAAAAAATTGGGAAGCCACTACAATTAGTGAATTAAGTAAATATTTCTTATGTCAAGGTGTTAGATTGGATCAGCAATAAAGCACATTCCATCATTAAGTAGTATTATTTCTGTATCATCTGGTGTTTCTGGCCAATTTACACGAAAGGTATCTTGCTTCCGAGTTGCAATAGATACTGTACTTTGCATATCTATGCTATATCCACGAATCAAAATTTCACGATCTTTCATAACATCTACAATATTTTTTGGAGGCTGATAAGCCAACCAAAACGCAAAAGGAAAATATTTCAAAAAGTCTCCTATAACAATGTGTTTACCTGAAACTAACCCGATTCCTCTTAAGATAACTTGGCGGTTTGCTGGGTATGGCCAAAAGTACAGCCTAAGATCGTTTGGCAAATCTAGCATTTCATCTAAAAAATATTGTCTCATTGCATCAACCATCGGTGCTTTGCGTGGTGAATCAGCCATATCATCACGAATTTCCGCAGCAAGCAAATGACCAATAATAGAACGTGCAACACGCTGCGGTCGTATTTCAACGTCAATGTTCTGTGGAAAAATATAGCGACTACGAAGCCGAATAATCCGGGCAACTTTACGGCTAAAATCATTTAATGAAGGGTCAAATTGTTTTCCAAGTCGCAGGTTATTGCATTTTTCACATAGACTCCGAAACTTTACACCGTTTTGGGATACCCTACAGATGCCTGGATTTACTGTATCTATAATTTGAGTAATACTTCTGATCCCTACTTTTTGAATATTAACACTACCCTTTGGTGGTATGTGATCATCTGTCAGTTTACAGTAATTATTACAAATATTACATTGACCGAATTTAGTGCCTTTTGTACGAACTTTGTTCATAACTGAAAATATATGATATAGCTCAATACAGTTCAGTTAAGCATTTCTTCCTTCTCTCTGTGTTCTCTGCGCCTCTGCGGTTCGTTAAAAAAAATTAATTTTCACAAAGAGTTTTAGCCTTAACTCAACCGTATTGTGATATAGCTCAATATTTTTTGCTATTTAAATCTCGCGTTAATTCTTAGAACACCAATGTATTAAACCTTTTTTCAAAAAAAAGTGACTACGACAATCTACTATACGCCAAACGGAAGGATGTAAACTAACTGTACCATCTACGTTTTCTGTTAAGTGCCACTTTGGTGAACCTTCTGGCATTAAGCTCATGTGTAACGTTGCACCACAGTTACAAGGGCAGCACATTGCAGCATACCAAAGATACTCACCTTCACCACCAATATAAACACATCTAGAATGCAGTTCATCAGGTAAATCCATTACCCACACTGTTCGTAGTGGCAGTGGTTGTCTTAACAACCATAGCTTCAGCACTCGACAGGTATAATAAAACCATTTCATACGAAAATTGCTTCTGTGTTACTTAGCTCAGGATTATCCAGTAGAGGAATTACATCACCCCGTCCTACGTGTTTTACTAAAGTTGGACAAGGAGTCGTCATTGGCTCAGTGTATAGTTGCATTTGACTAAAACTGAACATCAAAGAACTATATTGTGAATTAGGTTCTTCTCGGTAAGGATGTAATCTTGCTAAAAATTCTAGTACAGCAAATGACGCAATATTCATGTTGACACTAATAACAGCAGGTCGTTCATCTGGTGGCAATCCAGCAATATATTTATCACGACGTAGCTGCTCATACTCCTGCGGATTAATTCGTTTTAATCCAGCTGCTCGAACTTGCTCTAAAGTAAACATACCTCGGCTCCAAAGGCTTTGTCCTGGCTGAAGATATTGGATACCGCCACAGGATTGATCAATACCACCTTTCCCATCAGCCTCTAACTTCACACCCAAATCAAAGTAAGGTAGCGAGTAAAATGTTGCTAGACGATTTAATAGCCAACGACCATCAATCGTGTCTACACAACCAAAAACAACGTCACAATCTGCAAGCGATCGCACTACTTCAGAATTGAATAAGCTCGTAGGAAAAATTTCAACTTGAGTTCCTAAACCCATCAATTCTAGATTGCGTCGTGCCATCTTTACTTTCAGCATTTTTGTTTGGGCATCAGTTATCCAAGCAGGAATACGGTTTAAATTCTTTTCCTCAACATAATCAGGGTCAACCAACACTAATGCACCTACACCATAGCGTCCAAGTTGCTCGATAACCCAACTCCCCGTCCCAGAGCAACCAACAATACCAACTTTTAGACGTTTAAGCTTGGCAAACGTGTCTTCACCAAAGGTTTGTGCTGTTCGTTTAGCAAATTCCGGTACATTTTGTAAATCTGCATTAGCATAATAAAATTTCAAATCTTCCCCGACCACTTTCACAACGTTCAGCGATTCAAACATTCCTTCTGGAGATACAATGCGTCCAATAATCTGCTCATTGGGCAGCATAATTGCACTGGCATGGGGATAATCATCTTCCATCCAGCCATAGATAGAAGGAAATAGTTCACGGTCAGATTCATCATCAACTTCAGAGTGCCAAGGGTAATTCTGGGGATGCCCATGAATTTTAACAATTGCCATTCTTCGTCTTGAAGCTTCCCCTAGCAACGGAATCAATAGATCGGTTGACCAAGAAACGCGATTAGCTTCTCGAATTGAACAAGCTTCGTAAGGAACAGGGATAATTTTGTTGACAATCAGACGATGGCTTGTCGCTCCAGCACGACGACCACAAAGAGCGATCGCTACTGCTTCTTTACCATCAGCAGGCAGAACGTGTGCTTTAATTTCTGCCTGCTGTTGGTCAGTCATACTTAGAGAATATTTCATTACTTATTCACCTTAAGTTGTTCACATTCCAGCCAGTGTTCAACCAACCCTAAATGTGTACCAATATAGTCTTCTCCTGCCATCCAGGGATTAGCAGATGTACGGTGTCTTGACCAACGTTGCCAAGCTTTGCCATCAAAACTGTCATCGCGGATTGCTGCGATCGCTCTTCCATTACCTAACATCAAAGGAGGATGGAAATACACCATATCAAGCTGGGTATCGGGATACCCTGTATCAATCTGAAGATTTAAGTCAACTGTACTAACGTTATATCCATCAGGTACAGGAAAATTATAGACAATGACACGTCGCTTACTAGACTCAAGAACTGTTTCCCACAGTAAACCAGAAGCATTAAGATATTCTTCATCCACTTCAGGAAGGCGAAATTGACGACGAGCAGTATACCCTTCGGTCTGGTCAAGCGGTAGTGTTTGGAAGCGCTCTACACCTGGCGTAGCAAGGTTGACCGTCTCTTCTAGCCCAACTCGCTTCGTTTGCCCACCTCGAAAGTTCTGGTCAATACGGAACCGCTCTACTGGGGTTTTCTGTGCTAATTCTAGCAGTTCACGCCCTGTCATCGTTGAACGGGTTACAGTATAGAATTGCTTACCAATCCTGATTCTGTAACCACGGCATCTTGTAGGTGGTACTTTTCCTGATTTGGCAAATTCCTCTAGATCAATGATCTCATCAACAAATTGCTGTTCATCATCTACCTTAATCATGTTGACCTCTTTATTGAAACGTGTTTACAAACTAATTTATAAACCCTTTATTTGTAAACTGGTATAATTACGGATAAATTATGATTGGCAAAAGATTAAAGCTAGCAAGGCAAGGAAGTGGCTTGTCATTACGAGAACTAGAATCAAAAATTGGAAACTTAGTTTCTGCCCAGGCAATCGGAAAGTACGAACGGGACGAGATGATGCCGAACTCGACAACACTAATAGCTTTTGCTAAAGCACTAGGAGTTTCTGAGATATATTTACTGGGGCAAAGTGATCTAGAACTCGAAGGTTTAGAATTTAGGAAGAAAAAAATTACCAGTAAGAGAGAGGAGACTCATGTTGTAGGGGCTGTTCTAAGCCGCGTTGAACGATATTTAGAAATTGAAGAGATTATTTATACCCCAAATACAGAATGGGCCCCACCTCCCGAAGCTCCGTTCCATGTAAATTCACTTAGGGATGCCGAGTTTGTGGCTGAACGTCTGCGTATTTATTGGCAATTAGGGACTGACCCGATTCTTAATTTGGCTGAGTTTCTTGAATCTCAAGGTATTAAAATTTTGTCTCTATCCCTAAACAACAATGTTTCAGGATTAACCTGCTGGGTAAAACGCCGTAACCGTAACCAAGTGCCAGTAATTGTCATTAATGCAGACGATAATGGTGAACGACAACGCTTCACATTGATGCATGAACTTGGGCATATGTTACTCATTACTTCCCCTAACCTTGATGTAGAGAAAGTAGCTCATCGAGTTGCAAGTGCATTTCTCATGCCAGCTTCAATTTTATGGATTGAAATTGGAAAGCATCGTAGTCGCTTAACAATTGCAGAGCTTGCTCAGTTAAAGCAATTGCTAGGAGTTAGTATGCAAGCATTAACTTACCGATGTAAAGATTTAGAAATTATTGATAATTCAACTTTTCAAAGTTTATTTGCTGAATTTGGGCGAAGAGGGTGGCGGACTCCTCCCTATGAACCATTTCCAGTTCCTAAAGAAGAAGCACACCGCTTTGAACGGCTTTGTTTTAGGGCTTTAGCAGAAAATGCTATTTCTGAAGCAAAAGCAGCAGAACTGTTAGGTCTATCAGTGTGTGATTTGACAGCCAGAATGGATTCTGCTCAAAAAGAATCTGTTCCAAATTCTGATCAGCCTAAGTAACTTTACGTCTATGTTACTAAAATAGTTGTTATAAAAATGTCTTCTTTTGTAAAATTAAGAGTTTAATATGTGAAATTTTATTTCTTGAAAACACTTATTGTTTTAACTAGAATGTGATGCGATTGTTGATATCAAACCCTTCAATATTGATAACGCTACAGCGAGTAGGGTTTCTTGAGCCACTGTTCAACTTACCTATTGAAGTCAATGTCACTGATTTTCTTTATGAGCGTGAATTAAAAGATTACGACGGACAAAAATTACTGAAGCTAGGTTTACAAATTCAATCACTTGAACCAGAAATGGCAACTTTTGCAATTCAGTACTGTCGAAGTTATACAACTCTATGCCAGGATGAAGGTTATGCATTTGCCTTAGCTCAAAAGTGTGAATTCATTCTTTTAATAATTAATCCTGAGTTAGCAAGATTAGCTGCAATGGAACGTATCAAACATTACTCATTAAGTTTGTTGCTTAAGTTGATGCTTGATCGTCAAGTGATTAGCCAAGACTTTGTTCAACAGGGATTGTCCAATATTACTGCAATGACTCGTTGTCATTTGTTAAGGAAGGAAGCAGAAGATTGCTTATCTAAAATCATTTGACTCAAATACGTAAATACATAATCTTAAAAAATACAAAATATACTTCTGATACTCTACTCATGTAAAGTGCTTATCTCTAAGAGGCTAATCAAACTCGGTTTATTTATCAGTCTTAACAACCTTCTAAAAGGTTGTTTGAAAAGTGTCCATTGTTGTAAAACATATCAGTAACGATGCGATTGCGTACATCATACCCCCACTTAGAAGCTGCGCCATTCCACCACCTTTGCCCCGGTGACTCTAACATTGGCAGTTCCAGGTATTCATCACGCCATGCCTATTGGGAAAATGTACCTGGGACGATAAGCTCTCGCTTAAGCCTTTTCCTTAAGAGCGGGAGGCTGTGCCAATGGAGACAAAGACAGCGAACGCCTATCGCCTTTGGGTGCGACTAACATGAACATAGAGTTAGTACAATTAAATGGGACTGAAATTCTCACTACAGTTTCATGCGAATTAATCGTTTAACCTATGAACCTTCAATCCGTATTGGTATCGTTGGTGCTGGATGTACTGGTTTAACGGCTGCCGAAGAATTACGTGATCTTGGATATAAAAATATCACCATCATTGATGCCAAAAACCGCGTAGGTGGTAAAACATATTCAATTAGGTACGCAGACGCAAGTCCTCAAGCCCGTGGTATTTACGAGGGTGGAACTGTTTGGATCTTACCTAGCCCCCTGTACAAAAAATACAGAAAAAGGTATGGGATTTCTCCATCGCTTCATGTGATGCCACGGGTGCAAGTATTTGACTTAGCTACTGGCAAAGTTACTAGCCCGTTTTTAGTAGAGTCCAAACATTCTTTATTGGGCCGACTTTGGCAGTTAAGGAAATTTTTCCAAGAATTAGACAAGTATACTCGGTATTCAGATCCAGGCTATATCAATCCTGCTTACCGGGGTATGAATGAATCCTCGCCTCAGTGGTTTAACAAACAGGGTTTAAATTTTATTCGAGATGCTTTAATGCCGATTGCGAATGCGGCACAATTTGGACATTTGGAACAAGAAGCTTCTACTGCTTATGTGATTCGGCTACTGGCATTATTGAACCGTTGCAATTTCCTGAAAAAATTGATTCTGAATATGCCTCAATTGCAAGAAGGGAATCAAGAATTATGGAATCGTTTAGCAGCAACTCATAACTTGTGTCTAGGACAAACTATTGAACGTGTTTCTCGTGGTCAAACAATTCTGGTTAAAACTGCCTCAAATCAGTGGGAATTTGAGCGTTTAATTTGGACTGCTCCTGTAGATGACTTTCTTGGCGTAGCTGATGCCTCTCCTGAAGAAGCAGATATTTTTTCTAGGGTACGTACCATTAAAAGAACAGTTATTACCTGTAAAGTAGAGGGTTTACCTGCAAACATTTTCTACGTTATCAGAAATACTTTAAGTCAGCCTTTACCAATTAGTTATCCATTAGCTATCTACGAGGTTGATCCAGGCAGTAAAATCTACAATTTTTATCCATTCATGGATGAAACGACAACTGTTGAAGAGTTGGAAAGCAACGTAGCCGATTGTGTCAAAAAGCTCGGAGGTACTCAAGTGACACTTATGGGGCAACCCTTAATTTGGAAGTGGTTCTCTCATTTTTCAGCCGAAGACCTCAAGGATGGTATTTATCAACGATTAGAAATGTTGCAAGGTAATCAAAACACCTACTTTGCTAATGAAATGACTGCTGGGGTGAGCGTACCTTATGGTATGGAATATGCGGCTTATTTAGTGAAACGCTTCTTTTAAGAGTGGACATACTTCCTGCAATTGAATTGAGGAAATGTCGCAATTGTAGGAGGAGTGCTGGACGGCTGATCCTTATGGTTCCCTCTGACTTCTGCTTTGGGGCACAGTACTTTTATCTCTGCGAAGAAAATTCTGTCTGATGGCCTTTAGTAGCAGTTCTGAATCCCCACTGGTTGCATTCTGACGGATGTATTCACAATAGCTGAATTCTTCTTCAATCATTCTGAAAATTGTAACAATTCGCTAAAAAATCTACATAGATTGTAGTGGTATAATTTTTTTGTATTTGGCAGTAATTTTTTCAACTCTTATTCTAACAAAAGTATTGAACCCTTAAACAAAATTTAAACCTCCCATGAACAAAATATCGCTTAACTACAAATACTCAATCATTTCTCTATTAAGTGCTTTAGTTATTAGCAACGGATTTTTCTCCAAAGTATCTGCTCAAAACATTTCTCCTCCAAACACTACTGATTCTGTTGCCGCCACTGTCGAAAACCAAGAGTTTCCACAGTGGGGATATTACATGGTGCGAAGAGATTTTCGCAAATGTGCTTCTCCAATATGCGGTGGATATTTTATCAAACAAGTCAACTTGAAAGCTACTCCTTGCTTAGATGGTGTTTTTCGCTCCGAATGCTATGTGTCTGCAATTGATTGGAGTTCCCTGAAAGTCTCGCCTTACGAACTAATAAAAATTCAAAATGATGATGGTAGCCGTGTGATTCTCAGAGGTAACATCGTTCCAGTAACATTTTCTGGATTCGGTGAGTTTGGGAATTTGAGAGTAAAAGAAGCCTTCTATGCGGCGACAAATACCCCAGCAAAAGGTACTTTTGTGGCACTAAAAGACAATGGCATTCGTTGCATCACAACTCCTTGCTTCTCCACAGATAATCTGGTTCTAAATAAGCCGAAGATTTCTCAAGTCTCGTCAATCGATTTGAGTCAAACGGGTGCAACACAAAAGCAACTTGACGCAGCAACAAACGAAATTTTTGGTAAAGGTTTGATTGCTGTAGGTAAAACTGAGGTAGTAGAAAACGTAAATCCAACCAAGAGAGATACTAAGTTTGTGGCTACACAATTTTATTTGAGAGTGGAACCGAACTAAAGAAATAAGGTTATTTTTGCCACTGGCTCATCCTAAAACTGTGCGATCGCCTATCTCAAAGAAGCGTTACGCACTTGGAAGGGAATCAAGTCAACGGAAGCCGTGTTTGTGGCAGCTTGCAAGGAAGGGAGGAAACCGGAGGCACAACAGGCCAAGTCTACTGTGATGGCGCAAGCGTCCACCGTAGGTGTTCGCTCACTTTGAATGGGCAAGGCGGCAAAGGATTGTGATTGTGATTGCGCTGTCTGGCGAAACTGTGTACACGCCCCAAGGTGAGGCAGTGGAATTACAAGAGATGATGCGACGGTATCCGATGTGTGGGAGACTCCCGCTTTTTCAGCGATTACTATCGCAGTCGGGTAGATCGGCTTCAGGTTTTCTTCGAGCCAAAGCATATAAACAATTGCGCTCCTGAAAGCATCTTCTAAACCATAGTTGGATGCTTCTAGAGTGTCTTGGAGTTGCTCGTCACTGAAATTTACACCGAGCGATCGCAGGGCTGGAGCGTACAAATCAAATAATTCTTGTTCTACTGAATCGGCAGACCAGAACCACATAAGAAAAAGAAAACTCCTGCTGGGTGGCTAAATAAAATGGGAGCATCCACTTTTGGCAGAAACACTCAAATAGCAAGTAAACTTAGCTTGTTTGCCTCGACAATTATGAAATAAAGCTTTAGCTTCTTGAATTTGACCCTGCCATAAAAGAGTTTCAGCTGTTTTGAGTCGCTTTAAAGAACCACCCACCGATGTATTGATTTTCCTTGAGATGATACCAATCTAAAATTTCCCAACACTCAAAATTCTCACTTTTACCAAACTCTTTGACGAGATTCCATACACCATCATGACCATCTCCTAAGCAGACTAACGGGTTAACTAGACGCTGGCTATTGACATAATCAATTAATGATTGGTTGTCATCAAAAAACGCACCATAGTAAATCCCTTGCAGACGAACCGTTTTATAGTCTCGCCAATGACAGCCTGCTTTCGGCTTACCTCTAAGTCGAACTTTTCCTCCATCTACGCTTACTTCTGAAACTGATTGTAATGCTACGGGTAGTTGAAAATCTTGTGACAGCACTAGTTTTTGTTGCGTTGAGTGACCAACTTTCACTCCTGTTAATGCCTCAATCTCGATTTCTGCTTTTTGATATGATTCATTGGCTGATAGCCTCAAACAACACTTTTGAAGTAATGGACTTAACCTACTTCTTGCTTTTAAACCTAGTCTTTGTAGCTGTTTGGCTTTAAGAGTCAATTCCCCTACTATGCTTTTAATTTTCCTGGTTTTACCTACTTTTGTTCCAGTTTTTTGTTCGATAAAAAAAGGGCTATTTCTGGGCTGACTAGTTCTAATAAGCTGTTCCACATTTAAGTCGCATAAAATAGCAACAAGATAAACCAAGCGTGTGTGCATCATGCCAGTAAAAAGATTCCTGAAAGCGGAACAGAGAGAAAACTTACAAAAAGCAGTGAGAGAAAGTGATTGTGCGTTGGTCAGAGAAAGAGCATTAATGTTGCTGCTGATGAACGATGGAAAGACTTACATAGAAATTAGTGAGTTTCTCGGATGCGGACTGAGGACAGTAGTATATTGGTGTGTGCATGGAGACCCAGATAATATAGAAAGTCTCAAAGATAAACGTGCTAATGGAAACAACTTGAAAACTACGGATGAGTACGTTCAATTGTTAATGGAAACAATTGAAAAACTACCAACAGAGTTAGGATATGAATTTGGGAGATGGACAGCAGCAAGATTAGCGACTTACTTGGGAGAAAAAACAGGAATTAAGTTAAGTGGAGAACAAATCAGGAGGATATTACTTAAAAAAAAGTACGTTTACCTCTGGGCTAAGTATAGCTTAGAAGATAAGCAGGATCTATCTAAAAGAGCAGCATTTAAGCAAAAATTAGAAGGATATCTAGAAGTTTCAAAGTCAGAACCAGCAAAGCTTCAGGTCTGGTTTTGGGATGAGTCAGGTTTCAGCTTAAGAGTAATTCGACGAAAAAATTGGAGCCAAAAAGGTCAAAGGAAAAAAGTTACAGGACAACGTAGCAGTGGCAAAGTAAATATAATGGGAGCAGTAAGATTTCATGACCACAAAAGAATGTGTTTTTTTGTAGAGAAAGGAAACGGTGATATTTTTTATCAGCAATTACAACAATTATATGAACAGATAAAACAAGAATGGGTAGAGCAGGGTAACGCCTCGGAAGATTTTACTAAAAAAGGGCCAAAAATCATGATTATTTTAGATAATGCTAGCTATCATAAAAAGAAAATAATCTTAGTTGAGATTGAAAAAAACTTACCAAATATTCAACTGTATTTTCTACCTCCCTATAGTCCTGATTATAATCTAATCGAGTTAGTGTGGCACTCAGCTAAGGAATATATTGCTCATAGATTGTTCCAGTCAGTTGAGCAATTAAAAAATTTATTAGACCGCTTGCTAAATCAAGGCGAATTAATTATTAAATGGCATCGCAAAGTCAAAAACAAAGGTAATGCTGTTATAGCAAGTTAAATGTGGAACAGCTTACTTGACTGCGAACTGTTTTTTCTATGCCTTTGAGGTCTGTCAGCTTACTTTTGTCTGCTTCTTCATACAGCAGTTTTGACAATTCTTGTAAGCAGGCTTTGATCCGTTCTTGTTTCTCTTGGTTCATTGTCAGCGATCGCACAGGGTTATTTCCCTTTACATTTTCCCATAAATGATAAATCTTCCAAAACTGGATGCTCCCAATAAAATTTAGCATTTAGCGTGCTTCGTGTTGATGTGGGGACAAGTAGCGATGTCTACGACGGGCACGCCTATGCAAAACTTCGGTCAACTGAATTTGAATAACTCAATCGCCATAAAATTACATTGATAATCGCCGATTTCCATACCATTGACTCAAGTCATCCTCAATCGCCTCAAGAATAGTGATCGCTTGAGTTATCGATTTTGAAGAAGCAACTAAAAGTGCAAACGCTTGCTCAACCCGTTGTTGATAGTCAGTAGGGCAAATAGCAAATGTACTTGCGATTGCCACCGCTCCCTTTTCATTCAACAGGTAATCTTCATTGAGGGCGAATAAAACCTGATTCATACACGCCACACTGCGGAAACAACAACCTGCTGCGTAAACAACATCATCGCGCGCAATCGCTTTTTTTGCAACCACCAGCGAGAAACTGATTTCCCAGGCGAAAGTGTCAATAGTTGCGTGTTTGAGCCTAACTGGATAAGGCTTTGTTTTGAGCTTCAAAGCTTCTAAAACACCATTAGGGTCGTAAAGCACCTGACAAATAGCAATTTCGCCCATATAAATCGAGGATACAAAACCATGAGGATGCCCTGGTTGATAATCAATAGTAATTTGTCCAGCATGACAATCATTAATCACAC
Source organism: Nostoc sp. NMS7 (assembly GCF_017115085.1). Classification (GTDB taxonomy): domain Bacteria; phylum Cyanobacteriota; class Cyanobacteriia; order Cyanobacteriales; family Nostocaceae; genus Nostoc. Next base: position 8,893 of record NZ_JABXKJ010000088.1, on the reverse strand, counting down.
GATTGACCTTCGCCAAATCACGATAGAGAAAATCTACACCTATACCTTGAACTTGTAGCCAACCGCCGCCGTTAATCCACTTCCCCCATCCACCAATCGCAGTAATCAAATTGACACGACCTTTATCATCAAGCTCAGAGGCGAGGCGATTTAGAGCAATTAAATCGGGCGGTTTTTCTGAATTATAATAAATTCCCAAATCCACATCTGAGAAGTTGGTGTGGTTGCCCCGTGCCCGTGAACCGCCCAATGAGATGGCTGTAATTCCCTCAATTGACCGCAAATTTGAAACAATATGGTTGATCAATTGAGGCGATTCCTGATTCATAGAGCGATTATTAGATTTCCATCACTGTCATTTTATATTTTAAAGGCATCGCTACTTAAATCGATAATGCAATTGATTCGTTTGGACTCAGTGCCATTATGAAAGTATAATTTCTGAGCCGCGCCTGTCCCCAGTGCTGAAAAATGGTCGAGTGAGGCGATTGTTGCTTTTGTCAAATATGCGACCGGAGCGGATGCAGAAACTCACGCGTTGCAGGGAATTCGGGGCAGAATCCGGGGTTTGACTTCTTACTGGAATGTTGGAATGATGATCCGGCGCTGGTGATCGCAATTAAGAAGTTGCAGGCGAAGTTTCCGCAGTGGAATATCGTTTGCGTAGATGGGGTGCGCTCTGCTTCGGCTTGTCGCTTTCCATCACATATCTCAAAGAACCACTCCGAGCAAGGATTGGGGTCAAGTCACCAGAGGCTGTATTTGTCGCTGCTTGTAAGGAGGGAAAAAGCCAGAGGCAGCACAGGTTAAATCTGAGATAACGGCTTGGCGCTGACTTCCTGTGACATTGGTTTGGGTATAGGTCTGTTTACATCTCTGAAATTGACTCACTTAATTTCGGCTTATCGTCTTCAAGAAAATCATTTATTAAAATTATCTCAAGGAATGGGTTATTCTCCCACAATCCTAAATTTTTTTCAACAAGGTAAAGTTCCTGAGAAAAAATCTTGGGCAGAAAAGTTGTTGCAGTACTACCAAAAATGCCAGATGGATTCAAAAACACGTCGCTTGCATGTAGCATTTCAAAAAGGTGTAGAGTTAGCTTTAAAAGAACTCATCGCTCAATAAAAATTATTTATTTTCCAAATGGATAGTAGCCTAATTTCTGAAGCTATTGAAAGATTGAACCAAATGGCTCGGCTCAATGTTCAAATCAGTTGGCGGTATTGCTCCTCAGATACTCCCGATGCCAATATCAGCATCTCTACACAAATTTTGAACTGGCCGATCGCTCAACTCAATGTCAAAGGACACATTACCATACCTGCTGGTGGTCAAGTGTTATGGCTTGCTCAACAATTTATTATCCCTGAAGATTTGCATGGCTATCCTTTGACTGATTTAGCATTACGCCTGGGGTTAACTTGGTGGGCAAAAGATGTCAAAATTTTTGTGAATGGCTCTCTAGTACAATCAGGAGATTTGTTCGATGCCTCAACCAGGGTATTGCTGATTCCGTCTGTGAAAACAGGTGAGGAGATTATTGTTGCATTACGCTTGGTAAGTCCAGATAATGATCAAGGTGCATTGATGCGATCGCACCTTGTATATGAGTCTAACAGTGATGAGCGCCTTGACCCTGGTTTTGTCGCTGATGAGTTAACTATCTTGCAGCGCTATCTAGAAACCGAAGCACCAGAAAAATTAGACAGTATGACACTTGCTGTCACTCTAATTAATTGTGCAGCTTTGCCAGATGGTCAATTCTTTGAGCAATCACTTGCAATTTTACGCCAAAACCTAGCTAACCTGTCAAGTAACGAGACGTAAATTAAGAAAGTTACCCGTAATAACAGTTTTGTTTCTCTGTCTAACTTCTCTAAATGTGCGCCGTAGTTATCAACCAGTTGGTTAATTAAGTCTGTTTGTCCGTAATAAGTAACTAAGTCTGTTGTCATTTTCTTCGCCTTATTAACTATGTTAATTGGTTGCTGTCAATTACTAAAAAAAAGAGTGATTATTGCCCCCATAGGATTAGGGAGCAACCGTGAGGAAGCGAGAGACTGTTTTGAAGGCACTTGTTCCGCCGCGTCGCCTGCCCAAATTGAAAAATCTTCAACTTCAGCGATTGCAGATCAGAAAATAGAATCGAGTCGCCCGTCTGCTGAGTTGATGACTGAAAATTCGGTTTCGAGTGTAGAAATCAAAGCAGTTGATGAGGGTGAAAATTCCGCCGCGCCCGTGTCAAATGCTGATAAATGATCGCATGAGGCGATTGTAGCTTTTGTCAAATATGCGACCGGAGCGTATGCAGAAACTCACGCGTTGCGGCGAATTCTCTTCAGAATCCGGGCTTTGACTTTTTGCTCTCGTGCTGGAATGATGATCCGGCGGTGGTGATCGCGATCAAGAAACTGCTGGCGAAGTTTCCACAGTGGGGTATTGCTTGTGTGGATGGGGCGTTGCTGAAGTGGAATGAGTAGCGATCGCCTACGACAACCCTTTCAGGGAAAGCAGCCACTTGGTAAGCCTAACAGTCTCTCGTGAATTCACCTTTTTCGCCGCCATTTATTTTTATTTACGCTTTGAAAAAACATTATTTGTAAGTGTTAGACTATCAGATAATAACTGATTACTAATAATTACAAACTACGCACAATCTCTTAATTATGAATGAATCCAATAATCCAGGAATACTTGAAAAGTTTGTCAATACAGTCATGGGAGTAAAAACTGGTAATCAACAACGGTATCCAAATACATCAATAGCTACGAGACAAGAACTAGATATCAGAGCAGTTTTAGTTTATACACTAGGGACTATTCTACAAATCGTAGTCATGATTCTTGTGTTGCTGGTCATGGGAAAATTAGTAATTATGATTGATAATAATTATTCTTTTCCCACTTGGTTTAGCACTTTATTTACTGGATTATTTTTTGCTATATTAAGTATCCGTTCCCGAATTTTTTCTCTTTTAGATAATACTCGTTCTCGTCAGACTTATGATCAGGTAATCAGACCAAGATGGTCTCCTCCACCTTTAGTATTTCCCATAGTTTGGATGATAATCGCCGTTTTGCGGGTAATTTCTTCTGTATTAGTTTGGCAGCAGATGAATCATCAATTTTTAGTGCTACCTTTAATTTTATTTGTGGTACATCTGGCTTTAGGGGATACTTGGAATACGATTTTTACTGTAGAACGGAGATTAGGTGCTGCTGTCCCTGTAGTTATTTTAGGTCCTTGGTTATCTGCTGTAGTGGTGACGGCAATTTATTGGCAAACTAATCCTCTAGCAGGAATGACTTTATCATTTTCTTGTGTATGGTTAACTGTGGCTGCTGTATTGGTATTTAGAATTTGGCAATTAAATGGCTTGGAGCCATTGTATCCTTTAAAATTAACACCTGTGGAAAAATAAATATTCAAATTCACCAAGACAAGAAAGCAATGAAAAATCTCACTTGACTTTTAAGTAGATCATTCAACATACATAAAAAACGGTAGGTTAATTAAAAATCTACCGTTTTTTTGATTTTAAATTTCTATTTTTTATTTAGCCAAAAGCTAATTGCTTGGCATACTCTTGTGCTTCATCTCCAGATAAAGGCTGAAAATTTCTAATTAGCGCTGCTGCATGAGTTCCTTCGGCGCTAAAAAGCAGGGAATAGCAATAAGGTTCAGGTAGTCCTGGCTCTTTCATTTCTGCTATCCACAACCAACTTAATTCTTCGTCCTCTTCACATGAATAATCGTAATGTAGTATTACTGTATTAGACATTCTTTTTGCTCCTATTTTTATCAAAAGCTTACATCCGGGCCTTTAAAATTACAAATGTCGCCAGAAATTCTTACTAATAGTCTTGAGACTGACTACCTTGGGTTCTACAGTACTTTGTGGAGTAGCAACAGCCACCGCAGCAACTTGTGGCGCAGAGGTAGTTAACAGTGAGTTGAGTAACTCTCGCTGATAGTCGATATCTGCTACTGTGCGGTAAACTCTGTGGTAGTCAATTTGCATCCCTAAAGGTGTTGGAACAATTTTCAGATATTCATTAAGAGCAGATATGTAGCTATCACCAAAATTCTGGAGAGCAACAGCCGGACGTATAGTATTCAGCAGTTGTATCGCTCGTCTAATATCTGGAATACTACGCTCACCATCCATCTGTGGCTGACTTTCGCTGTAGCCTTTGCCTTTCTTTTCTGCTACCAGATTATGAAATTTAGCGACGGCTCTTTGATGATTGGCTAATGTGTGGACTTTCGTTTGCGCTTGATAACCGACTCTGCCCCACTGCACTGTTAAATTACCATCTTCGACAATGGCCGCCCAGAATTTATTGCTGTTCTGAATTGCGTCAACAAAAACTAAATAGATTTCCATGTTTCTTACCCTGTCAATTCACTAACTTCTGGGCATTGCCCCATCAAAGCAAGGTGTAGTGTTCTCTTAATGGCTGGAACAAAGCCAAACTGGTAACTAGGGGGGACTATAGAGAAGGAATGTTAATCAATATTGTCGCTTTGGCTGTTATACTCTTCCACTGTTAATTGCCAGCGTTTTTCCCTCTCTCGATATATCTGCTCTATCTGTTCAGGAGTAGCGACAAAAACATCGACTATTGTTAATTCAGCAGGGTGTCCCGAATGCTGCCAATATAAATTCCAGTACTCTGCTTGCCTGTCTGCCTCTTCTTTTGTAAATTGCTGGGCATCATCCAAATCAGGTAAAAATAAATTATCGTTAAGAAAGTAGTAACCTTCCTCTTCAGTACTTTGAACTACAATAAACAACTCACAATGCAGACTATTTTCAAACATTTTGACCTCACTTGAATTCTATGCAGCAGGCGATCGCCCCCATAAATCAGGGGACAATCGCTTTCCATCAATTCATATTCCGAAACTTAGCAGCACGCAAGGATTGAGTTTTCGCTGCAACCACAGGACTACTAGCCCCTCGTGCGGTCGATGCCCAAGCCTGCATACGCTCGACTGCCGCCGCATCCTGAATTGCAAGCGGGGTAATGGTTTGACGACAGGTTTCGAGGTCAGCAAGCGTTACCTGCTGCGGTCGTCCTTCGTCAAAAGCCAGTAGTGCCGCTTCTGCTGCTAGAGTTTCCAGTTCCGCTCCTGAAAACTTCACGGTGTTTGCAGCGATCGCTTCCAGATATTCGTCTTCGACCGCAATACCAAAACGCTCCAGGTGAATTTTCAGGATTTGGCAGCGTTCTGGTTCACTGGGCAAATCAACGAAGAAATTTTCATCAAATCTTCCCTTCCGTTTCAACTCACTGGGCAGTGCAGATGGGTCGTTACACGTTGCTACAACAAACACGCCAGCCGTACACTCACTCATAAATGTGAGCAGATTTCCCAGAATACGCTGGGAAACTCCTGAACTATCGCCACTACCGGACAAGGCTTTCTCTATTTCATCAACCCATAAAACGCAGGGTGCGATCGCTTCGGCTGTTTTCAAAGCACGTCTAACATTTCCTTCAGATTCACCAACCAAAGAACCAAGGAGAGACGCAATATCTAGTTGCAGTAGTGGTAGGTTGAGAATAGTAGCAATGTTTTTAGCAAGTAAACTTTTACCAACTCCGGGCGGTCCAGCTAGCAGCACACCTTTGGGCTGTGGCAGATGAAGCGATCGCGCTTCTTGGGTGAACAGTCGCCGCCGCCGAGTTAACCACTCGCGCAGTAAATCTAATCCGCCAAATGGGATAGTCGCTGGTTTACCCAATTCGATACCCATTTGAGCCAGAAGTCGGGTTTTGTACTCGACTATCAGAGGCGTGATTGTGGCATCAATCAAAATACCATTTCGGCTCAAGCGCTCTTTGACTGTTAGCCTCAGAAAATCGCTGACTTCTTCTAGTGTCAATCCCAGCGCTGCCCGTGCAAAGGTTTCTTTGTCTTCGTAATTCAGGGACACCCGAAATGTAACATCTTGTTCACTAGCTGATTCCTCAAGAAAAACTAAATATGACTCGAAGTGGTCTTGAATTTGATTTACGGTGGGTAGTGGTACTTCACACCAGGGGATGAGCCTTACCAAAGAATCGTGTAGTTCAATGTTTTGACCCAGCAGCACGATCCGTTTTTCTGTGGGTTTGAGCCGGTGGTAAAGGTTTTTCACTCTGGTCAAGATTTCCCAGGATAACTGCGGTGAATTCTTGCCAACAAATGGGTGTATGTCTCCCAGAATAAACACCCCAGCACCATCAAAGTTATTGATGTAGTCGAATACATACAGCAGTGGGTCAGCGTGTGGTGGTTTCTTGTACTCTGGCACTGGCTTGAACACCAGCCCACCATCTTCAGCAATCAAACATTGCTCCAGGCTGGATACTCCTAAATTCCAGAAGAATACCGGACTGTTGAGTTGGTCTTTAACTTCAACAGTGAGCCACTGAATGATAGTTGCCTCATCAGGTGACAGAACATCAACTGCGGCGATTGGGATTTGTGAGTCGAGTGTGCTGATTAGGTTTGATAATTTCATAGTTGTAAATTTTGATATGGTAATGGCGCTAGTTCTTCGTGCGTATTAACAAGTCTCACGACTACCTCATGAAGTTCGGCATCGCCGTTAAAAATCTCCGCAGTTCCATCACTGAACGCGATCGCCGAAATCAAAGCATTAACAAGCACACACAAGCATAGATGTATTGCCTTTGATGACGATTGCTTCTCTTGTTTTCGTCGCAGCATAAATATGAACCATCGCGTATTCTTTTGGTAATTCGTTCATGATATTTTTTTGGGGGAACTTTACTGATTCCCCAACTTTTTCTTACTGTCGTAGTCGTGTTTGATGAGTTGAGGTCATGCGTTGCGTTTGGGCTTCGGGCTTAAATTCACGTTCGCCCTCTACAACCCCCAACGCCTCTTCAAATGGTTGAGTCGCTTCCAGGCAAGACAGCCCTTCAAAACCCGAAGCTTCTACCTTCACTTCACCCGTAACTTTGTCAAAATGTATAAGTATTGAGCGTTCCATTAATTTATCTCCGTGCAAATTGTTTAACTTCTTGATGTCCGGCGAAAGTCAGTCTTAGGGTTTGCACCTGACCAACACTTGTTTCGGTTATGGAACAAGAGCCAAATTTTTCTCGTAACTCTTCAGCCTTGGCTAAAACCATTCTTCGTCCATAAGCTGGCATTAGCTGATTGGAATAGAATTTTCCTCCCAGTCGCTTGATGACCTCGTAATCGTCTTGGATCATCTCGTATACCCCATTATCTTGATTCCACCGAAATCCAATGTCTGCACGAGCTTGTATAATGCGACCCTTGACGATAATTTCAGCACTCTGTCCTTGAGAATCGCCGTAGTAACCTTTTAATGGCTGTGGAGTTTCGTGGACTTGCGGTGATAGCTGTAAATCTTGTAACGCTTGCACCAAACAATCACGGTTGGCAAGTTTAGTTTTGACTGTTGAAAAATGCGACATCTTATCTCCTAATAGTTTGAGTCGGCAATAATACCCGAACAGTAGTGACAGAGCCGTTGCTCCCGGTTGCAACTACTTCACCTCCGAGTTGCGTAGCAAGTTTTGGAATGTATAAATTGATGTACTGCTCTTGCAATTTTGGTACGAACTGTGACCGAACAATTCGCAATTCGCAATTCGCAGTTCGCAATTGCGGACGTAATTGAATAATTGCTTCATCCTTCAAGGTCATGGCACTTAATTTTAATTATGTAAAAATCAAAACACGTAGTACCAGTATCCAAGCCCCTAACTTTAGTTATGGGTTAATAATTGCGAATTGCGAATTGCGAATTGCGAATTGGTATGAGCTACTTGCTCTCGCTTGTCCCCTTCATATCCGTACAAATTCACTGCTTTATCATGAATTTGGGGATAAAAGCCCAGTCTTTGGAGAGCTTCAATTAAACATGATTGGTCTTTAAACTTGACTGCAATTTGAGAAAAGTGTGACATAGTTTATCCTTAAGAAATAGTATTGTGCGCTGTGAATACTGAGATGATGACAACGCACTTTTAATCAAAAGTATTGGTGATTTTAAAGACTTGAGCGATATTGAATCACTCAAGTCTATTTTTTACCGGAACTTAAACGACATCACGGTAGCCTTTGACAGTCCCACGTCACCAGTCGCTAGCTGTTGGAGATTGCGTTGTTCATCAAGCAGTTTGGCGCGAATATCATCCATCTTTTGCTGCAAATGACTACGCCCATCACTACCAAGATTCTTCGACTCAATCGCTGGGTCGGTGACAATCGAATACATTTGCTCCATCATCTGCTGTAAACTACTGCCAGCTTCCGGTGAGGCATTTGCCAGTAACACCCGCACTTTCATCAGATGTTTCTCCATCTTCTTTTTGAACTGGACTGGCTTACGTCCTGGCTCCCAGTCGCTCAATTCTTCAAGGAGTTGCGCCGCCAGTTGTTCACCGCCAGCTTGAGCAGATTCCCGTAGCCTTTGCTCTAGATTTTGGTCATACTGTTGAATGAACTTGGTAATCTGGTCTAGACACTCGGCTTGTTGTTGATTGAGTTGTTCGGACAAAGCGGGTATGATCACCGGACGACCAATAACGACTTGCAAATAGTCTTCAAGGTCGGTCAGAGTCGGAAATGCTCTTAGCAAGTTAGCTTTGACTGATTCTTGCTTATCCTGCGATAATTCCCAAGTATTAAGTGAGAGAAACTGGTCAATTCGCTCTTGATAATCTTCGAGTCCTGCTTCGTAATCAACTTTTAATTGATTCCGTAAACCAGGGGCAATGTTGTCTCTAATGTTGATTAACTGACTCCAAACGAGTGGAGCCAAATCAATCGGACAAACCCAGTCACCAGTATCAGCAGACATCCATTCTTGAACTGAAGCAATCTCTTGACGCAATT
>NZ_JABXKJ010000155.1 GCF_017115085.1 Nostoc sp. NMS7 | reverse complement strand
GAAGTTGGAGTTAACGCTGTTTGCTCAGAAACATTTGCCGTTGTTTCGATATTTGGTATTGTCTGGTTTGCAGCTTGCTGTAATGGTTCAACTTCTGAAGTTGGAGTTAACGCTGTTTGCTCAGAAACAGGTGTTGTTGTTTCGATATTTGGTATTGTCTGGTTTGCAGCTTCCTGTAATGGTTCAACTTCCGAAGTTGGAGGTGGTGTTATTTGCTCAGAAACAGGTGTTGTTGTTTCGATATTTGGTATTGTCTGGTTTGAAGCTTGCTGTAATGGTTCAACTTGATGTTTACCCTTTTTATTTGCCTTGGAAGATTTGGTTGTTTTTTTAGGTTGATGTTTAGAATCTGATGTTGGTTTGGATTTTGTTTTTCTCTGAGATTTCGGCTTATTGTTTACTTTTTTACCCAGAGGTGTATCTAAATCACCTAAATTATTTAAATTTAATGTCTCTGCTAGTTCATTGTTATTAATACTGCTTTGATTGGGAACTGACAATGGATCAGTACTATTAACACTGATGTCCTCATTTTGATAAAAGCTTTCTAGTTCGGGAAAGAAATCAATATTTCCATCACTATCATTCGAGTAATTCAAATCTGCTAAAGAATCGGTGTTTAAAAATTTATTGTTTTGATGACGGGGCAATAAAAATTTTGATGTAGTTAGCGGTGTGTGATTAACAATGGGAGAGGTGGAATTACTGAGATTATGATTAGATTCTTGCCTCAAAGTTAATCTATTAGGTTGGGATAAAGATTTACTTAAGCCGAGTCTATTAACTTTACTTACCAATGGTTGAATATCCATATAGTTTTATTTTGGTATTACTTAGACTCAAAGAATCCTGATTTCATCCGTGTTGACTTGTTACCCCCACCTTTTTCTTTGCCGAATTGTAAACCTTCATAAGCTAAAGTTAATTCCTCAATTGCTGCTGCATTTCCGTCTGCTTGCAATGCAGGTGCCTTCCATCCAATAGGAACAGCACCAATCAGTGTCCAACTCATCATCGTTTCACCAGCTTGATTAAAAACCAAAATATTTACATTGCGTCGAGATGTTTTTCCCTGTTCATTAAAAACTTCACTTATCCAATTCCAAAAACCTGGATGGTCAGTAACACCCCGCTTCAATGTCACGTCATTAAACTCAACATGTCCTAAATACACCCTTTGTTGGTCGTTAACACCTCCTTCTGGGATGACCTTTTTTTGAATTTGGGCGCCTAGCCCTGAACATTCAGTGAAAGACGCAGCGATGGAGCTTTCGATCTCGATATAAAACCGATTAGTTGTAACATAATTTAGTTCGTGAGTAACGTTGCTATTATTACTACCTGGCATCAAAACCACCTTCTCTGACCGTAGTTACTTACTCTCTCTCGCTGATTACGAATATCTTCAAGTAAAAGTTGGTACACTCGCTGAGTGAGTGTCGCTAATAATAGTGAATCTTTTAGACACCTTTCGGCATCTCTAGATACTCTGCTAGGATTAGATATTGCTGAAATACCAACATATCCCGCTGTACCACCAACGTCTCCAAGGGGTGTATAAAAGACTTCTCTTTTCTCTAAGTCCATAATTTTTGCTCTTCACATGGAAGCACTAATATTTATAGTTCAAGTGCTATTAAATCTAGGCTAAAGGGAGAGCTTCAAAATCTAAACTAGCCAAAGGTCGAACTTATACCAAATCAAAAATTTACGATCGCAATCCACCTAAAAGTGATATTCGCTACCAAAAAATATTATAAGTAGGAGGTATGCACAAATATATAATTGCGATCGCAGAGCCTCGCCATTGGCGTATGCTTCACTCCTCTGCGAACATTGTATATTTAATTTTGCACCACTATTTGTCGTAGTTATAGCTATTAATTACATCACTATTACCGTAAAAGTAACTAGACCATCTTGACCCAGCTGTAAAGAATCACCGTTGACTATGCGGTAAGATACTCCGGGATTAAGAAGATTACCGTTTAAATAAATACCATTTGTACTGGTATCAATAATCATATAAGCATTTTGTGACCAGTCCCAAAATATACGAGCATGGCGGCGAGAAACAACTCCTTCTTGGGGAATGCCAGTGAGGTCAATTTCTGATGGAGTTGGCATACTTTGACTTCTACGCCCGATTGAACCAGCTTCTCCGGGCAACTGAAACTCTTTGCCAGTATAGTGGACAAGTTTGAAAACTGGCAATCTTGGGGGAGGTACAGAGGGGACAGGATATGTTGGAGGTGAGTATCCGCGCTCCTGATTTTGTCTTACGTAAGAAGGAGGTTGATAATTTGGTTGTTCTGGTATTGCTTGTGGTTGAACTGGTTGTGGGTTGGTTGGGTTACTTGGTGTAGCGGGAATTACATTACCTAAAGGAGTCGAACACCAAGGACACACCTTGGCATTGTTTGGCAAAGCACGATTAAAATATTCGCAGCTAGGGTTAGGGCACCGATTTGCAGGCATAATTCCTTATATCATTAGGCACAGGTTGTAAAGGGACAAGACCTGACTTAGTAAGTAAACACTGACCTTGACGGGTTATTAGCATATTAGCAAAAGTAGAACCTCCTGACTGACGAGTATTGTCTTTAGGATACACTACATAGAGTGGATAACCCAAAGGATAATTTGCTGTTCCATTTGCCTGAAATCTTTTGATATCAAAATCTGGTCTATCGCAGAAGTCATCTGAAGGTTCAAGTGGTTGTTTTGTAGTGCGATCTAAGAGTGGTTGAATCTTTTGGTTATTATTGACTATTGCTAAGGGATAAGCCGAACACTGGTTCCAAGTTTTACTAAAAATACCAAAACTTATAATACCAGTAGTCTGCCCGTTATTGTTTGCACTACTAATCTGTGTTTGGGTAGTACCTGTGTTTTGGGTTCGAGTTTTGGCAATTTCCTCAAATAAAGCTATATCCTGTAGATTGTTTTTAAGAACTAGCTTTTTGAATTGCTGTATCGCTTCTAGTTCAGTCGGGACATAAGGTTCAATTTTAAGGCTCTGAACATTTTTGTTAATTTGGCTCCAGTCATTAATTCTGCCTGTATATATGTCACGCAGTTGTTCAAGAGAGATTTCTCCATCCAATGCTTTATGGAGACTAAAGCCGTTGCGACTAAATGCGACAAACACTAGTAAACCATCATAAGCAACTTGCTTTGGATTCATATCAACTGTGATGTTCTCGAATAAAGTCGTCATTGCAAAGTCTTTTGGGATTTTTTGCACTTCTTGCACTTCTTGCACTTCTTTTATCGGTTGACTAACTTTTGCTATATCGCTAGACTGAATTGGTTTATAGATAAATGTTGCTTTTGCATCTGGGTTTGGATTGGTTAATATTTCATTTAATTTCATTGTGTTATCAGGCGTCTGTCCCAAAATATAACTCCAGGTTCCATTTTGTTCTCCCGTATAAATATATTTACCTGAAGATATGTTATCTACTTTAGAGAAATTTTGTACCAGTCCTCGCCATTCTAAGTATTGGTTTTCATCTAGTTGAGAACGCTGCCAAAAGTAATACCATATGATGCCTCCCAGCAATAGAAAAGCCAGCACTCCCAGCCATAACCAATATTTTTTAGGAAAGCGCTTTTTCTGTTCTTGAGAGTCAGAAGATGCTTGAAAATTATTGCTTTCACCGGGTTTAGGAAGTCTTAGCAGTTCTTGACGCGCAATTTCTGTACTTCCGTAAGGAGTATTCAGAGAAAGCAGACGATAGAGAAACTCTTTTAAATAATTATCATTATCAGGCCATGCTTGATGGTCTTTAGGGTCAAGCTGCGTTTGCCCAACCCACAACTGAAACGCGACTAACCCTAAAGATTCTAAATCTTGCATATGGGTTTTAGCTACGGGTTGAGGAATGCTAGGGGGAATAAACAGATTTTCCCAGATAGCGACATCACATAGATATGCTACAAATCTTTCTTTATTTTCAACTTTAATTAATACGCTATCTAAATTAATATTGCCATGCTCTAAACCTCGCTGTACATGATTCGAGGGGAAACGCAGCTTTTGAGTGTGCATAAATTCTAAAGTTTGTAGCACCTCACTCAAAAACTCACGGACTTGACTCGGCGTCATTGCACCATTTTGCTTCAAGTACTGTCTTAGAGTTTGAGATGGTTGTACATCTTTAGTAATTAAATAACAGCGTTCTCCTTTTTCGGGGCTAATAGCTTCCCAGGTTTGAATTAAGCGAAAGTTTTGAACTCGACCATCTGCTAAATCTATCCCCCCTATACCTTTAAAGGTTTCTTTACGTTGAAATATCTCATTTTCGTTAAAAGTCCGACTAGGTAATAAATACTCTTTAATAATTACTGGCTGTTTATCTTTTAGCTGTATACCCGAATATAAACGTCCAAACCCTCGTACTCCGAGAAATTTTGCCATCTGATAGCTGCCTCTATACCCTTTAATTTCAGTTCCCTCTGGTAAAAGGGCCGGAAAACCACACTCAAAACAAAACTTGGCATCTTTAATTTCCTGCAAAGTTTCTATTATGTTCTCGCAATCCAAGGGAGCATTATAAGAACAGGGGTACTCTTTGTAAAATAATTCAGAAGAAGACATAATATAAATAAAGTCAGTTAATTAATACTAAGTTTTAACCAGTCCTAACTTGATAGCAGCGACAATTGCCTGAGTCCTACTACTAACTTCCAATTTCTCGAAAATATTCGTCAGATGAGCTTTGACTGTGGCAACAGTCACATACAAATTTTTTGCGATTTCTTCGTTTGAGATACCTTGAGTCAATAATTGTAAAACTTCTTGTTCTCTTTCGGTTAGATGTAACTGGGAAGATGCTTTATAGACGGAACTAGCATTTTCTTGAAAACATCGGAAAAAACCACTTGCCGCTTCTGGTGGCAAATAAATCTCTGACTTAAGTACCGTATTAATTGCATCACAAAGCTGATTTGCCACACGACTTTTAAAAACATAGCCAGCCGCGCCTTTCTGCATAGCTTCAAAAATCCACTTATCTTCTTGGTGGGCAGACAAAACTAAAACCTGACCAGAGTAAGAAATATCTTTCAAACGTTTCATAGCTGTCATTCCATCACTATTAACCAATTCCAAATCGAGCAAAATTAGATCGGGATTCTTTTGAACCGCTAATTTCACAACTTGCTCAACACAATCTGCTTCACCTATAACATTTAAAGGTAATGAAGCACTAGTACTATAAAAATTCAAGAGAGTTCGTAACCCTTGACGAAAACGTTCTTCATCATCTACAAGTAAAATAGAAATTTCTTTATTGTTCATAATCTTTTCATTTAGTGGTGGCATCGGCAAGGATGCCCACTCCATAAGAATTTAAGAGAATCAGTAATCTTGTGGGTGATCTTGTGGATGGGCGATCGCGCCCGTCCTATTAATATTTCTTTTTAGTAGGTAAAATCAAACAAAACTGTGCCCCTTTTTTTGGTAAATTATCTGCCCAAAGATTTCCACAATGGTCTAATACGATTTTTTTGGCTATAGTTAGACCCAATCCTGTACCACCAGGGCGCAGCGAATAAAAGGGATTGAAAATTTTTTGCATATCTAAGGGTGAAATTCCTTGCCCTTGGTCTGAAATTTTAATTAATATTTCTTGGTGAAAAGCCTGCCAGCTAAAGGTGATCACGCCGCCATTCGGGCTAAAGTGAATTGCATTACTAAGTAAATTATCAAAAACTTGCTTCATCTGTAACTTATCTAAAGGTAATGTAGCAGATGTCTCAGGAAGGCTAACTTTTAATTGTTTTTGCTCAATTAACGGCTGAAAATATTTTATACTTTCGTCTACTACACTTCTAAGGTCTTGAGGAATTATTTTTAAATTTGACTCTTGACCACAGGAAATTATATCGGTTAGATTGGTATCTAAATCATTCACGCTCTCCCAAATGACTGCTGCTTGCTCTTGCCAAGAATTATCTTGTAAGCCCAAAAATAAATTGTGTGCGTAAAGTTTTACTAAAGCGATATTATTCCGCAATTGATGACCGACTTTGTGAAGTAGATGTTCTAATATCTCAGCCTTAGACTTTTGTTGCAAATTATCTGAGCATATATCTATATATTTACTGAGCATTTGGGATGCATTTTTGACATAATCCCGCGATTTTGCTGAAAGAGGTGCGTGAGTGATTACTTGAAGATATTCTGGCTTTTGATTTCTATAGCCGATAGGACAGATGTAAGAAAAAGATTCTGGAAACTGGCTAAGTTTAAATTCATGTACATTCCAAACATGGGGAAAATCAGTTAACCAAGCTTCCGACCGTAAATATGCTATCTCTTGCTGAGAAAAGCGAGGTTGCTCATCTGCGTATCCAATTGTTTCTTGAAGTTTTTTTAGTAACTGATCGTAGTAAACTATACGTACAAAATAAATCGGGGAATGAAAGGTAAGTTGTTCTGCTTGTAGCGCAATAAAAGTTTCTGTAACAAGTGCGTGTGAATCATCGCAGTTACTTTTTTCTTTTTCAAGAGAGAAGCTGACGGTCATTGCTTTACTCACTTTTACATTAGATATTCGTTTCCCTTTACTTTTAATTACAAGATCATTACGTCAGGTTACGCAGCAAATAGCAGTATTATTGACATCTCTTCATATTTTTTAATATTCCGTAAGGATTTTAGAGTCTGGATGAAATCTCGACAAAAGTCTAATTACTACAAGAGTTTGCATTCATATAACCTAGATATATCTGAGAAACGTTAGTAGCAAGTATGGACATCATGCTTACATGATTATTTTTATTATTCAAACCCTAGCAGGAATTCTCGCTGGAGGAACATCGCTTTCTAGTACGGAGCAAATTGAGTTTAGTCATCCCAGTAATCGTAAAGAAGAAGGTGGAGGGCCGATTCTCAATTTGTATGTTTATGATATTCGTGAGAGTAAGCAAATCCAACATTCGGGAAGGCAAGTTGAGCGCAAGCTGACACAGGCTTTGCAACCTGCTTCTGTGAATTGGTCTCCGACCTGGTTTGATGTTTCTATGCTACTAACGGCTTGGGATCGAACGGCTTTAGGTGAACACTATCTGCTTTCGCAAGCTTTAAGTCTACTACTGCGCCACCGTGCCCTCAAGGAAGAGTTTCTGGTTCCCGAATTGCGGGGTTATGGAAATTTGAATATGACGGTTGCTGTAGAACCGCAAATCGAAGCTGGGTCTTTGTGGAGTGCGCTAACTATCGCTTTACGTCCAGCTTTGTATCTGATGGTGACAGTTCCTGTGGAACCGCAAGTATCTTTAGTGTCTTTAGTTTGGCAACGAACGATCGCACTGCAAAATAATTTTCAACCTGAACTTGAACTTGAAAATGCAAGTGTTCATACAAATGGAAGTATTGAAAGTTTTACCAAGCGGGTAATAGTCGCAGGAATAGTCAAAAATGCTGTTACTAATTTACCGATGAAGGAAGCAAAAGTTCAAGTGATCGGAACGGAAAAATCAACTACTACCAATAAGGAGGGGTTGTTCTACTTTGAAGACCTTCGTAATGGTAACTACCTATTACAAATCAAAAGTCCGGGATATTTGCCTCGTCAGATCAATGCATTGGTAGATGGTTTAAGCTGTACCTTCAAAGAAATCTCGTTAGATCCCGCGTAGAGACGCGGAATTCTGCATATAGACGCGATATATCGCGTCTTTACGAATGGTTGATTAAATTTTTATATTGGAGGTATTTTCATGGCAAGACTTGATTATTTTGCTCCGGGTGTCTATATCGAAGAAATAGACCGAGGTAGTCGTCCAATCGAAGGTGTTAGTACGGCAATTGCCGGATTTGTGGGCTTTACCGAAGATGTGCGCGGTGGGGCTGAATTGTTCAAGCCGATGCTTGTTACTAACTGGACACAGTTTTTAAACTATTTTTCCCGTCCCAATTCGGATGGTTTTACTGATTTCAATGCTTATTTGCCTTTTGCAGTTTATGGCTACTTTATGAATGGTGGTGGTCGCTGC
Source organism: Nostoc sp. NMS7 (assembly GCF_017115085.1). Taxonomy (GTDB): domain Bacteria; phylum Cyanobacteriota; class Cyanobacteriia; order Cyanobacteriales; family Nostocaceae; genus Nostoc. Next base: position 18,375 of record NZ_JABXKJ010000155.1, on the reverse strand, counting down.
TGGATTACTAGTATTGGTACTTCCTTACCCGGCGCCCCCAAACCACCAGACCCGCAACCAACTTCACTTCGGATTACTGGTCGAGGTAATCGTCCTTCGCTACGGTTTAGTATGCGTCCAGAACAACTTGCAGCAGGCACGATTGTAATCTTGGTTAGCGATAGTGGGCCTCGTGCGTTACCAGAAGGAACAGAAGGGTCTGTCCCACCAAATACAGGCGAATACTTTAAGGTGGAAATTCGTCGAGGAGATGAAGTTCTCGAAGAATACGACAACTTGACAATGAACCGCGAAGGCAATGCTCAATTTGCAACTTATGCGGTTGCGGCATTGCGAAATTCAATGTTTATAACTATTGAAGACATTTCTCAAACAGGACAACCTTTAGCGCGTCGTCCTGGGAATGGTCAATACGAACTTGCAGCACCAATAGTTGCCACTACGCCCGATAGTTTTTCCAGCGATATCGAGGGTGTACGCGACGACCGTACAGGGGTACGCGGACTATTTGAAATCGATGAAATCACAATGGTTGCTTGTCCTGACTTGATGCGTGCGTATCAATCAGGATTGATGAACTTAGACCAAGTTCATGGCATCATGGAATTGATGATTAGCATGTGCGAAGGTGCCAACACTGGGGATATTCCCAACCCACCCAACCGCATGGTAGTTCTTGATTCTCCTCCTGACTGTCCCAAACCGCAGCAGGTTGTAGAATGGTTGAACCGATTTAATCGCCGTTCAATGTTCGGCGCACTTTATTATCCTTGGATTAAAGTCGCTAACCCACGCGATCGCGGCAACCCGATCAGCGTTCCTCCTTGTGGTCATGTTATGGGTGTTTGGGGTCGTACCGATGAAACTCGCGGAGTTTACAAGGCGCCTGCTAACGAAGTACCTAGAGGTGTAATTGGTTTAGACTACGACACCAATTTTCGCGAGCAAGAACTTTTAAACCCCATCGGTATAAATTGCATCCGCAGATTTCCCAATCGAGGCATTCGGATTTGGGGCGCGCGTACTCTCGTAGAACCAGATAAAACCGAATGGAGGTATATCAGCGTTCGCAGATTAATCAGCTACATTGAGAAATCTTTAGAACTAGGTACTCAATGGGTAGTATTCGAGCCAAACGACGAAGATTTATGGGCACGCGTGCGACGAACTGTCAGTAATTTCCTAGAAAGAATCTGGCGTGAAGGAGCATTATTTGGCGCTTCACCCGAACAGGCTTTCTATGTCAAATGCGACGCAGAAATAAATACACCAGACACTATGATTTTAGGTCGTTTGTATATCGAAGTCGGTGTATGTCCCGTTAGACCAGCAGAATTCGTCATCCTCCGTATCAGCCAGTGGAACGGAATTGAAGACGACGAAGGGTAACAAAATCCTTCTTCTCTTCCTTTGCTTTCCTAGTGTTTCAACACTAGGTTATATCGTTCGTTTTCTAACCGACATTTTCATCAATTAAACAGGAGTTAAAAACATCATGCCAGGAGAATTTCTTACAGCTTGTAAATTTTACTTTTCAGCAGGCAACATAACAGATAAATTTATCAAAGAGATCAGTGGCTTGGGTATAGAAAATACCCCTGCACAGGATGTTCATGGCTCATCCAAAAAAGGAGTAATCATGCGCCAAGCAACACCAACTGTAGTAAAGTTTACCAACGTCACAATAAAAGTTATCGCGACTGATGATATCGACCTATATAAGTGGTATCAAGAGTGTAACGAAGACATGGGAGACCCTCGGAAATGGAAGGAAAATCGTAAGGAAGGTATGATAACTGCTTACGACCAAAAAGGTGACGAAAAAGCACGTTGGGAAATTCTTCGTTGTTATCCATGTAAATACACTGGACCAACCTTAACAGCATCTGGTGGCGATATGGCAAATGAAACTATTGAACTAGTTCACGAAGGAATTAAACGTACTAAGTAAGAAGGGGAAAAGAGGAGAAAACAGTGGTACAAGGGGGTGGACAAAATCCTGAGATTCTGACGGCACATCGTTTCTATTTAGGGCTAGCGCTAGACGGGCAAAAAGATTCTGATGCTTACTTTTTAGACTGTCAAGGTTTTACAAGAACACAGGATGTAATTGAAATTTGTGAAGTTACTTCCCAAAGTTGGGGAACCGGACAATCTAAAGGTTTAGCAGTCAGAACCAAGATTCCAGGCAATGTCAAGAGTGGCAATATTACTCTACGAAGAGGTATGACCAACTCAGTAGATTTTTGGAACTGGTTTGACAAAGTGCAAACAGGTGGGTGGGCAAAGCAACGAAAACTAGTTGCTTTGTCGATTTACAATCAAGCAAGTGTTGAAGTTGCCAGATTTGAATTAGCAGGTGCTTGGCCCACTCGTTACAAAATTGCCGATGTTAACGCCCGCAGCACAGAAATAGAAATTGAGGAAGTCGAAGTCGCTTTTGAGGAATTTAAACGGGTGAAATAATTGGAGGTTGAATACAGACTATGTTTGCTACAGAGTTTGAGATTACATTGCCAAAAGGGTACATAGACTCCGATGGCAACCTCCATCGTAAAGGTACGATGCGCCTATCAACAGCAATAGACGAAATTTCTCCTTTACGTGACCCGCGTGTTAAAGCTAATCCAGCTTATGCCACGATTATTATTTTGGCGCGTGTAATTACTTGTTTAGGTGCCTTATCTGAAGTTACTCCTGCGATCGTAGAGAACTTCTTTAGCGAGGATTTAAATTACCTCCAAGATTTTTACCGTCAAATCAATGGCTTGGAACCTGTAACTCCCCCAGTTTTAGATTCCCAACCCCCGGTTTCAGATTCCCGATTTCTTGAAGAAGTCGGGAATGTAAAAACTCCACAAAATTAAGAATTTAAGACGTGATATATCGCGTCTCTACATTATTATTTATGCGTCGTAAGGAACTTTGTACTGAATTCAATTTTACGCTTCCTAGAGGATTAATTGACTCTCAAAAACGGGTACATCGTCATGGTGTAATGCGTTTAGCTACTGCCAAAGATGAACTTTGGGTGCAGCAAGAACGTAAAGTTCAGGATAATCCAGCTTACGGCGCTTTAATTATGTTTTCGCGCGTTATCTCGCGCTTAGGTAGTTTAAACTCTGTGACTCCCGAACAACTCGAAGAGTTAGTATTGCGTGATATTTATTACCTGAGAGAATTTTACAATCGAATCAATCAGCAATCTAATACAGATATCCCAGCGCATTGCCCCCACTGTGATACACAATTTAACGTGAGGTTAGAGTTAGCGGGGGAGTCATGAGCTACCCCTCTGATATTTTATATGAGGAGGTAGCTTTTATTGCTTACCATTTTCACTGGTCGCAAGATGATATTTTAAACCTAGAACATATTACTCGTCAGCGATGGGTAATGGAAATAAATAAGATTAACCAGAAAATTAACTAAAACATCAATATGAAAGTAAAAGTTTCCACATCTCCAACACAAAGCGAATTCGAGGAAGTTGACCTAACTCTCGCAACTAGACGAGGAGCCGAATGTTTAATTGGTCGTTCCCCAGATTCTGATTTAGTTCTCGATAGCAATGATGTTAGTAGGTTGCATGGTAAATTTTTTGCTCAAGGAGGAAATTATTATTTCTCCGACATTGGTAGTCGGAATGGCTCAACAGTCAATGGCAAATTGGCTGAGAAAGACCACTCATACATACTCAAAGATGGCGATATTATTCGCATCGGTGATTTTGTGCTGATGTTGGAAGATGAAATTCCCGACTCCCAGCAAGCCGAAACAGTTGTTAGAATCATTAATCCTTCGGTATTTTCTAACTGGCGTCAACCAAATGCCAGTGCTACACCCCAGGAAGCACAACTTACTAATAATGAATCAGTTGAACCTATTCCTATTGCCAAGGAAATTAGTCCTCATCAGGAAAGTTTAGAAAAGCAAGAGATTGTCAATAGGTTTGAAGAAGTAGAACAACATTTTGAACCAACGCTTATTCAGTCAAATGATATTGCTACACCTGCTTACGCTACCGAGTCTACACCCGAAACACCTGAAACCACAGAAACAAACGAAGCAGAAGAAAACGATATTGCAAGTAATATTCTTCATGAAACGGAAAATGTTGCTGACTCAGAACATAATGAGCCATCTGATAATGCCGAATATACTGTAGTTCAACTCAGGGATGTTGACGATAATATTGCAAATAATATTCTTCATGAAACCGAGAATGTTGTTGACTCAGAACATAATGGGGCGGATGATAATGATATTGCAAGTAATATTCTTCATGAAACCGAGAATGTTGCTGAATCAGAAGATAATCAGGTAACTGATAATGCCGAATATACTGTAGTTCAAGTCAGCGATGTTGACGATGATATTGTAAGTAATGTTCTTCATGAAACTGAGAATGTTGCTGACGCAGAAGATAATCAAGCACCTGATAATGCCGAACCTACTGTAGTTCAAGTCAGCGATGTTGACGATGATATTACAAGTAATGTTCTTCATGAAACCGAGAATGTTGCTGCGGTAGAAGATAATCAGGTAGCTGATAATGCCGATTCTACTGTAGTTCAAGTCAGCGATATCAGCGAAGATCATGACATTACAGATAGTGCAGAACATCAGGAAGAAAGCGAAATTATAGAAGCAATAAACAGCGACAGTGAAAATGGGGATTTAGATACACCATCTCAACAAGTAAACGAAGAATTATTGTCTGAAGCTTCTATTTTAGTCCCTGAACTACACAGCGAAGAGCTAATAGCTACAAGTCCCGAAATCGACGTAGAACTAGAAGAATTAGAACAACCATCAATACAGGTTGCTAAAATTCTAGAAGAAAAGCAGATAGTGATTGTCGGTCACGATAGCAAAAAATGGGAACTTATAGAATTAGTCTCTGAATACGAAGAATTTTTATCGTACTGCCTAACGAGAACATGGCAAACTTTCAGCGATGATTTGTACAAACAAACAGGTTTAAGCGTTACCCAAGAAATTCCTCCAGCCAATTCGGGAGGGTATCAAGCAATTAACTCATTAGTTAACTCTGGAGAAATTATAGCAGTGATTTTTCTCAGAGACTTAATGATGGCACCTCAACCTGGTCAAGCAAGTGAAGAAGCACTATTGAGGATATGTAATATCAACAATGTTTTACTTGCAACGAATTTACCAACTGCAAAAGCGATTCTTTATTATCTTAAAAATTTGAAAGATTAGTGTAGCAAAGATTCCCGGCAACTTTTAATAAGTCGGGAATCTAAATATCGAACATTTATAAAATTGTAATAAAAATGAATAATAATAGTGACAATCTTATAAGTGCTAGTCTTTCAACGCAAAGCTTAACTTATCGACCAGATAAACCGGAGATTTCTTTTGAAGTCACTGTTAATAATGATAGCGATCGCTTTGCCAATTTTCAATTAGAAATTATTGCTGCCGGAGAAATCAGCAATCCTAATTATAGCTGGTATCGTCTCGAACCAGAAGTTTCTGCGGCTCAACCTCATGGTAGCAGCACTAAATTCCAAGTATTTATTTTTAATACACCAATTCCCGGATTTGTTGGTACAGTTAACCTGTCTGTAAAAATATTTTCTCCTCAGCTAGCACGAGAGCGTAGAGTCTTACTCCGTTTGGAAATTGAGGGAGACAATAAACCAAACCTGATTAGCGTCGAATTACCAATACGCATGTTTCAAGTATATCCTGGCAACGCTATAGATATACCTGTACGAGTTAGAACTCAGGGACAAGTAGCGAGTAATGTCTTGTTGCGTTTTATAGGTATCGATGCTTCTTGGGTGACTAACAGTGTTGAACGTCGGTTCACCTTAAATACTGGTAGTCAAACGGAAGTGAGTTTTAGATGTGAACTACCTTCTGTAGTTCAAGCACCTAGTTTAAATTATCTTTTTACTGTTGAAGCTACGAGCAATAATAGTTACCCAGTTAATGCAGAAGGGAACTTGGAAGTATTGCCTATTGGTTATATTAATTTTAGCACGCCACAAAACAACCAAAAAACTCCTTCTCGGCGCCCGTGGTTGCCGGACTGGAAGTCGAATAGTGCTTCGTATGAATTGCTATTTAAAAATGTCAGCAATTTACGTCAAGAAATTAATTTGCAAATTCAGGGGAGAGATTGGCGAAAATGTACATTTAAGAAGTTTCCTGAAATCGCAAATGTGAATTTAGGAGAGACGGCAAAAGTTATTTTAGATGTTAAAACAAAACGCCATTGGGTTGGAATCGGAAAAACTATCTTTCTAGAAGCAAAACCAGAACTATCTGACCAAAGGTTAGGCAGTACAGAGCCTGCCACTCAAAGTTTAGAATTAGAAGTTTTACCAATTATACCTCTGTGGTTGCAGTTAGCTATTCTGGCATTACTAGCAGCATTACTAGCTTTACTATTTAGACAAGAAGCAATTGCACATACAGCTTCTGTCAATTCAGTTCGCATTATCGGTAGCGGTACTGGCTCATCTGTTGTTAGTGCTTCTAATGATTGTACATTGAGGTTTTGGAGAATCAGAACAGATTCTTTAGAAGCAGATGAAAATGTAACACTAAAATCAAAACCCAATGAGCAAAAATCCAAATGTGTTCAACCTCGACAACCTAAAGGAGTATTAGCATTTGCTAACAATCCAATTCTAGCTGTAAGGTTCGTACCAGTGGAAAATAACAGTGTTGCAATTGGTCTAGAAAATGGAAAAATTGAGTTAAGACAAATATCCACTGGTGAAATAGTTAGTACACTCGAAGACTCTCAAGAACAAGGTGATAAAGTATTTGATTTGGGATTTAGCAAAGACTCGCTTAATTTATTCAGTGGTTCGGGCAAAGGCAAAGTAAGAGTATGGTCTAGAGGATTGATTACTAAAAAATTTCCGGAAAAACCGGTAGTCATCGACCTAGAAGAACAGCAAAAACTAACACGTTTTCCAATTTGGGCATTAGCTTTGAGTCCCGACGATAAAATGCTTATTGTTTCGGGCGAATTTAACCGTTTTTTAATCTTATCTCGAAATCAAAATCAACCTAACAGCCCATTTAAAAACATATCAGTCGAAAGACTCGAAAAAATAGATGGAAACGGAAGAGGTGGACAAGATGACTCTGTTCTCTCTTTAGCTTTTATTCCTGACTCACCAGAAAAAATTCTGGCAACATCTGACTCGGCTGGATTAATTGCAATTTGGGATTTAGCACAATGCAAACCTACAAGCAACAATAATCAACAGCAAATCAATGACTCTAATTGTAAACTCTTAGACCATTGGCAAGATGAGTCAAAAAAGCCTATACGAACTTTAGCATTTAGTGAAGATGGTAAATTTCTAGTTAGTGGCGGAGATGACGGACGAGTAGTTGTATGGTATTTAACTTCCAGTCATCAACTCGACAAAACAAAATCACCAAAAGGCATAACTATTTTCCGAGGTTCTAAAAAAATTAGAAGCATTGACGTCAAAAGCAGTCAAGGAATTGTGATTAGTGGCAGTGAAGATTTCCAAGTCAGACTACATCAGATTAAATAGATATCTCCAAAAAACACGCAATATATCGCGTTTCTAGAAAAGTTTTAGGTGGCAAATTAGCACTTTATGGCAAGTACTTTAATAATATGTCTAATCCACTATCCGTTATTATTAATCCGCCTGTAATTCAATATGGGATGCCAGGAGATATTGTATCACTTTATGTTGTCGTGATAAATGAGGGTGACCAAAGCGCTGTTATTAACTTATTTTTTACTTTTGATGAGACATTTCAAAAAATCAGTGGTTGGTCTGCTTCTCCAAAAGCTAGTTTAGCGGTGGCACCGAAAGAAAGCAGTAGCGAAGTTACATTTGATTTTGAAATCCCAGTTGATGCTTTAGCGGGAACTTATGATTATACTTTTGTAGTAGATTCTCCAGAACATTATCCTGAAGATACTCCAATAAACTTTCCTGGGCAACTCAAAGTTTTGCTCAAAGAACAAACTATTATCCGTGCTTTTGATCCAACTTTTTCGATTATACCTGCTACAAATCCAAATAAACTTATAACTTATAGACTCGACCAACCTTTACCAGTGGTGATAAAAGTCGAAAATCGCTCGAACCGTGTAGACAGATTTCGCTTGACCTGTCCAGATTTAGATGAAAATTGGTATAAAATATCTTACCCTGCTAGTGGGTTCGAGGGAGTAGGCTTATTTGATGTTAGCGCACTGGAACTCAACCCTAATTCTGAAGGTGAAATATATTTAGAATTTCGTCCTCCTATTGATACTATCGCTGGTAGCTATTCTCCAACGATTCGCTTGCTTTCAGAAAATAATCCCGACTTAACATTGCTAGATTTGATATACATTAATTTACCGGCAAACTATCAGTTAGGTATAGAACTTCATACTATTTTAGGAAAAGTTAGCCATAAAAATGGCATCTATGAATTAGTAGTTAATAATCAAGGTAACTTAATACGGGAACTATCTTTTCATGCGAAAACAAGGGATGAGGAAGAAATTTGCACCTACCAATTTAACCCTACTGAATTAAAATTATTACCCAATATAACCCAAAAAGCAATTCTTCTAGTTAAACCAGGGCCTTGGTGGCGCCGACCATTTTTCGGTCAACCTTTACCGATAAATTTTGAAGTTAATATTACAGATAAGCAAAGCTATCCTTTAGCTAACGCATCTCCTCAATCCACTTTATCATGGAAACCGCGTCCTTGGTGGCAATTTTTACTGTTAATTTTATTGAGGTTGGGGTTATTTGCAGGCATCGCATATATGGTTTGGAAACTTTTACACCCCGATCCGTTAACAATTGAAAGTTTTAGTACTGATAACCTAACAATAACTGAAGGTAATCAAGTTAACTTAAACTGGAAAATCGATAATTATAAGAGACTGAAAAATTTAGTAGTGATAACTAAGAAGCCACCAAGTAATGAGCCTGTATTGAATTATGATAAAAATAGTATTGATCAGTTAATTAATAAAAATCAAAATAATCCTAACCCTCCCTGCAACGTAACCCAAGAAGAATTAATATGTAATCGCGTTTCCACTGGAATTAACAAAGCAGGCCAATACGTTTTTGAACTCAAAGCTTCTTATCTAGAAAATCCACCTTTTTTTAATAGTATAATTGAAACCGATCCCAAAACTGCTGAAGTGGAAGTTACAAAAAAGCAAATAGCAGAAGTAGTAGAATTAAAAGCAAATAAACGACAATATCAAAAAGGGGAGAAAGTAAATTTTAGGTGGAAAATTACACATCCAGAGTTAGTTTTTAAAGTTACAATTAACCTCAAAAGTGCTGATAGTTTAGAAGCAATTCCACCTGTAAACATACAATTTCAAGATAAAGAAGGTAATGAAATTAACGACCAGAAAACCAAGAATATTTGTCACAAAAATCCTCCAGACACACAATTTTTTAAATGTAGTATTGATATTTTAGTCAATAAAATTGGAGTTTTTAGTCCCGAAATAATAGTTAAGACTTTTAAGGTATTCGATAGAAATAGTACTAAACAAGCTGACAGTAAAATTGAAATAGTAGCAAAACCTTTCAAGATTGCCTTTTTCAAAATAAATGGTAAAGATAGCACAGATCAGGCAAATATAGTTTTGAATGAAGGGGAGAACGTTGCTTTAAGCTGGAACGTAGAGGGAGAAAATATTCAAGTTAAACTCGACCCCTATGGAAATGTGAAACCTATTGACACAAAGTCATTTCTTAATATCACTAACTTTCCACAAAAAGTCGCGCTTCAAGTAACTGATGCATCTGGTAAACAAGAAGAAAGAGCATTTTTTATCACTGTTAAATCGAAATCCACTCCGGCACCTAGCTTAGTTACACCTGCTCCCTTACCTAGACAAAATATCTTTAAACCTTTTCCTGCTTCCCCACGTCCAAAACCACTATAGACTTATTTGCTGGCTGTACGATTACCACCACTCATAAAAAACGAGAGAATACAGAAATTTCGGATAGTTAAGTGTTTTTTTATCCTAATCCGATGGAATGTAAATACTTTCAAAGTTACTTAAGGGTACTTAGATTGAGGCTAGCGATCGCCTTTGAAAAACTTTGCGATTTACTGATATTAAGTTCTTTTTCATTAACGAATCGGATTATGTACTGTCACTAACTTTGTGCCATCAGGAAAAGTTGCTTCTACCTGCACTTCATGCACCATTTCTGATATCCCTTCCATCACATCATTCCGCGTTAATAGAGTTGTACCATAACTCATCAATTCAGCTACAGTTTGCCCATCTCTTGCCCCTTCTAAAATGGCAGCAGAAATATAAGCGAGCGCTTCGGGATAATTCAGTTTCAAACCCCTTTGTTTACGTCTTTCTGCTAATAAAGCAGCAGTAAAAATTAATAGCTTATCTTTTTCCTGCGGCGTAAGTTGCATTCGTACTTCCTCCTCTGAGTTCTCCGCGCCTCTGCGGTAGCCTGCGGCAAGCCCTTCTCTACGAGAGGCTGCGCCAACGGGTTCGGGGGTTCGCAATCGACGGGAACCGCCAAGACTGCGACCCCCTCACCACTACGCGTCTACGTTCAAACCTGCCATACTCTTGGTATACAATTACCACGATTCAAAAAAGAAACTCGCAGCAATTGCCAAACATCAATAAACCAGTTTCTCACCTCAGATGTAGAAGCACCGCGATATCGACACAATAATCCATGTTGTAATCGGCTAACACCCGCTTCTCCTTCCCCATTCCATAAATTTCGGGTTTTTTCGACAACTTCTGCTGAAACTGCACCACCAACCCAAACTAGACTACCCACTATTGGTTTTCCAGCCAAGCCGTGAGGACTGTGGAAAATGTCTTCGCTACCGGGTAAGTATTGCCGATCAATCCATAAGGGAACATCTTTTTGCCAAATTTCAGTGTGCGATCGCCATTCTCCAAGGTAAAATTTTTCTCCTCTAGCACTGCGACCAAATCGGGTAATTTCCCAGCCTAACCAACTGCCCCCGATTGCTAATTCTACCCGTAAATCTTGCCGATAAATCGCGCCGTTAAATAAAATTGTCTCTTGCGGTAGCCATTCTAAACAAGCACCAGCGTCAACTTGCATTTCGATAGTTTGTCTAGCTTGTAAGCCATTGCTGCGGTATATCTTGCTTGCAGCAGCTGTAGTGATTAAGGCTTGGGCTTGGGGTTGGAGGTGGATATTAGAGGATAAGCGATCGCCTCCCACAATTCCCCCGGCTGTGTGTAAAATGACGCTATGACAAACTTTTTCCCCTTCTGGATAAAATGGGCGTTGTACCTTCAGGGGTGCTTGTTGGTGATTGTAAATTAATTGGGTTTTATCCTGGCGATCGGCATAGACTAAATTAAGTTTGCCATGCCAACCTTCTGCTGTTTCTGAGTTGCAGGTCATTTATAAATTCAAGATTAAAGTTCAGATACCATATATTTATTTAATACATTCTCTGCTACTTTACCTGCAAATTATCATTATTTTTTCGCCAATATTACATAATCATCTAATGTATAGTTGGACTGATGCTTCTGACCAAAATACTGTTGGAGCATTGGAGTCATATACAGTTTTTTAGGTAAATTATCTTGAGCAAACTTAGCAAATTTAGCACCGGACAAAGCTGTTCTTGAACCTGTTGAAGTTAGATATTTATACCAGACTAACTCTAATTCCAGTTCTGCCAGGAATTTATGCACTACATTTTTTTCCTGCTCTTGGTTTTCAACTTGATGAACATCGTAAACTTTGAATAATTTTTTATCTTGTACAATTAGCAAAACATAACCTGAATTCTTTAAGCTAATGGCAAATATTTGCTTGTAAGTATTATTAGCTTCAACCCTTTTAGCTGGATCTGCAAAGAAGCAGTGGGAAATTACGATAAAGTCGAAAAAGTCTTTGGGTAGATTATTCGATTCACTTTTCCAAGTAAAAAGATCAGTAGTAACAAAGCGGAAGTAAGCATTCACTGTGGTTAGGCGCGACTCTATATATCGTCGCCAAAACTGAAGTCCACGAAACTCTATCAAAGGATGTGGTTTAGCAGCTTCTCGCATTGCCGCATTTGGTTCTATGGCTATCACATTAACCCCCCGTTCAGCTAACAGTCTTGAATCAATTCCTGTACCTGCACCAATATCTGTTGCTACGAGTTGTGAATTTTCACCTAATCCTTCCAAGATAATATCAATTGCATCTGCGGGGTAGCTTGGTCGATATTTTACATAATCCTCTGCTCTTTCAGAAAATCGGTTGAGTGGGTTTAAGGTATGTAAGGCAGTTGTTTCAGGATTAATTTGGCTCATAGGTTTTTATGTAACAATAAAAGTGCGATCGCTCTAGTTTAGAAAAGCGATACGATAAGAATTAAAGTGGTTAAAACGCGATCGCCTCTCAAGGTCTATGCCAAATCGATAAACCATGTAGACCAAATCATAGTTCTTATGAAAACGCTGATACAAAGCCTGCAAATAAATATAGATGTAATTTTTTTTTAAATACAGTGCTTAATTACTCTATCAGCTATTGTTAGAAAGCTATTCTTTAATGCCTGGATTTGCTCTAATTGGTTTGGCGACCATTGCACTCGATCTTGAAGATTTCTTACTGCTTCAATTCGATCTAGTATTGCGATAGGGCAGTTTAGCCACATACTATTTTGTACAAGAATGTTCATATCTTCTATTCCACCTAACTGGAAATATTTAAAGGAGGTATTTTTCAAAACAGAAGGATGTTCCTTTATTTTATTTTCTAGTGTTTCTACAAGTTCTTTGATCTTCTGTATAATCTGTAGTCCCATTGCGTTATCTGCTGCAAAATATCTTGTTAAATTACAGACTTTTTTAGAATATCCTCCAACAAAAATTTTAGTCCCTCTCCTGCTACTCTAACCAAGCTACTAAATCAGCAACTTCGGAAAAATCAAGCAGTTCCTCTGCCAAATTTTCTAACTGTTCAGCAGATAAATTCCGAACCTGCTCAACTAATGATGCATCAATATCACCAAAACGTCGTTTAAGCTGACGACTTATCAATTTAAACGCTTCCTTTTGAACGATATCTTGATAAATTACAGACTCTTTCATAATATCCTCCCGCAAAAATTGACGAACTAAATCCTTGTCAAACCGTAAACCCGCCAGAATTTCTACACAACCCGCGATATTTTGTCGCTCCTCCCTATCTGGAATTGTAGCGACTTGTTCAGCCACTTGTGCCAGTAAAGTTTGCGGCGAGTCAGTTCGCGTCAAACTTGCTAAAGGTAACAGCGCCGGATTAACTAAAAATAGTGTTGAATCTTGCTCCCAAAGACGAACAACCTGATATTGGTGAATCGTCGTGTTGTCCCGATATTCTTCAGTAAAAGCCATTTCGTTAGTAGTTTCCTGCAAAAAAATTAGCACTTGCACTACAGGACAACGGTATTGACGCTTCAACCTCACCGAATAATCCAACATTTGGAAATTAAGCGCTGGATTAGATTTCGCCAAAGTTTGAAATTCAATGTGCAAAATTTGGTTAGCTGCTTGCAAAAATGTCACAGAATCCGCACGAATTGGTTCAAGCGTGAGTTCCGTTTTTAATACTTCAATTTGTTGCACCTCTACCCCAAGCAACCAACGCACAAAATCAGCAGGGTACTGTTCAGCTAAATATTTACAAGCGTTGTCGTAACTCACCGTCTTCCTCTTCTCTTGACACAAAAAAACAGCCGCCTCCATAAAGGAAGCAGCCGTTTTCATAAATTATCTAACTACAAAGTATTAGTAATCGAAGTCGCCGCCACCAGCACCAGCGCCAGCAGGAGCGCCATCCTTAGGCTCAGGCTTGTCAACTATAATACATTCGGTTGTCAACACCATACCAGCGATGGAAGCAGCGTTTTGCAAAGCAGAACGAGTCACTTTCGCAGGGTCAACAATACCAGCAGCTAACAAATCGACGAATTCGTTTGTCGCAGCGTTGTAGCCAACATTGAATTCTTTCTCTTTCACACGTTCAGCGATCACAGCACCATTCTGACCGGCGTTTTCAGCAATCCGCTTCAGAGGTGCAGGTAAGGCGCGAACGACAATCAAAGCACCAATCAACTCTTCATCTTTAAGATTGCTCTTCGCCCAAACTTCCAATTCAGGAGCAAGGTGAGCCAGAGTTGTACCACCGCCAGGAACGATACCTTCTTCCACAGCAGCTTTGGTGGCGTTGATAGCGTCTTCTAGGCGCAACTTCTTGTCTTTCATTTCGGTTTCGGTCGCTGCACCAACTTTCACCACAGCGACACCACCAGAGAGTTTCGCAAGACGCTCTTGCAGTTTCTCTTTGTCGTATGAAGATTCGGTTTCATCGATTTGACGACGAATCTGTTCGACACGAGCCTTAACAGCAGCTTCGTTGCCTTCGGCAACAATTGTAGTGCTGTCCTTGGTAATGGTGACGCGGCGAGCTTTACCCAGGCTATCCAGCTTGGTGTTATCTAGCTTCAGACCAGCATCTTCGGTGATTAGTTGACCACCAGTTAAAACAGCGATGTCTTCTAGTAGTGCTTTGCGGCGATCGCCAAAGCCAGGAGCCTTAACAGCAGCCACGTTGAGTACACCGCGTAAACGGTTTACTACTAAGGTTGCTAAAGCTTCTTTTTCAATATCTTCAGCGATAATCACCAAAGGACGACCAGCACGAGCTACTTGCTCCAACACTGGTACAAGGTCTTGTACCAAAGCAATTTTTTTATCGGTAAGCAGTAGGAAAGGCTCATCAAAAACCGCTTCCATCCGTTCAGCGTCGGTGGCGAAATAGGGAGAGATGTAGCCTTTGTCAAAGCGCATCCCTTCAGTAATTTCCAACTCAGTGAACATAGATTTCCCTTCTTCTAGGGAAATTACGCCTTCCTTGCCCACCTTGTCCATTGCTTGCGCAATCATCTGACCAACTTCTTCGTCATTACCAGCCGAGATCGCACCAACTTGGGCAATGGCTTTGGAGTCTTCTACTGGACGGGCGTGTTCTTTGATTTTTTCTACCAAGAAGGCAGTAGCTTTGTCTATACCACGCTTGAGCGAAATCGCATTAGCACCAGCTGCAACGTTCCGCAAGCCTTCTTTGACGATCGCATGAGCTAAAACGGTAGCAGTTGTGGTGCCATCGCCCGCAGCATCGTTGGTCTTAGAAGCAGCTTGACGAATCAAAGCTACGCCAGTGTTTTCAATGTGGTCTTCTAATTCGATTTCTTTGGCGATCGTTACACCGTCATTAACAATTTGCGGTGCGCCAAATTTCTTTTCTAGGACTACATTACGGCCTTTGGGGCCAAGGGTAACAGCTACAGCCTCAGCCAGGATGTCAATGCCTCGTTCCAAGGCGCGACGGGCGTTTTCGTTGTAGATAATGCGCTTTGCCATAGGTGTCTAAATTCCGCGAGTAAGTCAATTTTTTTTGAATTGGGCACTTGTACTGAGCGAAGTCGTTGGCGCAGCCTCTCGTAGAGAAGTATTGGGCATTGGGCATTGGGCATTGTTTTTGACATTTCCTATTCCCTATTCCCCACTCCCCACTAGATGACGACTGCTAAAATATCTTTTTCAGAAAGCAGTACATATTCTTCGGTGCCGAGTTTGATGTCAGTGCCAGCGTACTTAGAGTACAGCACCTTATCACCGACCTTAATTTCCAATTCCTGACGGCTACCGTCATCGTTACGCTTGCCAGCACCAAGGGCGACTACTTCCCCTACCTGGGGCTTTTCCTTGGCGGTGTCGGGCAAATACAGACCACCTGCGGTCTTTTCCTCTGAGGCGCTCACTTTTACGAAAACGCGATCGCTCAAAGGTTTAACTGTAGAAACGCTTAAAGATAAAGCTGCCATAATTATTTTCTCCAGAGTTTTAGCACTCTCAACCCCTGAGTGCTAATCTACCGAAAAGTGGCATCCAATGGCAATAATCCCTTGAGTACGGGTTCCCGAACTAGAAGATCATCGGTGTACTTAAGTATAAATGCTTAATTATTTCTACTTTTCAGGTTTTGTTCTGTAAGTTACGAAGAGAGTAGGGAGTAGGGAGTTAGGAGTTAGGAGTTTAGGAGTTTAGGAGTTATAAGAATTCTTCTCTACCCCCCATTCACTGGAAAGTGTTATAGAACTGTAATCAGGGAGCCGCTTGATGAGTAAAATATAGTGATCCAGTCCAATCATCAAATCCCCAAAACCACTAAGTCTCCAGAACATAAAGCCCTGAGTTATTGTGTAGAAACTTTCGGACTTGCAAAAATTCAGCGACACATTTTTATTGGTGCTGACCAGACAATTGCTAACTGCGGCTCAAAAGGAGCTAGTCTGGAATCCTGGGAGTACTTAAAAAGCGACTTAAAGAGTTAAAACTTGATGAGCCGCCATAGAGTCATCCCATTTGCGTCTATAGAAATAAAGCCAACTTGCTTGCGCGTTTGTTGTTCTAGACCCATAATGGTGGTTTACACTGATGGGGTCTGATATGTCCAAGCAAACCTGGGAGTTATTAAGCGGATCATCCAAGAACACTTAATAGGCATAATGGCGGTTGAAGAATAGGCATTTTTAACCCCTCCTTTGCCAGAAACTTCCCTAGTTGCTTGTGAACACCTCATAGAGGCTTAACAATCGAAGGATATGGTATAGCAGTAAGCTTAAAGAAAGTGTGGGTTGGTTTTGAGCTAGGGTCATCTTTAAGCCAATACTTACTTGTGAGTCAGAAAGATTATTATTTAATCAGTGTTTTTTCGCCCACCCCTTTCAATGCGATATATAATAGCGCATTATAGATACTACTGCTATACGTATCCTTGCTGGACTTTAGCTAACGAGCTACTAGTCTCTTGAAAATGCTCGGCATTTTTGAGGCTTCGAGACAGCAAAGGCAAGTTAAGTAGGAAAAAGGACAACATCTCGAAATAACCCACCATAGAGGATAAATATTCAAGACTTTGATGGACCGAAGCGCGACAAGTGCCACTGCTATGAAAGAGCCCAGCATGAAAGATCACAAACGACTTCTATTGATTGATGATGACCCTAACCTCATCTTGCTGGTGAAGGATTACTTAGAATTCCGGGGATATGAAGTCATCACCGCCGAAAATGGACGTGAAGCTCTGGAAATTTTAGAGCAAGATGTTCCAGACATGATCATCTGCGACGTGATGATGCCGGAAATGGACGGATATACTTTTGTGGAACAAGTCCGGCAAAACGAACGCACCAGCTGGATTCCGGTTCTTTTCCTTTCAGCTAAGGGACAAAGTGCAGACCGAGTTAAAGGTCTGAATAAAGGTGCTGATGTTTATATGGTCAAGCCTTTTGAGCCAGAAGAACTCGTAGCGCAAGTTGAATCCTCGCTGAAACAAACTATCCGTTGGAAAGAACACCAAGCAAAAGGAGGCGAAAACGGTTCCCGTATCCAGGTTCCCTTCGATGTGCAATTAACCCCAACCGAACTGAAAGTAGTCCAGTTTGTCGCTAGGGGTCTAGCTAACCGGGAAATTGCTGAAGAACTAAATGTTAGTCAGCGCACGGTTGAAAGCCATGTGTCCAATATGTTGGGCAAAACTAATCTCCATAACCGCACTGAACTAGCGCGGTGGGCGATTGAAAATCAAATGGCATAGTGAATTTTAGATTTTAGATTTTGGATTTTGGATTGTAATCTAAAATCCAAAATCCGAAATCGAAAATTGATTACCAACCATCTTCTTCAGGTTCCGATTGGTGCAAAACTTCTAAATCCAGTTCATCCAGGTAAGTTAAGGCGCTTTCAATCTGGGAAGTAGTTCCTCGTAGTTTCAGATCGAAGCAGCTATATTGTGGCACGTTTGCGCTGATCTGAGCATCAGCAATAATGACTGTTACCCCATAGTGAGAAACCAGTCGTGAAATGACTGGTTCCTCACGCAAATCTTTAGGAATGCGAACTTGGATACGAGTTTGGGTGCGTCTACTATCTAAAATATCAGTATTAGATTTTACTTGTTTATTTGGAATTGCCATTGTAGCTTCCTACTCGACTTCTTGGATAAGGGTTTTGCCTTGCACGATTTCTTTTAACACTAGCGTCACTTATCCCACGCAGGCAAGCAAGAAAGTATTTACAACTTTTACCTCTATTTAGTAGTATTTGTAATCCAATATTACCAATACTACTAAGCTTTTATTTATATGAATTTTGTACCGATTGAAGCAAATTATTAAGCTTTTCAAATAATTGTCTAAAGTTTTCAAACTCTAAAACATCAAAAGATTCTACATTAGTGGGCTAAATCCTATAGTTATGATTTACGTCAAAAAGTGATTCAAGCAATTGAACTA